>NZ_JBIVUQ010000025.1:0-108451 GCF_044757265.1 Streptomyces sp. NPDC091292 | reverse complement strand
CGCAGTCGCAGCAGTGCGGTCCGCATTTCCACCGTCTCGGTGCCGTTCGTCTCCACAGGCCCGCTCTTCTCCCGCTCTCCCGCCGTACTCCCTTATCGGTCGGCCGCCCGTCTCGACCAGACCGCCGAAGGCCACCGGCAGTCCCGACGCGCGCCGCAGTCGCAGCAGTGCGGTCCGCATTTCCACCGTCTCGGTGCCGTTCGTCTCCACAGGCCCGCTCTTCTCCCGCTCTCCCGCCGTACTCCCTTATCGGCCGGCCGCCCGTCTCGACCAGACCGCCGAAGGCCACCGGCAGCCCCGACGTGCGCCGCATCCGCAGCAGCGCCGTCCGCATTTCCACCGTCTCGGTGCCGTTCGTCTCCACAGGCCCGCTCCTCTCCCGCTCTCCCGCCGTACCCCCTTCCGGGGGTGGTGAGACCCACGTCACGGATCCCACGATGGTAGGCAGGGGGTCCCGCAACCTGGAGGACACATGACGACGAGCGCCACCGAGGAGTTCCGCGCCGCGCGGGACTTCCTGCTGCGACACCGCACGGACTACCCGGCCGCGTACGAGGGCTTCGCCTGGCCGCGGCCCGAGCTGTTCAACTGGGCGCTCGACTGGTTCGACACCATTGCGCGCGGCAACGACGCCGAGGCGCTGCACATCGTGGAGGAGGACGGCTCACGGGCCGTGCGGACCTTCGCCGAGATGGCCGCGTACTCGGACCGCGCCGCGAACTGGCTGCGGGACCAGGGTGTCGCCGCCGGTGACCGCATCCTCGTGATGCTCGGCAACCAGACCGAGCTGTGGGAGACCGCGCTCGCCGCGATGAAGCTGCGGGCCGTGGTCATCCCGGCGACCCCGCTGCTCGGCCCCGCCGATCTGCGCGACCGGGTGGAGCGCGGCCGGGTCCGCCATGTGATCGTGCGGGCCGCGGACGCCGCCAAGTTCGACGACGTGCCCGGTGACTACACCCGGATCGCGGTCGGCGGGGACGGCGGGGACGGCGGTGACCTGCCGGGCTGGCTCGCCTACGAAGACGCGTACGAGGCGTCGGCGGAGTTCACGCCGGACGGTCCGACCCGGGCCGACGATCCGCTGATGCTCTACTTCACCTCCGGGACCACCGCCCGGCCGAAACTGGTCGAGCACACCCATGTGTCGTATCCCGTCGGCCACTTGGCGACTATGTACTGGATCGGGCTGCGCCCCGGTGACGTCCATCTCAACATCTCGTCGCCCGGCTGGGCCAAACACGCCTGGTCGAACCTGTTCGCGCCGTGGAACGCCGAGGCGACCGTCTTCATCCACAACTACACACGGTTCGACGCGGCCCGGCTGATGGCCGAGATGGACCGGTCGGGCGTCACCACCTTCTGCGCCCCGCCGACCGTGTGGCGGATGCTCATCCAGGCCGATCTGAGCGGGCTGAGGACCCCGCCGCGCGAGGTCGTCGCCGCCGGGGAGCCGCTGAACCCCGAGGTCATCGAGCAGGTCCGGCGGGCCTGGGGCGTCACCATCCGGGACGGTTTCGGGCAGACCGAGACGGCCGTGCAGGTGTCCAACAGCCCCGGGCAGGAGCTGAAGACCGGGTCCATGGGCCGCCCCAGCCCCGGCTACCGGGTCGTCCTGCTCGACCCGGTGACCGGCGAGCCCGGCGCCGACGAGGGCGAGATCTCCCTCGATCTGTCCACGCGCCCCGTCGGCCTGATGACCGGCTACCACGGGGATCCGGAGCGGACCGCCGAGGCGATGGAGGGCGGGTACTACCGGACGGGTGACATCGGCTCCCGGGACGCCGACGGATACATCACCTACGTGGGCCGCTCCGACGACGTCTTCAAAGCCTCCGACTACAAGATTTCGCCGTTCGAGCTGGAGAGCGCGCTCCTTGAGCACGAGGCGGTGGCCGAGGCCGCCGTCGTCCCGGCGCCCGATCCGCTGCGCCTCGCGGTCCCGAAGGCGTACATCGTGCTCGCCGAGGGGTACGCGCCGGGTCCCGACACGGCGAAGCTCCTCTTCGAGCACGCGCGGAGCGTCCTCGCGCCCTACAAGCGCATCCGGCGCCTGGAGTTCGGGGAGCTGCCCAAGACGGTGTCCGGCAAGATCCGCCGGATCGAGCTGCGCGAGGCGACGGCGCGCGGGTCGGCCGATGAGTACCGCGAGGAGGACTTCCGGTGACCGCGACCCCGGCCGCCGATACGGGGGCCGCCCCCGAACTGTCGTACACCCACGGCACCAGCACCACCCCCCTCCTCGGCGACACCGTCGGGCGCGACCTCGACCGCGCGGTGGCCGCGTTCCCGGACCGGGACGCCCTCGTGGACATGCCGTCGGGGCGCCGCTGGACGTACGCCGAGTTCGGCGCCGACGTGGACCGGCTGGCCCGTGCGCTGCTCGCGCGCGGGGTGCTCAAGGGGGACCGGGTCGGGATCTGGGCGGTCAACTGCCCGGAGTGGGTCCTCGTCCAGTACGCGACCGCCCGCATCGGCGCGATCCTGGTCAACATCAACCCGGCGTATCGCGCGCACGAGGTGGAGTACGTGCTGCGGCAGGCCGGGGTGTCGCTGCTCGTCGCGTCGACCGGCCACAAGGGGACGGACTACCGCGCCCTCGTCCAGGAGGTCCGCGAACGCTGCCCCGACCTGCGCGGGACGGTGTTCATCGGCGACCCGTCCTGGGACGACCTGACGGCCGCCGGCACACCGGAACTGACCGCTGAACTGACCGCTGAACTGACCGCACGTCAGGCCGAGTTGAGCTGCGACGACCCGATCAATCTCCAGTACACCTCGGGCACCACCGGCTTCCCGAAGGGCGCCACGCTCTCGCACCACAACATCCTCAACAACGGCTACTGGGTGGGCCGTACGGTCGGCTACGACGAGCGCGACCGGATCTGTGTGCCGGTGCCCTTCTACCACTGCTTCGGCATGGTCATGGGGAATCTGGCGGCCACCTCGCACGGCGCGTGCGTCGTCATCCCCGCGCCGTCCTTCGACCCGGCGGCCACCCTCCGCGCCGTACAGCAGGAGCGCTGCACCTCGCTGTACGGGGTGCCGACGATGTTCATCGCGGAGCTGAACCTGCCCGACTTCGCGGCGTACGACCTGTCGTCGCTGCGCACCGGCATCATGGCGGGCTCGCCCTGCCCGGTCGAGGTGATGAAACGGGTGGTCGCCGAGATGCACATGGCCGAGGTGTCCATCTGTTACGGCATGACCGAGACCTCGCCCGTGTCGACGCAGACCCGCCGCGACGACGATCTGGAGCGCCGCACCGGCACGGTCGGCCGCGCGCTGCCGCACATCGAGGTCAAGGTGGTGGACCCTGTCGACGGAACCACCGTGCCGCGCGGCACGTCGGGCGAGCTGTGCACCCGGGGCTACAGCGTGATGCTCGGCTACTGGGGCGATCCCGCGAGGACGGCCGAGGCGATCGACGCGGGCCGCTGGATGCACACCGGCGACCTCGCGGTCATGCGCGACGACGGCTACGTCCAGATCGTCGGCCGCATCAAGGACATGATCATCCGGGGCGGCGAGAACATCTACCCACGCGAGATCGAGGAATTCCTGTACGGGCACCCGAAGATCGCCGACGTCCAGGTGGTCGGCGTCCCTGACGAGCGCTACGGCGAGGCGGTCCTGGCCTGCGTCATCCCCCGCGACCCCGAGGACCCGGTGACGCTGGACGAACTGCGCGCGTACTGCCACGACCGGCTCGCCCACTTCAAGATCCCCACCGCCCTCCGCATCCTGGACACCTTCCCGATGACGGTCAGCGGAAAGGTCCGGAAGATCGAACTCCGGGAGACGTACGGGGAACAGCGACCGGGTTCGTGACCGGCGGTCAGGAGCTGTGCGCCCCGGTGGTGTCGTACCTGTGCAGCAGCTTGCCGCCCGGACCGTACACAGCGAGGAGGTAGCCCTGGTCCAGGCGCACTCCTTCGCCGGTCAGGAAGGACGCCAGGCCGGTGGCGAAGTCCTCGAACGGCAGGTAGCCGCTCTTCTCGTCGGTCCACACGGTCAGGTGGACGCCGTCCTCGCCCTTCGCGTGCCGGATGCCGTGCACCTGGGAGTCTCCTCCGGCCGCGCGATAGCGGTCGGCCAGCCGACGGCTGTCCCCGGACGGCGCGATCGAGGCCCCGTCCGGCTCGGCGGCGCCGCCCCGCGTGGTCCTGGGCTCGGGGCGGTCGTCCGAGGTGCAGCCCGACGCGACGGCGGCGAGCGTCGCGGCGCAGGCGAGCGCCATCAGGGTGGGGGTTCGCTTCATGGGGTCAGTGTGGCGGTACGGGAGTTCACGCGCCCGTTGAATTCAGCTCGTCCGCAGGGGTGTTGAGGGGCTGCGGGGTTCCCGTCAGGTCGATGGTGAAGAGGGGGATCGACAGGGTGTCGGCGCGGGTTCGGGCGTCCTCCTCGTAGCCCGCCAGGGAGAAGCACATGCACGTCGCGCCTTCCGTCGTGGCCGTGAGCCAGAGGCATTCCACGTCCCGGGGCGAGACGGGGAGCACGGTGGGTGCGACCAGGGCGATGACGCCCGGTGCGGTGAGGGCGACGCCGGACGGGGGCGGGCTGTCGGCCTGGCGGATCTCGCGCCAGCCCAGCCAGCGCAGATAGAGGGCGGCGACGATCACCGCGTCCCGCGCGGTCCGCACCGCCACCGGCTGGAAGGCGGGGCGCGGGACCGGCGCGAGCGCCGGCGGCGGTACATGCGGCGGTACGTGCGGGGGGACACCGGCCGGTTCCGGGTCCGCCGTCTCCCGTACCGGAATGCGCAGGAGTGTGCCGCAGGAGCAGCCCAGCTCGGGGCTCGGCCACTGGTCCTCGCGCCCGCACGCCCGGCACCGCACGGTCACCCAGTCGTCGGCCCAGATCCGGTGGGTCACGCGCAGCGGGGGCGCGCCCGGGACCAGCGGCGGCACGATCGGGGCGCCGCAGGGGCAGGGGAGGGCCGTGGCGGCGTACGCGTGCTCGCGCCGGCAGTCGGGACACCGCACCGGCACGGTCTCGGCCATCGGTTCTCCCAGGGCGGTTCGGCTGAGCGGTTCGACTGAGCGGTTCGGCATGAGCCGGAGGTCACGGGCAGGTCCCCTCATCGTCCTCCTCCCGCGCGGCCCCCGCCCGGGTTTCGGCTCTCTTGACGCTCCTGGCACCGGTCCCTACATTGATTCCATATAGCAGAACATGATTTCCGCAATGTGGAAAAGAGAGGGTGAGGGCTTGCCGCGGGGCGCGACGGGAGCCTGAATCCGACAGCCGAAGCAGGAGTACTCCATGGCTCGTATGACCGCTGCCCGCGCGGCAGTTGAGATCCTCAAGCGGGAGGGCGTCGCCCACGCGTTCGGTGTGCCGGGCGCGGCCATCAACCCCTTCTACAAGGCGCTCAAGGAGGGCGGCGGCATCGCGCACACCCTCGCCCGCCATGTCGAGGGCGCCTCGCACATGGCCGAGGGGTACACCCGTACGCACCCCGGCAACATCGGTGTCTGCATCGGTACGTCGGGACCCGCGGGGACCGACATGATCACCGGGCTGTACTCGGCGACCGGCGACTCCATCCCGATCCTCTGCATCACGGGCCAGGCGCCGACCCATGTGATCCACAAGGAGGACTTCCAGGCCGTCGACATCGCGTCGATCGCGGCGCCGGTGACCAAGATGGCCGTGACGGTCCTGGAGGCCGCGCAGGTCCCGGGCGTCTTCCAGCAGGCGTTCCACCTGATGCGCTCCGGCCGGCCCGGTCCCGTCCTGATCGATCTGCCGACCGATGTGCAGCTCACGGAGATCGAGTTCGACCCGGAGACCTACGAGCCGCTGCCCGTGTACCGGCCGGTGGCGAGCCGCGCCCAGATCGAGAAGGCGCTCTCGCTGCTCCTTGAGTCCGAGCGTCCGCTGATCGTCGCGGGCGGCGGGATCATCAACGCCGACGCGTCCGACCTGCTGGTCGAGTTCGCGGAGCTGACCGGAACGCCGGTCATCCCCACCCTGATGGGCTGGGGCGCCGTCCCCGACGACCACGAGCTGAACGCCGGGATGGTCGGCCTCCAGACCTCGCACCGCTACGGCAACGCGACCTTCCTGGAGTCCGACTTCGTCCTCGGCATCGGCAACCGCTGGGCCAACCGCCACACCGGCTACAAGCTCGACGTCTACACACGCGGCCGTAAGTTCGTGCACGTCGACATCGAACCGACCCAGATCGGCAAGATCTTCGCCCCGGACTACGGAATCGCCTCGGACGCCAAGGCAGCCCTGGAACTCTTCGTGCGGGTCGCGCGGGAGCTGAAGGCCGAGGGCAGGCTGCCCGACCGGTCCGCGTGGATCGCGTCCACCGGCGAGCGCAAGGCCACGCTCCAGCGCCGCACCCACTTCGACGACATCCCCATCAAGCCGCAGCGCGTGTACGAGGAGATGAACAAGGCGTTCGGCCCCGAGACGCGGTACGTCACCACGATCGGACTCTCGCAGATCGCCGGCGCCCAGATGCTGCACGTGTTCCGGCCCCGGCACTGGATCAACTGCGGCCAGGCGGGCCCGCTCGGCTGGACCATCCCGGCCGCCCTGGGCGTCGCCACCGCCGACCCGCAGAGCCCGGTCGTCGCGCTCTCCGGCGACTACGACTTCCAGTTCATGATCGAGGAGCTGGCCGTCGGCGCCCAGCACCGCATCCCGTACGTCCATGTGCTCGTCAACAACTCCTATCTCGGCCTGATCCGGCAGGCGCAGCTCGGACTCGACATCAACTTCGAGGTCAACCTCGAATTCGAGAACATCAACTCGCCCGAGCTGGGCGTCTACGGCGTCGACCACGTCAAGGTCGCCGAGGGCCTGGGCTGCAAGGCGATCCGGGTCACCGACCCGAACGAACTCGGCGCCGCCTTCGAGGAGGCCAAGAAGCTCGCGGCCCGCTACCGGGTGCCGGTCGTGGTCGAGGCGATCCTCGAACGGATCACCAACATCTCGATGAGCCGCACCGCGGACATCAGCGACGTCACCGAGTTCGAGGAGATCGCCACCGAACCGTGGCACGCGCCGACGTCCATCAGGACCCTGAAGGTCTGACAGGACCCTGAAGGTCTGACCGGCCGGGCGAAAACCGTCCGACGGGGTTCCGATGAGCCGTCCACCCGAGCGGGGTGGACGGCCCTTCGGCGTACCGGGCCGGCCCCTTTCCGGCCCCGCCTCGGATAGCGTGAACCGGCCATGCAGGAACCGGACGAAGGGGGTCGTACCGATGACGGGGACGGGGACGGGTAAGGGGACAGAGGCGGCGGGCGGTGGGACCGAGTCGCCGGACGGGGCGGCGGTTCTCGCCTTCACGGGCCCGGCCGCGCTGGAGGAGTGGCTGGAGCGCCACCACGCGGACAGCAAGGGCATCTGGCTGAAACTCGCGAAGAAGGCGTCGGGTGTGGAGTCGGTGACCATCGGCGAGGTCCACGAGGCGAATCTCTGCTTCGGCTGGATCGACGGGCAGCGCCGCGCGTACGACGCCACGTACTACCTCCAGAAGATCACCCCGCGCCGCCCGCGCGGCACCTGGTCGCAGGTCAACGTCGACAAGGTCGAGGCGCTGCGGGCCGCGGGCCGGATGCGGCCGTCGGGGCTCGCCGAGGTCGAGGCGGCCCAGGCGGACGGCCGCTGGGCCGCCGCCTACGCGCCCCAGGCCACCGCCACCGTCCCGCCCGACCTGGAGGAGGCGCTGAGCGCCGCACCGGCCGCGCGGCGGACCTTCGACGCGCTCGGCAAGTCGGACCGCTATCTGGTCGTGCTGCGGCTGATGACGGCGAAGACCGGGAAGACCCGGGCGGCCCGTCTGGAGCGGATGGTCGCGCGCCTCGCGGCGGGCGAGAAGGTGCGCTGACCCGGCGGCGCCCGACCTGGCGGAGCCGCCGGGCGCACGCGGGAGAGCGCCGGGTACGGGATCGTCCGTACCCGGCGCTCGCGGCTGGTCGGACCGCGGCGGTCGCGACGGCCTCCGGTGTCCTGCCCTCAGGTCGAGCAGGGCACCGGCGCCTTCACCACCGCACTGGCTCACGAGCCGCCGCGGTCCTCACCGGGCCCGTACCGCCGGACCACCCCTCAGCCGGGTCCGGGACACGGGCCGGCGCGCAGGGGAGCCGACCAGCCGTCGACTCCCGTGCGCGGTCCGGGAGTTCAGTCCTCGCGCAGCGCGTGGACCGCCTCCTCCACGCGCTTGCCGTACTCGGCGTCCGCCGCGTGGAAGTGGGCGAGGTTCCTCTCGACGACGTCCTCGCGCGAGACCTGAGCCAGGCCGCCCGCGATGTTCGCCACCAGCCGGGACCGCTCGTCGTCCGACATCAGCCGGTACAACTCGCCCGCCTGGAAGAAGTCGTCGTCCTTGGGGTGGGCCGGTGCCGCGTGGGTGCCCGTCCAGCCGGTGACGGCGACCGGCGCCGACAGGGGGCGGCCCGTCTCGACCGGGCCCGCGTACGAGTTGGGCTCGTAGTTCTTGCGGTCGCGCGGGTGGGCGTGGGACGCCATCAGGCCGTCCCGGCCGTAGTTCTCGGCGGTCGTCGCCCTCGGCGCGTTCACCGCGAGCTGGGTGTGGTTGACGCCGAGACGGTAGCGGTGGGCGTCCGCGTAGGCGAAGAGGCGACCCTGGAGCATCTTGTCCGGCGAAGGGCCGATGCCGGGCACGAAGTTGTTCGGCGAGAACGCGGCCTGCTCGACCTCCGCGAACACGTTGTCCGGGTTACGGTCCAGGACCAGCCGGCCCACGCGCCGCAGCGGGTGGTCCTGGTGCGGCCACACCTTCGTCAGGTCGAACGGGTTGAAACGGTAACCGGCCGCCTCCGCCGCCGGCATCACCTGCACGTACACCGTCCAGGACGGGTGCATGCCCCGCTCGATGGCCTGGAGCAGATCGGTCTGGTGGGAGTTAGGGTCCTTGCCCGCCAGCTCCCGCGCCTGCTCGGTGGAGAGCGAGCGGACACCCTGGTTGGTCTTGAAGTGGTACTTCACGAAGAAGGCTGCCCCGTCGGCGTTCGTCCACTGGTAGGTGTGCGAGCCGTAGCCGTTCATGTGCCGGTACGAGGCCGGGATGCCGCGGTCGCCCATCAGCCAGGTCACCTGGTGCGTGGCCTCGGGGGCGTGGGCCCAGAAGTCCCACACGTTGTCCGGCTCCTGGCGGCCGGTGAACGGGTCACGCTTCTGCGAGTGGATGAAGTCCGGGAACTTCAGCGGGTCCTTGATGAAGAACACCGGTGTGTTGTTGCCGACCAGGTCGTAATTGCCCTGCCGTGTATAGAACTTGACGGCGAATCCGCGCGGGTCGCGCACCGCGTCCGCGCCACCGAGGCTGTCCGCCACCGTCGAGAACCGCAGGAACACCTCGGTCCGCAGCCCGACCTCGCTCAGGAAGTCGGCGTACGTGACATCCGTGACGTCGTCCGTCACCTCGAAGTAGCCGTAGGCACCGCTGCCCCGCGCGTGCACCACGCGCTCCGGTATGCGCTCGCGGTTGAAGCGGGCGAGCTTCTCCAGGAGGTGCTGGTCCTGGAGGAGGAGCGGGCCGCCCGCGCCGGCGGTGGCGGAGTTCTGGTTGTCGGCGACCGGGGCACCGGACTCGGTGGTGAGCACGCGCTGCGTCATCTCGGGGAGAGGACCTTCCGTACGGGAGAGATCAGAGGAGAGAGGGGGGGTTGGGAAGGAGGGAATCCGGGCCGCGGGGCGCCTGGGCGCGACAGGACAGATGTCGACGCGTCCGCGGCCCGGAAATCTGGGGTGGGGGATTTGGGGCCGGGGATCCGGTCAGACCTGGGTGCCGGCGAGCCGCTCCACGGCCCGCAGCAGCGCCGAGTGGTCGAGGCCCCCGTCGCCCTGCGCGCGCAGGCTGGCCACGAGCTGCGCCACGACCGCGCCGACCGGCAGCGGGGCGCCGACATTGCGCGCGGCGTCCGTGACGATGCCCATGTCCTTGTGGTGCAGATCGATACGGAAGCCCGGCGCGAAGTCCCGGTTCAGGAAGTTGGCCTTCTTGCGGGTGAGTACCGTCGACCCGGCCAGACCGCCGTTGAGTACGTCCAGCGCGGCCCCGAGGTCGACGCCGGACTTCTCCAGGAAGACCACGGCCTCGGCGCACGCCTGGATGTTCACGGCGACGATGAGCTGGTTGGCGGCCTTCACCGTCTGGCCCGAGCCGTGCGGGCCGCAGCGCACGACGGTCTTGCCGAGCGCGTCGAACAGCGGCTTCGCCGCGTCGAAGTCGGCCTGTTCGCCGCCGACCATGATGGACAGGACGGCCTCGATCGCGCCCGCCTCACCGCCGGACACGGGGGCGTCCAGGACCCGCAGGCCCTTCGCCCCGGCCGCCCGCGCCAGATCCACGGAGGTCTGCGGGGTGATCGAGGACATGTCGATGAGCAGGGCCCCGGACCTCGCGTGCTCCAGGATGCCGTCGGGCCCGTACGCGACGGCCTCGACCTGCGGGGACGCGGGCACCATCGTCACGATCACGTCGGCGTCGGCGACGGCCTCGGCGATCGACCCGGCGGCCGTGCCCCCGGCGGCGCTGAGCCGGTCCAGTTTGGCCTGCTCCAGGGTGTGTCCCGTGACCTGGTACCCGGCCTTGATCAGGTTCTCGGACATGGGCGAACCCATGATGCCGAGACCGATCCACGCGACCTTGGGAAGGGTGCTCATGAGGGTGCCTCTCTATGTCTCAAGCCATGTCTCAAGCCCTGGCGGGTCTACGTCTCACGCCCTGGCGGGTTGCCTCAGGCGCTGGTGGGCAGCCAGTCGAAGGTGTCGGCGGTCGGGCGGTCGCCGGCCTTGTACTCCAGGCCGACCCAGCCGTCGTAACCGGCCTTCCGTAGTTGGTCGAGCAGCCCTTCCAGCGGCAGTGAGCCGGTGCCGGGGGCGCCGCGGCCCGGGTTGTCGGCGATCTGCACATGGCCGGTCCTGGTGGCGTAACGCTCGATGACCGAGGGCAGGTCCTCACCGTTCATGGCCAGGTGGTAGAGGTCCATCAGGAACCGGGCGTTGCCCAGTCCGGTCGCGGCGTTCAGCCGGTCCATGACCTCGACGGCCCTGTCGGCGCTGACGATCGGGCACAGCGGCGACTCGGGCGCGTTCAGTGCCTCGATCAGCAGGACCGCGCCGACGCGGTCGGCGGCGCGCGCCGCGAGCGTCAGGTTCTCCAGGGCGAGCGCGTCCTGCTCCGCCGGGTCCACGCCCTCGACCCGGTTGCCGTACAGCGCGTTGAGCGCCGTGCAGCCGAGCGACTGCGCGAAGTCGGCGGCGACGTCGACATTGGCGCGGAACCGCTCCGACTCGGCGCCGGGGATCGACAGGGCGCCCCGGTCGGGGCCCGGGAGCTGTCCGGCGTAGAAGTTCAGGCCCACCAGTTGGACGCCCGCGTCCTCGATCGCCCGTTTCAGGGCGTTGAGCGCGGACCGCTCGGGGGTGGGTGCGTCGACCCAGGGCCACCACAGCTCGACCGCCGTGAAGCCCGCGTCGGCCGCCGCGGCCGGGCGCTCCAGGAGCGGGAGTTCGGTGAAGAGGATCGACAGGTTCACATCGAAGCGCTGGTCGGGGTATCCCATGAGAAGCGCGGCGCTCCTTCCGTATCGCGGAAGTTCAATTCTGCTTACCGGAAGATTGCCGCCGAAGCTCGGGGCTTGTCAAGGGGGCCAGGAGGGGGCTGCCGGAAAATCCGGGGGCGCAGTAGGTTGTGCGGGTGAGATTGCGCGTGGAGTTCACGACCGAGCCCTTCGATCTCGACGAGGCGCCGGGGCACGCGGTGGTCGCCCGCGAGGTCGTCCAGGGCGCCGGCCTCGACGCCGTCGACGTGGGCCCCTTCGGCAACACCGCCGAGGGCGGCGCCGACGCCGTCCTCACGGCCGTCGACGCGCTGCTGCGCCGGACCCTCGCGGCGGGCGCCACCCGCGTCTCGCTCCAGGTCAACGTCATCGCGGACCCGGAATCGAACCCGGAGTCGGCCCCGGATGCCGAGGGTGACCGGTGACCGGGTCGGCCGACGACGCCTTCGTGGCCGCCGTCAAGCCCCTCGTGGACGCCATGGGCGGCGAGATCGTCCCCCCTGACCAGGCGGGCGACGACGACGTGGTGCTCGCCTGGGCGGGCGAGGACGTCATGGCCGTACGGCTGCCTCAGCTCGCGGACTCCCTGGACCACATCCTCGCTGCGCTGGAGCGCAAGCACGGACAGCCGCTCGCCGGACTCGACCGCAAGGCCAAGCAGCAGGTCGTCCGGGCGCTTGAGGCGCGCGGCGCCTTCGCCGTCCGCCACGGCGTCGAGACCGTCGCGGGCGCGCTCGGCGTCAGCCGCTTCACCGTCTACAACTATCTGAACAGGGAAAACGCCGCCAAGGGCGAGTAGAACGGCGACTGGAACGGCGACGTTTTACGTCAACCAAATTTTTCAACAAAGTGTTGACGCCGTGTTTCCGCTGGCGTTAGCTGTGCGCAGCCCGTCCAGCATCAGCACCAGCACGCACCAGCACGCACCAGCACCAAGGCCACGGAGGCTCCCGTGACGTCGTCCTCGACACCGGGCACCGCCCGGTTCAACGCCCTGTCGGAGGAAGCGGCCACCGCCGTCCTTCACGAGGTGTGCGCCTCTTCGGCCTGGGGGAGCGCCCTGCTCGCCCAGCGCCCCTTCACCACCGCCGACGCCCTGTTCACCGCGAGCGACGCCGCCATGGCGGAGCTGACCGAAAAGGACCTGGCCGAGGCGATGGCGGGGCACCCGCCGATCGGGCGCCCCACCCCCGGCGACCCCACGTCGTCACGCGAACAGAGCGGGATGTCGGGCGCGTCCGACCGGCTCAGGGCCGAGATGCTCGCACTCAACCTCGCCTACCAGGACCGGTTCGGCCATGTGTTCCTGATCTGCGCGACCGGCCTGACCGGCGAGCAGTTGCGGGACGCCGTCAGGGAACGCGTCGGCAACCCGCCGGAGCGCGAACGCGAGATCGTCCGCACCGAACTCGGCAAGATCAACCGCATCAGGCTGACCCGACTCCTCGAAGGGGAGAGCGCATGAGTACGGACACCCGCCCGGACATCCGCCCGGACGCCACGGCGTCGGTGTCGACCCACATCCTCGACACCAGCGCGGGCCGCCCCGCCGCCGGAGTCACCGTCTCGCTCGCGGCCCGGCCCGGCCCCGGCGCCGACTGGGTGGTGCTCGGCGCGTCCGCGACCGACACCGACGGACGGTGCAAGGACCTGCCGGCGCCGCCGGCGGGCACCACCCACGTCCGGCTCGACTTCGCCGTCGAGCCGTACTTCGAGAAGAAGCGAGCCGAGGCACAGCAGGACGCCCCCGCGCATCGGGACAGCGGCGCGCCCGGAGTGTTCTTCCCCGAGGTGGCGATCGTCTTCGCCGTCGCGGAGGGCGAGCACTTCCACGTACCGCTGCTGCTCAACCCGTTCGGCTACTCCGTTTACCGAGGGAGCTAGCAGACACATGACCGACACGTCCCGCCGAGACCGCGCCGCCGCCCGCCCCGTGATGCTCGGTCAGAACCAGTACGGCAAGGCCGAGAACCGCGTCGTCAAGATCACCCGCGACGGCGACACGCACCACATCAAGGACCTCAACGTCTCCGTCGCCCTCTCCGGCGACATGGAGGAGGTCCACTACTCGGGCTCCAACGCGAACGTCCTGCCGACCGACACCACCAAGAACACGGTGTACGCGTTCGCCCAGGAGTACGGCATCGAGTCCGCCGAGCAGTTCGGCATCCACCTCGCACGGCACTTCGTCACCTCGCAGGAGCCGATCCACCGGGCCCGTATCCGGATCGAGGAGTACGCCTGGGAGCGCATCGAGACCTCCGACGCCTCCTCGCGGTTCATCGGCGCCGACGAGGTCAAGCACTCCTTCGTCCGCCAGGGCCAGGAGACCCGCACCAGTCAGATCACGTACGACGGTGAGCGGTGGGAGGTCATCTCGGGCCTCAAGGACCTCACCGTGATGAACTCCACCCACTCCGAGTTCTGGGGCTACGTCAAGGACGAGTACACGACGCTGAAAGAGGCGTACGACCGCATTCTGGCGACGCAGGTCTCGGGGCGCTGGCGGTTCAACTGGACCGACGACGCCGCGCACATGCCGAACTGGGAGAAGTCGTACGCGCAGACCCGCAAGCACATGCTCCAGGCGTTCGCGGAGACCTACTCGCTCTCGCTCCAGCAGACCCTCTACCAAATGGGCGCGCGGATCATCAACAACCGCTCCGAGATCGACGAGGTCCGCTTCTCGCTCCCGAACAAGCATCACTTCCTGGTCGACCTGGAGCCGTTCGGGCTGAAGAACGACACTGAGGACGGAGCCGTCTACTTCGCCGCCGACCGGCCCTACGGACTCATCGAGGGCACCGTCCTGCGGGACGGCGCCGAACCGCTGATCCCCACCGACCTGACCAACCTCTGACGGCCCGGCCGTGTCCCCCACGCCACTCACCGAAGGACGCACCATGGCAGCAACGGCGGCCCAGCGCCTCGTCATCGAGAACTGCGCCATCGCCACGGTCGACGCGGACGACACCGAGTACGCATCGGGTCATGTCGTCGTCGCCGGCACCCGGATCGAGTCGATCGGGCCCGGCCCGGCGCCCGAAGGGCTTCAGAACGTGGTCCGCCGTGTCGACGGCACCGGCCATCTGCTCACCCCGGGCCTCGTCAACACGCACCACCACTTCTACCAGTGGATCACCCGCGGCCTCGCCACCGACCACAACCTCTTCGACTGGCTCGTCGCCCTCTACCCGACCTGGGCCCGGATCGACGAACCCATGGCGTACGCCGCCGCGCAGGGCTCCCTCGCGATGATGGCCCGCGGCGGCGTCACCACCGCCATGGACCACCACTACGTCTACCCGCGCGGCGCGGGCGACCTGTCCGGCGCGATCATCCGCGCCGCGTCCGAGACCGGCGTCCGCTTCACCCTGGCCCGTGGCTCGATGGACCGCGGCACCTCGGACGGCGGACTGCCGCCGGACTTCGCGGTGGAGAGCCTCGACGGCGCGCTCGCCGCCACCGAGGCGACCATCGACCAGTACCACGACGACTCCTTCGACGCGATGACCCAGATCGCCGTCGCACCCTGCTCACCATTCTCCGTCACCACCGAACTGCTCAGCCAGGGAGCCGAGTTGGCCCGCCGCAAGGGGGTACGGCTGCACACCCACGGCTCGGAGACCGTGGAGGAGGAGAAGTTCTGCCACGAGCTGTTCGGCATGGGCCCCACGGACTACTTCGAGTCCACGGGCTGGCTCGGCGACGACGTGTGGATGGCGCACTGCGTCCACATGAACGACTCCGACATCGACGCCTTCGCCCGGACGCGGACCGGTGTCGCGCACTGCCCCTCGTCCAACGCCCGGCTCGCCGCCGGCATCGCACGCGTCCCCGACATGCTCGCCGCCGGCGTCCCCGTCGGCCTCGGCGTCGACGGCACCGCGTCCAACGAGTCCGGCGAACTCCACACCGAACTCCGTAACGCCCTGCTCATCAACCGCCTCGGCAGCCACCGCGAAGCCGCGCTGAACGCCCGCCAGGCGCTGCGGCTCGGTACCTTCGGCGGCGCCCAAGTGCTGGGCCGCGCCGAGCAGTTGGGCTCCATCGAGGCGGGCAAGGTCGCCGACCTCGTCCTGTGGCGCCTGGACACCCTCGCGCACGCCTCCATCGCCGACCCGGTGACCGCCCTGGTCTTCGGCGCGGCGGCCCCGGTCACCCTCTCCCTCGTCGGCGGCCGTCCGGTCGTCGAGGACGGACGGCTGCTGCACGTCGACGAGGACGCCGTCGCCCGCTCCACGCGGGACGAGGCGCGCCGCCTCGCGCGGATCGCCGCCGAGGGCTGACCTCCCCGGAAGTCCGGCCGAGGGGGACGGCCCTCGACCGGTCTCCGTGGACCCGAACCGGGCTCACGGCAGCCGTGTCCGGGGAGCGCGCATGGACGTGCGCGCTCCCCGGAACGGTCACACCGTCCCAGTTTCCGGTACGGCGATCCGTACCGCGTTCCAGCAGGTCACCGCACATGACTCGCGTCCCTCGCACCACCTCCCTGACACCCGCGTCACCGACGACGCGTAACCGACCGGAGGAGCCGCCGTGGCCGCACAGCCCAGGTTTCGCAACGCTGCAGTGAGCAACGACGCAGTGAGTAACGACGCAGTGAGTTCAGCGCAGCATCCGGTGGATCAGAGGCTTCCGCCGCTGAAGATGGCGACCAGCGGCCTTCAGCATGTGGCCGCCATGTACGCGGGCGTGGTCGCCCCGCCCCTGATCGTCGGCGCGGCCGTGGGGCTCTCGCCGACCGAACTGACGTTCCTCACCGGGGCCTGTCTCTTCACGGCGGGTCTCGCCACCTTCCTCCAGACCATCGGCGTCTGGAAGATCGGCGCCCGGCTGCCGTTCGTCAACGGGGTCACCTTCGCGGGCGTCGCCCCCATGCTCGCCGTCGTGGACTCCACCCGGGACAAGGCCGACGCGCTCCCCGTCATCTTCGGCGCGGTCATCGTCGCCGGTGTCCTCGGCTTTCTGGCGGCGCCCTTCTTCAGCAAGGCGATCCGCTTCTTCCCGCCCGTGGTCACCGGCACGGTCATCACCCTGATAGGTGTCTCGCTGATGCCGGTCGCCTTCGGCTGGGCCCAGGGCCCGGATCCGGCGGCCAAGGACTACGGCTCCACGACCTATCTCTCGCTCGCCGGGATCACCCTCGTCATCGTGCTGCTGCTGCGCCGCTTCACCCGGGGGTTCCTCAAGCAGATCGCCGTCCTGGTGGGCCTCGTCCTCGGCACGCTCGTCGCGATCCCGTTCGGCGTCACGGACTTCGGCCCTGTCGCGGACGCCGACGTCGTCGGTTTCCCGACGCCCTTCCACTTCGGCGCCCCGCAGTTCGCCGCCGCCGCGATCGTCTCCATGTGTGTGGTGATGGTGGTGTCGATGACCGAGTCGACCGCCGACATGCTGGCGCTCGGCGAGATCGTCGGCCGCCCCGCCGACGAGAGGACGATCGCGGCCGGGCTGCGCGCCGACACCCTCGGCTCCGCGGTCAGCCCGCTGTTCAACGGCTTCATGTGCAGCGCGTTCGCCCAGAACATCGGCCTGGTCGCGATGACCAGGATCCGCAGCCGGTACGTCGTCGCGACCGGCGGTGGCTTCCTCGTCCTGATGGGCCTGTGCCCGATGGCGGCGTCGCTCATCGCGGTGGTGCCCCGGCCCGTGCTCGGCGGCGCGGGTGTCGTGCTGTTCGGATCGGTCGCGGCGAGCGGTATCCAGACGCTGGTCAAGGCAGGTCTGGACAAGGACAACAACGTCCTGATCGTGGCGGTCTCGCTGGCCGTCGGCATCATCCCGATCACGGCCCCGGAGTTCTACCACGCCTTCCCGGAGACCGCGAAGATCATCCTCGACTCCGGGATCTCCACCGGCTGTGTGGCGGCCGTCGTCCTGAATCTCCTCTTCAACCACCTCGGCGGGGGGCGGGACGCCGACGAGGTCACGGCGCCGATGGAACCGGCGGGAGAGCTTTCGGAACGGCGGGGGGCGCCGGACACTTCGGTGGCCACGGGGACTTCGGCGGCCGGCTCCCACTGACCTGCCCGTACTGGAAGCCGTACGGAAAAGGGGAGCGGCCCGAGCCGCGCTCGGGCCGCTCCCTTCATGGCGCCGCCTCGGCCACACCCGTCACCCGGCGCCACGACCCGGTGGTAGGCGTCAGCCGATGTGGAAGCTGTCGCCGTAGACCTTCCAGTCCAGCGGCGGATCCAGGTTCAGATTCCGCTTGTTGAGGAAGACGCGCTGAGCCGTGTCGACGCGGCTCGTGTCGGAGTGGGCCTCCTCCTGCTTCATCGCCCAGACCCGCGCGTCGAGGAACGCGTTCAGCCAGGTGACCTCGGAGCCGCCCTGGGACGGCGGCTTCGCCTTGCCGAGCGCCCGCTTGCGGATGTTGCTGAAGCTGGTGCTGTCGCCGCCGTCGCCGTGCATGACGATGGCGTCGTAGTACGTGAACTGCCCGAGGACACCGACCCGGTCGGCCTTGCCCTGGCTGACCGACGGGTTGAAGTACACCCGGTCCCGCTCGTCATTCTGGGCCTGCTGGAAGACGGTGTCCTGCGCCGCCTTCGCCCAGTCCTTGGTGAAGTTCGGGTCCAGACCGGCGTGCGAGTCGGTGCCGTCGACGTTCCGCAGCGCCGGGAGGTACTTCTGCAGGACGTTGCCCGGCTTGCGCTGCGCGTACAGCTCCACGAGGTCCAGCATGTCGCCGGTGCCGGAACAGAAGCCGATGATCCCGGCCGTGTAGCCGCGGCCGTCACCGATGTCCTCGATGTACTTGTACTGCGCCTTCCAGTCCAGCGAGGAGTTCTCCGCGCTGGACACGAGCTTCATGGCGATCTCCTTCTTCGCCGGGTCGTCGAGTCCGATGGCGGCGGTGGCCGTGGTGCCTTTGGCGGACGCGGTGCCGGCTGCCGCCGGGGTGCCGGCCGGGGCCGCGGTGGCGATCTGCCCTGCCAGGCTCGGCGCGGCCAGCAGGGACGCTCCCAGGACGGCGAGCAGGGCGCGGCGCGTGGTGCGCCGCTGAGGGGCGTGACGGTGGGGGGTGTTCACGAGACCTCCAACGAGAGGGAGTGGGGCTCCGCAATCTGTTAGGAAACTTTCCTACCAGAGCGCAGGCGTGACGTATACCCGTCAAGAGAAGGTCGGTTCAGATCGTGACCGGGCCCTGTCAGCCCCGCGCGAGCCGGTCACGCACCTGAACGGCGATCCGATACGTGCTCCCGGACGGCCGATTCGCGAGCCGCCCCGGGTTCCGGATCCAGCGGTCCTCCAGCGCGTACCAGTCGATGGCCTGTGGCTTCTTCCCGGACTTCAGGACGGTACGCAATTCCGCGAAGTACGTTGCCCAGCGCAGCCGGTACAGCCCGCCGACCAGCCCGGCCCACTCGCGGTTGGCGTAGTCGCGCAGCCCGGCGTCGGCGCCCGCCCGGGTGCCCCACAAGGTGACGAGCGACAGCGCGTCGTACGCGAGCCGGTCCCGCTCCGCCGCGTCCGCGCCCCACGCCCGCGCCTCGGCGACCCAACGCCCCAGCAACTGACCGGAGTCCGTGGCGAGCAGCCGCTCCAGGAGATCCATCAACGCCAGCCACTCGTCCGCCAGTCGCCCGAAGGCGCCCGCGTCCCCGGCCTCGTACGCCGCCCTGATCCGGGGCAGCAGGACCCGCCCCCGGTCGGCGAGCGCCTGCCGCGCCACGTCCAGCAGATCGCGGCGGTACGCCGACGACGTACGCAACGCGGCCCGCACCGCGAGGAGTTCGCCGAGGGCGGGTGCGAAGTCGGCCGGGTCGTACCGCGTCTCCTTCGGCGACCAGGACGCCGCCCTGGCCGCCGTCAGCGAGGGCCGCGCCCCGAACAGGCAGTCGGCGCCCTCGCTCCAGCCGTCGGCGCGCTCCGTCCCGTACACCGTCCGGCGCAACCGGTCCCAGGCGGCCGTCGCGTGCGGGTCCGCTCCGCCGTACCGCGCCCGCGCCCACTGCCCGAACCACGCCGGCAGGTCCAACCCGCCCTCGGTCCAGGCGAGTTCGGAGAACAGCTCGAAGGCGGCCGGGTTGTTGTCGGCGGCCTCGGGCAGCAGCGCGATGCCCCGCAGCGCACTGCCGGGGCGGGTGCGCCACGCCTCGTAACTCCGCGCCCACTCGGCGGTGTTCGCGCCGAGCGCGGTGTGCCCGCCGAAGTTCCAGATCGACCCGTACGCGTACGGTGTGCCGCCCCAGTCGGACTCGCGGTCGGTGGCCTGCGGAGAACGGTCCGAGAGCCCGTCCACGACGAGCAACCGCTTCTTGTCGACCGCCTCCACGATCTCCTTCGGCGGATTGGCCCGCCAGCCGAGCAGCACCCAGACCGCGTCCGGATGCGCCTTCCACAGCGCGTCGCCGACCCGCCGGGCCGCTTCCCCGACGGGCACGTCACCGGGCCGGCCGCCCTCGTGCAGCAGGTCCGCCTTGTACAGCGTGGACGCGCCGAACATCTCGTCCTGGATCCGGTAGTACGCCGCCGCCACCCGCGCGAACACCTCGGTCCTGGGATCCAGCCAGTCGGGCCGCCGGAAGCCGTACCAGTCGCCCTGCGGGATCGTCCGGGCGCCCGGATTCCGCCCGGCGAACCCGGGCGGCACCATCCCCGACCAGCCGGGCAGCACCGGCACCATCCCCAGCTCCCGCACCCGCCCCGCGATCCGCCGCCCCAGCGCGGCCCGCGCGTCGAGGAGGTGGCGGGAGACCGGGTACGGAAAGCCGGCCAGGTTCTGGAGCAGCCACCAAGGCTGGTGCGCGGGCCCCGGAATCCAGCGGCGCAGCTCCTCGTCCCCGAGGCCGAACTCCTGGAACACGCGGTGGTACAGGGCGTCCGCGCCCGCGTACACCAGGACCTCGTTGTAGCCGTGCAGCGCGAGCACGTCCAGCTCACGCTCCCAGTACGACCAGTCGCGGTACGGGCCCGTGTAGGCGTCGCTGGTGTCGTTGAGGGCGAACCGGTGCGGGACGTTCGCCCGGCGGGTGAGCGTGGAGCGCGGGGGCGCGGGCAGCTCGGCGGGAAGGTTCAGCTGCTCGCCCGCCCAGGTGATGTTGGCGTGCGCCACCTGCTTCAAATACCAGCGCAGTCCGGCCAGTTGGACCGCCGGAGTGGTACCCGCGACCGTGACACGCCCTGCCTCGCCCGACACCTGGAAGACATCCGCGCCGCCCGCCGCGCGCGGCAGACTCCGCAGCGCCACCTGGTCCGAGTGCCGGGGCAGCAGCCGGCGGACCGCAGCCGCCGCGCCGCGCGGGGCGCCCTTCGCCGGGGCCCCGGCGTCCCCGGTCCCGACTCCGCGCGCGCCACAGGCCACGGCGCTGACCCCGGCCGATCCGGCGAGAGCGGTGAGGAGCGTACGGCGGGGGAGCGGCATGGCGTCTCCAACGGGGTGCGGGCGGACCGACGTGGGCACTCTCGGCGCTCCGGACGGAGGTCGAGACCCTGTGTATCGGCCGCACCGGGCCGGAAGGTGAACGCCCGGTGCCCGCACCCGCGCGGCTCATCCCCCTTGCGGCGCCTGACAGGGCCGCGCCGATGGCAGCCGCCCGGTGAAGTACGAGGTCGGCGGTACGCCCATCAGGGTGCGGAAGTCGGCCGCCATGTGGGACTGGTCGTAGAACCCGGTGGCGGCGGCGAGCTGCGCCCAGCCGGGCGAACGACCACCGCAAGGCGTTCACAGCGCCCTCGCCGGACTGACCTGCCTCTCTCCGTCCGGTCCGAGCGCGCGGCCCTACAGCCCCAGGACGTCGGGTGCCGAGGCCAGGGCCTTGAAGCGGGCCGCCGGGTCCGGCAGCAGGCGGCGCTCCTTGAGGTCCAGCAGTCCGCCGGCCGACGTCAGTTCGGCGGCGACCGTGCCGTCCGCCTTCGTGATCGTCTGCGTGATACGGAAGCTCTTGCCCTGCCCCCAGTCGAAGACGCAGGTCACCCCGACCGCGTCGCCCGCGCGCAGTTCACGGAGGTAGCGGATGGTCGTCTCCAGGACGACCGGCCCGACGCCCGCCTCCACCATGTCGCTCTGCCGGATACCGGCCTCCTGGAGGATCGACCAGCGCGCGTGCTCCGCGTACTGGAGATACACGGCCTGGTTGAGATGCCCTTGGGTGTCCGTCTCATAGCCACGGACGACGACCTGCACGCTGAACCCGGACACGGTGGTCCTCTCTGCACGGGGGGTACTTTCGCGGTACCCAGGGGGTGGTGGCTGAGCGCTTGCTCAGCCCGTCGACGGTGTCAACCCGCCGGGGCTGCCCGGCATTCCGGGCCCGTCACACTCTCCGTGGCGACGCCAGCAGATAGCGGCGCCCACCGGACCGCCGGGGATCCGTGTACTCGCCGGCCTGCCAGCCCGCCGCTTCGAGCGCCGCCGCGCAGGCCAGGAGCGCGGAGGGGTCGGGGGCGTGCACCGCAACGGCCTCCGGCTGGGCGGTCCCCGTCACCCGGTACCCGTCGTGACCGGTGCCGGCCGGGCGGCAGCCCGCCGCCTCCAGGGCGAGCGCAGCCGCTGGTATCAGATGGGTCCGCTCCCACGCGCACGGCCGGTCCACGGCACCGTCGGGATGGGTCATGCGCCGCATCTCCAGGAGCCCCTGCCACGCGCTGTGCACCTCGCGCGCCCGCGCGGGCCCGCCGTCCCCCGACGGCTCACCGCCGACCCGGGCGGCGAAGACCCTGGACGGCGCGGCCGGGGGCTCCGGCGCGGGCTCGGGCACCGGCACCGGCTCGTCGGCGGGCCGGTCGCGCCACGCGTGTCCCGCCGGGGTCAGGAACCAGTCGTGCGGCGGCCGTGGATGCCGGAACGCCAGCCGCAGCCGCACCAGCGCCACCAGTTGGGTCTCGGTCCCGCGCAGGCGTCCGGTCACCGGGTCGGCGGAGCGGATGAGCCGCAGCTGCGCGGCGGTCGGTGGTCGTGCCATGGCTGCCTCCCTCGTGACCGTGCCCACGAGACCCCCCCCGGACCGTGCCCACGGTCACGGGACGCCCGGAGATTCCCCCTGAGTCCCCGCGCGGCACCTGAGCCCTCGCAGACTACGACCCGGGTCTGACATTCCAGCCGGCGAGGACGTGCCGCCCGTGTTCGGTGCCGAGCCGGCCGATCGTGCCCGTCGCGAGCTGGAACAGGGCGCCCGCGGACGGCGGCAGGCCGAGGCGCCGCGCGGTCAGTACGCGCAGGAAGTGGCCGTGCGAGACCAGGACGACACTGCCCTCGTGGTCGGCGAGGGCCGCCTCCGCCTTCGTCAGCATCCGGTCGGCGCGGGCGCCCACCTGCTCCGGGGTCTCGCCGGGATGCTCGGGCGGCCCGGGGGCGACCCCGTCGTCGAACAGGAACCAGTCGGGCCGGGTGCGGTGGATGTCGGAGCTGGTGACACCCTCGTAGCCGCCGTAGTCCCATTCGCACAGGTCGGAGTCCACGCGGACGTGTTCCAGGCCGGCCAGTTCGGCGGTCTCCCGGGCACGCTTCATGGGGCTGCTGAACGCGCAGCCGATGCGGTGCGAGGTGAGCAGCGGGGCGAGGGAGCGGGCCTGCGCCCTGCCGTTGTCGGTGAGCGGAAGGTCCGTCCAACTGGTGTGCTGCCCGGAAAGAGACCATGCGGTCTCTCCGTGCCGGACGAGGAGAAGATCACCCATGCGTCCTTCCTATCACCGGACCCGTGGCACGCCGGGGCGGATCACTGACGGGTTCACTGGCGGAGTCACTGACGGGTTCGCCGGCGGAGTCACTGACGGGGTCATTGGCGGTAGCCGCCGAGGAACCGGCCGATCCGGCTGATCGCCGCGTCCAGGTCGTCGGCGTGCGGCAGCGTGAGGATGCGGAAGTGATCGGGGCGCGGCCAGTTGAAACCGGTGCCCTGCACGACCTGGATCTTCTCGCGCAGCAGCAGGTCCAGCACGAACTTCTCGTCGTCGTGGATCGGATGCACCTTGGGGTCGATGCGCGGGAACGCGTACAGCGCGCCCTTCGGCTTCACGCACGACACGCCGGGGATCTCGTTGAGCTTCTCCCACGCGCGGTCCCGCTGTTCGCGGAGCCGGCCACCGGGCGCGGTCAGCTCGCGGATGGACTGGCGTCCGCCCAGCGCGGCCTGGATCGCGTACTGCGCGGGCGCGTTGGCGCACAGCCGCATGGAGGCGAGCATGGTCAGCCCCTCCAGATAGCTCTTCGCGTGCTGCCGGGGCCCGGTGACCACCAGCCAGCCGGAGCGGAACCCCGCCACGCGGTACGTCTTCGACAGGCCGCAGAAGGTCAGTACGACCAGGTCGGGGGCGAGCGCGGCGGCCGAGTGGTGCACCGCGTCGTCGTAGAGGATCTGGTCGTAGATCTCGTCCGCGAAGACCATCAGATGGTGGCGGCGGGCCAGGTCGAGGATGCCCTCGACGATCTCCTTCGGATACACCGCGCCGGTCGGGTTGTTCGGGTTGATGAGGACGACGGCCTTGGTGCGGTCGGTGATCTTCGCGGCCATGTCGTCCAGATCGGGGTACCAGTCGGCCTGTTCGTCGCAGAGATAGTGCACCGCGCGCCCGCCCGCGAGGGTCGTGACGGCCGTCCACAGGGGGAAGTCCGGCGCCGGAATGAGCACTTCGTCGCCGTCCTCCAGGAGCGCCTGGACGGCCATCGACACCAGTTCGGAGACGCCGTTGCCGAGGAACACGTCGTCCACGCCGACGTCCAGACCGATGCCCTGGTAGCGCTGGGCGACCGCACGGCGGGCCGACAGGACGCCCCGCGAGTCCGTGTAGCCGTGCGCCTGCGGGAGCATCCGGATCATGTCCTGGACGATCTCCTCGGGCGCCTCGAAGCCGAAGAGTGCCGGGTTGCCGGTGTTCAGGCGCAGGACGCTGTGGCCCGCCTCCTCCAGCGCGTCGGCGTGCTCGATCACCGGGCCCCGGATCTCGTAACAGACCTCGCTCAGCTTGCTCGACTGCCGGAACTCCATGCGCTGGCCTCCCAGACCTCTGCCCCTGCGTGTTGCTTGGTTTTACCAAGTAGCCGCTTGGAAAGTCCAACGACTTGGCTAGACTGCGGCGTATGCCACGTCAGCCACGACCCCCGGGCCGCCGCAGCTACGACCAGTACTGTGCCGCCGCCCGCGCCCTGGACGCCGTGGGCGACCGCTGGACCCTCCTCATCGTCCGGGAACTCCTCGGCGGACCCCGTCGTTACACAGACCTGCACGCCGATCTCCCCGGCGTCAGTACGGACATGCTGGCCACCCGTCTGAAGGACATGGAGCGCGACGCGCTCGTGGAGCGCCGCCGCCTCCCGGCGCCCGTGTCCGCGTCCGTGTACGAACTGACCGTCCGCGGGCGGCGGTTGCTGCCCGTGCTCCAGGCGCTGGAGGAGTGGGGCGCGCCCGCCCTGGACGACCGGCGCCCCACGGACGCCGTCCGCGCGCACTGGTTCGCGCTGCCGCTGCGGCGCGCGCTGAGCGGGCTCGGCGGTGCGGGGGTGGTGGACGTGCGGCTGGACGAAGGGGAGTTCCACGTGCGCGTGGGCCCCGGTGAGCCCCACGCGGCGTACGGCGACGGCCGCGCCCCGGAGGCCCCGGACGCCCGGCTCGTCCTGGACACCGGGACGTGCGTGGCGGTCGGACGGGGGGACCTGTCGCTGGAGGACGCGGTGCGGGAGGGGCGGGTGGAGGTGGAGGGGGAGGGGGAGTTGGCGAAGCTGTTGCGGGGGTCTTGAGGTGGGGCGGGTGGGGCGGGTGGGGTGGGCGGGAGGGGAGGGGGAGGGCCCCAGGACGCGGGGAAGGACTCCGGGACGCAGCGGGTCTGCCGCTCGGATTGCCGACCAGACCCGAGGCGACCCGCCCCGCGCGCGTGGAAGTGCGTCGCGGCGGGGCGGGGCGGGCCCGGTGGGTTGTGGCGGTGGTGCGGTGGTGCGGTGGTGGAGTGGTGCGGTGGTGGGTCAGGCTCCCGGTGTGCCGCGTACCGGGCGTACGCGGCCCCGGGTCAAGGCGTGGCCCGCGACTCCCGCCAGCGCGGCCAGGACACCGCCGCCGGCCGTCCACAGCCAGCGGTCCGTCCACCAGCCGGATGCCCAGCCGTCGTCAGGTTCGCCGCCGGCCAGGGTGGCGGCCTCTGCCGTCGGTGCCCCTCCGGCGTCCGACGCCAGGGAGACGCCCGGTACCAGCGGAGTCGACAGCTTCCCGTCCACGGCGTACGAACCGCCCACGTCACGGGAGACGGTCTCGACCTCGGCACGGACCGGGAGCCCCAGTCCGTCGGCGTCGACCCCGACGGCCGTCAGCCGGATGTAGTACGTGCCCGGCAGCGGATCGTTCGCCCACTGCTCCGCCCACGCGCGGACCGGCCGCAGGGTGCAGGACAGACTCACCGAACCGGCGTCGACGGCGCGCGACTGGACGCCGTACATGCACGCCTGGCGGCGCCTCAGTCCGTCGTACACATCGACCCGCCAGGTCGATGCCGCCTTCTCGCCCGCCGCGTCGGGGAGTTTCACGGTCGCGCGCACGGTGGGGCGGGTGCCCGCGTCCGCCGGGAACGACCAGTACAGGTAGTCGCCCGTGGAGCCGCTCGCCGTGGCGCGCTGATCCGGACGGATCTCCGTGGCGGTACGGAAGGAGGTACCCGCCTCGGTGGGCGCCGCGTCCGAACCGTCGCTCGCGGACGGGGACGGCGACGCGTCGGCCGCCGCCGGAAGGGCGCCGGGGCCCAGCAGAAGCCCGGCGGCGAGCAGCGCGCCCGACAGGGCGGACACCCGCGACAGGGCCGACGGGCCGGACCGGAACCGTCCGGGACGTGCGAAGAGGTGTGTGAGAGACATCAGTTGGTCCTCCAGACGGCGACACGCGCGCGGGAGACGAAGCCCCACAGGACACCCGCGAGGAACCCGGTCACGACCAGGGCGCCCAGCAGCCACCAGCCACGGCCCAGTCCGAACGCGGCGACGTCGGACGCCTCGCCCGGACCGTCCACGACATCGACGGTCAGCTCCACCGGCAGACCCGGCGAGGTCTTCACCCCCGGCGCCACCGAGAAGGAGTGCGCGACCTCCAGACAGACCGTCACGGCGGCGGGCTTGTCCATGTCGGCGTCGTCCCGCTCCGGCTCCGGATACCGCAGCCCCGTCGAGATGACATCGGTGCGGCCGTCCCCGGCCTCCGAGCCCCGGACGATCTCCCGCCCGTGGACGGTGACGGCGCGCATCAGTACGCCGTAGTCGGGGCCCACGGCACGGTCGGCCGCGACGCTCACGGACGCGCGCAGCTCCTGTCCCGGCATGACGTCGACCCGGTACCAGCGGTGCGTGCCGAACGCGGCGCGGTCCGTGTACAGACCGGGCTTGACCTGCGGCGCGTCGGCGCAGCGCGGGGCGCCCTCGACGGCGACCGGCACCACCACGGGCTCGGCCGCCCGGTCGACCAACTGGCCCACACGGTCGGTGAGTTCGTCCTTGTGCCGGATCGACGTGTACGTACCGCCGGTGGCCTCCGCGATACAGCTCAGCTGCTCGCGGGTCTTCGCGTCGGGGACCAGACCGAGGGTGTCGATGGTGAGGTGGATGCCCTTGGCGGCGATGTCGCGCGCCACCTCGCACGGGTCGAGCGGCGCGCAGGTGTCCTCGCCGTCGCTGATCAGGACGATGCGGCGCGAGCCCTCGCCGCCCTCCAGGTCGTCGGCGGCCTTCAGCAGGGCGGGCCCGATGGGCGTCCAGCCGGTGGGTGCGAGCGTCGCCACCGCCGTCTTCGCCTCGGTACGGTCAAGCGGCCCCACCGGATACAGCTGCTGGGTGTCCTTGCACCCCTCCTTGCGGTCGTCGCCCCGGTAGGACGCGCCGAGGGTGCGGATGCCCAGCTCGACCTCCTCCGGGGTGGCGTCGAGCACCTCGTTGAACGCCTGCTTCGCGGCGGCCATCCGTGACCCGCCGTCGATGTCCCGGGCCCGCATCGAACCGCTGACGTCCAGGACGAGTTCGACCTTGGGCGCGGGCAGGTCCGCGGACGGTTCGTCCGCGACGGCGTCGGCCGGTATCAGCCCGACGCTCAGGGCGGCGGCGAGGGCCCCGAGGCCCGCCGCCAGCCGTAGTCTTGTGATCATCGCCGGATCCTATTGATCACCGGCCGCGCGATCCAATCGCCGGAACAACGCCTGACATAACGGCTGACGCGACGACTGACACAGCGACCGACGCGACGCCCGACCGTTCAGTGAACGCACATGCGAACGTGCCGGAAAGCGTCCTCGACCGCTTCCGCTTTCCGGCACGTCCTGGTCACGCGAAATTCATCACCGCGGCAACATCACTTGCCGTAGTACGCGTGGTGGATCGTCAGTGTCGACTTGTTGCCCTGCTTGTCCGTGACATCGGCGAGGAACGAGATGCTCTTGTCCTTCGCCGGGTTCTTCACGGAGATCCTGCCGTTGTCGACCTTGACGGGCTGCCAGGTCTTCCCGTCGTCGTAGCTCACGGACACGGTGAGCGACTTGAGGTTCTTCCCGGCCGCCGAGCCCTGCACGACCACCGGGACCTGGACCGACTTGCCCGCCGGGGCGCGCGAGGCGAGGTCGACGGGCGCCGCGAAGCGGACCGTGGACACCGGCAGCGCCGTGGTGGCCGCGACCTCCTTGGAGCGGAACGTGAAGCCGGCGTCGATGCGGGTGGAGGCCGCGGCGACCGCCGCCGGACGTTCGACGGAGGTCGTCAGCCGGTACTCGGCGTCGGCGGAACCGACCGTGAACGGCACCTGGCCGCTCAGCGGGTCGTCGTTCTCGGCGACCTTCACGCCGTCGCGGTACAGCACCGACGTGGCCGAGGTGTACGCCGAGCGGCCCAGGTTGCCCTTGCCGTCGCTGAACAGCGGCACGGCCCCGACGAGTTGCTGCTCGCCCGTGGCCGGGTCGGGTGCGGTGCGGAAGACGCCCATGTTCTCGCCCAGAAGCGGACCGAAGACGCCGACGTTGAACGTCTCCTGGTACGTGCGGCCGGTCTCGTAGCGCTTCGGCGCCGGCATCTCGTAGGCACCGTCGAAGGCCGGGTAGCCCCACTGGTCGGGCGCGCCGAGCTGGTTGACCCTGGTCAGCCACTTCACGCCGTCGGCAGTGGAGACGTAGAAGGTGCGCGTGCCGGGCGCCGGCTGCGGCGCCGAGAACCCCGTGCCCTCCGGCGCGCCCGGCAGCTGCGGGAACGGCGACGCGAGGGCGGTCTTCCCGGGGGCGGAGGCGCCGACGGCGACCTTGAGCGTCGCCAGTTCGTTCGCCTTCACATGCTTGGTGTAGCCGGTCGCGACCTGCTGCGGCTTGTCGCCGAAGGCCACCGAGTACTGCGAGGAGGCGTCCTTGACGAAGTGCGCGTCCCAGGTCTGCAGGAGCGAGCCGTCGGTGACGGCCGGACCCACGTGTGCGGTACGGAAGTTGGTGAATCCGCGCAGGACCCAGCCGTTGCCGACGCGGCCGATGTCGGTCGCCTGCTCGTAGTACGTGCTGCCGTAGTCGGCCGTGCCGATGCCGGGCACGGTGATGTCCACCGGCTTGGTGGTGCGGGCGTCGGCGGTGACCGTGGTGTCCCCGGAGATGTCCAGCTTCGGCTGCGCGATCCAGTCGGTGCCCTGGGTGAGGTCCGACGGGTCCTGGTAGACGGCGGTGCTGAGCGTGTACGAGCCCTTGGGTACGCGGATCTTGTAGGTGCCCGATTCGTTGTCGATGCGCGCCTGGAAGCCCTTGCCGAGGCCGGCGACGCCGATCAGGGTGCTGACGGAGTTACGCGCGTCGGTGCCGTCGCGGTCGATGGTCCTCAGCGTGAGGTCGTAGGACTCCGCCTCGCGGACGGCGACCGCGGCCGTGCGGACGGACTGGCCCGCGCCGGTGGCGGTGACGTACCCCGAGAAGGTGCCGTCGGTGTCGCCGATGCTCGTGTCGGCGGTCAGGTCGACCTCGGCCCTGCCTCCGGCGGGCACGGTCAGCTTGGTGGCGCCGAGCGTGAAGAACCCGGCCGGGGCCGGCTTGCCCGCCGCGTCCACCGTGGACACCGACAGGTCGAGGGTGACGTCGGCGGTCCCGAGGTTGCGGTAGCCGAGCTTCCGGGTGACGGGCCTGTCGTCGGTGTGCGGCCACTGCGCCATGCCGAAGTTCAGCGAGACCGGATCGGCGATCACGCTCTGGGCGAGCGCCTTGTCGACCTGGACACGGCCCGAGCCCTGCTGGTGGGCGGTGTAGTCGCCGCCCTTGGCGGACGCGGTCAGCGCGCCCTTCAACTCGGCGGACTTCCAGCCCGGGTGCCGCTGCTTCAGGATCGCCGCGGCGCCCGCCACATGGGGCGTGGCCATCGAGGTGCCGTCGATCTGGAGATAGCCGGGGGCCGGGTGCGGAGTGCTCGGGCGGGTGTCGATCTCGCTGCCGGGGGCGGCGGCTGCGGTGATGGCGACGCCGGGCGCGGTCACGTCCGGCTTGACGGCGCCGTCACCGACGCGGGGGCCGACGCTGGAGAAGGGCGCCAGCTTGTCGTCCTTGTCGACGGCGCCGACGGTCAGTGCGGCGTCCGCGCTGCCCGGCGAACCCACCGTCGATTCGCCGTACTCACCCTCGTTGCCCGCCGCGACGGCGAACAGGACGCCCTTCTCGGCGGACAGCCTGTCGACCGTCGCCTCCAGGGGGTCGACGCCCGGGGAGTCCGGGCCGCCGAGGCTGAGGTTGATGACGTCCGCGCCCTCGGCGGCGGCCCACTCCATGCCGGCGATGATGCCGGAGTCGTCCCCGAACCCCTCGTCGTCCAGCACCTTGCCGCTGATGACCTTGGCGCCGGGTGCGACACCCTTGTACGTCCCGCCCGACTTGGCGCCCGTACCGGCGGCGATCGACGCGACATGGGTGCCGTGTCCGACGCGGTCCGCGGTGTCGGGCGACGCGGAGAAGTTCTTCTCCCCGACGACCTGGGTCTTGAGGTCGTCGTGGGTCTTGTCGACGCCGGTGTCGAGGACGGCGATCGTGACGCCCGTGCCGTCGTATCCGGCCGCCCACGCCTTGTCGGCGCCGATCTGCCGGACACTGCGGTCCAGGCTCGCGGTGCGTATCCCGTCCAGCCACACCTTGCCGATGCCGGACGCGGTGGCGCGCAGGCCGTTCTTCCGCCGGTCGGTCAGCGCCTCCCACAGCGTGGGTACGTCGTCCCGCGACGTACGGATGGCGTCGGCGCCGATGGTGGGGAACGTGCGCCGCACCCGGGTGTCGCCGGCCGACCGGACATCGGCCCGTGCGGCTGCGGCGCCTTCGTCGTACTGCACGATCAGTTTGAGCCCGTCGCCATGGCTCTTGCGCAGCAGCGGGTCGGCGAGTTCGCCGATGTCGAACAGCCGCTGGTCCAGCTTGCCCGTGGCGATCAGGCGCTGTGCGTCGCCGGGCACCACGAGGGTGTGGTCCTTGACGCGCTGCACCTGCACGGGTATTCGCTCACGGCCCTTGGCGGCTTCGAAGCCCACCACTTGGCCCTTGGCGCCGACCACCACACGGTCGCCGGTGATGAGCTGGATCCGCTGGTCGCCGCCGAGGCGTGGGGTGTTCGCCGTGGCCGTGTGCGCGGCGGTCGCTGTCGTGGGGCCGGTCATGCCTGCCACGAGGGCCACCGATGTGGCCGCCGCGACGGTGAAGGCGTGTGCTCTCTTCACATGTACGCGCAAGTCTCCCCCAGGAGCTTGGGATGGAGGCGAGCGGGCGTCGTCCACCGTGGGCGGAACGGCGCCCGCCGCCGGTCAGCGCAGTATGTGAGGTGAGGGATTCGTGATCAACGAGGGGGCAGGAGTGAAGAACTGAGGCGTGTGATTTCAAGACATCTTTGAAGAAGTCGAGTTCCAGGGGAGCCGGAGCGCGGCCGTCCCGGCGGTCACCCGGCGGCGGCTGCGGGGCAGTGTCCTCGACGACCGGCACATTCACGGACGGAAGGTGCCCGTCCAATTGGCCGTATCCGTACCCGGAGGGAACCTGTCGCCGTCCGGGCACGTGAGCGCGGCTGCCCTGCGGCCGTCCTGCCCATCGGACAAGCGTCCACCGGACAGGCAATTCCCGTGTACGACTGCGTGTTCGGATAATCAGTAAATCGGTCAATGTGAAAGTACGTTTTTATGAGGATGTTGGTTTATCTCTCATGAGGAAACCGGCTGACTACCATGGGCGGCACCTGAATTCCAAGAAGGCTGGAAGGCGAGTCCCCGGTGCATGACCGATGGATCACATCGACACTCCAGACGTATGAAGGGGACTCGCGTTTCGCTCACGCGTATTCGGGCGCCGACGGAAACACGGTCTCTTTGTCCCGCGCCGAATTGCTCGCGGCCGTACGCGCATCGGCCGGCTGGCTGCTCGCCGCCGGACTGCGCCCGGGGGACCGGGTCGCGCTGGTCGCCGGTGAGCCAGGGCCTTTCGTGCACGCGTTCCTCGGGGCCGTCTGGGCCGGTCTCGTGCCGGTGCCGGTTCCCCCACCGCCTCGACTCGGCCGCCGTGACGCCTGGCGCGAGGCGCTGGGCGAGGCCCTGGCGGTCGCCGGACCACGCGTCGTCATCGCACCGGAGACGACCCTGCCGCTGCTGTCCGGCCTGTGCCCGCGCTCCCTCCCGTACACCCGCCAACTCCCCGACAGCGCCGGGGCGGTCGGGCCGCGCGAGCCCGTTCCCTACCGTCCCGACCGGATCGTGTATCTCCAGTTCAGCAGTGGCAGCACCGGCCGGCCCCGTGCGGTGGCCGCGACCGCCGGTGCGGTGAACGCCAACGCGCACGCCATCATGCGCGACGGGCTGGCCGCCGACCCCGACCACGACCACGCGGTGAGCTGGCTGCCGCTCCACCACGACATGGGGCTCGTCGGATTCGTCCTCGCCCCGCTCGCGGTGGGCCTGCCGGTGACCCTGCTGTCCGCACACGAGTTCGTCCGCGACCCCGGGATGTGGATGCGCGCGATGTCCCGGGTGCGGGGCACCATCACCTTCGCTCCGAACTTCGCCTTCGCGCTCGCCGCCAGACGGGTCCGCCCCGACGACATCGCCGGTCTCGATCTGTCACGGGTGCGGGTACTCGGCTGCGGGGGAGAGCCGGTGAACGCGAGTACGCTCCGCCGCTTCACCGAGGCGTACGCGCCCGCCGGACTGGATCCGGCCGCGCTGCTCCCGTGCTTCGGTCTCGCCGAGTCGACGCTCGCGGTGACCTTCGGGGCGCGGGCGCGCGGCGCACGGACCGACGCGATCTCCCCCACCGCCCTGCGCGACACGGACCGGGCGGTTCCGCTCGACGCCGACCCCGGCACTCAGTCCGACGCCGAACCCGACGCTCGGCCCGACGCCCGATCCGACGGTGCAGAGGCGCCGTTGGAGGTCATCAACTGCGGCAGACCGTTCCCGGGCCACGAGGTCACCGTGGTCGACGGTCTGGGCGCGCGACGCCCCGACCGCCGCGTCGGGGAGATCTGGGTCCGTGGCCCCTCGGTCGCCGCCGGGTACGTCGGTGACGCCGAGGCCACCGCGGAGACGTTCCGCGAGGACGGCTGGCTGCGCACCGGGGACCGGGGCTATCTCGCGGACGGCGAACTGCACATCACGGGACGCCTGAAGGACGTACTCGTCGTCAACGGCCGCACCATCGACCCGACCCGCCTCGAATGGCTGGTGGAGGCGGTGCCCGGGGTCCGCGCCGGAGGCGTGGTGGCCTTCACCCGGCCCTCGCCGTACACGGAGGAGGTCGTGGTGGTCGTGGAGTGCCGCCGGGACGCCGCACCCGATCTCGACCGGGCGATCCGGGAAGTCGTGGCGGAGCACTTCGCGCTGACCGTCGGTGAGGTCGTCACGGCCGGGCCCGGGACGATCCTCAGGACGACATCGGGGAAACCGCGCCGCCAGGAGATGCGCCGCAGATACCTCGCGGGACCACCGGCCGTCCCGGGACGGCGTGCGGAGGCACACGATGTCCACAGCGCCTGAGATCGACGTCAGCTACGGGCCCAGCCCCGAGTTCTTCCGGCTGTGGCTCGGTCGGGAACTGCACTACACCTGCGCGGTGTTCGACGACACCGACGACCTGCACGAGGCACAACTCGCCAAGCTCGCCGTGATGTACGACTACGCCGGGGTCCGCCCGGACTCCAGCGTGCTGGACATCGGCTGCGGCTGGGGCGGCACTCTCGCGTATCTGGCGGTCGACCGACAGGTCAGGGATGTGCACGGCATCACGCTCTCCCGCGATCAGTACGCGGAGATCGAGCGGCTGAACCTGCCGGGTGTGCGGGCCAGTTGCGTCGACTACCGCGACTACGAGCCGCCGGGCAGGTTCGACGCGCTGATCTCGATCTGCATGATCGAGCACGTGTGCCGACCGGAGCAGTTCCGCGCCGGTGAGGCGGTGGACGTCTACCGGGACTACTTCCGCAGGGCCTGGGAGTGGACGGTGCCGGGCGCCTCCTTCGCCCTCCAGCACGTCGTGGGCGACCGCATCCCGCGCGACCTCGCGGACCTCCGTGAACTGGGCTGGTACAGCCGCCGTATCTTCCCCGGCGGATTCGCCCCGCGCATGGAACACATCGTGCAGGCCGTCGGCCCGTACTGGGAGATCGACCGCCTCCGCACCCGGCGTACGCACTACGCCCGTACCACCGGGCTCTGGCGCGCGGGTCTACGGCGGAACGAGACGCTCATCCGCACCACCTGGGGCGATGAACTGTTTGTCGATTTCGATCGCTACCTCACTTTTTGTATGCGCGCCTTCGAGCAGGGATACCACTCCCTGGCTCAGTGGTCGCTGCGGCGTATCGACTGATGTCGACCGATCAGGAGAGTGGAATGAACCTTGCCGAGGCACTCGCGCTGCTGCAGAGCGCCGGTGAACAAGTCAGCCATCGCGAACTGGGGCCGCTGACCCCGGAAACGGAGGTGCAGTCCCTGGGCCTCGACTCCGTACAGCTCCTCGAAATGATCACCGTGGCCGAGCGGGACCTCGGTATCCGCCTGCCGGACGCCGTATTCGGACGTGTGGGCACGGTCGGTGAGCTGTGCGAGGCGCTGATGGCCGCGGCCCCGGAACCGCAGGCGGACGCCCGATGACCTCCCGTGCGCTGCGCGAGGCGTTCCACCGCGAGTACATGTCGTTCTTCGAACACGCGGAACGCAACCGCCGCTGGAACCTCTTCGACGACGTGCCCTGGGACCGGCTCCCCGAGGCTCCCCGGGACGAGCGGCTCGCGCTCTGCGCGGAGACGTTCTGCGGCGTGGAGATGTTCCTCCCCGACTATCTCCGCGAACACCTGTCGCTGCTGGCCGGCGACTACGGCCAGGCGTGGTTCGCGGCCAACTGGGGCTACGAGGAGGCCAAACACTCCCTCGTGCTGCGCGAGTATCTCCGCCGCAGCGGACAGCGCACCGAGGAGCAGTTGCACGACTACGCCGAGGAGGTCATGGCCCGCCGGTGGAACGCACCGCACAGCGACCCCCGGCAGATGACGCTCTACCTCGCCGTCCAGGAGCTGACCACCTTCGTGAGCTACCGGAAGCAACGGGAGTTCGCGCGCCGGAAGGGCGATCCCGTACTGGCCGAGGTGTACCGCTTCATCGGCCGCGACGAGATGGCACACGCCCGGTTCTACCAGCGCATGCTCGCCCTGCACCTCGACGCCGACCGCGCGGGCACACTCGCCGATCTCGCGCACGTGGTACGCACCTTCCGCATGCCGGCCCACGAACTGCTCCCCGACTACGCCGACCGCATCGCCGTCATGCGCACCGCGGGCATGGACGCGGCCGTGTTCTTCAGCGACGTGGTGCTGCCGCTGCTGAGCGCGCTGGGACTCACCCGCGAGGACCTGTTCTCCGTCCCGGCCCGTCCGGCGCCGACCGGCGCCGCCGCCCGCGCGGAGGGCTGAGACATGCTGCCCATCGCGATCACCGGCATGGCCTGCCGTTTCCCCGGCGCTCCGGACCTCCATGACTACTGGCGGCTCATCCACCGCGGCACCGTCGTCGGCGGCCCCGTCGGCGGACGGTGGGACCACGAGCCGTTCCACCGCCCGCAGGACCCCCGCGACCCCGACGGCTCCTACACCGACCGGGTGGCCCACCTCGACGACGTACGCTCCTTCGCCGCGCTGCACTACGGACTGCCGCCACGGCGCGTGGAGGTCACCGACCCCCAGCACCGGCTGCTGATCGAGCTGACCCGGGTGGCGCTTCAGGACGCGGGGCTGGAGCGCGGCCCGTTCCCGAGGGAGCGTACGGGGGTCTATGTCGGCGCGTCCGTGACCGAGTACAAGGACATGCTCACGTCCCGGATCCGGGCCCGCCAGCTCGCCCGGGGGCAGTTCGGGAGCGTGGACGCGGCGGACGCGGACCGGCTGACGGCCGCCGCCGACGGGGTCGCCCCGACGAACGCGTACACCGTGCCGGGCACGCTGCTGAACATGGCGGCGACCTCCGTGAGTTCCGTCTTCGACCTGGGCGGACCCAGCTTCGTGGTGGACTCGGCGTGCTCCGCGTCCCTCGCCGCCGTGCACGAGGCCGTCACCCATCTGCGCTCGGGACAGTGCGAAGTGGCCTTGGCCGGCGGGGTCTACCTCAACCTGGTACCCGACAACCTCATCGGCTTCTCCCGCATCGGCGTCGTGTCCCGTACGGGCGTCTGCCGCCCCTTCGACCGGCGTGCCGACGGATTCGTACTCGGTGAGGGCGCCGGAATGGCCGTCCTCAAACGGCTCGCCGACGCCGAACGCGACGGCGACCGCGTGTACGCGGTCATCCGCGGCAGCGCCTGCACCAACGACGGCCGCTCCAGCGGCCCCATGACACCGAGCGAAAAGGGACAGACCGCCTGTCTGGAGCGTGCCTACGACGACGCGGGCGTCCCACCGGGCAGCGTCGGTTTCATCGAGTGCCACGGCGCGGCCACCCCTACCGGCGATGCCGTCGAGATGGCGTCACTGCGTGCCCTCCGGTCGGGTACGCCTGCCGGCCCGCCGGCCTACGTCTCCTCGGTGAAGGCGAACATCGGCCACACGCTGTCCGCCGCGGGCATCGCGGGCCTGCTCAAGGCGGCCCTCGTCGTCCATCACGGAGTCGTTCCGCCGCAGGCGGGCTGTGAACAGGCCGAACCCGGGCTGCTCCCGAACGGCGGCACGTTCGCGGTCACGCGCGAACCACGTGCCTGGCGGCCCGAGCGGGACGCGCCGCGCAGGGCCGGTGTCAGCGCCTTCGGATTCGGCGGCACGAATGTGCACATGGTGCTGGAGCAGGCACCGGAGCCGTCGCCGGGACCGGCGGTCGCTGTCACGCGGGGGGCCGACGGCCTGCTGTTCCTGCTCACGGCCGGTTCGGACGCTCTCCTCGCCCAGTACGCCGAACGGCTCGCCGACACCCTGGGCGAGCCGGAGTCCCCGTCGCCGACGCTCGCCGATGTCGCGTACACCCTGGCCTCGCGGACTCCGCTGCGCGCCCGCGCCGTGGTGGCCGCCGCCACCCGCGCCGAGTTGTCGCGGCGGCTCGGCGAGTTGGCGAGCGCACTGCGTGACGACGCGGCCGTGCCGCCGGGTGTGTGGGTCCGGTGCCCCGGTATCCACCCGCGCGGCCCCGGCGGGGCACCGCCCCCGGAGGCCGAGCACCTGCTCGGATCACCTCAGCCGCACCCCCGGCGGCCGTCCGTGGCCGCCCCCGGCCGACTGGTGAACCTGCCTCCCAGCCCGGTCGAGACCAGTACGTATTGGGCCCTGGACGAACCCGAGCACACCACCACGCCCGACGGCTCCGTGACCGCACGCCTGCTGGCGGCCGTCGCCCGGGTGTCGGACTTCCCGCCGGACGTACTCGAACCGGACCAGACACTCGTGGACGACCTGGGGTTCGACTCCCTGCTCACCGCCGAACTCACCGCGCAACTGGACAACGAGTGGCCCGGACTGCCCCCGCTCACCCGCGAACTCCTGCGCCCCGGGACCACGGTGCGGGAGATCGCGGACTGGATCACGGCCCATGCCCCCAGGTTCGTACCGGGACAGACCCCGGCACCGCCCGCCGAGAAGCTGCCGCACAGCGACGGACCCACCGGACCAACTGCGGCCACTGGCCTGGCCGATCACCTACGCCAACTCGGCCTGCCGAGCCCCTACTTCGCCGTCCACGACGAACTCATCGGCGCCACCGCCCTGGTCGACGGCGTGCGCCTGACCAATTTCTCCGGCTACGACTATCTGGGGCTCACCAGGGATCCCGTGGTGACCACCGCGGCGAAGGCGGCCATCGACCGGTACGGCACCTCCGTATCGGCGAGCCGCGCCGCCTCCGGGGAACGACCGGTGCACGGCCTCCTTGAAGAGGCATTGGCCCGGCACCTGAACGCGGAACGGGCACTCGCCCTCGTCGGCGGACACCCCACCAATGTCGCCGTACTGGCACATCTGCTCGGCCCGGCCGACCTCATCGTCCATGATGCGTTCGCGCACAACAGCATCCTGCAAGGTGCCCAGCTCTCCGGCGCCCGCCGGCGGATCTTCCCGCACAACGACATGGCCGTGCTGGATCGCCTCCTCACCGAGCAGAGGCCGCGGCACCAGCGCGTCGTCGTCGCGGTGGAGGGCGTCTACAGCATGGACGGCGACCTCGCCGACCTGCCCGCACTGATCGAACTGCGGCGCCGTCACGACGTCCTGCTGTACCTGGACGAGGCACACAGCATCGGAGTCCTCGGCGCCACGGGAGCCGGTGCCGCCGAGCACTGGGGCGTCCCGGGAGACGAAGTCGACATCCGGATGGGCACCCTCTCCAAGGCGCTGGCGAGCTGCGGCGGATACGTCGCGGGCGCCGAACCCCTCATCACCCACCTCCGGCACACGACGCCCGGATTCCTCTACAGCGTCGGCATCCCGCCGAGTGCGGCGGCTGCGGCGCTGGCCGCGCTCGAACGGCTCCGCCAGGACCCCGCACTGGCGGCGACGGCCCGAGCCCGTGCGGCACGGTTCAGGCAAGGCGCCCTTGCGGCGGGCCTGAACACCGGTCTCAGTACGGACGGTTCCTGCGTCGTGCCGGTCATCACCGGTGACGCGGACACCGCACTGCGGCTCGCCGACCGGATGCGCCAACACGGCGTCAACGTACAGCCGTTCACACCACCCGCCGTGGAGAACCACCAGTCACGCCTGCGGTTCTTCGTGACCGCCGACCACAGTGAACGGGAGATCGACGCGACCGTCCGGGCCCTGACCGCCGCATGGGCGGCGCTCCAGGGAGAGGGAGCCCTCACCATCTGACGAACGCTACCGCGCCAGCAGTTCCGCCAGCCCCTCCTCCAGACGGACGGCGGGCACGAACCCCAGCTCACGGCGTGCCCGTTCCATGGAGCAGGTCCACCACGCGCTCCTCAGCTCGACCGCCTTGTCACGGTTGAGCGGCGGATGCACGCCACGGACACGGCCGACCAGCTCGGCGCCCCCGGCCACCGCACCGACCAGGGCGAGGGGCACCGGCAGGACCAGCGGACCACGGCGGCGGCCGAGCGCCCTCGCCAGCGCCGCGCACAGGTCCTCCCAGGTGTGCGTGGTGCCGTCCGACACGGAGTAGACGCCGTCGGCGGGCCGCTCCGCGCTCAGCCGACGGCCCCGGAGCGCCGCCGCGAGCAGCGCCTCGCACACGTCGTCGACATGCACCAGGGAGTATCCGCGCGGACCGAAGCCGGCCTTCAGCACCACTCCCGTACGCACCATCGGCAGCAGGGAGGGAAGGAACGCCGGGTCTCCCGGGCCGTAGACGATCGGAGGGCGGACGACGGTCGCGGGCAGCCGGTCGGACAGCGCGCGCACCGCCTCCTCGGCGGCGAGTTTGCTCCGGCCGTAGCGGGACACCGGCCGGGGAGGGTCCTCCTCCCGGCGGGGCCGGCCCTCGCGCGCGGGGCCCGCGGCGGCCAGGGAGGAGCACACGACGAGCGGCGGCGGGGACGCCGACGCGGCCACTTCCTCCGCGAGTCTGCGGGTGCCCTCCTCGTTGCACCGGCGAAACCCCTCGTCCGTGCGCGACTTGACCAGACCGCCGAGATGGAGGACGTAGTCGGCGCCGCGTACCAGCTCGCGAAGCCCCTCGCCCGTGACGAGATCCCCGGTCACCGGCCGCACCCCCGCCGCGGCGACGACCCGGTGCGCCGAAGCCTTTCGTACGAGGGCGACCAGTTCGCCGCCGTCGGCGACGATCCGCCGGCACAGCCTCCGGCCGATGAACCCCGTCGCGCCGGTGATCGCGAAACGGGCGTGTGCGGGGGTGGTCATGCGTCCTCCATCGGAGCCGCTGGAAGGGGAGTTCCTGACGGCACAGGGCCGTCCGTTCCGCGCCCGAACCGTGGCATCCACCAATTCGCGCGTCCGGCGAGCCGCATCACCGCCGGGACGAGCAGGGCGCGGATGACGGTGCAGTCCAGCAGTACGGCGAAGGCGAGCCCCACGCCGATCAGCTTCAGCAGCACCAGGGAGGAGAGCGCGAGGGCCGCCATGACCGTGGCGAAGACCAGCGCGGCGGAGGTGAACAGCCTGCCCGTGTGCTGCAGCCCGACGGCCACCGCGGTCGCCGTGTCGCTGCCACGGCGGTGCTCCTCGACGATGCGGGACAGCAGGAACACCTCGTAGTCCATCGACAGGCCGAAGGTCACGCAGAACATCAGGCTCGGCACGACCACGTCCGTGATGCCGCCCGCGCTGACGTCACCGATCAGCGGCGCGAGGTAACCCTGTTGGAAGACGGCGACGAGAACCCCCGAAGTGGCCGCCAGGCCCAGTGCGTTGAGCAGGAGCGCCTTGACGGGAATGAGCACGCTCCGGGTGAACGCCAGCAACAGCACGAAGGCCGCCACCACGGTGACGCCCACGACCAGGGGCAGACGGTCGGCCAGTACGTGTTCGGTGTCGGCGAGCCTGGCGCCGGGGCCGCCGACCAGGACAGGCACGGGCGCGGGCACCGCGCGCAGCCCGGCGGCGAGGCGGCTGCCCTGCGGGGACAGCGGATCGGTGCCCTCCGGGACCACCGACAACCAGGTGCCACCGCCGGGCTCCGCGAACCGGGCGGACGACGCATCGGGCGCCGCCACCCGCCGCCCGTCGCGATAGGTACCGGTTCGGGCGTCCACCCGACGCACCCCCGGCACCGACGCCAACCGACCCGCATACGCGTCGAGTTCCGGGCCGCTCACAGGGCCGCTCACCGGGCCGGTGGTCCGCGCGGGCAGCACCACGCTCGCCGCGTCCACCCACTCCGACCCGAAGTCCGCCCGCAGCCGCTGGGACGTCTCGGCGACGGGTGAGGACGGCGGGAGGATCCGGTCGTCGTACATGCCGAACCGCACCTGGGCCGCCGGGGCCGCCAGCAGGACGAGGAGGGCGAGCGCCCCGGCGGTCACCAGGACCGGGCGCCGCATCACCCCGCGCGCGAGCCGGAACCACGCACCCGACGACACGGCCGGGCGAGGGCGGCGGAGCGCGGCGAACACGTCCCAGCGGTCGAGGCGGTCACCGAGAAGGACGAGCAGGGCGGGCAGGATCGTCAACGCCCCGGCGGCCGACGCGCACACCACCGTCGCACCGCCGTAGGCGAGGGATTTCAGCAGCGGCAGCGGGAAGAGCAGCAGCGCGCACAGGGAGGCCGCGATGGTCGCGGCGGAGAACAGCACGGTGCGGCCGGCGCCGCGCAGCGTCCGCCGCAGCGCCAGGTCCGCTCCGGCGCCACCGGCCAGCTCCTCCCGGTACCGGCTCACGAGCAGCAGGCTGAAGTCCACCGCGAGCCCGAAGCCCAGGGCGGTGGTGATGTTCAGGGCGAAGAGCGACACCTCGGTGACACCGCTCAGCAGCCGCAGGACCGCCGTCGTGGCGGCGACCGCGACCACGCCCACCACGACGGGCAGCAGGGCCGCCGTGACGCTGCCCAGAACCCAGAGAAGGATGAGGAGTACGAGCGGCACGGCGACGAATTCGGCGAAACGCATGCCTTCCTCGCTGAGCCTCTCCGTCTCGTCCATCACCGCCGCCGCACCTGACGCCGACACCCGCAGCGGCCCCTTCGTGCCGGTGAACCGGTCGATGAGATCGCCCGCCGCGTCGCGGGTGGCCCGTTCATCACCCCGGAAGCGGATCAGTACGAGAGCGGAGTGCCCGTCCTCGGTACGCAGGGCCGGAAGCCGGTGCTGCCAGTACGCGTTCACCCAGGCGACGCGGTCGTCCTGCGTCAGCCGGCGGGTCAGGTCGCGGCCCGCGGCGGCTGCCCGCGGGGCGTCGACGGAGTCCGGTGCCGTGGCCAGAAGGATCAACTGCGGTGGCCCGGCGCGGTATTCGGAGGCGAGCAGTGCCTCGGCGCGTACGGAGTCGGCGGACGCCGGGGTCCAGCCACCGGGAGACAGCAGGTGGCCCAGGCCCAGCGCGTACCAGCAGGCCAGCGCGCCGAGAACGCCGGTCAGGGCCACGACCACCCGTGCGCGGCGCAGCGACCGCCGGCCGAAGCCGCCGTCGGGCTCTTGCTTCACGGACCGGCCCGCCCCCCTCCCTTGGCTTACGAGGAGTCAGTCATAACACAGGTCATCACGACTGGTGATCGCACAACTACGTGGAGTGCTAGCTTGGTCGGGTTTTCCGGGCGGGCGGCCGGTATCGGCCAAGGAGGCCGAGGCGGTCAAGGAGGCCGAAGCGGCCGAGGAGGAGTGGCGAGGGCATGCACAACAGCTCTGACCCGTACGACGTGGCAGTGGTCCGTACCCGTGCGGACCGATCCGCGTTCATCGGCTTCCCCCACGTCCTGCACCGGCATGAGCCCCTGTGGGTTCCTCCGCTCCGCAGCGAGCAGCGCAAGCTCATGGACCGCGGGTCCCATCCCTTTTACGAGTTCGGTCGGGCGGAGTTCTTCCTGGTCCGGCGGGGTGGCCGCGTCGTGGGCCGGATCGCGGCCGTCGACAACCCGAACCACAATCTCTTCCACGGCACGAAGGACGGCTTCTTCGGGTTGTTCGACTGCGTCGACGATCCGGGTGCGGCCGAGGCGCTGTTCACCGCCGCCGCGTCCTGGCTGCGGGAGCGGGGACTTGTCACGCTGCTCGGCCCGGTCAGCCCCTCCACCAACTACGAATGCGGACTTCTGACCGAAGGGTTCGATCTGCGGCCCGCCGTCCAGATGCCGTACAACCCGCCGCACTACCCCGGACTGATGTCCGGCTGCGGATTCACCACGGCGACGGACATGCTGGCCTGGGAGCTTCCCACCACTGTGCACGAGGACTCGAAGCTGCTGCGCCTGCTGCGGTCCGGGAGCGACCGGGGAATCCGCGTCCGGCCGTTGAATCTGCGGAACTTCGCCGCCGAATCGGACGTGGTCAAGGAGATCTACAACTCCGCCTGGGAGCGCAACTGGGGGTTCAGCCCGATGACCGACCGTGAATTCCACGCCCTGGCCCAGCAGTTGCGGCCCCTCCTCAGGCCCGGACTGGGGGTGGTCGCGGAAGTGCGCGGCGAGCCCGCCGGTTTCGCCCTGGCGGTACCGGACTTCGCCCCCGCGCTCGCGGCGGCGAACGGACGCCTGCACACCTGGGGCATCCCGCTCGGCCTGCTGCGGCTGCTGCACGCGAGCCGCCGGCTGGACCGGGTGCGGGCCGTGGTCCTGGGCGTACGGGAGGAGTGCCGCGGCCGTGGCATCGAACTGTTCCTCGGAATGGAGCTGTCACGGGTGGCGCAGCGGCTGGGCTACCCGGTCATGGAGGCCTCTTGGATGCTGGCCGACAACCACCGGGCCAACCGGACGATGAAACTCGCCGGGGCCCGGGTGATCAAGAAGTACCGCATCTATCAACGCCCGCTGGAAAGCCCCGTACCGTCCCCGGAGTGACCGGCCCCGGGGCGTCACCACGTCACCAGCCCACCAGCCACCACCCCACCAGGTCACCACGTCACCAACAGGCGTACCGGACTGCGTGACGTACTGCCCAGCCGCCAGTCCACGGCCTCCGCGGGCTCCGTGAGGCGCAGTCCGGGGAACCTGGCCGCCAGGCGGCTCAGCGCCAGTTGCAGTTCGAGGCGGGCCAGCCACGCGCCCAGGCAGTAGCGGACACCGGCCCCGAACGACAGCGTGGGAGCCTCCAGCGGCGCGAGGAGGTCGTCCAGCGTCGCGGCGGGGAAGACCGCCGGGTCGCGGTTGGCCATGGCGCAGTCGGCGAGGACCACCGCACCGGCCGGTACGACCACGCCGCCCACCTCGACGTCCTCGTACGCCTGACGGAGACTTCCCCGGTCGTCTCCCAGGGGAATCAGATGGAACAGACGGTCGGCGACGGTGCCCGCCGACTCCTCGTCCGACGCGAGGCGCGGCCAGATCTCCGGGTGCTCACCGAGCACATAGAGGAGCGAGTTCCCGAGCATGGTCATCGTGCTGTCGTGGCCCCCTACCACCAGCCCGCAGACCAGCATGACCATCTGGGCCTCCGGGATGCCGCCTTCCTCGTCGGCCGTCCGGACCAGGCCGCTCACCAGGTCGTCCCCGGGCTCGCGGCGCCGTTCGGCGAGCAGTTCGGCGCCGAACACCTTGAACTCGGCGAGGCCCGCGCCCACTTCGTCGTCCTCGTGGCCACCGTCCGAGAAGGCGTACTCACTCCAGTGGCGCATCCGCTCGCGCGCCGACACGTCGAGGCCCATGAGCCGGCTGATCACGGCCACCGGCACCGCGCGCGTGAACTCCGCGACGATGTCCACCGGCCGCTCCCGCCGCGCGAGGTCGTCCAGCAGCTGGTCCACGATCGCCGAGATCCAGGGCCGCCACCGGGCGATGGCCCTCGGGGTGAACGCGCGGCGCATGGTGCGGCGCAGGCGCAGATGGTCGGGGCCGTCCTGGTTGAACATCAGGTCCGGGCTGTTGACGAGGTTGGGCACGTCCGAGACGACCGGCGCGTCCGCCGCGTACAGATGGGCCCGGCCGAACCGGCCGTCGCTGAGAACCTGCCGCACATCGGGGTAGCGGCTCACCAGCCAGGCCGGTGAACCGTCCGGCAGGGTGGTCGGCGTGGGCGGCCCCGGTGTACCGAAGTCCATGCGGTGCAGCGGGGGCAGCACCGGGTCGGGGACGGGGGCGTTGCTGACGGGGGCGGACACGCGGTACCTCCTGGTTGCGTTGCGTTGCTCGGCTTTGTTCTGGTGGTGCCCGTCACAGTTCGACCAGCACCTTGCCCGTGTGGGTGGCCGACCGGCCGTGGTAGAGGCTCGCGTAGGCGGCGGGGATGTTGTCGAAGCCGCGGTGCACGGTGTGGTCGCAGACGACCTCGCCCCGCCGGATCCGGCCGCCCAGCTCGGTGTGGAGCGCCCGCCAGTTCTCGTCGGTGAACCACTCCAGGGAGAAGATCCCGCGCACGGTGGTCCGCGGGAACATGATGTACGGCAGCAGCCGGGGCCCCACCGCGTCCCGTCCCACCTGGGTCGCCCACTGCCAGCACACGGCCACCCGGCTGCCGACGTTGAGCAGGGAGAACACGGCGTCCGTGACGGCGCCGCCCAGGTTGTCGAAGTAGCGGTCGACGCCGTCGGGCGCCGCCTCGGCGAGACGCTCCCGTACGGTGTCGGCGCTGTCGCCGTGCCGGTAGACCACCACCGCGTCGAATCCGATGCCCGTCAGGTACTCCGCCTTCCGCGGGCTCGACGTCGTGCCGACCACCCGTGCTCCGGCGAGCCGCGCCAGTTGACCGGCGAGCGTGCCGACGGCGCCCGACGCGCCGCTGATCACGAGGGTGTCGCCAGGACCGGCCGTGAGAAAGGTGGTGAGGGTTCGCCAGGCCGTCATGCCGGGGCCGCCCATCGAGCTGAGCGCCGTCGCCAGGGGCAGCGTGTCGTCGTACCAGCTCGGGTCGAGGCGCCGGTAGGCGGGGAACACCATCGGGAAGGTGCCCGTCTGCCAGAGCGTCGCGGCGCCGTTGCCGACGACGTGCGACCGCCAGCCGCCGAAGCCCTGCACGAGATCGCCGGGACGGTGGGCGGCGAGCGGCCCCGCCTCCAGCACCTCCATGATCGAGTCGGCGCCCATGTGCCGGCCGAGCGGGGTGTCCAGCGCGATGCCCTGGAGGTAGGGGTCCACGGAGACGTAGAGCGTCCTCAGCAGCATCTCGTCGGGTGCGAGGTCCACCTCCACGTCCTCGACCAGCTTCTCGTAGATCCGGTCGACATCGGGCGTGCCCTCGACATGCTCACGGACCACCCACTTCTGGACCTTCATTTCGGCTCCCTTTCCAGGCATGCGAGAGCGCGGCCCGGCGCGGCGGGGACATCGGGCCGTCTTCCGACCGGGAGGACGAGGTGTGTCGGCGGTGGCCCCGACGCGTCGACGGAGGCGGTGAACTCCCTGCCGTCGTCGCGGCAGACGAACTGCATGACATGCCGGCCGGCCGCCGCGGCGCGGATCAGACCGCCCGTGGTCGCCCAGACGCCCGACAGATAGAAGTTCTCCAGGCCCGGCAGCCCCGGACCGTGCTTCTTGACCAGCTTCTCCAGCGTCTCGCCGCTCTCCACGAACGGCTGCCAGCCGAGCACCGTCCCGTCGTGGTTGCCCGTGTAGCGGACCTGGGTGAGCGGACTCGACACGTCACGCACCACGATGGCGTCCTCGATACCGGGGAACCGCTCCTCCAGGAACCGCACCAGCGCGACGCGCGCCCGCCGTTTGGCCGCGTAGTAGCCGCGCCCGTGCCGCACCGGAAGCGTGTGGAGCCGTTCGCCGCCACGGTTCCGGGTGACCTGTTCCGGCCCCTCGTCCAGTGCGCGCCAGGGCGCGATGTCGCAGAAGTAGGTGGCGTAGACGACGCTCGTCGCCTCCGGTGAGAGTTCCGGGTAGTGGCGGCTGCGGAACTGGACGTTGACGCTCGGGTGGCGGATGCCGGTCAGCTCGGCCGCCTGCGCGTCGGTCAGCAGATGGGTCGTGCACGGGTCGCCCTCGGGGAATGGCCTGCTGAGCCCGAGGAAGAGCGTGAAGTAGCCGGGGAACACCATGCCGGGTTCGTTGAGGGTGGTGGTGTAGAGCCGCCGGTAGGCGTCGTTCAGATAGCGGCCCCCCAGGAACTTCATCATCGTGGTGGGCCCGTCGCAGGCCGACACGATGATGTCCGCGCGCAGTTCCCGCCCGTCGCTGAGGCGCACACCGACCGCCCGGTCCTCCTCGACGATCACCTCCTCGACCTTGGTGTTGTACGAGGTCCGGCCGCCGAGCCGCCGGTAGCGCCGCTCGATCGACTGCGCCAGCCCGAGCGATCCGCCCTCCGGCACCCCCGCGGACAGATTGGCGTGCGCGGCGAGCTGGAAGAGGGTCGGCAGTACGGGGAACGCCGGGTGTTTCTCGTAGAGGACGAAGTTGAACGCCTGTCGCAGCAGGGGGTCCTTGAACCGTGCCGAGTAGTCGGACATCAGCACCGAGATCGACTTGCGGACGGCGTTGAAGTACGGGGCGAACGACGCGAGCATGCGCCAGCGTTCCGTCCGTCCCATCAGTCCGACCGGTTTGAGGAAGGGGTAGACGGCCAGCGCGCGGCGGAAGGACCGCAGAAGCCCGCAGAACTCCGCGATCTGCCGGGCGTCGGCGGGGGACAGCTCGGTCAGATGGGCCTGGAGCCGGTCCGGGTCGGAGTAGAAGTGGACCGCCCGGCCGTCCTGCCCGCGCACGATGTTGAACACGTCGAAGTGGCGTACCTCCTTGCCCTGGAGGGCGCCCAGCTCCAGCCAGATCTGGTGCATCTCGTTGCCGGGGCCGCTGCCGAGCAGCCAGCTCACACAGGCGTCCAGGGTGTAGGCGCCCCGCTCCCAGGCGGTGCAGCAGCCGCCGGGGATCTCGTGCATCTCCAGTACGTGGGAGCGGTAGCCGTTCATCTGCGCGTAGCAGCCGGTGGAGAGACCGCCGAGCCCCGCACCGATGATGATCATGGTTTGCCTGTCGCGCGGCGAACGCGTCATGAAGTGGGTCTCCTTAGGGGGCTTCTGATGGCCGTCACGCGCCGGTGTTCTGCCGGAAGGGCCGCCGGTCGAGCTGTGGCAGCCGCCCGAGCTTCCCGGTGTGCCAGGGCTCGGTCGCGGTGCTCTCCCACGCCCGGAACGCGACGCCCAGCTCCTCGCACAGGTACTGCGTGGCGAAGCGGCCGGTGGACGCGGCGCGGATCAGACCGCCCATCCCGACCCACTGGCCGGCCATGGTGAAACCGCGGAGTCCGGGCAGCGCCATCCGGTCCTTGCCGACGAGATCCGCGGCGATGTCGTCGGCCTCGGAGAACGCCTTCCAGGCCAGGATCGAACCGTTGTGGTTGCCGGTGTAGCGCCTGGTCGTCGCCGGTGAGGCCACGTCCACCAGCTCGATCCGCCCGGCGACGCCGGGCCACAGCCGCTCCAGAAAGCGCCGTACGAAATCGGCCACCTCGCGTTTGCGCGCCCAATAGGCCTTGCGGTCGGTGCGGCGCAGCGTGTGCCAGTACGTGTAGTCGCTGAAGTACGTGCAGTGCACCACCGACTTGCCGGGCGGGGCGAAACCGTCCGCGTAGCGGGAGCGCAACTGGACGACCAGGCTGCTCTGAAGCGCCCCCGGCAGCTCGCGGGCATCGGCGGCCGGGAGGAGATACGTGGTGCTGTGGGCGTCGTCGGCGGGCAGCTCGCCCCGCACCCCGACGAACGCCGACACCACGGCCGGGAACAGGGTTCCCGGCCGCTCAAGGAGGTCGGAGTAGAGCTTGTCGATCCTCGGCCCGGTGTAACGGCCGCCCAGCAGCCCGTGGACGGTGGTGCGGCCGTCGCAGGCCGACACGACATGATCGGCGAAGTACCGTCTGCCGCCGCGCAGTTCGACCCCGACGGCCCGGCCGCCCTCGACCAGCACCTGCTCGGCGCGGGCCCGGTAGGTCACCGTCCCGCCGAGCCCCTTGTACCGCCCCTCGATCGACCGGGCGAGCCCGAGCGAACCGCCCTGCGGGAAACCGGCGTTGCCGTGGTAGGCGCTCGCCATGTTGAACAGGAACGGAAGCAGCGGGAAGTCCTCCGGATCCTGGAAGAAGATGTTGCGGAACGCCCGGCGCAGCAGCGGATCCTCGAACCGGTCGGCGAACCGGTGCATCGGCGTCGCGGCCGTCCGCCAGAACAGCCGGAACGCCGGCAGCACGGTACGCAGCAGCGCCGCCCGCTCCCGCACGGTCCGCAGCGCGGGCGCGGTCAGGAACGGGTACAGCTCGATCTCCGTGAACCGCCGCAGGTCACGGCAGAAGGAACGGATCAGCCGCGCGTCCCCGGGCGAGACCTGGAGGAGGTGTTCCTGAAGGCGCGCCGGGTCGTTGTAGAACGTCACCGACCGGCCGTCCTCGTCGACGACCTTGTTGAACAGGTCGAAGTTCTTGATCGTCTTGCCGTCCAGCGCGCCCAGCTCACGCCAGACCTGGTGCGCGTCATTGCCCTCGGCGGTGCCGATCAGCCACTCGATGCAGTAGTCGAAGAGGTAGCCGTCGCGCGACCAGGCCGTGCAGCAGCCGCCCGGCAGGACGTGCTTCTCGAAGACGCGGGTCCGTAACCCGCTCATCTGCGCGTAGCAGCCGGTGGACAGTCCTGCGACGCCCGCGCCGATCACGAGGACGCGGGGCGCGCTGCCCGGCGCCCGCTCCCTGACGGTCCAGTCGGACCCTTCCTCATCCCGCATGGTCCGCTCCCCCCGTCAGAAGGGCCCGCACCAGGGCGGCGTTACGGGGGAGATGCTTGGGGTCGAGCATGTCGGCGTGGGTTCCGGAGCCGCGCAGGACGTGCGTCTCCCCGGTGGAGCCGCCGTGCCAGGAGCCCGGGAGGCCGGCCGCGTACAGACCGGCCTTGTCCTCGTCGGTCACGACGCCCAGCGAGGCCGCCAGCGTGCCGGTGTTGGGGGTCGTGCCGCAGAAACTCAGATACTCGGCGGCGTGTTCGAGCGCGGTGGCGGTGACGATCTCCGACCCCGTGTGCTTGAACAGATGGAGCCCCAGCTCCTCCTCGAACCGTTCGACGTCCTCCTCGCCGGGCGCGTACGTCTCCAGGATGCGCCGGGCGTCGAGCACCACGACCTGACCGGGCGCCCGCCCGCGTGCTTCGAGTTCCTTGGCCACTTCGAAGGCGAGGTTGCCGCCGAGCGAGTACCCGAGCAGCGGGCAGGGGCCCTCGGGTGCGACGGACTCCACGAGGTTCGCGTAGCGGGCGACCTTGTCCCCGCCGGGCAGGTAGTTGAAGGCGATCACCCGGTACTCGGGGAGCTGCGCCGCCAGGCCGCGGTAGACGAGACCGTGGCCGCCCGCGGGCGGGAAGCAGAAGACCGGCGGCCCCTGCTCCGGGTTGAACGTCAGATACGGAAGTTCCTCGGCCGTCGTGCTGTTCACCACCTCCTGGACGGCAGCCGCCATGCCGTACAGCGTTGTCGTCCGGTACAGGCGGCTGACGGGCACGGCGACACCGAACTCGGTCCGCAGGTGGTGAAGGAGTTCGATCAGCTTGATCGAGCTGCCGCCGGACTCGAAGAAGTCGTCCCCGAGCCCCGCCCGTTCGATCCCGAGCAGCGCCTCCCACAGCCTGGCCATGCTGATCTGGTAGAGCGTCACCGGCGCTTCGTGCGACTGCTGCCGGTCACCGCTCACCGGCACCGGGAGCGCGGCGACGTCGACCTTTCCGTGCGCGGTGAGCGGCAGTTCGGGCAGCTCGACGACGTGCGAGGGCACCATGTACGACGGCAGCGCGTCCGCGAGGTGGCGGCGCAGCGTGCGCCGGTCGAGGACCGCACCCGGCTCGGCCACGCAGTACGCGCACAGCGTCGCGTCCCCGACGGCGTCCGGGCGCACGGCCACCACCGCGCGCGCGAGCCCCGGCCAGTCCGTCAGATGCGCTTCGATCTCGCCGATCTCGATCCGGTGCCCGCGCAGCTTGACCTGGTTGTCGCTGCGCCCGAGCAGATGCACCCGGCCCTGACCGTCCCAGCGCGCCACGTCACCCGTCCGGTACAGCCGGACCGGCGCGGCCCCCGGCTCCCGGCTCAGCGTCCGGACCACGAAGCGCCGCGCGGTCAGCCCTGGGTCCCCGGCGTAGCCGAGCGCGACGCCCTCGCCGCCGATCCACAGGTCGCCCGGCACACCCGGCGGCACCGGCTCGCCGTACGCGTCGAGGACGTGGAGCGTACTGTTCGCCAGCGGCCGGCCGATCGGCACCATCAGACCGGGCTCCAGGTCGTCCACGGGACCCTCGAAGAAGGCGCTGTCGATGGTCGCCTCGGTCAGGCCGTACGAATTGATCACACGGGTGTCCGGGCCGCACAGTCCGCGCAGCCGCTGGTACTCCGCGACCTTCCACGCGTCCGAACCGACCACCAGGAGCCGCAGGAAGTCGAGCCGTTCGCCCTCCCGCTCGCAGTGGTCCATCAGCCCCCGCACGATCGCGGGCACGAACTCCGCGCAGTCGACGCGCTCCGTCCGCATCGTGCGGTACAGCCGCGCCGTGTCGAAGATCAGGTCCCGGTCGGCCAGGACGAGGGTCGCGCCGGAGCACAGGGCACGCACCAGGTCGCCGGTGAACACGTCGAACGAGGGCTCGGCGAGCTGGAGATGCACCCGTACGCCGTCATCGAGCCGGTACTCCTCGCGCCAGGCCGCGTAGGCGGAGGCGAGGGAGCGGTGGCTGATCCGGACGGCCTTGGGGAGGCCGGTGGAGCCCGAGGTGGTGATGGTGTACGCGGGGGATTCCGGGTCCGCCGCCTCCGCCGGGGCCGGTCCGTCGGTCTCCGCCGCGCGCAGGGCGCCCGGCGTCACCACGGAGGCCGGCAGGCCCTCGGCCCACGGGACGTACGGGTCGCCGACGACGACCAGATCGGCCCCGGCGCTCCGCAGGACCTGCGCGACACGGTCGGCGGGCTGGTCGGGGTGGAGCGGGAGGTAGGCGCCGCCCGCGCGGAGAACGGCGAGCAGGGTGACGATCAGCTCCGGCGACTTGTCGAGGCGCAGCCCCACGACCGAGCCCGCCGTGACCCCCAGCTCCCGCAGCCGCCGCGCCCTGGCGTTCGCCCGGCGGTCGAGTTCCCCGTACGTCAGCCGGGCCGCGCCGCCCCGCGCGGACGGGACCGACACGGCCACCGCCTCGGGGCTCGCCGCCGCGATGTCGCCGATGAGGTGGTGCACCGGCCGGTCCTGCCCCGGAGTGCGTCCCGTACGGGCCGTCTGCCGGGCGGCGCCGCTCCACTCGGACACCAACTGCTCGCGCTCCCGGTCGCCGAGCATCTCCAGGCGCGCGGTGGGCAGCGCGGCGGGCGCCCGCACCAAGCTGTCGAGCAGCCGCACATAGTGCCCGGCCATCCGGCGTACCGTCTCCGGCACGAACAGGTCGGTGTTGTACTTCAGGACACAGTGGAAGCGCCCCTCCGCCTCGTTCTCGTACACCGACAGCGTGAGGTCGAACTGGCCCTCCTCCTCGGGCAGTTCGATGTAGTCGAGCCGGTAGCCGTACTGCTCGGTGGCCACCTTGTGGGTGAGCAGGATGAACATCGCCTGGAACACGGCGGAGCGGCTGGGGTCGTGCTGGAGGCCCAGCTCCTCCACCAGCAGCACGAACGGGTACTCCTGGTTGTCCAGACCGTTCAGCACGGTCGTACGGACCTGTGCCAGCAGCTCCGCGACCGTGGGCGCCCCGGACAGATCCGCGTACAGCGGGAGCGGGTTGACGAAGTAGCCGTAGACGGAGGCGAACTCCTGCTGGGTGCGGCCGGTCACCGGGCTGCCGACGATGACGTCGTCCTGACCGGAGTAGCGGTGCAGCAGGACGTAGTAGGCGCTCAGCAGGACCATGAACGGCGTCACGCCGTGCTCCTGCGCCAGCGCGTGCACCCGGACGCTCAGTTCGCCGTCGAGCACGAAGAACTCCGATGCGCCGTTGTGCGTCTGCACGGCGGGGCGGGGCTTGTCGGCCGGCAGGTCCAGGAGCGGGACGTTGGACGGCAGATGGGAGCGCCAGTACGCGAGCATCCCGGCCGCCTCGCGGCTCGCCAGGAACCGGTTCTGCTGGTTGAGGAAGTCCAGATAGCGTGCGGGCACCGGCGGCAGCGCGGGCTCCCGCCGCTGCTTCAACGCCTCGTACACGGCGAGCAGTTCCTCGATGAACGTGAACGTCGAGATCGCGTCCGAGACGATGTGGTGGACCGCCTTCATGATGATCCAGCGGTCGCGGTCGCGTCGGAACAGGCGGAACCGGACCAGCGCGTCCCGTTCGAGGTCGTACGGCTTGCGGTACTCGCGGACGATCACCCGCTGGATGTCGTCCCACTCCTGCCCCTCGACGTCGAACAGGGCGAGGTCGGGCTCCGCACCGGACACCGTCCGCTGCACCGGCCGGCCCGCCTCCAGATGGAACGAGGTGCGCAGCGCGGGATGCCGGGCGATGAGCCTGCGTACGGCCTCGAACATCAGCTCGGGATCGAGTTCCGCACGCACCTCCACCGCGCCGCCGATGTTGTACGCGTACCCCTCGGGGTTGAGCTGCTTCAGGAACCAGAGCGCTTTCTGATTCTGCGTCAGAGGGTGGTTCCGCTCGTCCGTGAACACCTCCACGCCCGCCCCCGGACCGTCGTCGGCCCCGTCGGCGGCCACCCGGTCGACCAGACCGTCGTAGAGCTGACTGGCCAGTTCGCCGACCGGTGTGCCACTCAGCAGAGCCACCACCGGCAGGGCGATACCGAACTCGGCCTGCACCTTCGCGCGCAGCTCCATCGCGAGCAGCGAGTCCAGGCCCAGCGCGCCGAGCCCGGTCGACGCGTCGATGTCCTCCGCCGTACGCAGGACGCCGGCGGTGAGCGCGGTGAAGCGGTCGGCGACCAGCGCCCGGCGCCCGGCCTCGCCCGCTGCGCGGAAGGCGTCGAGGAACGCGTTGCCGCCCGCGTTGCCACCCGCGCCGTCGTGCTCCCGCGCGGACGCGGCGAGTTCGGTGATCAGCGGGGGCGGGGTGTCGTACCAGGCGAGGAACGTCGGCCAGTCGACGATCGTCGCGACGAGGAGCTGGGCCCTGTCCTGGCCGATGACGCGCTCCAGGACGTTCACCCCGACGTCCGGGAGCAGCGAGCTGAGGCCGCGGCTGTGCAAGTAGTGGTCGGCCAGGCCCAGTTCCTCGATCATGCCGGTCGCCCACGGGCCCCAGTCCAGACTCAGCGCGGGCAGCCCCCGGGCCCGGCGCCGGTGCGCGAGCGCGTCGAGGAACGCGTTGCCCGCCGCGTAGTTGGTCTGCCCTGCGGTCGTCAGCAGCGAGGCGATCGACGAGAAGAGCACGAAGTGCTCCAGCGGTTCGTCCCGCAGATGCTTGTCCAGCAGATGGGCGCCGACGGCCTTCGGCCCGTACACCGCGTCGAACGTCGCCCGGTCCATGTCCGCGACCAGCGTGTCCCGCACCTGACCCGCCAGGTGGAACACCCCGCGCACCGGTGGCGCGCCGCCCCGCCGGTGCGCGGCGAGCCAGGCGGTCAGCGCGGTCTCGTCGGTGACGTCGACCGTCGCGGGCACCGCCTGCGCGCCCAGCGACTCCAACTCCCTGAGCAGGGCGACCGCCCTGCCCTGCGCCGTGCCGGGGTCGGTCGTCGGCCACTCCTCGCGGGCGGGGACCGGGGTCCGGCCCATCAGGACGAGCCGGCGGGCACCGCGCTTGACCAGGGTCCGGCACAGGAGCCGGCCCAGCGCCCCGAACGCCCCGGTGACCAGATAGCTCCCGTCCGCGCGCAGCCGCAGCGGCATCGGCCGGGTCAGCCCCTCGGCGGGCAGCAGGCGGCTCGTCGCACGGCGGTCGCCGCGCAGCCCGATCTCCTCCTCGTCTCCGCTCAGGAACTCGCGCAGCAGGGCCACGGCGTCCGCGCGGGCGCCCGGCGCGCCCGGCTCGCGCGCGGGATCGAGGTCGACCAGTTTGCCCCGGTGACCGGTCAGTTCCTGGTGGCGCAGCACGCGCGTGACGCCCCAGGCCGACGCGGGCAGCGGCGCGACGGCGTCCCCGGGTGACACGGGCTGCGCGCCGCGCGTGACGACGTGCAGCCGACCGCCGGTCCCGCGCCCGAGAAGGACGCGGGCGAGCGCGACGAGGGAGTACGCCCCGGTGGCCCCTGCCCGCGCCAGGTCACCGTGGGCGCAGTCGGCGATGTCCGGCAGATCGAGGTTCCACAGATGGACGACCGTCCCGCCGAACGGCGTGCCGTCCCGGTCGAGGTCGGCGAAGAGCCGCTCCCACTGCTCGGCGGAGTCCGGCGCGACGGTGAACGCCGTGTCCCCGGACCGGTAGGAGGCGCCCGGCCGCACCGTGCGGCAGCGGTCCCCGCGCGCCGTCACCAACTCCGCGAAGGCGTCCGCGACACCGTGGCCGTCGGCGAGCAGCAGCCAGTCCCCGCTCTCCGTGGCCTCGGGCCCGCCCGCGCCTTCCCGCGGGTCCGCCCACGGGCGGTCGGTCCAGGTGGGCTCCGCGAGCCAGGAGTCGATCGTGGTACGGGAGACCGTGGTCGACGCCTTCTCGACGTCGGCCGCGCGGAACCCGGTCATCCGGCCCAGCGCCGTCCCGTCGTCGGCGTAGAGGGCGAGGTCCCCGACCAGTTCGTCCCCGTCGTCCCGGACCACCGTGCCGTGCACCCACAGCGTCCGGTCACCGACCGGCGCGAGGCACACCTCGTCCAGCGACAGCGGCAGCCGGATGCCCGTACCCCTCGACGGCGTTTCCCTGTCGGGGATCTGCGGTGCCAGGAGGGTCTGGAAGCAGGCGTCGAGGAGTACGGGATGGATGTGGTGGCGAGCCGCCTCGTCACCGATCGCCGCCGGGGGCCGGATCCGCGCCAGGACCTCGCCCGCGCCGATCCAGACCTCTTCGATGGCCTGGAACGCAGGCCCGTACTGGTAGCCGAGGGCGGCCAGTCCCGCGTAGCACTCCTCGCCGCCGAGGTGGCGCGGGCTCCGTCGCCTTACCGCGTCGATGTCCAGGGCCGGCCCGGCGGAGCGGCGCTGTCCGGTACGGACCACTCCGCTCGCGTGCACCGCGCGCTCGGTGTCGGCCCCGGACGGCGCGGAGGGGACGGACGCGACGGTGAAGTCCCCGTTCTCCAGGGACACGGACAACTGGACCGTCCGGGGCTCCTCCTCGCTCAGGAACAGCGCCTTGCGCAGGTCGACGGAGGCCAGCACCACATCCGTGCCCCCGGTGAGGGTCCGCACGGCCTGCGTCGCCATCTCCAGGTAACCGGCCGCCGGGAACACCACGGTGTCCTGGATACGGTGGCCGGCCAGGTACGGCAGCGACTCGGTGTCGAGCCGGGACTGCCAGGTCGGCTCCGCGTGATCCGTGCGGCGGCCGAGGAGCGGGTGGTCGAGCAGTCCGAGCCGTACCTGCGCGACGGGCCGCGGCTCGGTCCAGTGACGGTCGCGCCGCCACGGATAGCGGGGCAGCGGAACTGTCTCACCGGCGGGCTGGAGCACGTCCCACGCGACGCAGGTGCCGAGGTTGTGCAGGGTCGCCAGGGACACGGCGAACCGCTCGGGCTCGTCCTCCGCCCGGCGCACCGACGGCACCACGACGGCCGAGCGCCCGGTGTCCTCCAGGCATTCGCGGATGGCGTGACCGAGCACCGGATGCGGGCCGATCTCCAGGAACACCCGGTGGCCGTCGTCGGCGAGCGCGTCCACGGCGGCGCGGAACCGCACCCGGTCGCGGACGTTCTTCCACCAGTACCCGGCGTCCAGCGCGACGCCCGCCGCCGTACCGTCCTGACCCGTGAGGCGGACGGGCACTCGCGCGGGGCGGGGCGCGAGATCGGCAAGCGAGTCCAGCAGCTCGTCCTTGATGCGGTCCATCGCGGCGCTGTGGTACGGGACCTGCACCGAAAGGAACTTGGCGAAGACCTGTTCCGCCTTCAGCTCGTCGGCTAGGGAGCCGAGCGCCGTCGCGTCCCCGGCCAGGGTGAGCGAGGTGGGGCTGTTCACGGCGGCCACGGACACCTTGTCCCCGTAGGGCAGCACCCGGCGTTCGGCCTCGTCCTCGGACAGGCCGACGGCGAGCATGGTGCCCGTCCCGGCCAGCGTGTGCTGGAGGCGGCTGCGATGGAGGACGATGCTGACCGCGTCCCGAAGCGAGTAGACGCCCGCCTCGTGGAACGCGGCCACCTCGCCCGTGCTGTGCCCCACGACGGCGTCCGGGTGGACTCCGTACGAGCGCCACAGGGCCGCGAGGCCGATCTGCACGGCGAAGTTGGCCGGTTGCGCGAGCCAGGTCTCGCCCATCCGCGACCGGTCCTCGTCGGCCGCCATCTCGTCGAGGAGCGACCACCCGGCTTGCGCGCGGATCTCCCGGTCGCACGCGGTGACCGCCGCACGGAACACGGGCTCGCTCGCCATCAGCCCCCGGCCCATGCCCCACCACTGCGGGCCCATCCCGGTGAAGACCCAGACCAGGCGCCGTTCCTGGACCTCCAGTTGACGCCCCCGCACCACCCTCGGATGGGGTGCGTCCCGCAGATACGCGGCCAGCCCGTCGTCCAGCGACTCCCGCGAGGAGTACACGACCGACAGCCGCGACTCCAGGTGCTGACGCCGGTGCGCGAGCGTGTGCCCGAGATCGGCGAGGCCGACCGCCGGACCCCGGTCTCCGGCGAGTTCGTGACGGATGCCGTCGGCCAGCTCGGCGAGGGCGTCCGGGTGACGGGCCGTCAGCGGAAGGATGCTCCACCTGCGGTCGGCGGTGCCGGCGGCGTCCGTGGCCCCGGCGGTGCGGGGGAGCGGGGCCGGGCGCGGGGCGGGCGCCTCCTCCAGTACGACATGGGCGTTGGTGCCGCCGAAGCCGAAGGAGTTCACCCCGGCCCGCGCGGGCCCCTCGTGCGCGGGCCAGTCGGTCACGCGCGTGGGGATGGCGAACGGTAACGCGCCGCGGTCGATCGCCGGGTTGATCTCTTCGAGGTTGATGTGGGGCGGGATCGTACGGTGCTTGAGCGCCAGGGCGGTCTTGATCAGCCCCGCGATCCCGGCGGCCGACTCCGTGTGCCCGATGTTGGTCTTCACCGAGCCGACGTAGCACGCGGCTCCCGGAGCGCGTCCGACGGCGAGCGCACGGGCCAGCGCGTCGGCCTCGATCGGGTCCCCGACCGGCGTCGACGTGCCGTGGGCCTCCACGTACTGGAGGTCTCCCGGCACCAGCCCGGCCTCGGCGCACACCTGTCGCACGAGGGTGACCTGCGCGTCCCCGTTGGGCACGGTGATGCCGTTGGTCCGGCCATCCTGGTTGACGCCGCTGCTGAGGATCACCGCGTGGATCGGGTCCCGGTCCCTGAGCGCGTCCTCCAGCCGCTTGAGCGCGACCAGGCCGACGCCCTCGGCGCGCACATAGCCGTCCGCCGACGCGTCGAACGTACGGGAGCGGCCGTCGGGCGACAGGAAACCGCCCTTCGTCTCCGCGACGGTGTACTGCGGCGCCATGTGCAGCAGGACGCCGCCCGCGAGCGCGAGATCGCTCTCACGGTCCCGCAGGCTCCGGCACGCCAGGTGGACGGCGACCAGGGACGAACTGCACGCGGTGTCGATCGAGAGGCTGGGGCCGCGGAAGTCGAAGGAGTGCGAGATCCGGTTCGACACCATCGTCATCATGGTGCCGGTCGCGGTGTGGGCGGCGAGCGTCTCGAAGCTCAGGTCGGAGAACTGGAGGATCTTGTAGTCCAGCGTGAACGCGCCCACGTAGACAGCGGTGTTGCTGCCCGCCAGCTCGGCCGGCCGCTGGCCGCCGTCCTCCAGCGCCTCCCACGCCACTTCGAGGAGCTTGCGCTGCTGGGGGTCCATGTGGTCGGCCTCGCGGGGACTGATCCCGAAGAAGGCCGGTTCGAACTCGTCGAAGCCGTCGATGTATCCGCCTCTGCCGCCCGCCAGCCGGCCCGGCTTGTCCCGGTGACGGCTTCTGAGCGTGGTGACGTCGTAGCGGTCCGCCGGCGTCGGCGTGACGCAGTCCTTCCCGTCCACCAGGTTCTGCCAGAAAGCCCGGTGGTCCGATGCTCCGCCGGGCAGTCGGCAGCCGATGCCGATGATCGCGACTTTGCCCGTCGAAGCGTCAGGGATCGCGTCAGCCAAATTCGCACACTCCTCAAGTGGTGGCGCTGCCATGAGGGCAGCGCACAGTCAGCGGTGCCGGACTCCGGGGCCGGGTCCGGGTCATGATCAGGAGGACTCGGCGCCGGGTCTCTTCGTACGGCTCGTACGCCTGGTGCGGCTGGTACGGCTCGTGCGGTTCGTGCGGCGCCATGGGTGGAGCAGGCTTGCGAGGATCTCGCCGGTCCCGGGGAACGACGTGGCGTCGCTGAGACCGACCGCGGCCGGTTCACGGCCGGGCCGCCAGGTGAAGCTGCCGAACAGGTGGTCCCAGCAGGAGAGGTCGGACCCGTAGTGGCCCGCCTCGGACACATCCGTGCTGTGGTGCAGGCGGTGCTGCTCGGGGCTCGCCAGGACGTGGTTGAGCGGGCCGATCCGGACATCGATGTTGGCGTGGGCGAAATAGCCCTGGGTCACGACGAAGAGCCCCGTGGTGAGCACGGCCTCGCCGGAGAACCCCACGAGCGCCAGGGTGAGTTGGACGACGCCCTGCGCGAGGACGATGTCGAGGACGTGGTTCACGCCGTTGTTGGCGACGTTGACCTTCTGCGGCACGTGGTGCACACCGTGCAGCCGCCACAGCAGCGGATTGGTGTGTTCCAGCCGGTGCACCAGGTAGCTCGCCAGCGAACCGATCAGCAGGGCGAGAGGGATCTCGGCCCAGAGCGGGAGAGCGGGTTCGGCGGGCGACAGCGCGGTCACCGCAGTCGCCACCAGCAACTGCGCCAGCGCGCCGCCGGCCATCGTCAGGAGGAAGTACACGCCGTACCACCGCCACTCCGACGCGCTGGGATGCCAGTCGCGCTGGTACGGAATCAGCCGCTCCAGCGTGGTCAGATAGAGCAGCGTTCCCATCAGGAAAAGCGGGTTCACACGGCCCGGATCCCATTCCTGCATCAGCGAAATCGCGGCCACCAGAATGGTGAGCAGGAGAAGCAGGGGATAGGCGAGACTGCGGAGAAGTTTTTGGTGAATCGGTCGGTGTAATTCGGTGTTCTCGTCTTTTTCGCGCACCCGTGGCATCTCCGTAGGAATGCTGTGCCGGTCCCATGGGCTGCGCCGTTGCAGCGGTCGGATCCGTCGGTGGGATACAGGAGCCGCACAAGGGTCGCGCTGTGAAGAGCCGCGACGATGCGGATGTCGGATTTCGGTCACATCGCGCAGGAATGGCGCAAAGAATTCGAATGTTCACCGAGTGGGCATTCTCCCCCGAGCGTCATACCTCACGTCTCCGCCATTGAACAGGAAATGCTCGGCGGGGTGGAATGGGGAAAAGGAATATGTCGCCTGTGTGGGTGACTTAATATTCTTATCGCTCCGCATTCGGTCGGCGCCGTCGTCCCCGGGGGGCACGCCTGGTTAGCATGGTCAGTTCATGCGGATCGACGGACCGCTGGGCCACAGGGAGACGAGGATGCTGAGAGAGGTCACGGCGACCCGCTATGTCGAAGCGCTGCGGACCGGCGGCTCCGTGCCCGGAGTCGTCGAGGCCGACGACCTCGGGACCTACGTCGTCAAGTTCACCGGCTCCGCCCAGGGGCGCCGGGCCCTGGTCGCCGAGGTGATCGTCGGGGAACTCGCCCGCCGGCTCGGCCTGCGCGTGCCGGAGCTGGTGCGGGCCCACTTCGATCCCGCGGTCGCCCGGGACGAGCCGCACCAGGAGGTACGGGACCTGCTCGACGCCAGCGCCGGGCTCAACCTCGGCATGGACTTCCTGCCGGGCGCTGTCGACTTCACCCCGCACGCGCTGGACGTCGACCCGCTGGAGGCCGGGCGGATCGTGTGGCTGGACGCGCTCACCGCCAATGTCGACCGGACCGTGCACAGCTCCAACCTGCTGATCTGGCCAAGCTTCGGCACCCGTGAGCCGAAGCTCTGGCTCATCGACCACGGCGCGGCCCTCGTCTTCCACCACCGCTGGGAGACGGCCGCCGCCTCCGTCGACAAGGTCTACGACTTCCGCCGGCACGCGCTGGGCGGACAGGCGCCGGACACCGTCGCCGCCGACGCCGACCTCGCGCCCCGTACCACCCGTGACCTGCTGCGTGAGGTCGTCGCGCTGGTCCCCGACGAGTGGCTGGCCGACGAGCCCGGATTCGCCGGACCCGACGAGGTCCGCGACGCCTACGTCACCTATCTCGCCGCCCGCGCCGAGGCGTCCGCGGTCTGGCTGCCCACAGACTTCCCCGGCCGCGAACAGCTCGCGGCCGAGGACGCCCACCGGGCCGCCGCGACCGAGGCGTCCCGCCCCGCCTGGCTCAAACGGGTCCCGGACCTGCACGGCAAACCCGCCGCCGAACAGGACTGGACCGCCCACCTCGGCTGACCCGTTCACCGAGCCGACCGCAGCGAAAGGCGGTGCCTCCTCATGGCGCCCGAACCCTCTGAGCCCACCGAACCCCCCGCACGTCCCGTACACCGCGTGCAGATCGAGTACTGCACCCAGTGCCGCTGGCTCCCCCGGGCCGCCTGGCTGGCCCAGGAACTCCTCACCACCTTCGAGACGGAGCTGACGGAACTCTCCCTGGCCCCCGGCACGGGCGGAGTCTTCGTGGTGCGGGTCGACGGCGAGGTGGTGTGGGACCGGCGCACTCAGGGGTTCCCGGAGCCGACGGCGGTGAAGCGGCTCGTACGGGACCGGGTGGCACCGGGCCGCAGCCTCGGGCACGCGGACCGGCCGGGGGAGAGCGGCGCATAGCGCCCGGCGTCCGGGGTTCGGGGTTTCGCGGGGACGCCCCGGCTGCCGTCAGACGGTCGCCACGAGCAGCTCTTCCCCGCTCGACGTGCCGAGACCGTCCGTACGGCCCGCGAAGTACCGCTCGTCGAGCACGGCCGCCGATACATGCCGTGCGTCCTTGAATCCGGCGTCGCGGGCGAGGGCCAGCATCTCCGAGGGCGCGAAGAAGCTGAGGAACGGTGTCCCGCTCGCCTGTGCCCCGCGCTGTGCGACGCGGAGTCCGGCGCGCTTGTCCTCGTCGAGCAGGTCCGGCGGTAGCTGGAACGTCATGGCAAGGGTGGAGCCCGGGGCGAGTGTGGCGAGTCGGCGCAGGGTGGCCGCGTTCGCCTCCTTGGTGAGGTACAGGGTGACGCCCGTGGAGGCCACGACGGCCGGCCGGTCCGCGTCGAATCCGGCGGCCTCCAGCTCGTCCCACCACGAGCCGCCCGCCTCGAAGTCGACGGGGACCAGGCGCAGCCGGTCCGGGACGCCGAAGCCGAGTTCGGTCAGGCGCCGGCGCTTCCAGGCCTGAGGGCCGGGCCGGTCGACCTCGAAGATCCGCAGCCGGGACGCGATGTCGGGCCTGCGCTGGGCGAAGGAGTCCAGACCGGCACCGAGGACGACGTACTGGCCGACGCCGCGGTCCGTCCGCTCCACGACCAGGTCCTCGATGAAGCGGGCCCGCGCCACGATCGACGCTCGGAACCAGCGGGTCGCGGCCGGGTCCATGTCCCCCCGGTCGCGCCAGTCGTCGCCGGGGTCGGCGAGCCGCAGACCGATCTCGTCCTCCAGGACATGCGGCGGCGGGTCGACCCGCACATGCAGAGCCCGCCACAGGGCCGTGCGTACCGCCGTACTGTCCGGCACTTCGGCCGCTTCGGCGGCGGAATGGTCCGGCCCTGTGGTGGGTTCGTCAGCCATGGCGCCAGCTTAGGTCGCCTTGTTCCTGCTCAGCTCGCCGTACGCGCAGGGCGCCGCGGGCCTCCAGTTCGACGGCCAGTGGCATCGCCGTGAACATCGACGACCAGGTGCCCACCACGATCCCGATGAGCAGCGCCAGCGCGAAGTCGGTGAGCGAATCGCCGCCCAGGGCGGCGAGCGCCGCCAGGATGAACAGGGCGCCCATCCCCGTGTTCACGGTCCTCGGCACGGTGTGCAGCACCGCCAGGTCGACGGTCCGGGCGAACGGCTGCTTCCTGCGGCCCGGCCACTCCTCCCGCAGCCGGTCGATCAGGACCACCGAGTCGTTCACCGAGTAGCCGATCACCGTGAGCAGCGCCGCGAGGAACACCCCGTCGACCGGTTTGCCGAGCCACGCGAACACCCCGGTGAGGATCACCGCGTCCTGCGCCATCGCGGCGACCGCCGCCGCGCCGAGCGCCCAGCGGAACCGCACCGCGAGGTACAGCAACTGACCGCCCACGGCCACCGCCAGGGCGATCACGGCACCCCGGCGCAGCTCGCTGCCCATGCTCGGGCCGATCCGCTCGTCCCGGATCTTCTCCGCGACCCCGCCGAGCGAGCCGACCGCCCGGTCCACCTTCGCCGCGTCGGCGTCGGACAACTGGTCGGTGCGTACGGTGAGATCACCGTTCCCCGACGTCTGGACGACGGCGCGCGGGAATCCGGCGTCGGCGAGCGCTCCCCGCGCCCGTTCCGCGTCCACGGGCTGCGCGGTCGCGTACTCGATGAGGCGCCCGCCCGTGAACTCGACCCCGAAGTTCAGGCCCCGTACCACGATGCCCGTCACGGCGAGCACCAGGACGGCGGCCGACACGGCGAGCCAGCGGCGCCCGTGGCGCATCGGCCGCAGGTCGCGGCGGGTGAGCCAGTCACGGACCCGGCCGCGGTGCGCGATCCCGGAGATACGGGGGCGGCGGCGGACCGGGCGGCGGGCCACCGCGTACTCGGCAAGGACGCGGGTGACGACGAGCGCGCTGAACATCGAGACGAGGACGCCGATGCCCAGCGTCACCCCGAAGCCGCGTACCGGCCCCGACGCCAGGAAGAACAGCAGTCCGGCCGCGATGAGCGTGGTGATGTTGGAGTCGGCGATGGCGCTGAACGCCTGCCGGAACCCGGACTTGAGCGCCGTACGCGGACTCCGGCCCGCGCGGGCCGCGTACTCCTCACGGGCCCGTTCGAAGACGAGGACGTTCGCGTCCACGGCCATGCCGATCGCGAGGACGAATCCGGCGAGGCCCGGCAGGGTCAGTGTGGCGCCGAGCGCGGCGAGGGTCGCGTAGGAGATGAGGCCGTAGCAGGCGAGCGCCACGGCGGCCAGGGCGCCCAGCAGCCGGTAGACGACGATGACGAACAGGGAGGTCAGGACCGTGCCGATGACTGCGGCCTGGGCGCTGGACCGGATGGCGTCGGCGCCGAGCGTGGGGCCGACGGTGCGTTGTTCGACGGTCTCGACGGGCATCGGGAGGGCGCCGCCGCTGATCAGCAGCGCCAGCTCCCTGGCCTCCTCCCGGTCGAAGTCCCCGGTGATCTGCGTGGCACCGCCGGTGATGCCCGTACGGCACGCCACCGACGGATCGACCTGCGGCGACGAGATGACCTTGTCGTCCAGGACGATCGCGATCCGCCGTGCGGGATCGCCCGCCGGCGCGCACGCGGCGTCGGCGGTCAGCCGCGTCCACAGGTCCTTGCCCGCGCCCTTCAGATCGAGGGCGACGAACCAGCCGAGGGCGCTCTGCTGGTCGAGCCGTGCCTCGGCGCCGCCGACGTCCGCGCCGGTGAGCGCGGCGGGACCGAGCCGCAGGGGCTGCCCCGAACCGTCGGGAAGCACCGGTTCGCGTGGGCTTTTCTGTTGGCGATCGGGGGCCGGGTCGCCGTCGGTGGCGGTTCCCAGGACGGGGTGGACGGTGAGCTGGGCCGTCCGGCCGAGGACGTCCGCGGCCTCCTCCGGGTCCTGGACGCCCGGCAGTTCGACGATGATCCTGCGCTCCCCCGACCGGGCGACGGTCGGTTCGGAGACGCCGAGGGCGTCGATACGGCGGCGCAGTACTTCGAGGGTGCGTTCGGTGGCTTCGGAGTCGGACGCGGCGGATTCCGGCGTGCCCCGGGTCTCCAGGACGATATGGGTGCCGCCGCGCAGATCGAGGCCGAGCCGGGCCGGGACGGTCAGGGTGATGTAGACGGACAGGGCGATGACGGCGAGGGCGAGAAACGCCCGCACCCGGGTGGCGCGTGCCAAAGGAGGTCTCCCACAGGCATACCGCGCCCGCGAAAGGGCACGGCGGATCGGCAGAGGGACGTCGTCAACTGCCTGAGCGGAGCGGCGGGGCGCGATCGGTGGGGCGGGCGAGGGGCCGGGTGTACGGGGTGATGTCCGCCGGGCGCCGGGTGTCCACGGCGCGCGCGGCACCGGGACCGGCCGGACCGGGCGCGACGAGCGCGCCGCCACCGGGTGCCGTGTGCCGTTCGGCGGGGGTTCCGTCGGGGGCGACTCGGGGTGGTGGGGCGCCGCACGGGGTGGTGCAGGGGGTGCTGTCGGCGTGGGTGACGGTGACGGATGCCGTCGTGTCGGCTGTCGGTGCCGTCGCCGTGACGGCGGATGCCGTGACGCTGGAGGGACTGACGGGGTGTGCCGGGCCGAAGTCGCCCAAGGCGCACAGGAGGACGGCGACGAGGGTGCCGAGGAGCGCGCGAGGGGCGGCAGGCATCTGCCGGGTCATACGGGCCCCCTCCGCTGTCGTCGTCAGTCTGCCCCACACCCGGACGCGCGGGCACCCCGGGTACCTGCGGGCACCTCGGGCACCTCGGGCGCCCGGACCGGTCAGGGTTCGATCAGCCCGACCCGTATCGCGTACCGCGTCAGCTCCAGGCGGTCCCGCAGGCCCAGCTTGTGCAGCAGGTTGGCCCGGTGCCGCTGCACGGTCTTGACGCTGATCACCAGGGTTCCCGCGATCTCCTTGGACGACTGGCCCTCGGCGACGAGTTTGAGTACCTCCTCCTCACGGGCCGTCAGCGCCGGGTCCCCGTCCGCGCCGCTCTCCTCGTCGCGCCGCCCGTGGTCCAGGTAGCTGCGGATCAGCGCGGTGACCGCCGCCGGGTACAGGAACGGCTCGCCGCGCATCGCCGCCCGGCAGGCCGCGACCAGATCACGGTCGGCGACGGACTTCAGGACGTACCCGGACGCGCCCGCCTTGAGGGCCTGGAAGAGGTACTGCTCGTTGTCGTACATCGTCAGCATCAGGATGCGCAGCGCGGGATGGCGGGCGGACAGTTCGCGCGCGGCCTGGAGGCCCGTCATCCGGGGCATGGCGATGTCGAGGACCGCGAGGTCCACCCCGCCGGCGCGGGCCAGCTCCACGGCCTCCGCGCCGTGCCCGGCCTCCGCGACGACCTGGAGCCCGGGTTCGCCGTCGAGGATGAGCCGTACGCCACGGCGGACCAGCGCGTGGTCGTCGGCGAGGAGGATCCGGATGGGGCCCGCCACGGGTGCTTCGGACACGGTCACACCTCCCGCTCGGCGCGCGTGTGCGGCTCCGCGCCGGTCACCGGTCGCGGCCCTCTCGGCACGGACAGCGTCACCCGGGTGCCGCCGCGCGGCCCGGACTCGATGTCGAGCGTCGCGCTGATGAGCAGCGCCCGCTCCCGCATGCCCCGGATACCGGCGCCCTCACGGATGGCGCCGATGCCGCGCCCGCCGACCCCGCGCCCGTCGTCGGTGATCCGCAGCTCCACCGTGTCGGGCGTGTGGCACAGGGCCAGTTCGACGCGTTCGGCGTCCGCGTGGCGTGCCGTGTTGGTCAGGCTCTCCTGCGCGACCCGGTACAGCACCAGCTCCCGTTCGTGGTCGAGGGGCGGCAGGTCCGGGTCGAAGCGGCGCCGTACCTCCAGGCCGGTGTGCGTGGCGAAGTCGCTGGTGAGCGAGGTCAGGGCGCTGATCAGACCGAGGTCCTCCAGGACGCCGGGGCGCAGCCGGTGGGCGAGCCTGCGTACCTCGTCCAGGCTTTCGCGGGTGATCTCCTGCGCCTGCCGCAGCTCGTCGCGCAGCGGGGCGGGTGCCTGGTCCGCCGCCCGCTTCAGGCCGAGCAGGACGGCGGTCAGGCTCTGGCCGACCTCGTCGTGGAGTTCCTGCGCGATCCGGCGCCGCTCGGACTCCTGCGCGGACAGGGCGCGGGCGGTGCTCGTGGCGCGCTCGGCCTCCAGCCGGTCGAGCATGGCGTTGAAGGTACGGATGAGCTGGATGAAGCCGCCGTGTCCCGGCACCGGCAACCGCTGTCCCGGGCGCAGCAGATCGACCCGTGTCATCAGCCGGGTGAGCCGGCCGACGGGGGCGAGGCCGACGCGCAGCAGGGCCGCGTTGGCGACCAGCATCACGGCGAGCCCGCCGAGCAGCATGGTCGCCTCGGTGAGCAGCACCGGTACCGAGACCGTCACCGGCCCCCACAGCAGCAGCGCCGTGGCCGCGCCGAGCACCAGGGCGTTGAGTCCGAAGATCCGCCAGAACAGAGACACAGTGCCCAGCTTGCCGGGCCCGTGCGTCCCGGTCGATGGGGGTCAGCAGCCATTTGCACGGTTCCCGGAACCCCTCCCTCCGGTCGCGTACACCACGGGAACACGCCACGTACACCATCGAAACCCCCGGCTATGGGCTCGCGGACCGATGGTCCGGGCGCGGCGCGGCGGTCAGGGTGGAGAGAGTGCCCCCGTCCCCGGCGGACGGCCGTGGCCCCCAGCCTCCTGGGGCCACGGCCGTCCGCCCTCGTGGAAGGACTCGTCCGATGCCACTCGACCCGGCCGACACCGCCCCCGGTCCCCACCGCCCCACCGCGACCGAGATCCGCCGCCGCCTCACGCACGAGCGCGACTCACGGCTCGCGCAGCTCAAGGCGATGGAGGAGAGCGGCGCCTTCGGGGCCGGAGGGGACGGCACCGACCCCTTCCTTGCCGCCCAGCGGGCATCCGTCGACCGGGTCCTGACGGACATCGACATCGCCTTCGACCACCTGGAACAGGGCCGGTACGGCAACTGCGAGGGCTGTACGCGGCCCATCCCCGAGGAGCGCCTGGAGATCCTGCCGTACGCGCGCCGCTGTGTCGGCTGCCGGCAGCGGGTCCCCGGTGGGTCCGGGGCGATCGGTGAGTCCGGGGCGATCGGGGGGTCCGGGCCGTGACGCCCTGGCGGGTCCGGCCGTCGCGCACCGGTGTCGCCCTCGACCTCGGCAGCGCCCGTACCCGGGCCTGGATGTCCGGCCGGGGTGTCGTCCTCGACGTGCCGACGGTGACGTTCGCCGACCGGACCGCCACCTATCCCGTACGGCGCGGGGTGGTCGTCGACCCGGAGGGCGCGGCGCTCATGCTGGAGCGGCTGCTGAGCCACCGTCTGCCCAGGTTCGGCCGTCCGCTGGTGGTGCTCACCCTGCCCGTGCCGTCCGGCGCCGCCCACCGGAGCGCCGCGCTCACGGCCCTTGAGGTGCTGCGGCCCCGCACGGTCCTGACCGTCCCCACCGCGCGCGCCGTCGCGCTCGGCGCGTGCGCGGACCTCACCCGGCCGCTGCTCGTCGTGGACGTCGGGGCGCACCTCACCGAGGTCGCGCTGCTCACCGAGGGCGCGGTGACCGACGCGTACCGGGCCACGCTCGGTACGAGCGACCTCGACGCCACCACGACGTACGACGACCTCATCGGCGCGGTGGCCGGAATGGTGACCGAGACGCTGCGCCGCGACCGGACCGTGCGCAGCGTCGAGGCGCTCGTGCGCGGGGTGCTGCTGTCGGGCGGCGGCGCCCTGCATCCGGACTTCGCGCCCGGCCTGGCGAAGGAGCTGAACGCCCCGGTCGACGCGGTGCCCGCGCCGGACACGGCCGCGCTGCGCGGCGCGGCCCGCGTCCTGACGTCGGCGCACCGCCACCCTTCGGCGCCCCGGTCTGCCTAGCCCGCCAGTTGCTCGTACGCCGGGAGCGTCAGGAAGTCCGCGTAGTCCTCGTCCAGCGCGACCTTCAGGAGGAGGTCGTGGGCCTGCTGCCAGCGGCCGGCAGCGAAGGCCTCCTCGCCGATGTCCGCGCGGATCGCGGCGAGTTCACCGTCGGCGATCCGCCGGGCCAGCTCGGGCGTCGCCCGCACGGTCTGCCCGTCGTGCTCGAACTCGACGCCCGCGTTGATCCACTGCCAGATCTGCGAGCGGGAGATCTCGGCGGTCGCCGCGTCCTCCATCAGGTGGAAGATGGCGACCGCGCCCAGCCCGCCCAGCCATGCCTCGATGTAACGGATGCCGACCTGCACGGCGTTGACGAGCCCCGCGTACGTGGGCCGCGCGTCCAGCGAGTCGACGGCGATCAGGTCGCCCGCCGCGACCGACACGTCCTCGCGGAGGCGGTCCTTCTGGTGCGGCCGGTCGCCGAGGACCGCGTCGAACGACGCCTTCGCGATCGGCACCAGGTCCGGGTGGGCGACCCAGGAGCCGTCGAAACCGTCCCCGGCCTCCCGGTCCTTGTCGTTCTTGACCTTCTCGAAGGCGACCTTGTTGACCTCGGGGTCGCGCCGCGACGGGATGAACGCGGCCATGCCGCCGATCGCGTGCGCCCCGCGCCGGTGGCAGGTGCGGACGAGGAGTTCGGTGTACGCGCGCATGAACGGGGCCGTCATCGTGATCGCGTTGCGGTCCGGCAGGACGAACTTGGGGCCGCCGTCACGGAAGTTCTTGACGATCGAGAAGAGGTAGTCCCAGCGCCCCGCGTTCAGCCCCGACGCGTGCTCGCGCAGTTCGTAGAGGATCTCGTCCATCTCGTACGCGGCGGTGATCGTCTCGATGAGGACGGTCGCGCGGACCGTGCCCTGCGGGATGCCCACGTAGTCCTGCGCGAAGACGAACACGTCGTTCCAGAGGCGGGCCTCCAGGTGCGACTCCGTCTTCGGGAGGTAGAAGTAGGGGCCCTTGCCGAGGTCGATCAGGCGCTGCGCGTTGTGGAAGAAGTAGAGCCCGAAGTCGACCAGGGCGCCGGGCACCGGACGCCCTTCGACCTGGAGGTGGCGCTCGTCCAGGTGCCAGCCGCGCGGACGCGTCACGACGGTCGCCAGCTCCGCCGCGGGCCTGAGCGCGTACGACTTGCCGGTGCGCTCGTCCGTGAAGTCGATGCGGCGCTCGTAGGCGTCGATCAGGTTGAGCTGGCCCGTGACCACGTTCTCCCAGGTCGGCGCCGACGCGTCCTCGAAGTCCGCGAGCCACACCTTGGCGCCGGAGTTGAGGGCGTTGATCGTCATCTTCCGGTCGGTGGGCCCGGTGATCTCCACCCGCCGGTCGTCCAGGGCGGCCGGCGCGGGCGCGACCCGCCAGGAGGCGTCGTCGCGGATGTGCGCGGTCCCGGGGAGGAAGTCGAGCGTGGACGTACGGGCGATCTCGGCGCGCTTCTCGGCGCGGCGGGCGAGGAGTTCGTCACGCCGGGGCGTGAACCTCCGGTGCAGCTCGGCCACGAAGGTGAGGGCCGCATCGGTGAGGACCTCGTCCTGCCGGGGCAGGGTCTCCGCGTCGACGAGGGCCGCCGGGGACGGCGCGGGTGCGGACATGTGCTGTCACTTCCTTCAGTGAACCGGTGAACGTGCGAACTTCACACCACGAAAATGGATAGTAGTTTCCTCATGGTGGAAGTACAAGGAGTGTTGATGTCGAGAATCTTCCCCTCGACAGACCGTGGCCCTCCGTGCCACCCCTCCCCGTTACTCCAGCCGCGCCAGATCCGCCACGGTGTCGATGTCGTACGCCTCGGCGACATCCCCGCACTCGACCGCCGTCAACTCGCCCTCGTGCGCCGCGAGATACGCGCGCGCCCCCCGGTCGCCGACCGCCGAGGCCGCGATGTCCGCCCACCGGTCCGCGCCGAACAGCACGGGATGCCCCCGCTCACCCCCGTACACGGCGGCGGCCAGCGCGCGCGGCGAGGTGCCGGCGGCCCGGACCCGCGCCACCGCCGTCGGACCGATCCCCGGCTGGTCGACCAGCGCGACCAGCGCGGCAGCCGCCCCGGTGCCCGCGAGCGAGGCGAGACCCGCGCGCAGCGACGAGCCCATGCCCTCCTCCCACGCCGGGTTGTCCACCAGGACGCAGCCGGGCAGCGACGCCGCTTCGCGTACCGCGCCCGCGCCCGCCCCCAGCACCACATGGACCCGGGCGCAGCCGCCCTCGCGCAGCACGCGCACCGCGTGTTCCACGAGCGGGCGTCCCCGGTAGGGCAGCAGCGCCTTGGGGCGCCCGCCCAGGCGCCGGCCGCCGCCCGCCGCCAGCAGCAGTCCGGCCACTTCGGCGCCGGGCGGCGGCCCGGTCGGTTCGTTCGTCTCCATGTCCTCCTGCATACCTCAGCCGGGCCCGTTGTCACCGGGTGCCAGGCGCTTCGCGCGCGGTGAATCGAGTACGTGACGGACGCCTCGGACGGGTGCCTTCGCAAATCGGTCGACGGAGTGGCGGTCGCCGCGCCGAGGGCGTTTACTGACCCGCGTCCCCGGCGCCCGACCAGCGCTCGCGGGGGCGTGCATGGGGTCCGATTCGGGTGCGGCGCACGACGGAGTGCGCGGGGGGAGAGCTGTGTTGCGGAGCGTGGGACAGAAAGCGGTGGCCGACAGCGACGAGGATCCACGGGTCGCGGTACTGCGCGTCGCCGTGGTCCGGTTGCACCGGGCGCTCGCGGCCCATCCGGTCGAGTTCCCGGACCGGGGCATCGCCGAGGAGGAACTCGCCGCACTCGCCGCCATGGCCTCCGGCGGCATCCCCGAGACACCCCGGCTGCGCCGGTCCCTGCTGCTGATCGCCGGGTCCATCGGCTCCGTGAGCGCGCTCTCCGGACCTCTCGCGGAGGTACGGAGCGCCGTCGAACTGTTCGGCGGGCCACCCGCCCGCTGACCCCCCGCCGACCGGTCCACATCCTGGACACTGCCCCTCACATAGGGTCCAACTTCCTCGAATTGGCCCTGCCGCCCCACGGTGTGGCGGCGAGACGCTGAGCACCCGGGCCGCTTTGGCCCTGAGGCGTCGACGAGGAGGTACGCCATGGTCCGCCACGACGCGTCGGTCACCGACGGGATCACGGACCGCACCGAGCGGGAGTGGCAGCGCATCGCCGAGGACCGCATGCCCGGGGTCCCGCTGCGCGACCCGGTCCGCCGGATGTACGCGCGGGCGCTCGCGTGGGGACGGGGGCATGGGTGACTCGCGTGGGGACGGGGCACTCGCGTGGGGACGGGGCGCGGATGAACCGGCCGCCGGGGGACGCGCCGCGCGTGGTCGTCGGGGTGTGCGGTTGCTCGCCGTCCTCGCCTGGGAACCGCCCGAGGGCGAGGCCCTGTTCGCCCGCAACCCCGACAGCTCCGGGGCCGGGGTGGCGGCGGTACGGGGGTGGGGCGGTGCCCGATGGGGTGGGCGGGTGCGTCGGCAGGTGTCGCGGCACGCGGTCTGCCCGGTCCTGACGGTGCCGGTCGCACCCGTACCGCGGGGACTGCGGCGGCGGTTGCGGCGCGCGGAGCCGGAGGACTTCGCGGGGGCGCTGTCCCGGGGGTGAACCCTTTTCCGGCGGGGCGGTCAGGTGCCGCGTCGGATCAGCCCGCGCGCGGTCGCCGCCGCCACCGCCGACGTACGCGAGTCGACGCCCAACTTGGCGTAGATGTGCACCAGATGGGACTTCACCGTCGCCTGGCTCAGGAACAGTTCCTTGCTGATCTGCTGGTTCGACAGACCGTCCTTGACCAGCCGCAGCACCTCAAGCTCCCGGCGGCTGAGCGCCTCGCCGGGCGCGCGCATCCGGTGCATCAGCCGGTCCGCCACGGCGGGCGCCAGGGCCGAGCGGCCCGACGCTGCCGTACGGACGGCCGCCGCCAGCTCCTCCGGCGGGGCGTCCTTCAGCAGATATCCGGCCGCGCCCGCCTCGACGGCCGCGAGGATGTCGGCGTCCGTGTCGTACGTCGTGAGCACCAGGACCCGGGGCGCCCCCGGCACCGAGGTGATGGCCGCCGTCGCGTCGGAGCCGTGCATGCCGGAACCGAACTGGAGGTCCATCAGGACCACGTCGACCCCGCCCGCCCCGGCCAGCTCGACGGCACGCTCGGCCGTCGCCGCCTCCGCCACGATCACGAAGTCCGCCTCGGCGTCGAGTACGGCCCGCAACCCGGCCCGCACGACCGGGTGATCGTCCGCGAGCAGGAGCCTTACGGTCATGCGGACCCCCGTACCGGCATCGGCTCGGCGGCGTCGCCCGCGAGTGTCGGGAGCGGCAGGGTCACCGCCACCGCCGTGCCCTGTCCCGGCGCCGATTCGACGGTGAACGTCCCGCCGAGCGACGCGACGCGCGAGCGCATGGCGGGCAGCCCGAACCCTCCGTCGCGCCGCGCGTCGGCCGGGCCCCGCGGATTCCCGCCGACCGTTCCGGACCCCGTTCCGGTCCCTGTTCCAGACCCCGTTCCGGCCCCGGTGTCGAAGCCCACCCCGTCATCCACCACGTCCAGCGCCACCGCCGTGTCCATGAAGCTGAGGGTGATGTCCACGCGTCGCGCCCGCGCGTGCCGCACGGTGTTTCCGAGCGCCGACTGGGCGATCCGCAGCAGCGCCACCTCGTAGGGCGTCGGCAGCTCCACCGGGGTGCCGCTCACCGAGCACTGCGCCTTGACGTCCGCGGCCGTGCCCGCACCCGGGACCGAGCCCGGCGCCGTCGCGCACAGCCGCTCCAGGGCCGCCGCGAGGGTGCCGTGCGCCAGGTCCGGCGGCGCGAGGGCCCGGACGAAACGGCGCGCCTCCGCGAGGTTGTCCTGCGCCGCCGCCCGCGCCTGCTCGATGAGCGGGGCGGCCGGGGCGTCGGCGGGCAGGGTGCGGCCCGCCGCCCGCAACAGCAGTTGGATGCTCGACAGGCCCTGCGCGAGCGTGTCGTGGATCTCCCGGGCCAGCCGCTCCCGCTCCGCGAGGGTGCCCGCCGTGCGTTCGGCCGCAGCCAACTCCGCGCGCGTGGCGATCAGTTCACCGATGAGGGCGCGCCGCCGCTCGCTCTCGCCGTAGAGCGCCTGATAGCCGAGGACGGTCGCGGTGGCGACGGCCGCGCCGAGCAGCGGACCGATGACGGCGCCCGCCGTGAACGGCTCGCCGTGCCGGACGAACGACACGATGGCCGCGCCCGCCGTGACGGCCACCGCCGGAAGCCCCCACCGAGCGGGCAGCAGATGCAGCTCCAGGAAGTACAGCGGGAACGCCAGCCACAGCCCGTCCGGCGTGAGCACGAGCAGCACCAGCCACGACGCGCCGAGCGCCCCGAGCCACAGGGCGGCGGGGCCCTGCCGGTCGCGTACGGCGGGCAGCAGCGGTCCGGCGGCGTACACGGCCGCCACGAGGGCCGTCGCCGCGAGGACCGCCGCCGTACTACCGGACGCGCCACCGCCGGCACCGCCGAGACCGCCGGAACCGTCGCCTCCGGAGCCGTCGGCGGTGAGCGCGCGCACGACGACGAGGGCCAGCAGACCGGCCATCAGCAGGTGCAGGCAGACGCGCAGCGCGCGCAGGGCGGGGGACAGGGGATCAGGACGCATACCTCCACCAGCGTAGGCAGACGTTCCGCGCGCGGGGTCAACCGAAAGGTGGAATGCGGCTTCCCCCCTTCGATCCGGGTGAAGCGTGCCGTGGCGCGATGCCTGGCCGCGCACCGGCGGCGCAAGGTGGGGGCATGTTCGTCGCCTGGAGAGATCTGAGGTTCGCCAAGGGGCGGTTCGCCCTGATGGGAGCCGTCGTCGTGCTGATCACCCTGCTCGTCGGTCTGCTGTCGGGGCTGACCGCCGGGCTCGCCAGGGAGAACACCTCGGCGATCACCGGCCTGCCCGCCGACCGCCTCGCCTTCGCGGCCCCGCCGGACGGCCGGTCCGTGTCCTTCACCGACTCGACCGTGCCCGAGCGCGCCTGGCTGACCTGGGCACGCCAGCCCGGCGTCACCTCCGCCGAACCCCTCGGCATCCGTACCCTGAACGCGGGCGCCGGGGACCGTACGGCGGCGGTGTCCGCGTTCGGCGTGGGACCGGACAGCGGTCTCGCGCCCGCCGGGGTCGGCGCCGGGCGGGTCGTGCTCTCCGGGAAGGCGGCCGACGCGCTCGGCGCCGGGGCGGGCGACACGGTCCGGCTCGGCGGGGTGGAGGTGACTGTCGCGGCGGTCCGGGGCGACGCCTCGTACAGCCACACGCCCGTCGTGTGGACGGCGCTCGCCGACTGGCAGGGGCTCGGGCACGGCGGTGGCGGTACGGCGGCGGGCTCGGGTTCCGGATCGGGCTCGGGTGCGGGGGCCACGGTGATCGCCCTGCGGACGGACGGGGTGTCCGGGGCGGACCTCGCGGCGGGCGACCGCGCGGCCGGTACGCGCACCCTGACCCGCGACGACGCGCTCACCGCGATCGGCTCCTACCGGGCCGAGAACGGCTCCCTCCAACTGATGCGCGGATTCCTGTTCGTCATCTCCGCGCTGGTCATAGGGGCCTTCTTCACGGTCTGGACGATCCAGCGCGCGCCCGACATCGCCGTACTGAAGGCGCTCGGCGCCGGAACCCCGTATCTGCTGCGGGACGCGCTCGGGCAGGCGGTCGTGATACTCGCCGCCGGGACCGGTCTCGGCACGGTGCTCGCCGTCGGGATCGGCGGGCTCGTCAGCGGCGGCGACGTGCCGTTCGTCCTGGACGCGCCGACCGTCCTGGTGCCCGCCGCCGTCCTGATCGCCCTGGGCGCGTTCGGCGCCGCCCTGTCCGTCCGGCGGATCACCGCCGTCGACCCGCTGACCGCGCTGGGGAGCGCCCGATGAACACGACCACCGCAGCCTCGTACGCCACCGCCGCCGAACCGTCCGCGCCGCTGGTCCTGGACGGCGTCACGCTCACCTACCCGGACGGCGACGGGCGCCTGACCGCCCTGGACCGGGTATCGCTCGGCGTGCCGGCGGGCACCGTCACGGCGGTCGTCGGCCCGTCGGGCTCCGGCAAGTCCAGCCTCCTCGCGGTCGCCGCGACACTCGTCCCACCGGACCGGGGGCGGGTCCTCGTCGGCGGTACGGAGACGGGCGCGCTCAGCCGCGCCGAGCGGGCCCTGCTGCGGCGCCGCGAGATCGGCATCGTCTTCCAGCAGCCGAATCTGCTGCCGTCCCTCACGGCGGCCGAGCAACTGGAGGTCATGGCCCACCTCGACGGCCGCAGGGCGCGTACGGTACGGGGCCGGGTGCGGGAGCTGCTGGCGGGCGTCGGGCTCGCCGATCTCGCCCACCGCAGACCGCATCAGCTCTCCGGAGGCCAGCGGCAGCGCGTGAACATCGCGCGGGCGCTGATGAACGAGCCGTCCGTGCTCCTCGTGGACGAACCCACGAGCGCCCTCGACCACGAGCGGGGCGCCGCCGTCCTCGACCTGCTGGTCCGGCTGGTCCGCGAGCGCGGCACGGCGACGGTCCTCGTCACCCACGACCGCGCGCACCTCGCGGCGGCGGACGCGGTCCTGGAGATGGCGGACGGACGACTGGCGACGGCTACGCGCGCGTAGATGACGACGAGCGTCACGGATGGGGGCGTCACGCGCGCGGGGATGATGTCCGGCCCCCGGCCACCCGATGTCCCGCGCGCGTGGCCCGTGTTCAGCTCGCCGGGCCCGAGCTGGCCAGCGCCTCGGACAGCTCCACGGCGACCTGCTGGAGCACTGGGACGATCTTCTCCGTCGCGGCGTCGGTGACCCGGCCCGCTGGCCCGGAGATGGAGATCGCTGCGGCCGTGGGGGAGTGGGGCACGGAGACCGCGAGGCAGCGGACGCCGATCTCCTGCTCGTTGTCGTCGACGGCGTACCCCTGGCGGCGCACGTCCTCCAGGGCGTCCAGGAAGCCGTCGGGCGTGGTGATCGTCTTCTCTGTCGCGGCGGGCATCCCCGTACGGGCGAGCAGCGCGCGTACCTCGTCGGCGGGCGTGTCGGCGAGGAGCGCCTTGCCGACGCCCGTGGAGTGCGGCAGTACCCGGCGGCCGACCTCGGTGAACATCCGCATGGAGTGCTTCGACGGCACCTGTGCCACGTACACGATCTCGTCGCCGTCGAGGAGCGCCATGTTCGCGGTCTCGCCGGTCTCCTCGACCAGCCGGGCGAGGTAGGGGCGGGCCCAGGTGCCGAGCAGCCGGGACGCGGACTCGCCGAGACGGATCAGGCGCGGGCCCAGGGCGTACCGCCGGTTGGGCTGCTGGCGGACATAGCCGCAGGCGACCAGCGTGCGCATCAGACGGTGGATGGTGGGCAGCGGGAGGCCGCTGCTCGCGGACAGCTCGCTCAGCCCGACCTCGCCCCCGGCGTCCGCCATCCGCTCAAGGAGGTCGAAGGCGCGCTCAAGGGACTGGACACCGCCGCCGGAAGCGGCGGGCTTGGCGGTGTCGGTGGTGCGTGCGCTGGACGACGTCGGCACGGCGCGTTCCTTTCGGGGCGGGCGGGCAAGGCAGCAGCCTACCCGGCGACTGTCCGCGCGGTCCCGTGTCAGTTCTGATCTGCGGAATATTACTTCCACTGTACGGAAGTGTCCAGCCGGGCGGAGAAGCGGGCGCGGGGTGGGTGAGTGACCCTTGACGGCGTGAGGTCACGGGTGACACGTTCTTCAACAGAACGTTGAATTTCTCGGACGGGAAACGGCGGGTGGGAAACGGATGAGAGGGGTCCGGGTGTCCGACGTCCAACTGGTGCTGCGCTCGACGCGCGTCATCACCCCCGAGGGGACACGGGCCGCTTCGGTCGCCGTCTCCGGCGGCACGATCACGGCCGTCCTCGCGCACGACGCCCCCGTACCGGAGGGCGCCCGCCTTGAGGACGTCGGCGACGACGTCGTCCTGTCAGGGCTGGTCGACACCCACGTCCATGTGAACGACCCCGGCCGCACCCATTGGGAGGGCTTCTGGACCGCCACGCGCGCGGCGGCAGCCGGCGGCATCACCACCCTCGTCGACATGCCCCTGAACTCGCTGCCGCCGACGACGACGGTGCCGCATCTCCGGGTCAAACAGGACGTGGCGCGCGCCAAGGCGCACATCGACGTCGGCTTCTGGGGCGGGGCCCTGCCCGACAACGTCAAGGATCTGCGCCCGCTGCACGACGCGGGCGTCTTCGGCTTCAAGTGCTTCCTGTCGCCGTCCGGCGTCGAGGAGTTCCCCGCACTCGACCGGGACCAGCTCGCCCGCTCGCTCGCCGAGATCGCCGGCTTCGGCGGACTGCTCGTGGTGCACGCCGAGGACCCGCGCGAGCTGGCCGCCGCGCCGCAACTGACGGGACCCCGGTACGCGGACTATCTGGCGACGCGCCCGCCGGTCTCCGAGGACACCGCCATCGAGGCCCTGATCGCCGCCGCCCGCCGGTTCGACGCCCGCGTCCACATCCTGCATCTGTCGTCGGCGAGTGCCCTGCCGCTGATCGCCGCCGCCAAGCGCGAGGGTGTGCGGCTCACCGTCGAGACCTGCCCGCACTACCTCACCCTCAGCGCCGAGGAAGTCCCGGACGGCGCCAGCGAGTTCAAATGCTGTCCGCCCATCCGTGACGCCGCCAACCAGGATCTGCTGTGGGCCGCGCTCGCCGACGGCACCATCGACTGCGTGGTCACCGACCACTCGCCCTCCACCGCCGACCTCAAGACCCCGGACTTCGCGACCGCCTGGGGCGGTGTGTCCGGGCTCCAGACCAGCCTCCCCGCCGTGTGGACCGAGGCCCGCGGGCGCGGCCACACCCTGGAGGACGTCGTCCGCTGGATGTCCACCGCGCCCGCCGCGCTCACCGGCCTGACCCGCAAGGGCGCCGTCGAGCCGGGCCGCGACGCCGACTTCGCCGTGCTCGCCCCCGACGCGACCTTCACCGTCGACCCCGCGGCGCTCCAGCACCGCAACCGCATCACCGCGTACGCCGGGAAGACCCTGCACGGTGTCGTCACGTCGACCTGGCTGCGCGGCGAGCGCATCCAGCACGACGGCGTCATCGGCGCACCGACCGGCCGCCTGATCGAAAGGAATCACTGACACCGTGAGCGACCTTTTCGCCTCCCTCTTCTCGTCCGCCAAGCCCGCTTCCGCACAGTCGTCCCCCGTGCCGTCCTTCACCGGTGACGCCGACCCGTACGGTGGCGGCGACCCGTACGCCGACTACCGGACGGCCGACTTCCCCTTCACCGCGTACGCCAATCTCGCCGACCGGCAGCTCGGCGCCGGGGTCATCGCCGCCAACGACGAGTTCTTCGCGCAGCGCGAGAACATCCTGGTCGCCGGGCGGCCCGTGTTCGATCCCGAGCACTTCGGGCACAAGGGCAAGGTCATGGACGGCTGGGAGACCCGGCGGCGGCGCGGTGTGTCCGCCGCGCACCCGTGGCCGGCCGACGACGACCACGACTGGGCCCTGATCCGGCTCGGCGCCCCCGGAGTGATCCGCGGCCTCGTCATCGACACCGCCCACTTCCGCGGCAACTATCCGCAGGCCGTCTCGGTCGAGGCGGTCTCGGTGCCGGGCTCCCCGTCACCGGCCGACCTCCTGTCCGGCGATGTGCGGTGGACGACTCTCGTCGAGCGCACGCCGGTCGGCGGACACGCGGCCAACGGCTTCGCGGTCGACGTGGCGCAGCGCTTCACGCATGTACGGATCACGCAGCACCCCGACGGCGGCATCGCGCGCGTGCGGGTGCACGGCGAGGTCGTCCCCGACCCCGGCTGGCTCGGCGCGCTCGGCACCTTCGACGTGGTCGCGCTGGAGAACGGCGGCCAGGTGGAGGGCGCATCGGACCTCTTCTACTCGCCCGCCACCCACTCCATCCAGCCGGGCCGCTCCCGCAAGATGGACGACGGCTGGGAGACCCGGCGCCGCCGCGACCACGGCAACGACTGGATCCGCTACCGGCTCGTCGCCGAGTCCGAGATCCGCGCGATCGAGATCGACACCGCGTATCTGAAGGGCAACGCGGCGGGCTGGGCGTCGATCTCGATCCGCACGGACGAAGCGGGTGCCGGTGCGGATTCCGGCGTGGGCAAGGGCGGTGCGGGTGAAGGCGGTGCCGGGGAGAAGTGGACCGATGTGTTGCCCCGCACCCGCCTCCAGCCCGACACCAACCACCGCTTCGTCCTCGACACCCCCGCCGTCGGCACCCACGCGCGCGTGGACATCTATCCCGACGGCGGCATCTCCCGCCTGCGCCTCTTCGGCTCCCTGACGGAGCGCGGCACCGCCCACCTCACGACCCGCCACCGCGAACTCGGCGGCTGACGCTTCGGAGGCTGGACGGGGGCCCTACGCCGCGTGCCCGCCGTCCACGGCCAGTTCCGCGCCCGTGATGTACGCGGCACGGTCGCCCGCGAGATACGCGACCAGGGACGCCACCTCGTCGGGTGAGCCGAAGCGGCCCAGGGCCGTCAGCGCGCTCTGGGCGTCCGCGTAGGGGCCGTCCGCCGGGTTCATACGGGTGTCCACGGGCCCCGGATGCACGATGTTCGCGGTGATGCCGCGCTCGCCCAGCTCCCGGGCGAGCGCCTTGGTCAGGCCGATCAGCGCCGACTTGCTCATCGCGTAGAGCGTGCCGCCGGGGCCCGGCACCCGCTGGGTCATACAGCTGCCGACCGTCACGATGCGGCCACCGCGCTCCATCCGCCCGGCCGCCGCCTGCGAGGCCAGGAACACCCCGCGGACGTTCACCGCGAGCACCCGGTCGACATCGGCGAGCGCCAGTTGGTCCAGCGGGCCGAGCACGCCCACGCCGACATTGTTGACGAGCACGTCGAGCCGCCCGAACTCCTCCGCCGTACGCTCCACCGCCTCGGCCGCCTGCCCCGCGTCCGCCGAGTCGGCGCGCAGCGCGAGACCGCGCCTGCCCAGCGCCTTCACCTCACGGACGACGTCCTGGGCGGCCTCCTCGCCCGCGACGTAGGTGAGGGCGACATCGGCGCCGTCCCGCGCCAGCCGGAGTGCGGTCGCGGCCCCTATCCCGCGGCTGCCGCCGGTCACCAGGGCCACCTTGCCGTTCATGGAACCTCCTGTGTCGTATCCGTACGCCACCGTCGTTCACCTGCGGTGTCGTGCGTTCCATGCAAGCAGCGGGTGGGACGGGGGACCGGCGGTGAACGGACACTGTGTTCCATGCGTGCGCAGCGCGTGCGCCCGCGCGCGGCGCGATGAGTTCCGGGCGCGCCAGGGGTCAGAGTTGATGACAGGAACCCGTACAGGGATCCATACAGCGATCCATACAGCGATCCGTACACGGACCCGTACCCCACGGAAGCAGGCACCCCTCATGGCTCAGCTCTCCCTCACCACCTTCCTCACGCTCGACGGCGTCATGCAGGGGCCGGGCGGCCCGGAGGAGGACACCAGCGGAGGCTTCGACTTCGGCGGCTGGTCGGTGCCGTACGGGGACGAGGACTTCGGCCGGTTCATGGCGGAGGTCTTCGACCGGTCGGGCGCCTTCCTGCTCGGCCGCCGTACGTACGAAATCTTCGCGGGCTACTGGCCCCTGGTGACCGACCCCGCGAACCCGATCGCGTCCCGGCTCAACTCGCTGCCGAAATACGTCGCGTCGAACACGCTCGACACGGTCGACTGGGCGGGCACGACCATCATCGGCGGTGACGTCGCCAAGGAGGTCGCCGCGATCAAGGAGCGCACCGACGGTGAACTCCAGGTGCACGGCAGCGGCGTCCTCGCCCAGTACTTGATGGCGCATGACCTGGTCGACACGGTCCATCTGCTGACGTTCCCCGTGGTGCTCGGCAAGGGGCTCCGGCTCTTCGCGGACGGTGCGCCGCCCACCGCGTTCCGGCACGTCGCGGCCCGTACCACCAGTACCGGCGTGGCGATCCAGACGTACGACCTCGCGGGCCGGCCCTCCTACGGCAGCTACGTATAGGCGCGCGTGCACGCACGCGTGGGCACGCGTAGGCACTGCGCGTACGCACGCGCGCGTGCCCGGCGGCGGGTTAACTTCGGGAAAATTCGGCCGACTTGACATTGACACGTCATGCTCTACGCGCGTCATCCTAGGGGCATGCGAATCCCCCCACGGTTCCTCGCCGCCACCGCCGTCGCCGCCACGCTCCTCGTCGGCGGTCCCACGGCCGTCGCCGCCGAAGCCGCCCCGGCCCCCGCCCGCACTGTGTCCTCGTCGTCCTCGGCGTCCGCGTCGTCCACGCTCTCCGTGGCCGCCGTCGGCAGCATCTGCTACTCCGCGCTCCCGTCCGAGGCGTACACGACGCTCAACCTGATCGCCAGGGGCGGCCCCTACCCGTACCCGCAGGACGGAGGGGTCTTCCAGAACCGCGAAGGCGTCCTGCCCCAGCAGTCCACCGGCTACTACCACGAGTACACCGTCAAGACCCCGGGCTCCTCCACCCGCGGCGCCCGCCGCATCGTCACCGGCAAGGCCGTGGACGAGGACTACTACACCGCCGACCACTACGTGACGTTCAAGCTGGTCAAGTACTCCTGCTGACCCCTCGGTGACCGCTCCCGGGCCGGCCGGCCCCTCGGCACGGCTCAGCCATTGGTGCGTTTGAGGCTGTCCGCGACGGCGAAGAGGGCGAACGCGAGTACCAGCAGCGTCACGCTCGCGTAGATCTCGTACCCGTCGAAGAAGGCGATCCGCTGTACGAGCCCCCAGCCGCGCAGCCAGCCGCTCACCGCGTGCACCAGGCCCGCCACTCCCTGGATCAGCGCGAACACACCAAGAATCTCCAGCAACTGCTTCATACGGTGATCCTCGCCCCGTGGCCATCGCTGCCCCATCGGCCGCGGGGCGAGGCCGTCGCCACGGAAGTAGCCTCCCCGCGCGCGGGGACGCGCCGAAAGTATCCGGCTCCCCGACTTTGGTCGCCGCCGCCGTCCACCGGTCACGGCGTACCGCTTTCCTTGCGTAGATTTGTCGACCATGAGTGGCAATGAGCCGACGGCGCCCCCGCAGCCGGCGCCGGCGTACCGCTATCGGTGGCTGCTGCCGTCGGCCGTCGCCGCCGAGCTGGAACCGGACCGGGTGAAGGGCCGCAGGCCGCGCCGCACGGTCCGGGACTGGATCGTCGACTTCCTCTGCTTCCTCGTCGCCGTGTTCATCGGGATGGTCGCCGCCGAGGCCGTGTCGAAGGACCCGAACACCCCGCGGGTCCTGGCCGACCTGGACCAGGCCGTCGGCGCGCTGGCCTGCGGCGCCGTATGGCTGCGCAGGCGCTGGCCGGTCGGCCTGGCCGTGGCGATGCTGCCGATCGGTTTCCTCTCCACCGCCTCGGGCGGCGCGGGCATGATCGCCCTCTTCACGCTCGCCGTGCACCGGCCCTTCCGCTACGTGGCCTGGGTCGGCGGCGCCACCCTCGCCCTGATGCCCGTCTTCTTCTGGTGGCGGCCCGACCCCGATCTGCCGTACAGCGGCGCCGTCGGCCTCACCGTGCTGCTCGGCCTCACGGTGATCGGCTGGGGCATGTTCGTCCGCTCCCACCGCCAGCTCCTGGTGTCGCTGCGGGACCGTGCCCGGCGCGCCGAGACGGAGGCCGCCCTGCGCGCGGAACAGGCCCAGCGCCTCGCGCGCGAGGCCATCGCGCGCGAGATGCACGACGTCCTCGCGCACCGGCTGACCCTCCTCAGCGTCCACGCGGGCGCCCTGGAGTTCCGGCCCGACGCGCCTCAGGAGGAGATCGGCCGCGCGGCCGGCGTCATCCGTGAGAGCGCCCACGAGGCCCTGCAGGACCTGCGCGAGATCATCGGGGTCCTGCGCGCCCCCGAGAGCGACGAGTCGGGCCGCCCGCAGCCCACCCTTGCCGCACTGGACGCCCTGGTCGCCGAGTCCCGGGAGGCGGGTGCGAAGGTCCACCTCGACAACCAGGTCACCGACCCCGCCGGCGTCCCCGCATCCGTCGGCCGCACCGCCTACCGCATCACCCAGGAGGGCCTGACCAACGCCCGCAAGCACGCGCCGGGCGCCGAGGTCGGCGTCCAGGTCACCGGCGGCCCCGGCCACGGCCTCACCGTCTCCGTACGCAACCCCGCGCCGCCCGGCGACGTCCCGGCCGTCCCCGGCTCGGGACAGGGCCTCATCGGGCTCACCGAACGGGCCACCCTCGCCGGTGGCCGGATCGAGCACGGACCCGAGGGGGACGGCGGCTTCCAGGTCCGCGCCTGGCTACCGTGGCCCTCATGACTGCGATCAAGGTGCTCCTCGTCGACGACGACCCACTGGTCCGCGCCGGGCTCCGGTTCATGCTCGGCGGCGCCGACGACATCGAGATCGTCGGCGAGGCGGGCGACGGCTCCGAGGTCGAGGCCCTGGTCGACCGCCACCACCCCGATGTCGTCCTCATGGACATCCGGATGCCCACCGTCGACGGCCTCGCCGCCACGGAGACGCTGCGCCGCCGCGAGGGCGCCCCCGAGGTCGTCGTGCTGACCACGTTCCACGCCGACGAGCAGGTGCTGCGCGCCCTGCGCGCGGGCGCCGCCGGATTCGTCCTCAAGGACACCGCGCCCGCCGAGATCGTCGACGCGGTCCGCCGGGTCGCCGCCGGCACGCCCGTCCTCTCGCCGACCGTCACCCGGCAGCTGATCACGCAGGTCGCGGGCGGTGACCCCCAGCAGGACCGCAGGGAACGCGCCCGCGCGCGCCTGGACTCCCTCGCCGAGCGCGAACGCGAGGTCGCCGTCGCCGTCGGGCGCGGCCACTCCAACGCCGAGATCGCCGGCGAGCTGTACATGAGCGTCGCCACCGTCAAGACCCACGTCTCCCGCATCCTCGCCAAGCTCGGTCTCAACAACCGGGTGCAGATCGCCCTGCTGACGCACGACGCGGAACTGCTGCCCGAGGCGGCGGAGGCGGCGGAGGCGCCCGAGAACGGGTCCGGGACCGGGAGAGGGTCCGGGTCCGACGCCGGGGCGTAGCCGAACCGGCCGTTCCGGTACGGGCGTTGTCAGAGCGGCGGGTTAGATTCGAGAAGTGGCGTACGTGGGGAAGCAGACGGGGGAGCACATGACGGAGACGATCGATCTCGGCGCGTACGGCACGGCGTTCACCGACGATCCGCACGCGCTCTACGCCGAGTTGCGCGCCCGCGGCCCGGTCCACCACGTCCGGCTGCCCCCACCGCTCGCCCACCAGACGGCCTGGCTGGTCGTGGGGTACGAGGAGGCGCGTACCGCACTCGCCGACCCCCGGCTCGCCAAGGACGACAGCAAGATCGGCGGACGCACTCTCGACGCGGATCTCATCGGCCCGTATCTACTGGTCGCCGACCCACCACGGCACACCCGGCTGCGGCAGCTCGTCGTCCGCGAGTTCACGCCCCGCCGCGTGACGGAACTGCTGCCGAGGATCCGTCAGATCACGGACGACCTGCTCGACGCGATGGTGCCCCGGGGGCGGGCCGACCTGATCGAGTCCCTGGCGTTCCCGCTGCCGATCACCGTCATCGCCGAACTCCTCGGCGTGCCGACCATGGACCGCGAGGCGTTCCGCCGGATGTCCAACGAAATCGTGGCCCCGACCAGCGGCGACGCGGAGTACGAGGCCGTCACCACCCTCGTCACCTATCTGGACGACCTCATCGAGGACAAGCGGTGCAGCGGCCCCGCCGACGGCCTGCTGTCCGCCCTGATCCGCACCAGGGCCGAGGACGGCGACCGGCTCTCCGCGCGCGAACTGCGCGCGATGGCCTTCCTGCTGCTTGTCGCGGGCCACGAGACCACGGTCAACCTCATCGCCAACGGCGTGCACGCACTCCTCACGCACCCGGACCAACTCGCCGCGCTGCGCGCCGACATGACCCTCCTCGACAACGCCGTCGAGGAAATGCTGCGCTACGAAGGCCCGGTGGAGAACGCCACGTACCGCTTCGCCGCCGAACCCCTCGACATCGGCGGCACGCCCATACCCGTCGGGCACTCGGTCCTGATCGGCCTCACCGCCGCCGACCGCGACCCGGACCGCTTCACGGGACCGGCGCGGTTCGACATCCGCAGGGCGGCGCAGGGCCACCTCGCCTTCGGCCACGGCATCCACTACTGCCTTGGCGCCCCACTCGCCCGCGCCGAGGGCCGCATAGCCGTCCGCGCACTGCTCGACCGCTGCCCCGATCTCGCCCTCGACGGACCGCCCGGCCCGTGGGTGCCGGGGCTGCTGATGCGCGGGATGCGACGCTTGCCGGTGCGCTGGTAGAACCGGCCTGCCCGGACTGCCGGGCGTGTCACCTCTGGAGGAGCACCGCATGACCGAAGTCTTCGGCCTCGCGCAGGCCCGGAAGACGCTGGAGAGCCAGCCGTTCAGCCGACTGGTCCAGGCCCGTGTCACGGCCTTCGGCGACGGCGGGGCCACGCTGGAGATCGACATCCGCGAGGAGTTGCACCAGCAGAACGGCTTCCTGCACGGCGGCGTCCTCGCCTACGCCGCGGACAACGCCCTGACCTTCGCCGGCGGCACAGCGCTCGGCCCGGCCGTACTGACCGGCGGCTTCACGATCCAGTACCTCCGCCCGGCCACCGGCCGCACCCTCGTCGCGCGCGCCGAGGTCGTCCACGCGGGCCGCCGCCAGGCCGTCGTCCGCTGCGACCTGTCCACGGTGGACGCGGACGACGGGAGCGAGCGGGTGTGCGCGGTGGCCCAGGGGACGGTGCTGCCGGTCCAGTGACGGGCCCCGCGCGTCAGGCGTCCGGGATCTCTCCGAGGGACACCGCTCGCCGCTCCCGCCGCGACAGCTCGCACGCCTCCGCGATCCGCAGCGCGTGCAGCGCCTCGCGGCCGTCGCACGGGTTGTCGCGCTCGCCGCGCACCACGTCCACGAAGGCCACGAGTTCCGCCTCGTAGGCGGGCGCGAAACGCTCCAGGAAACCGGGCCACGGCTTGTCGGCGGCGGGCGGCCCGGCCGGCTCGGTGGACGCGATCGGCGTACGGTCGTCCAGGCCCACCGCGACCTGGTCCCGCTCCCCGGCCAGCTCCATCCGTACGTCGTACCCGGCACCGTTGAGCCGGGTCGCCGTGGCCGTGGCGAGCGTCCCGTCGTCCAGGGTGAGCAGCGCGGCGGCCGTGTCCACGTCCCCGGCCTCGCGGAACATCGCGGGCCCCGCGTCCGACCCGGCGGCGTACACGTCGAGGACCTCGCGCCCGGTCACCCAGCGCAGGATGTCGAAGTCATGGACCAGGCAGTCCCGGTACAGCCCGCCGGAGAGCGGCAGATACGCGGCCGGCGGCGGCGCCGGGTCGGAGGTCATCGCGCGGACCGTGTGCAGCCGCCCCAGCCTGCCGTCCCGCACCCACGCGCGCGCGGTGGTGTAACCGGCGTCGAAGCGCCGCTGAAAACCCATCTGGAGGACCGTGCCCGCCGCCTCCACCTCACGCAGCGCCGCCAGCGTGCCCGGCAGGTCCAGGGCGATGGGCTTCTCGCAGAACACCGGAAGCCCGGCCCGCGCCGCCCGGCCGATCAGCTCCGCGTGGGCCGACGTCGCCGTGGTGATCACGACCGCGTCCACGCCCCAGGTGAAGATCTCGTCCACTCCCGGGGCCACCGTCGCCCCGATCCGGTCGGCGAGCGTGTGCGCGCGGCCGGGGTCGGCGTCCGTGACGACCAGGGAACCCACCTCGCGATTACGGTTCAGGGCCGCCGCGTGAAAGGTGCCGATGCGGCCCGTGCCGATGAGTCCGATGCGCATGGGTACAAGCTGTCCGGGCCCACGCCTCCTGTCAATACTTTGTCCGGACAATCGAACTTCACAACTTCCCGTCATCATTTCCTGCGACTACGCTCGGCCCGTGCCCAAACCAGAAGTCGATCCGACCGTCGCGCTCCGCCTCAGCGTCGACCGGGGCAGCCCGGTCCCGCTCTACTTCCAGCTGTCCCAGCAACTGGAGGCGGCGATCGAACACGGCACGCTCACCCCGGGCAGCCTCCTGGGCAACGAGATAGAACTGGCGGGCCGCCTCGGGCTGTCCCGGCCGACCGTCCGCCAGGCCATCCAGTCCCTCGTGGACAAGGGCCTCCTGGTCCGCCGCAGGGGCGTCGGCACCCAGGTCGTGCACAGTCAGGTCAAGCGCCCCCTGGAGCTGAGCAGCCTCTACGACGACCTGGAGGCGGCCGGTCAGCGCCCCGCGACCCGGGTCCTCGACAACACCCTCGTCCCCGCGTCCGCCGAGATCGCCGCCGCGCTCGGTGTCCCCGAGGGCAGCGAGGTGCACCGTGTGGAGCGGCTGCGGCTCGCGCACGGCGAGCCCATGGCGTACCTCTGCAACCATCTGCCGACCGGGCTGCTCGTCCTGGAGAACGACCGCCTCGAAGCCACCGGGCTCTACCGGCTGATGCGCGCCGTCGGCATCACCCTGCACAGCGCACGGCAGTCGGTCGGGGCGCGCGCCGCCACCGCCGTGGAGGCCGAGCGCCTCGCCGAGCCCGACGGGGCGCCGCTGCTCACCATGCAGCGCACCACGTTCGACGACACCGGACGGCCCGTCGAGTTCGGCTCGCACACCTATCGCGCGTCGCGCTACTCCTTCGAGTTCCAGCTCCTCGTACGGCCCTGAGCCGCCGGGGCGTACGGTCCTGAGCCACTGGGCCGCAGAGCCGGAGCGGTGCCCCGCGCGCGTGGACGACGACACCACGCGCGTACCGGACGACCCCGCGCGCGGACCCGATGGCCGGGCGCCCGATCGCCGTGACCGATACTGGAGCGTTCGGGGTCGCGAAGACGGCCCACGGGGCCGGTTCCGTCGGCCCCGGCGTACCGGGGATTGCGGCAAGAAGGGCACGGGGTCGTGGCAAGGGTTGGGACAGGGGTTCGCGTGATGGGCGCCGTGCTGGTGGCGGCGCTCGGGATCTCCCTCGCGGGATGCAGCAGCACCGGCGGCAAACGGGCAGAGGACGCCCGCAAGGCCGCCGCCGCCCAGGGCAAGGCCGCCGTGAACACGCCCCGCTGGACGTTCGCGATGGTGACGCACTCCGGTGAGGGCGACTCGTTCTGGGACATCGTCCGCAGTGGCGCCGAGCAGGCCGCCGCCAAGGACAACATCAACTTCTTGTACTCGAACAGCGACGAGGGCCAGCAGCAGGCGCGGCTCGTCGACACCGCCGTCGACAAGAAGGTCGACGGCATCGTCGTCACGCTCGCCAAGCCCGACGCGCTGAAGGCGGCCGTGGCCCGCGCCGAGAAGGCCGGCATCCCCGTCATCACCGTGAACTCCGGCTCCGCCGAGTCCAAGGAGTTCGGCGCCCTCACCCACGTCGGCCAGGACGAGACCATCGCGGGCGAGGCCGTCGGGGACACCCTCAACGAACGAGGCCGCCACAAGGCCCTGTGCATCCTGCACGAACAGGGCAACGTCGGCCACGAACAGCGCTGCGCGGGCGCCAAGTCCCGCTTCGAGGGCGACATGGAGAACCTGTACGTCGAGGGCACGAACATGCCCTCCGTACGCTCCGCGATCGGCGCGAAGCTCCAGGCCGACCCGTCCATCGACACCGTCGTCACCCTCGGCGCGCCCTTCGCGGACGCCGCCGTCCAGGCTCGGCAGGACGCCGGCAGCAAGGCGGAGATCGACACCTTCGACCTCAACGCCAAGGTCGCCGGCGCCCTCAAGGACGGCACCCTCGGCTTCGCCGTCGACCAGCAGCCCTACCTCCAGGGCTACCAGGCGATCGACCTGCTGTGGCTGTACAAGTACAACGCCAACGCGCTCGGCGGCGGCCGGCCCGTCCTCACCGGACCCCAGATCATCACCAAGGACCAGGCCCCGGCCCTTGAGGACTACGCGAAGCGGGGCACCCGATGACCACCATGGCCCCGGCACCCGCACCGGACGGCACCGGGACCGACGAACGGCTCCTTACGTCCTCGCCCTTGCGTAAACTTCTCGGCCGCCCCGAACTGGGCTCGGTCGTCGGCGCGATCGCCGTCTTTCTGTTCTTCGCGCTCGTCGCCGACAGCTTCCTGCGCGCCACCAGCATCAGCACCGTCCTGTACGCGGCGTCGACGCTCGGCATCATGGCCGTACCGGTGGCGCTGCTGATGATCGGCGGCGAGTTCGACCTGTCGGCCGGTGTCATGGTGACCAGCTCCGCGCTGATCTCCTCGATGTTCAGCTACCAGATGACCGCGAACGTCTGGGTGGGCGTCGCCGTCTCGCTGGTGGTGACCCTCGCGCTCGGCCTGTTCAACGGTCTGATGCTGACCCGTACCAAACTGCCCAGCTTCATCATCACGCTCGGCACCTTCATGATGCTGACCGGGATGAACCTCGGCTTCACCAAGCTGATCAGCGGCACCGTCTCCACCAAGTCGATCTCCGACATGGAGGGCTTCTCGTCCGCCAAGACGGTCTTCGCGTCGACGGTCACCGTCGGAGGCGTCGCCTTCAAGATCACCATCCTGTGGTGGCTCGCGCTCGTCGCCGTCGCCACCTGGATCCTGCTCCGCACCCGCGCCGGCAACTGGATCTTCGCGGCGGGTGGCGGCAGGGAAGCGGCCCGCGCGGTCGGCGTCCCCGTCGACAGGACCAAGGTCGGCCTGTACGTCGGCGTCGCGCTGGGCGCCTGGATCTCCGGGCAGCACCTCCTGTTCTCGTTCGACGTCGTCCAGTCCGGTGAAGGCGTCGGCAACGAACTCAAGTACATCGTCGCGGCCGTCATCGGCGGCTGCCTGATCACCGGCGGCTACGGCTCCGCCGTCGGCTCGGCGGTCGGCGCCTTCATCTTCGGCATGGCGAGCATGGGCATCGTCTACGCCGAGTGGGACGCCGAATGGTTCACGTTCTTCCTCGGAGCGATGCTGCTCCTCGCGACCCTGCTCAACGCCTGGGTCCGCAAGCGCGCGGAGGCCACCACATGACGACGTCGGCCCGTACCCCGGGTACCCCGCTGATCGCACTCGACGCCGTCAGTAAGTACTACGGCACCATCCGCGCCCTCGAAGGGGTGTCCCTGGAGGTCCACGCGGGCGAGATCACCTGTGTGCTCGGCGACAACGGCGCCGGGAAGTCCACGCTCATCAAGATCGTCGCGGGGCTGCACCGGCACGACGCGGGCACCTTGCGCATCGAGGGCGAGGAGTGCCGCCTGTCGTCACCGCGTGAAGCGCTCGACCGGGGCATCGCCACCGTCTACCAGGACCTCGCCGTCGTCCCCCTGATGCCGGTCTGGCGGAACTTCTTCCTCGGCTCCGAGCCCACCAGGGGCCGCGGGCCCTTCCGGCGCCTGGACACCGACCTGATGCGCCGCACCACCCGCGCCGAGCTGCTGCGCATGGGCATCGACCTGCGCGACGTCGACCAGCCCATCGGCACCCTCTCCGGCGGCGAGCGGCAGTGCGTGGCCATCGCCCGTGCCGTGTACTTCGGCGCCAAGGTCCTCGTACTGGACGAGCCCACCGCGGCCCTCGGTGTGAAGCAGTCCGGCGTGGTGCTCAAGTACGTCGCCGCCGCCCGGGACGCCGGACTCGGCGTGGTCCTCATCACGCACAATCCGCACCACGCGTATCTCGTCGGCGACCGTTTCGTCCTCCTGAAGCGCGGCGCCATGTCCGGCAGCCACCTCCGCGACGCGATCACCCTCGACGAGCTGACCCGCGAAATGGCGGGCGGCAGCGAGCTGGACGACCTCCGGCACGAACTGGAGCGCGCCCCCGCCCCCACCCACGTCGGCGGCCACCCGGCGGACGCCGCGTCCGACGCATGACCGCGCCCGTCCGACGCGGGACGGCGACCGCCCTCCGCCGTCGTTATGCGCCCCTACGCGCGCGTGAGGCACAATCGGCGCGATGAGCACCTACCGCGACCTCGCGCACCGTGGCTCCGCACGCGCCACCGTCCTGCGGACCGTGGGCACCCGTGAGCGCCGATCGCATCTGACGGCGCCCCGCGTCCCCACCGTCGGCATCGACATCGGCGGTACGAAGGTGATGGCGGGTGTCGTCGACGCCGACGGCACCATCCTGGAGAAGCTGCGCACCGAGACGCCCGACAAGTCCAAGAGCCCCAAGGTCGTCGAGGACACCATCGTCGAACTGGTCCTGGACCTGTCCGACCGGCACGACGTGCACGCCGTCGGCATCGGCGCCGCGGGCTGGGTCGACGCCGAACGCAACCGCGTCCTGTTCGCGCCCCACCTCTCCTGGCGCAACGAACCCCTCCGCGACCGCATCGCGGGCCGGCTCGCCGTGCCCGTGCTGGTCGACAACGACGCGAACACCGCCGCCTGGGCCGAGTGGCGCTTCGGCGCGGGCCGCGGCGAGGACCACCTCGTCATGATCACCCTCGGTACGGGCATCGGCGGCGCCATCCTGGAGGACGGCCAGGTCAAGCGCGGCAAGTACGGTGTCGCCGGCGAATTCGGCCATATGCAGGTCGTCCCCGGCGGCCACCGCTGCGCCTGCGGCAACCGGGGCTGCTGGGAGCAGTACAGCTCCGGCAACGCCCTCGTGCGCGAGGCCCGCGAGCTGGCGACGGCGGACTCTCCGGTCGCGTACAGCATCATCGAGCGCGTCCAGGGCCACATCCCCGACATCACCGGACCCCTCATCACCGAGCTGGCCCGCGAGGGCGACGCCATGTGCGTCGAACTGCTCCAGGACATCGGCCAGTGGCTCGGCATCGGCATCGCCAACCTCGCCGCCGCGCTCGACCCCTCCTGCTTCGTCATCGGCGGCGGCGTCAGCGCCGCCGACGACCTGCTCATCGTGCCCGCCCGGGACGCCTTCCGCCGCCACCTCACCGGCCGCGGCTACCGCCCCGAGGCCCGCATCGCCCGCGCCCAGCTCGGCCCCGAGGCGGGCATGGTCGGCGCCGCCGACCTGGCCCGCCTGGTCGCCCGCCGCTTCCGCCGGGCCAACCGCCGCCGCGTCGAGCGCTACGAACGCTACGAGCGGTACGCGGAGGCCCGCCGCACCTCACGCTCCGCCCAGGGGGCCCCGTGACCATGTCCACACTGCCCCGCCAGGTGCCGTCCCCGGAGGAACCGGGACGACGGCCCGAAGGGCGCGGCCACCGGATCCGCCGCCGCGCGTTCACCCTCCTGATCATCGTGCTGCTCATCGGCGTACCCGCCGGATATCTCATGATCTCCGCCGACCAGAGCCGGGACAGCGGCAAGGACAAGGAGGCCAAGTACTCCGCGACCGGCCTCACGCCCGGCTGGCCGTCGAAGGTCCAGCGACGCCTCTACGAGATCACCATCCCCTCGTACTCCGGGAACGTCGCCTACTACGAGACCAACAACTGGAAGACCAGCCGCCTGTACGTCCAGTTCCTCACCAGCAACGAGGGCCTGGACAAGTTCCTCGGCACCCTGGGCACCCACACCGACGCACTGCACGCCGACGACCTGCCGATCAACACCCGGGACCGCAAGGTCGTCGACTGGGACTTCTCGGGCCCCGGCCCCTGGTCGGGCCTCACCCGCACCCAGGACGACCCGCGGCCGTCCACGAACGTCGTCGTGAACTGGTCCGACCCCGCGCATCCCATGGTGTACGTGGTGTCCACGGCGACACCGTGAGGCGCCCGGCACCGGCGTGACGGTTTCGGTCACGGAGGCTTCGGGGACCGGGCCCGTACGGCGCCGGAGCCGATTGTCAGAGGCCGCCCGTACAGTCGAAGACGTCTGATCCGGCTGCGCGGAGGGAGGTGACCAGTCGTATGCGGACGACCCGGCTCGCCTGCGTCTTCGTCCCCGGAGACGTCCCCCGCGAGGGACGGCTGGCCTTCTGGGACCCGGAGGGCGGGACCCCGCCCCCGGACGCCGGCGGGGTGCCGGAAGACCTCACCGTGGTGCGGCGGCACGGCCGCGGTGTGCGCGGCGCCCGCGTGCCCGCGCGGATGCTGCCCGTCGCCGAAGCCCTCCCGATCCTGGTCGGCGCCCGCCACGACCCCGCGGCCCATCCCGCCACCGCCTGCTGGGGCGCCGCCGCCCTGCTCGCCCTGCGCCTCGTCGCGCGCGGGCGCATGCTCCCGGGCCTCACCCCCGAGGCGTACGACGCGTGGCGCGCGGGCCCCCTGGAGGCCGACGACATCGCCCACCTGCGCGCGGTGGCCGCCGCCCTGCCCCCGGAAGGGCACGCGACACCGCTCCCGGACCGCACCCCCCTGGAAATGCCCCAGCCGGAAGCGCTCGTACGGGCCTTTCTCGACGCCGTCGCCGACACCCTGCCCCGCACCCCGGCCGCCCCCCACGCCTCCGGCGCCCCCTTCGCCGCCGGGGAGCGGCAGCGGCTGCCCGGTGCCGTCGACTGGGCCGCCGAGGTCGCCGCCGGACGGGACACCGGCGTGCGGATCTCGCTGCGCCTCGACCTGGCCGCGTCCCGCCTCTTCGACGGCACAGCGGAGGGCCGCAGCGCGGGCACCGCCCTCGTCCAGGTGCACAGCCTCGCCGACCCCACCCTCGTCATCGACGCGGCGGCCCTGTGGGCGGGCCAGGGCGAGGACGCCTTCGGGCCGCGCGCCCGCGTGGACACCGCACTCGCCGTGCGCCGCGCCGCCCGGGTCTGGCCGCCGCTGGACCGGCTCGGCGAACAGGACGTGCCCGACGTGCTGCCGCTGTCCGAGGAGGAGCTGTCGGAGCTGCTCGGCCTGGGCGCCACACGGCTGGCCGCCGCCGGGGTCGCCGTGCACTGGCCGCGCGACCTCGCCCAGGACCTCACCGCCACCGCCGTGGTCCGCCCGGCACCCGGCTCCGCGACCGACGGCACCGGATTCTTCGAGAGCGAGGACCTGCTCCAGTTCCGCTGGCAGCTCGCCCTCGGCGGAGACCCGCTGTCGGAGGGCGAGATGGACGCGCTCGCCGAGGCGCACCGGCCGGTGGTGCGGCTGCGCGACCAGTGGGTGCTGGTCGACCCGGCGCTCGTCCGCAAGGCGCGCAAACGCGAACTGGGCCTGCTCGACCCGGTCGACGCCCTGTCGGTCGCCCTCACCGGCAGCGCCGAGGTCGACGGCGAGACGGTCGACGCGGTGCCCGTCGGCGCCCTCGCCACCCTGCGCGACCGGCTCACCGCCGGACTGCCGCCCGCCGAGCCGCCACCGGCGCTCCGCGCGCGGCTGCGGGACTATCAGCTCCGGGGCCTGGCCTGGCTCGACCTGATGACCTCGCTCGGCCTCGGCGGCTGCCTCGCCGACGACATGGGCCTCGGCAAGACGGTCACCCTCATCGCCCTGCATCTGCGCAGGGACCGCCGCGAACCGACCCTCGTGGTCTGCCCGGCGTCCCTCCTGGGCAACTGGCAGCGGGAGATCACCCGCTTCGCGCCCGGCGTCCCCGTCCGCCGCTTCCACGGCACCGAGCGCAGCCTCGACGGCCTCGGCACCGGTTTCGTCCTCACCACCTACGGCACCATGCGGTCCACCGCCGCACGGCTCGCCGAACAGCCCTGGGGCATGGTCGTCGCCGACGAGGCACAGCACGTCAAGAATCCGTACTCCGCGACGGCGACCGCCCTGCGCACCATCCCCGCACCCGCGCGCGTGGCCCTCACCGGCACCCCCGTCGAGAACAACCTCTCCGAACTGTGGGCCCTGCTCGACTGGACGACCCCCGGACTCCTCGGCCCCCTCAAGTCGTTCCGCGCCCGGCACGCGCGCGCGGTGGAGAACGGCGAGGACAGTGAGGCCGTGGAGCGCCTGGCCCGGCTGATCCGCCCCTTCCTGCTGCGGCGCAAGAAGTCCGACCCGGGCATCGTCCCCGAACTGCCGCCCAAGACCGAGACGGACCACCCGGTGCCGCTCACCCGCGAACAGGCCGCGCTGTACGAGGCGGTGGTCCGTGAGTCGATGCTCCAGATCGAGACGTCCGAAGGCATCGCCCGCCGTGGCCTGGTCCTGAAGCTGCTCGGCGCGCTCAAGCAGATCTGCAACCATCCCGCCCAGTATCTGAAGGAGGGCGTGCCGGGAGCGGCGGGCGGTGTCGTACGGGAAGCAGAGGGCGTCGGTGTCGGTGTGGGTGTCGGTGTCGTCGGTGGGCTGCGGCTGGCCGGGCGGTCCGGGAAGCTCGCCCTGCTCGACGAGTTGCTGGACACCCTCCTCGCCGAGGAGGGCTCGGCGCTGGTCTTCACGCAGTACGTGGGGATGGCCCGGCTGATCGGTGCCCACCTCGCCTCGCGCGCGGTCCCGGCGGAGCTGCTGCACGGCGGTACGCCGGTCGCGGAGCGGGAGCGCATGGTCGACCGCTTCCAGAGCGGAGCGAACCCGATCCTCGTCCTCTCCCTCAAGGCGGCGGGCACCGGCCTGAATCTCACCCGCGCGGGCCACGTCATCCACTTCGACCGCTGGTGGAACCCGGCCGTCGAAGAACAGGCCACGGACCGCGCGTACCGCATCGGCCAGACCCAGCCGGTCCAGGTGCACCGCCTGATCACCGAGGGCACGGTGGAGGACCGTATCGCCGAGATGCTGGAGTCGAAGAGGGCACTGGCCGACGCGGTACTCGGCTCGGGCGAGGCGTCCCTCACGGAGCTGACCGACCGGGAACTGTCGGACCTGGTGTCGTTGCGGAGGCCGTCATGACGGGGGCGGAAGCGGGGGCGGGCGCGGGGATGGGGGTTGGTGCGGGCGGTTCCGGTGCAGGCGGTTCCGGTACGGGTGGTACCGGTGGGGCGCGTCCGGGGGATGTCGCGCGGCGGGCGTTGTACGCGGCGCGGGCCGGGGCGGCGGATGCCGAGTCCGTCGATGAGGGTGCGGCCGAGCCGGCCGCCGGGAATGCGGTGTCCTCCGAGGCGCCCTCCGAGGACATCGGGAGCGGGACCGAGGCGGGCGGAGACCTCGCCGGGCGTCCGGGGGACGTGGCTCGCGAAGCGTTGCGGGCGGCGCGGGCGGGGGCGGGGGTGGGCGTCGGCGGGGGAGTGTCCGGTACCGCGGGACCGGTCCGCCGCCCGGTTCAGGGCCGCAAGCGCGCCGCCACACCTCCCCCCGCACCTTCCGGACCCCGCACCGACGATGCCGCCCCGCCACCTCCACCCGCCGGCGAGTCCTTCGCGACGACCTGGTGGGGGCACGCCTGGGTGCGGGCGCTGGAGGAAGGGGCCATGGACGGCGCCCGGTTGGCCCGGGGGAGGGCGTATGCGGGGCAGGGGCATGTCGCGGCGATCAGCGTCACACCGGGACGCGTCCTGGCCTATGTGCACGGCAGCCGCCCGCGCCCGTACCGCGCGCAGATCCGGCTGCGGACGCTCGGGGACGACGAATGGGAGCGTTTCCTGGACGCCGCCGCCGAGCGCCCCGGCCATATCGCGGCGCTCCTCGACAAGGACATGCCGCACTCACTCGCCGACTGCGGAGTCGACCTGCTCCCCGGCCCCGGCGACCTGGATCCGCAGTGCGGTTGCCCCGACTCCGGGCGCCCCTGCAAGCACGCCGCCGCGCTCTGCTACCAGACGGCGCGACTGCTCGACGAGGACCCGTTCGTCCTGTTCCTGATGCGGGGCCGCGACGAGAAGGCCCTCCTGGACGCCCTCTCCCGCCGCAACGCCGCCCTGACGGCGCGCGCGGCCCGTGAGGCCCAGGCCCAGGCCCCGGCGCCGTTCCCGGGCGTCCGTGCCCGCGACGCGTTCGCCGAGCGCACCATGCCGCCGCTCCCGCCCCCGCTGCGCGTACCGCCGCACCCCGAGCAGCCACCGGCGCACCCGGCCGCGCCGGGCGGCCCGGACCCGTTCGCGCTCGACCAGTTGGCGACCGACGCGGCGGCCCGCGCCCACGCCCTGCTGACGGCGGGCCGGGACCCCGTGGCCGGCCTCACCCTCTGGCAGGACGCCGTCCGTCTCGCGGCGGCCCGCCCCGGCTCCGGACTCACCGCGACGACCCGGAGCCTGTACGCCGCGCTGGCCGACGCCACCGGGCGCGACACCGCCGACCTGAGCCGCGCCGTCGCCGCCTGGCGGCAGGGCGGCGCCGAGGGGTTGAGCGTCCTGGAGGAACCCTGGGACCCGCCCGCGGGGCGCTTCGACCGCGCACGCCCCGCCCTCCTGGCCGCCGACCTCCCGGCCTTCCGCCCTTGGCGCAACCACCTCACGCACCCCAAGGCCCACGTCCAACTCCGCCTGGGCCGCGACGGACTCTGGTACGCCTATGAATCGGAACCGGGACAAGACAACTGGTGGCCCCGAGGCGTCCCGGACCTGGACCCGGTAGGCGCCCTGACGACCCTCGGCACGGACCCACCACCCTCCACACCACAACCCCACTGACACCCCGAAGCCCACCCGACCCGTCACCCGAGGCGTACATCCCCGCCCCACGCGTGGCCTCCCGGCGCCTCCACCGACAGCCCCCTTGCACCCACGCCCGTAGTCCGGTGACCCGCCCGTGAACCAGATGGGGCGGCGGCAGAGAACAGCCGCAGGCGAAGCCGTTCGCGCTCCCGGCGGCGGGTTTCCGCTCGCTCGCCGCTGTCCACGAACAGCGCCGAGCTGTGGAAGCGCGGAACAACACCCTGCTGGAGGCCCCCTCTTTCCCAGGTCCTGACCTCGATGCCGGGTGTCGGCGTCACCCTCAAGCGACGACTGCACGAACCAGCCCACAGGCAGGTCGATTCAGGTCAACGCCTTGTGCCGTCCACCCACGCCGAGACAGCTGCGGCAGCCCGCCGGACAGCTTCTTCCGGGTCCCGGGAGAGCTTCGCGCACGCCGCTGCGACATCCCGCACACCGTCCGGTCCCACGAGCGCGTCATGCACCCCGGTCTGCAGCCAGTCAGCCTGGTCGTCGTCAGCCTCGGCAACCGCGAGAGCGATGAGCCTCATGGCCGCCACCGTCCCCACCCGGGCCAGGGCCTCTGCCGTCTGTCGCGTGACGGCCGTGTCCTCGACGTCCAGCAGCAGCCCCACCAGCGCTTCCGCAGCCTCAGGCACATCAGCGAAGGAAGCAAGGTCGCGCCCGGCACGAACACGTTGCGTCCACGAAGGAGACGACGCCTCGGCCAAGGCCGCCTCCAACCCGCTCATCATCTCTGGCACGAGCCAGACAGTCTCATGCCCCACGAAGAAGATCGAACCCCGGGCCGATGCTGATCTCACAGCCATCGTCGTCCGCCATTGCGGGCGCGGGCCTGCGGAGAGCGGACGGACAGAGCCGTCACTGCACGCTGGTGCGGGCCGCCGTCCGGAGTCGGTCGGTATCCACTGCTTCCTGGGTGCCGCCGTGCGTCAGACGGATGCCGTCGGCGGCGCTGTCCGCGCGCCAGATGTCGCCGTGGCGGTTCTCCCACTCGACGAAGCTTCCGGAGGCGTCGTCGAGCAGGCCCAGCTCCCGTACGAGGGTGTCCAGGGGAGCGAAGCCACGGGCGTCTCCCTTGCTCGCGCTGCGCGTGCGGGTGTTGTCGTAGCGCATTTTGACGAAGGGCACCGGCGTGCGGTCGAGCTTGTTGGGCTGGAGCATCTTGCGGAATCTTCCCCAGGCTTCCTCCCCGTTCTCCCGGCCGGAGATCTCGGAGGCGTAGGCGGGGAAGACGGCGTAGGTGACGGCGGCCAGTTCAGGATTCTCCGTGGCGTGGTAGCCGTGCACGTCGGCCCCGGCCACCCCGACGGTGTCGAACGCGGTCCCGGCGTATGCAAAGCCTTCGATCCCGACCAGCGGTCGCCCCTGTCCCACGAAGGTGCTGTCATGGGCGCGCGCGTGGGCCAGCAGCGCCGTGACAAGTCCCTCGTCGTAGGGGCCGCGTACGTTGACCTGCAGGTTGTGGCGTCCGTCGGTGGACAGTGCGGCGGTGAAGGTGAACATCGGGTTCGGCGACCAGCGCCACGCGGATGCCAGACCGGACACCGGGGCGGCACCGGGCAGGGCGGGAAGGACGGTTCCAGGGTTCACGGGGTGGCTCCTGTGCGGGGACGAGTGCCTAGCTGCATGAGTAGAGAGTGGGGTCGACGTCCTGGCGGTAGGTGGCGTCCATGAGTGCACCGCCGCGCGAGTTTTCGCTTCTCGTCATGGGTTCCATGTTGTCGGGGTCGTTGTAGAAGTCGTTGCGGGTGGCCCGGTCGGAACGGTAGCCCGTCTCGTTCCAGTGATCGACCACCGGCGTCAGATGCTCGTAGGTGAGCTGGTGAGAAGGGACGATCTCACCTGCGGAGTTGCGCCAGGTCAGATCGGATCTCGGAGTGCGTTCCATGATCTGACGGCCCTGGGCGTCGAGCTGTCCGGTGGGCCGCATCGGCGTGCCGCCCTGGGCGATGCCCTCGTCGGTCCAGGTAGCGGCCATGGCGTCGTGGGTGGACTGGCGATAACTGCCGGGGTACTCGCTGTCGCGGTTGTGGCTCTGCTGCGGCGAGTTGGCGTCCCTTTCCCACCGGCCACCCCCGCCGCGGACGCGGACGAGACCCAGCGGGTCGAGGAGGACGAGCGGGTTGGTGACATAGGCGTAGTCATTCGGGTCGGGGCCCAGGCCCAGCGGATCGGCGCTGATGTAGCGCGCGGTCTCAGGGTCGTAGTAGCGGAAGTAGTTGTAGTTGCAGCCGGTCTCGGTGTCCGCGTACTGCCCGGGAAATCGCAACGGGCAGTCGGCTTCCGCAGCTGTGTGCGATGTGCTGATCGGCTTGCCCCAGGCGGTGAATCTGCGGTGCCAGACGATTCTTCCGTCTGCCGAGACAAGTTCGGTCGGCGATCCGACGAGGTCGGTGACGATGGCGTAGAAGCGCGCATCCGTCTCGGCCCGGTGCGCCCCGGCGGGGCCTGCTGCCGGCTGTGCCTGGCCGTCGGTCACTGTCTGGGCGACGGGCCGGTAGGAGCCTGGGGCGTAGTCCCAGGTGGTGACGGTGCCGTCGGCTTCGATCTGTTCGGCGAGGCGTGTTCCGTCCCAGACGAACGCTGTCTGCTCCAGCACGTCGCCGCCACCGCCGAGGCGCTGCTTGCTGATCCGGCGGCCGTCCGGGTCGTAGCTGTATCGCCACTCCGATCCGTCCGGTGTGACGGTTCGGACCAGGCGGTCCTCCGGGCTCCACGCGTAGTGGAAGGTGCGCCGTCCGCCGCTGAGGAGTCGGACGGTCCTGCGGATCAGGCGGCCCTGGCCGTCGTAGGTGTAGGTGGTGCGTCCGGCCCGGCGCAGCCTGGTTCCGTCGAACTCCAGGGGTTGGGTGTCCGGGGTGCCGGCGTGCGGGGAGGCTGTGAGGAGATTGCCCGACTGGTCGTATCCGTAGGCTTCCTCGCGGTCCGCGGTCCTGACCGCGGTCAGTCGGCCGACCGGATCGACGTCGAACCGGCGGCTCTCACCGAGGAGTTCATCGATCTCTCGGAGCGCGCCGTCGACATCGTATGCGTAGGTGCGGTGTTGGAGGACGGTGCCGCCCGCATCACCGCCGCGGCCTGGGCCGGCCACCGTCTGCTCGGCCAGCCGGCCGGAATCGTCCCAACTCTGGTGGAGTACTGCCGCCGCGCCCAGGGTTCTGCGGATCTCCCGGTGGGCGGCGTCGTAGTCGAAGCGCATCTGGCTGCCGGAGCCGGTCAGCGTCTGGGGGCGGCCCGTCGCTCCGTAGGTCCAGGTCGAGGTGATGCCCGAGGGGGTGCGTCGGCTGGTGCGTCTGCCGAGGGCATCGTAGGTGTAGGTCGTGGTGCGTCCGTTGACGGTTTCGGTCAGGGTGCGGCCTGCGGCGTCGTAGGTGCGTTCGACCGTGGTGTCACGGTTGGCCGAGCGGAGCAGCGAGCCGGCGCTGTCGTACTCGTAGGTGGTGACATCGTCCGCCGTCCGGTACTGGAGCGGCCGGCCCAGCAGGTCCACGGTGACGTCCGTGGTCTGTCCGGCGCCGTTGGTCCACGACGTTCGCTGCCCGGCCGCGTCGTGGGTGTAGGTGAGCGTGCGGTCGTTGAAGTCCGTCTCCCGGACCAGGCGGTTGGCCGCGTCGTAGGTGTACTCCCAGGTGCGGCCGTCCGCGCCCTGGACGCCCGTCAGGTTCAGTTCCGTGTCGTACGCGAACGTGTGACGGCGGCTGTCCGGTGTCGTGCGGGAGATCGGCTGGTGGAAGTGTGTGAACTCGTACGCGGTGACCGCACCGTCCCGGGCCGTGTGAGAGACGAGGTTGCCTTCACCGTCCCAGCTCCATGCCTCGGTGGCGCCGTCCGGAAAGGAGCGCCAGGAGGCCAGCCCCTCCACGGTCCAGCCGAACCGGTCGGTGGCGCCGCCCCCGTCGGTCACCGCGCTCACGCGTCCGAAGGAGTCGCGCCGCGCCCTGATCGTCCGGCCCTGCGGATCGGTGAGAGCCACGGGCAGGCCGGCCGGGTCCGTCTCGATGCGGCGGGTGTGGCCCAGCGCGTCGGTGACCGCCACGGGCCGCCCCATGGGGTCATACGTGTAGCGGGTGGTGGCGCCGGAGGGGTCGGTGACGGACAGGCGGTTGCCGTGCTCGTCGTAGGTGTAGTTCCAGACCGCGCCGTCGGGGTCCGTGAGCCGGCGGGTACGGCCTGCCTCGTCGTACTCGGCCCGGGTCGAGCTGAGGTCGGGGCGCACCACCTCGATCAAGTGTCCGGCGGCGTCGAAGACCTGCCGCGTGGTGCGGCCCAACGGATCGGTCCAGGAGATCAGCCGTCCGTGCTCGTCCCACTCCCGCTGTGTCGAGGCGCCCAGGGGACCGGTGACCTGTACGAGTTGCAGGCGCGCGTCGAAACAGTAGGTGGTGGATCGGCCGAGGGAGTTGCGGTACGTGGTGACGCGCGCTGCGTCGTCGTAGGTCAGTGAGCAGTCCAGGAAGCCGTCCGCTCCTCTGCCGTCCGTGACTCTGTGCCGATTGTCGTAGGTGTAGCGGTACCAGCCGCCGTTGCGGTCGGTCCAACTGGTGATGCGGGACTCGGCGTCGTAGGTGAGCTTGAAGTCCCGGCCCTCCGCGTCGGAGACGGAGCGGAGATGGCCCTCGGCGTCGTAGCCGTAGCGTCGTACGACTGTCCACGGCGACTGGGCGCCCGTGCTGTATCCGTCGTCCGGCGAGCTGAGAACGCTCAAGGACGTCACCCGGCCCTGCGTGGCGCCTATGGCCACCTGGTATCCGCCCGAGTGGCGGACCTCGGCAAGGTCACCCGCCTCGTCGTAGAGGAAGTCGATCCGGTGCCCGTTGCGGTCGGTGACCGCGACGACGGGCAGGGTGTAGGCGGAATCGGCACCGTCACGCCGTGTCCCCGGAGCGAAGTGGTGTATCCGCCCGGTCTCCTCGTCGTGGACCGTGATCACACCCCCGTGGTCACCGCTCCACCGCAAAGGCCGTCGCGGCCCTTCCAGAGGCAGGGTCGCCGCGTCCGGCGAAGGAATCGGATACGCCAGGAGCATGCCGTCCTCGGTGGCGAACACCACCCCCTGATCGTCGATCTCCAGCCGCTGGTCCAGCGTCGAGGCCCAACTCGCCCCGAAGCAGCGTCCCCAGCGGTAGGTGGAGATATGGGTGCGTCGGATGACCAGTGGCAGGAGCCCGGCGAGATCCAGGTCCACCTGTTCCATGAGCATCTCGCCGGAGACCATGTCGATCGGGTCACCACCCCGGCATCGCCCCTTGTAGGGTTTGGCCTTTGCGAGAAGGTCCTTGGCGCCGGAACGCAGTGATTTCAGGCCGCCTCTCAGGGCCCGGCCCATCCCCTTCATGCCCTTGGCTATCGCGCCGAGGGAGGTGAGGCCCTTGCCACCGGGTATGCAGTCCAGCGCGGCGAAAGCGACATCCCACAACGTCGCCTGCCCCTTGGCGTATTTGCTCAAGGTGTCGGCGAGGACGACAAGGGCGGCGATCAGGACGATCGCGCCGAGGATCGGCCCGCCGATGATCATCGCGATGATGCCGACCACCGCGACGACGACTTTGCAGACGGCGACGATGGTGTCCCAGTTGTCGGTGAACCAGTCGCCGACCTCTTCCCACCACTTCCGGTTCTGGATACCGGCGTCGGAGGCGTCGCCGATTTTGTCCTTCGCCTCCCGGGCCGCGTCCTCGCGCATTTTCCGGGCGTCGGCGGCCATCTTCTTGGCCGCGTCCAGCGCGTTCGAGGCGGAGGACACGTCGGACTGTGCGCTGGTACGGGCGTTCTTCGCGCTCTGCGCGTCCCGGGTGGCCGCCTTCACCTTGTCCGGGTCCGGCTTGGGTACGTCCTTGCCGCCGGTCGGGTCGTCCTTGTACTTGTCGGCCTCCTTGCCCGCCCGGTCGACCCAGGATTCGGCGGAGGTGAGACGGGACTGGGCGGAGGAGAGGTCGGCCTGTGCCTCGCGGCCCTTGACGAGTGCCTTGTCCGCCAGCGCCTGGGCGCGTTCCAGTTTCGGCCAGTACGCGGCGAGCGCGTCGCCCGCCATCTCGTACGACTTCTTCAGCTTCCGCAGATTCTTCGGCACTCCGGAGAATTCGTCCTGGAAGGCTTTGGCGGACTTGCCGGCCCACGTGAGGACCGCGTCCTCCTCCGCCATCCCCTTCACCAGCCGCAACGCCTCACCGACGTCATCAGCGAAGTCGTGCAGGCCCTTCGCCAGCGTCCGCACCCGGTCCGGATCGCCCGGCGTCGGATCCTTGTCCAGGTCCAGGACATGCCAATCCGTTGGCCGATTCCCCACAACTCCCCCGAAACATGCGACTGCAACGCCGGCGAACTACCAAGTTAGGACAGGCGTACGACGTCTGTCACAACCTGGCAGCGTCGGTTCAGCCAGGCGACAGGGCACCGGTGTCCTGACGCCGGCACAACTCCGGCGCATGGAGGAGTCCGCCCAACGGCCCTTGCTGCCTCGGGGAGTCGGCACGGAGACGACCGGGCGGTCCGTGCCGGACGCTCCGGCCGATGAGTTCCAGCGGATCAGAGGAGATTGCCGAATTCGGCGGCCAGGCGCGGCGCCTGCCACGTCGTTCGCGGGGCAGGCACTCACCTCACCAGCGGGCATCACCGGCAACCTGCTCGACGAGGGCGCCATGCCCGGCGAGCGTCCAGCAGTTCTTGCGCGGCAGGTTCGACAGCGGCCCGAGTGCCAACGTCCTTGCCCGGCGCGTGGCTCCACCCGGACGAACCGTCCCGTGATACGGCCCATCAGAACCTCGAATGCTTCCTGCCGGGCGGGCGGGATCGATGTGGTGACCTGCGGCCACCGTCTGATCTTCTGTCTTCGCGCACTGATCATCACCGGTGGCCGCACCGCAAGGGCACTCGCCTGCGCGCTGTCCCGGTACGCGCGAACATCTGCTGCTGTTCGTAACGCTGCCGGGTGACGTTCCCGATCCGGTGGCCACGCCGATCACGATCGCCGGCGGTGGGCCGGCAGTCCGCCACCGACCGGGCGTCATACGACGACGCCCAAGCCCTGGATGCCGCCCGCCCACCCGGAGTGACTGAGCGGGCGGCACCCCCACCCGTCAGGACGGGTTCAGCTTGATGGCGAAGGTGTTGAAGATGGACCACACGTCGACCCAGCCGAGTCCGGTGGTGCATCCGGAGGCGCCGCAGCCGTAGCCGACGCTGACGATGCCGTTGAGTTCCCGGCTGTTGGCGTCGTTGATGAAGATCACCGGACCGCCGCTGTCGCCGCCCCTGCCGACGATTCCGCCGTTGTTGGGGACGCCGTAGCTGCCCCACACGGTGGTGCCGTTGACGTTCCAACTGGCGTTGCCCGCGTACACCGTGCGGATGTTGCAGACGACCTTGGAGTTGTAGCCGAGCTGGCAGGTGAAGTCGTTGACGGCGATGTTGCGGACGCCGTTGAGGTAACGGGTGTAGCCCGCGGCATCGGTGCCGTCCCACGTGTAGCGGAGGGTAGGCGTCTCGATGAAGAGCGCGTCGATCGCGGGCAGCTTGTACTTCACCTGGCCGATGTAGTTGCCGCCGGCCGTGTAGACGTAGTCGTTGACGTTGTAGCAGTGGCCGGCCGTGACGAGCCACTGGCGGCCGTCCCATGTGCTGACGGCGGGGATGCCGCTGGTGCAGTTGGACTCCGTGCCGTACGCGGGCCCGAGGGCCGCTCCCGCGTAGAACGGCGAGGTGTCGTTCCAGCGGCTCAGGGGGCGCGACGGCGCCGCCTGGGTGACGCGGACCGAGGTGCCGCCGACGGCGGAGCGTTCGGTGACGACGGCGGGCGACGCCAGGTACGCCTTCGCCGCCGTCGGGTCGTCCACGGCCAGTTCGATCGCGCCCCCGTCGACCGACGTGCCCGCCAACTCCACTGCGAAAGGCAGCGCGGGGTCGGAGACGATCGCGTCGATCTCCTCCTTGAGCCGCTGACGGGAGTTCTTGCCCTGAAGGACGTTGACGAGCCCGGTGTCCGCCTTGGGGTTGGCGCGACGCACCGCGGCCAGGAAGCTCCGGCCTTTGCTCACGTCGGTCAGATACACATTGACCGAGCGGTAGTCGGAGGCCATTTCGACCTGTGTGTAGATGTCGGCGCGGTCCCCTTGTCCGACCTGGGCGATGGCATCGGCCACCACTCTCAGCGGTCTGAGAACCTCGCCCTGCTTCGCCGGTGACATTGCAGCGACCTCTGCGACGGACAGCGGCCTCGGCGTATCAGCGGCGGCGGACGCCGCCGTCAGCGGCAGCATGGAGAGGACCGCCACGGCGGCGAGGGCGGAGCGGATCACGTTCTTCATGAACCCCCCAATCGGCCCCGCCTGTGCGGAGCCTGTGTTGACGCGGGGGACAATATTCAGGTAAGTGCCGGAGCACTAGCGCTGGTTACGGACATCGTGGGTGTTTTCCCCGCCCGGGTGGCCCGATTCATCAGGGTCCTCGGCCTCGGCTGATCACAAACCTGGTGTCACCCAACTACGCCGAAGCTCTGGACCTTTCTGGCGGTCGCGCCGCCGGGAAGGGCGTCGGTTTGTCGGCGCCGAGCGAGGAGAACACGCACTGGAGCGCGGCGGTCGGCTGTCTCCTTCAACGGTGGCGGTGCACGAGGCGGGCGATGGGCCGGGCATACGCATATGCAAGACGACCAAGCGGTGGGGTACGTCAAGCCGGATGTAGAGGATCTTCGCGGAGCCGCCACCACAGGGGATGGCCTGCACGGGGTTGTGGCGGAGGGAAAGGCGTGAGCCAGGGGGACCACGAGCCGAGTGACTTGCCGAGCTGCATGGCCACCGATAGCACCGGACCTGCCGTCGCGCGAGAGCCAAGGTCCGCTACGTTCACCCCGGCGATATGACTTCTCGCGACAGATGAGAGGGTCGGACGGGTGAGCGAGACACCGGAGAACACCCTGCAATACCGCTTTGACGGGCCAGAAGACGCCCCGGTCCTGATCCTCGGTCCCTCACTGGGTACCACATGGCACATGTGGGACCGGCAGATACCCGAGCTGACCAGACAGTGGCGGGTGCTGCGGTTCGATCTGCCCGGTCACGGTGGGGCGCCCGCACATGCCTCCACGGCCGTGAATGAGCTGAGCGACCGGTTGCTGACGCTCCTCGACGAGTTGGGCGTGCACCGGTTCGGGTATGCGGGGTGCGCGTTCGGCGGGGCCATCGGTCTCGATCTGGCGTTGCGTCATCCGCACCGGGTTGCGTCACTCGCGGTGATTGCCGCGTCGCCCCGCTTCGGCTCGGCCGACGAGTTCCGTCAGCGCGGTGTCATCGTCCGCAGCAACGGCCTCGACCCGATCGCCCGTACCTCGCCCGAGTGCTGGTTCACGCCGGGCTTCGCCGCCGCGCAGCCCGCGATCACCGAGTGGGCCGTGCAGATGGTCCGCACGACCGACCCCGGCTGCTACATCGCGGCCTGCGAGGCGCTGGCCTCCTTCGACGTGCGGCCCGCGCTCGGCCGGATCGGGGTCCCGACGCTGGTCCTGGTCGGCTCGGACGACCAGGTCACGGGCCCGGCCGAGGCCCGTACGCTCGTCGCCGGCATCCCCGACGCCCGCCTCGCGGTCGTCCCCGGCGCCTCCCATCTCGCCCCCGTCGAACAGCCGGCGGCGGTCACCGACCTGCTCGTCCGGCACTTCTCGACCGCCTGGCAGGCCGCTCCCGACACCACGGGACAGACCGCCGTCCCGGCCGTCTTCGCCGCGCCCGCCGCCGATTCCCCGACCGCGACCACCGCCATCGGCGCGGGCAGCGGCACCGGCAGCGGCACCGGCATGGGCATCGCCGAGATCGCGCCACCCCCGCCGGAGCCCGCGACGCAGGGCAGGCCCGACCCGTACGACGAGGGTCTGAAGCTGCGGCGCGAGATCCTGGGGGACGCGCACGTCGAACGGTCGCTCGCGGCGGCCGGCGACTTCTCCGGCGACTTCCAGCAGCTCCTCACCCGTTACGCGTGGGGCGAGGTGTGGACCAGGCCCGGCCTCGACCGGCGGCTGCGCAGCACCGTCACCCTCACCGCGCTAGTCGCGGGCGGTCACCTCGACGAACTCGCCGCGCACACCCGCGCCGCCCTGCGCAACGGGCTGACCCCCGACGAGATCAAGGAGATCCTGCTCCAGGCGGCCGTGTACTGCGGGCTGCCGGCCGCCAACAGCGCGTTCCGGGTCGTCCAGGAGACGATCCGCGAGGAGACCACACCGGAAGCGTGAACCCCGTGTGAGCCGTGAGCCCGCGCGCGTGGCTCCCGTACGCATCAGGATGGACACCATGAAGCTCACCAAGAAGACACACTCCTGTGTCCGCCTGGAGAAGGACGGCCAGGTCCTCGTCATCGACCCCGGTGCCTTCAGCGAGGAGGACGCGGTCGTCGGCGCGGGCGCGATCCTGGTCACGCACGAGCACCCCGACCACTTCGCCGAGGACCGGCTGCGGGCGGGCCTCGAAGCGAACCCGGACGCCCGGATCTGGACGCTGAAGTCGGTCGCCGACCAGTTGTCGGCCGCGTTCCCCGGCCGCGTGCACACCGTGGGCCACGGCGACACCTTCACGGCCGCCGGATTCGACGTCCAGGTGCACGGCGAACTGCACGCCGTGATCCATCCGGACATCCCGCGCATCACCAATGTCGGCTATCTGGTCGACGGGTCCCTGTTCCACCCCGGGGACGCCCTCACGGTCCCCGACCACCCCGTCGAGACGCTGATGCTCCCCGTGCACGCGCCCTGGAACAAGATCTCCGAGGTGATCGACTACGTACGCGAGGTCAAGCCGCGGCGCGCGTACGACGTCCACGACGCCCTCCTGACGGACCTGGCCCGGCCGATCTACGACCGCCAGATCGGCGCACTCGGCGGCGCCGAGCACCTGCGCCTCGCACCGGGCGACACCGCACCCGTCTAGGGCCTCTCGTTTGGATCAGGCCGGGCTCGCGGGCCCTGGCACCGCACCTCGCCGCGTTGTCGTCGGTCGCCAGGGCGCCGCCCTGACTCCC
>NZ_JBIVUQ010000024.1:0-114183 GCF_044757265.1 Streptomyces sp. NPDC091292 | reverse complement strand
GCCAGGGCGCCGCCCTGACTCCCTCCTCCGCCTTGCGATGCACGGCACCAGACCCCGCTCCCTGATCCGGCCTGATCCAAACGAAAGACCCTAGCCTCCCCCAACCCGGGGGCCGGGCCCGTTGTCGTACCCGCCGGGTAGGTTGTGAGGCATGCGCATCGCGACCTGGAACGTGAACTCGATCACCGCGCGCCTCCCGAGGCTCCTCGCCTGGCTGGAGAGCAGCGGCACCGACGTGCTGTGCGTGCAGGAGGCCAAGACGACCGAGGAGCAGTTCCCGGCCGCCGAACTGCGCGAGCTGGGATACGAGTCGGCGGTGCACGCGACCGGCCGGTGGAACGGCGTGGCGGTGATCTCCCGCATCGGCCTGGAGGACGTCGTCAAGGGCCTGCCGGGCGACCCGGGGTACGACGGCGTGCGGGAACCCCGCGCGGTCTCGGCGACCTGCGGCCCGGTCCGCGTCTGGTCGGTGTACGTGCCCAACGGCCGCGAGGTCGAGCACGCGCACTACGCCTACAAACTCCAGTGGTTCGAGGCCCTGCGTGCGGCGGTCGCTGACGACGCGGCGGGCGGCAGGCCGTTCGCGGTGATGGGCGATTACAACGTGGCGCCGACCGACGACGACGTCTGGGACATCAGCCTCTTCGAGGGCGCCACCCACGTCACCCCGGCCGAGCGTGCGGCGCTCGCGTCCCTGCGCGACGCGGGCCTGTCCGATGTGGTGCCGCGCCCGCTGAAGTACGACCACCCCTTCACCTACTGGGACTACCGCCAACTCGGCTTCCCGAAGAACCGCGGCATGCGCATCGACCTCGTCTACGGCAACGAGGCGTTCGCGAAGGCCGTCTCCGACGCGTACGTGGACCGTGAGGAGCGCAAGGGCAAGGGCGCGTCGGACCACGCGCCGGTGGTGGTCGACCTGGACGTGTGAGACGGCCGTGATCCACCGGGCGACTGCGGCTCACGGCCTGAGCAGCCGCAGGTCCACCGAGTCGGCGAGCGCAGCGAGCCCCGTGTCGCCCGGATGCAGATGGTCCCCGCTGTCAAAGGCGGGCAGGATCCGCGACGGCTGCGCGGGGTCGCGCAGCACCCGGTCGAAGTCGAGCACGGCGTCGAAGTCGCCCCCGCTGTCCCGGAGATACGCGTTGATCGCGGTGCGCCGCGCGTCGGCGTCCGGGGTGCAGAGGCTTTCGCCCGCGCAGGGCGCGATCGTCGCCGAGAGCACCCGCAGCCCGCGCGCGTGCGCCCGCGCGGCGATCTCCCGCAGCCCGGCGATCACGTCATCGGCGGACGTGCCCCAGCGGACGTCGTTGACCCCCTGGAAGACGACGACGGTACGGGCCGACGGCTGCGCGAACACATCGCGGTCGAGGCGGTGCAGGGCGCTCACCCCGCCAGAGTCCGTGGAGACACCGTCGCCGGGATACCGGTCGGCGACCACCCGGTTCGCCGAGATGCCCTGGTTGAGCACGCCGTAACGGGGCACCTCGCGCTGGTTCAGGAGCCGCGTGGCCAGCACGTTCGGCCAGCGGCGGTTCGCGCTCTGCGTCGACCGGGCGCCGTCCGTGATCGAGTCACCGAGCAGCACCACGGACCCCGGTCCGCCGCTCACATCGATCCCGGCGAGCAGCGGCCACGTCGTGAGGGTCGAGGGGTACGCGTCCCCGCCCGCGTCGGCCGTGTGGTCGCCGGGCCCGCTCACGTACGACACCTGCACCGCCTCCCGGTGCAGGGGCGCCGCCGTCACCGTGCCCGGCAGATGGAAGCTCACCAGCAGATTGCTGTCCGGCTCCACCGTGAAGGCCAGCGGGTCGCTGAACACCTGGGCGCCCGCCGGGGCTTCGGCGCCGCTCGCACCGCCGAACGTCAGCCGGACGGGGGTGTTCCGCGCAGCCGCGCCCGCCCCCTGCACGGCGACCGTGGCGCTCCCGATCCGTACCGGCGCCGACGCGAACGTGTTGTCGAAGCGGATCCGCACCCGGGAACCGCCCACGGAGGTGTGCGCGACGAGTCGTAGCGTCCGGTCGGTCCAGGGCCCCACCGTCGCGTAGGTCGCCGTCGGCGCCGCCCAGGTGCCGGTCCAGCCGGTCGTCGCCGTACGCACCGCCAGTGCGAACACATGCAGATCCGGGCCCGTGTCGCGCGGCAGCACCACCGACTCGACCTCGCGGCCCCGGACCAGGGGCACCGTCACGGCGTACAGCTTCGCCCGCTCGGCGAGTTGACCGTCCGGGGTGTTGACATGCGGGAGCGCGACGGCCTTGGTGGCAAGAGTGCCGAGCCGCCAGTCGGGCGCCGTCAGCCGGTACGTGCCCCGGGAACCGTCGCGGTAGCGGACGGTGCCCTCGCCGCCGGCCGGGGTGCCCCCGGTGCCCGCCACCAGGAAGGCGAGCGCGTCGCCGCGCCCCCGCAGCCGGACGGACTGGCCGTCGGCGTGCACGTTGTCCGGCTCGCCCGGGGCGCGCCGGGGCCAGGTGAGCCGGGCGCCCTCGACGGTGAGCGAGCGGCCGGGGGTCCATCCCGCGGCGGCCAGGTCGCCCGCCGAGAGGGAGGCGCCGGAGCCGTCGAAGTCGGCGTCACCGGGGCGGTCGTCGTCGCTGACGGCGCGGTTGTCGAAGAGGCGGTCGAGGGGGGCCGGGTTCGGACCGTGGGCCGGTGGGCGGGTTGCTGTCGCCGCTGTCGCCGCGGCGGCCGGTGCGGGTGCCGCGAGCGCCGCGACCAGGGTGACCAACGCCGCCGCCGAACCCCACAAGTGCCGGCGCATGACCGACTCCTCCCGCTCGGTCATGGCCCTTTCGCCCCACTCGGTGACGAACCGGCCACGGACAGGTGACCTCACACGTGGTGCAAGAAGCTAGAGAGTCAACAGGTACGCGTCAACGCGTGACGCGCGAACTCCGGGCGAACTTCCTTGCGAACCACTTTGCGAACTTCCTTGCGAACTTCGTTGTGAACTTCGACCCATGGCGGTGTCCGCGCGCCTGTGGTGCGACAGCCGGTACGAATGTCACGCTGGGCTTATGAACATCCCCTTCCTGGACTTCCTGGACTTCCTGGACAAATGGCGAAAGCGGCAGTCTCCCGACGGCGGTGACGGACTCGTGGCCGTGTTCGAGAACGACCAGGAAGCTGTGAGTGAACTGTTCTCGGAGTGCGAGCTGCTGCGCTCCCAGGCGGGGGCGATGGGGCTCGAACTCGACGACACCGCTGGGTCGTTGCACGCGCTCGACCAACTTCTGCCGCGCTGGCGCGACGACCCCGAACTGCTGCCCTGGCTGGGCAACGACGCGGGTCTGTACCTCGGTTCGGTCATCGTCCGTACCGTTCCCGCGGCCGTCTGGCATGTATGGCCGGGCGGTCACCCGGTGGTGCGGCTCGCCTCCGGGCGTGAGATCCAAGTCGTGGAGGCGGGCCTCGACTGGGCGGTCAACGGCGCCCCCGAACTGTTCCAGGTCTACGCCGAGGCCGCCGAAGCCTGACGCGGCCATTTCGTACGCCAAGTAACTCAAATGCGGCAAATACGGTTAATGCCCATACGTGCGTGTCGTCTGTTAAGTCCCATATTGCGGTGGATAGTTTGCCCGGACCAACCACCGACAGTGGGCAGGGCAGGGCATGGCCGTCGATCCGTTGATCGAACTGCACGACGTGAACAAGTACTACGGGACGTTGCATGTCCTCCAGGACATCAACCTCACCGTCGGCAAGGGGGAGGTGGTCGTCGTCATCGGCCCGTCGGGGTCGGGGAAATCAACACTGTGCAGGACGATCAACAGGCTTGAGACGATCCAGTCCGGTTCCATCCGTCTTGACGGTCAACCCCTGCCCGAAGAGGGCAAGGCCCTGGCGAAGCTGCGTGCCGAGGTCGGCATGGTGTTCCAGTCGTTCAACCTGTTCGCCCACAAGACCGTTCTGCAGAACGTCTCCCTCGCGCAGACCAAGGTCCGCGGACGCAAGAAGGACGAGGCCGACCGGCGCTCGCGCCAACTCCTCGACCGCGTCGGCCTCGCCGACCAGGCGGCGAAGTTCCCCTCCCAGCTCTCCGGCGGCCAGCAGCAGCGCGTTGCCATCGCCCGCGCCCTGGCCATGGACCCGAAGGCCCTCCTGTTCGACGAGCCGACCTCGGCACTCGACCCGGAGATGATCAACGAAGTCCTCGAAGTCATGCAGCAGCTCGCCCGCGAGGGCATGACCATGGTCGTCGTCACCCACGAGATGGGCTTCGCGCGCTCCGCCGCCAACCGCGTCGTCTTCATGTCCGACGGCCGCATCGTCGAGGACCGCACCCCGGAGGCCTTCTTCACCAACCCGGAGAGCGAGCGCGCCAAGGACTTCCTCTCCAAGATCCTCAAGCACTGACGGGGGTGACACGGTGACACGTCTCGTGAGACGCCACAGCCACAGAGGACGCCACAGCCACGGCGGACGCCACCGCGCTCCGCGCACGCTCCGCGCGCTCGCCCTTCTGCTGCTCGCCGCCCTCACCGCCCTCGCCGCGGCGGCCTGCGGAAAGGAGGGCAGCCCGCCGACCAAGGGACCCGCGGCCGGGAAGCTGCCCCACTACGCGGTCGACCAGGGCTTCCAGCTCCCGGACTCCAGCACCTGGAAACGGGCGAAGTCCCGCGGCTACTTCACGGTGGGAGCCAAGGAGGACCAGCCGTACCTGGGCGAGAAGGACCCGGCGACCGGCACCTACTCGGGCTTCGACATCGAGATCGCGAAGATGATGTCCGCGTCCCTGGGCCTCGACCCCGGCACCATCCGCTTCAGGACCATCGCGTCGGCCAACCGCGAAACCGCCCTCCAGAACGGCCAGATCGACTACTACGTCGGCACCTACACCATCAACGACAACCGCAAGAAGCTTGTCGGCTTCGCCGGCCCGTACTACATGGCCGGGCAGGGCCTGCTGGTGCGGACCGACGAACACGACATCAACGGACCGCAGGATCTCGACGGCAAACGCGTCTGCTCCGCCGCCGGTTCGACCCCGTACCAGCGGATCCAGCAGGACTATCCCAAGGCGACGCTCGTCGCGTACGACACGTACTCGGTGTGTGTGGACAACCTGTTGACGTACCAGGTTGATGCAGTGACCACCGACGACGCCATCTTGATCGGCTATGCGGCCAAGGCGCCCAAGGAGCTGAAGGTGGTCGGCAAACCCTTCTCGAAGGAGCCCTACGGCATCGGCGTACCCAAAGGCGACAACGCGCTGCGCTTCGCCCTCGACGACGCGCTCGCCGCCCGCGAGAAGAACGGCGACTGGACGAAGGCGTACGACGCGACACTCGGCCTGTCCGGGGTCCCCGCGCCCCAGCCACCCGCCATCGACCGCTACCCGGCGAGCTGAGCGAGGCCCCCTTGAACGTATTGACCAGCAACTTCTCCACCTTCGCCCAGGGCTTCCTCGGCACCGTCGAACTCACCGTCTTCGCCTCGATCCTGGCGCTCGTCCTCGGCTTCCTCATCGCGTCGTTCCGCGTGTCGCCCGTACGGTCCCTGCGGGCGGTCGGCACGGTCTGGGTCACCGTCCTGCGCAACACCCCGCTCACCCTGCTGTTCTTCGCGGTGCTGCTCGGCCTGCCCCGCTTCGGACTGGTGCTGCCCTTCAAGGTGTTCGCGATCCTCGCCCTCGGCTGCTACACCTCCGCCTTCATCTGCGAGGCACTGCGCTCCGGCATCAACACCGTGCCCCGTGGTCAGGGTGAGGCGGCCCGCAGTCTCGGGATGACGTTCGGGCAGACGCTGTCCGTGGTCGTCCTGCCGCAGGCGTTCCGGTCCGTGATCCCGCCCGTCGGCTCCACGCTCATCGCCCTGGCGAAGAACTCCGCCATCGCCGGAGCGTTCAGCGTCAACGAACTGCTCGGCACCTACAAGACGTTGAGCGAGCTGGGCTACAACATCATCTGGACGTTCGTCTGGATCGCCGTCGGCTATCTCATCATCACCCTCGCCATCAGCGCCCTGTTCAACGTGCTGGAACGCCGCTGGGGAGTCGCCCGATGACCGCCACCACCACACCCGCGGCCTCCGCGGGAGCCACCCCGTCCACCCCCGAGTCCACCGCCCTCTACGACGTCCCGGGCCCCCGCACCCGGCAGCGGCACCGCATCTACGGCGTCATCTGTACGGTGTTGATCCTCGCCTTGATCGGGTGGATCATCTATCTACTCTTCGACACCGACCAGTTCACATACACCAAGTGGATGCCGTTCGAGTACAAGGGCATCCAGGAACTGCTGTTGCGCGGGCTCGGCAACACGCTCAAGGCGTTCGGCATCGCCGCGGTGCTCTCGCTCGCGCTCGGCGGCATCCTCGCCACCGGCCGGCTCTCCGACCACCGGTTCGTGCGCTGGCTGTCGACACTGGTCGTCGAGTTCTTCCGCGCCATGCCCGTCCTGGTGATGATCTTCTTCATCTTCGTGGCGCTGAAGGTGCAGCCTCTGCCCGCGCTCGTCGCCGGGCTCACCCTCTACAACGGCTCGGTCCTCGCCGAGGTCTTCCGCTCCGGCGTGAACGCGGTCGAACGCGGCCAGCACGAGGCGGCGTTCGCCCTCGGCATGCGCAAGACGCAGGTCATGACGTTCGTCCTCGTACCGCAGGCCGTACGCGCGATGCTGCCCGCCATCATCAGTCAGCTCGTGGTGGCGCTCAAGGACACCTCGCTCGGCTATCTGATCACCTATGAGGAGTTCCTCCACGCGGGCAAGCTGATCGCGTCGAACCTCGACTACGATTTGCCGTTCATCCCCGTGGTGATGGTGATCTCACCGATCTACATCGGGATGTGCATGCTGCTCTCCTGGTTCGCCCACTGGGTGGCCCGGCGCGAGCGGCGCAATCCCAAGACGGAGGCCGCGGGCGTCGCCGCGGCCGAACCAGGGACGCTGCTGCCAGGTGGGGCTCCCCCCACACCCCCCAGGCTCTAGGCCGTGTCAGGCAGGGCCTAGGGGGAGCAGCAGCTCGCAGGGCCAGGCCCGCCCGGCGGCAGCAGCCGGAGATCACTGCTCACGCGGTGGCACCGACCCGTAGCGGGGGTCGGCCGCCGGTGAGCAGAAGGTCAGCTGCGCGCCGGACGGGTTGCTCGCGAGCCACGAGAAGGGAAACCGCAACCGCCGCGGCGGGAGGCGTACGGGGCGTGGGCGCGGGCTACTTCGGCAGCTCGGTGGTCTCCTCGGCGGGGGCGCCGCCGCCCGCGTCCCGCTCCGGCGGGGACCCCTTGCGCACCGCACACACCAGGGCGTCCTTCTGGACGTCCGCGATGATCGTGTCGCCCGGGTCCGCCTCGCCGCCGAGGAGCAGCGCCGCCAGCCGGTTGTCCAGCTCCGCCTGGATCGTGCGGCGCAGCGGACGGGCCCCGAACTCCGGCTGCGTACCGTGCGCGACCAGCAGCTTCTTCGCCGCGTCGGTGACCTCCAGACGCAGCCCCTGCGCATGGACCCGGCGCTTGCTGCGCTCCAGGAGCAGATCGAGGATGCGCGTGAGGTCGTCGTCGCCGAGGCCGTGGAACACGATGATCTCGTCGATACGGTTCAGGAACTCCGGCAGGAAACGCTCCCGGAGATCGTCCATCAGCGCGTCCTTGAGCGACTGGCTCAGCGCGCCGCTCCCGGCCTCCACCTCGCCCTGGTGCGCGAGGATGCGCTGCGCCCCGATGTTGCTCGTCATGATGACGACGGTGTGCCGGAAGTCGACCGTACGGCCGCGCGAATCCGTCAGCCGGCCGTCGTCCAGGACCTGGAGCAGCGTGTTGAAGACATCCCGGTGCGCCTTCTCGATCTCGTCGAACAGCAGCACACTGTACGGCTGCCTGCGCACCTTCTCGGTGAGCTGGCCCGCGTCCTCGTGGCCGACGTATCCGGGCGGGGCGCCCACCAGGCGGGAGACCGTGTGCCGCTCCTGGAACTCGCTCATGTCGAAGCGGGCCATCCGGTTCTCGTCGCCGAAGAGGAGCGCGGCCAGCGCCTTGGCCAGCTCCGTCTTGCCGACACCCGTCGGGCCGAGGAACAGGAACGAGCCAACCGGGCGGTCCGGGTCGCCCATGCCCGCGCGGTTGCGCCGTACCGCCTCGGAGACCGCCGTCACCGCCTCGTCCTGGCCGACGACCCGCTCGTGCAGCGCGTCCTCCAGCTTCAGCAGCTTCTCCTTCTCGCTCTGCGTCAGCTGCGACACCGGGATGCCGGTACGGCGGGACAGCACGTCGGCGATGTCGTCGACGGTGACCTTCATGACGCCCTCGCGGCGCTCCGCCACGCCCGCCAGCTCGTCCTCGACCTCGGCGATGCGCTCTTTGATGTCCGACGCCCGTTCGAAATCCTCCGCCGCGATGGCCTGGTCCTTCTCGCGCTGGAGCCTGGCGATCCGGTCCTCGCGCTCGACGGCCTCCGTGGACCGGCCCAGGGACTTCAGCCGGACCCGGGCGCCCGCCGTGTCCATGAGGTCGATCGCCTTGTCCGGCAGGAACCGGTCCGAGATGTACCGGTCGGACAGTTCGGCGGCGGCCACCAGGGCGTCGTCGGTGAAGCGGACCTGGTGGTGGGCCTCGTACGAGTCGCGCAGGCCCTCCAGGATCTGGACCGTCTCCTCGACGGTCGGCTCCGGCACCATCACCGGCTGGAAACGGCGCTCCAGGGCGGCGTCCTTCTCCACGTACCTGCGGTACTCGTCGATCGTCGTGGCCCCGACGACATGCAGCTCACCGCGGGCCAGGGCCGGCTTCAGGATGTTGCCGGCGTCCATCGCGCCCTCGCCGCCGGAGCCCGCGCCGACCACCGTGTGCAGCTCGTCGATGAACAGGATCGTCGACTCGGACGCCGCCCTGACCTCGTCGATCACGTTCTTCAGGCGCTCCTCGAACTCACCGCGGTACTTCGAGCCCGCCACCAGGCCCGACAGGTCGAGGGCGACCACCCGGCGGTCCTTGAGACTGCCCGGCACCTCACCCGCGACGATGCGCTGCGCGAGGCCCTCCACGATCGCCGTCTTGCCGACGCCCGGCTCGCCGATGAGCACCGGATTGTTCTTGGACCGGCGTGACAGGACCTCGACGGTCTGTTCGATCTCGGAGGCGCGGCCCACCACCGGGTCGAGGCGGCCCGCCTTCGCCTCGGCCGTCAGATCGCGGCCGTACTGGTCCAGGGTCGGTGTGTCGCTCTGCTGCGGGGGCGCCTCGGACCTGCGCGGCGCCGCGTCCGCGGCCCGGCGCAGCCGTGCGGCGTCCGGTACGTGGTGGGCGAGCACCTGGGCGGCGCCCGAGTCACGGTCGTCCAGGAGGGCGCCCAGGATGTGCTCGGGGCCGATGTACGAGGCGCCCGCGGCCTGGGAACGGGCGTGGGCGCCGATCAGGACGCGTTTCGCGGCCGGGGTGAGTCCCGGCTCCGACGAGGCACTGGCGCTCTCGCCCGGCAGCACCTCCTCGATCTCCTTCGCGAGGCTGTCCGGGTTCGCACCCGCGTCGGCGAGCAGCGCCCGGCCCGGGGCGACCTGGGTCGCCGCCCACAGCAGGTGCTCCGTGTCGAGGTCGGGGCTGCCGTCCTTCTCGGCGCGCGCCGACGCGGCGACAAGCAGCTCACGGGCCGAATCGCTCAGCAATCGGCCGATCGGGACCCGCTGCACAGCGGGTGGCGCGGACGCCGGGGACATGCCGAAGAAGCGGTTGAGCAACTCGGAAAAGGGGTCCTGCCCGCCGAGGGATCCGAACGATGAGAGCGACATCAGGGCTCCGGGTGCGGTGTTTGGGTGGGTATGTCCACGAAAACACCGTGTGGTGGGCCCTGCAAATCGCCTGGCGGCGGGCTGAGCGGTGTCGTCGGTGCGGGATCGCCTTTCCGCGGTCGTGGGCTGCGCCCGGCTTCTCCTCTCGCCGGAGGGGGATATTCCGCTGTCGCGGGGGTCGGCGGTGACCGCTGGTGAGGTTGTGGGGGGTGTTCGCTGTCGCGGTGGGGAGTGGATGGTGGGGGTTTGGGGAGGGGGGTGACTGACGGTGGGGTTGTTTGGGGTGTTCGCTGTCGTGGCGGGGAGAGGGGGCGGGGTGTTCAGGGGGTGGCGGGGGAGGCGAGGAGGTGGCTGGGTTTCAGGGCGTGGAGGGGGAGGCGGCGAGGTGGCTGGGTTTCAGGGCGTGGCGTGGCCTGGTGAAGCTGTGGCGTGGTGGCGGTGGTGGGGTCGCCTGGTGGTGTGGTGGTGTGGCGGCGTGGTGGCGTGGTCGAGGGTGGTGGTGACCGCCGGGTCGGTTGTTCGGGGTGCTCGCCGTCGCGGCGGGAGAAGGTGGTGGGGGTTCAGGGGGAGTGTTCAGCGCCGGCCCTGACGTCCAGCAGTGGCAACCGCCCCGACGGCCACCCCTGAGGGCCAGCCCTGGCAACCGTCCCCGACGGTCGACCCTGACGACCTGCCGTGGCAACTGCCCTTGATGGCCAGCCCTGGCAACGAGCCCTGATGGCCAGCCGTGGGAACCAGCCCTGGCAACCGCCCCCGGCGGCCACTCCTGACGACCTGCTGTGGTAACCGCCCCCGACGACCACCCCTCGCAACCACTCCTGACGACCTGCCCTGGCAACTGCCCCTGACGGCCATCCCTGCCGACCAACTGTGATGGCGAGCCGTGGCAACCGGCCCGGGGCAACCGCCCACCGACGGCCAGTCGTGGCAACTGCCCCCGACGCCCCCCCTCGCAACCACCCCTGACGATCTGCCGTGGCAACCGCCCCCGACGGCCAGCCCTCGCAACCGCCCTTGATGACCCGCCCTGGCACCCCCCGCCAACCGCCCCTCTTCCCTCAGCCCTGGCCCCCTCTTCCACCAGCCCCGGCCCCCTCACCCACTAACCATCCCCCTCCCGCTCACTTCAAAGCGCTCTTGGTCTGCCACTCCGTCCAGGGCATGTTCCATTCGCCATAGCCGTTGCCCGGGGTCGGGGTGCCCTTGGAGCCTGGGCCTGTGATTTCGAAGGGGTCGCCGGGGCGGAGCTGGGCGTAGAGCCAGGCGGCGTTCGTGTCGCTCATCCCTATGCAGCCGGAGCTGCGGTTCGCGATGCCGAAGTGGCCCGCGTTCCAGGGCGCCGCGTGGGCGTACATCCCGGACCACGTGAGCCGCATCGAGTAGTCGACCATCTTGTCGTACGCGTCGCCGAGGCCCACCGTCTCGGAGCGCATGTTGATCGTGCCCTCCTTCGACATCAGCACCGATGTCCCGCCCCACGACGCCTTCTCACCGCCGGGCGTGCCCGCCGACACCGGAATCGAACGGACGACCTGCCCGCCCCGTACCAGACGGAGCTGCTTGGTGCCCAGGTCGACCTTGACGACCTGCGAGGCGCCGACCGTGAACCGGGTGGCGTAGTCCCGTACGAACCAGCCTCCGCCCGTCCCGGAGTCGACGCCGTTCAGCTCGGCGGTCAGCTTCACCTTCGTACCGGCGCGCCAGTACTCCTCGGGGCGCCAGTCGATCCGGTCGCGGCCGTCGTGGTTGGCGATCCAGCCCCAGGAGCCGGTCGTGCCGTTCGACGTGGTGACCTTGAGGCCGCGCTCGACGGCGGCCTTGTTCTTCACGGGGTGGTCGAAGACGATCGACAGCGGCTGGGCGACGCCGACCGTGGTGTCCTTGCCGGGCGCGAGCGTGAGCTTGTTGACCTTGTCGGCGGCGGCCGTCGTGAACGACGCCTTCGCGGTGCCGCCGTCCTCCGCCGTGGCCCGTACCGTGTACGCCGTCCCGGGCGCGGCCACCCGCTCCGACGTCCACGTACGCCCGTCCGCCGACACCTTCCCGGCGAGCCGGCCGCCGTCCGCGTCCGTGACGGCGACCTCCTTCAGGGCGCCGTCGGCCAGCTTCACCGTCACCGGCTTCCCCGCCGCCGCCCCGGTGCCGCGCGGCACCACGGAGATCTTCGGCTTCGGGGCGTCCCCGCCCTTGCCGGAGGTCGGATCGGCCGCGCCGGCCGCCGGGCTGCCCGAGCAGGCGGTGAGCAGCACCGTCAGCCCGGCGACCCCGCCGGCGACCAGATGACGCCCGCGTGGCCGGGTGGAACGTATACGACCGGTGTCGGGCATGGCCGACTTCCGTGTGGTGCTCGGTGTGGTGCTCAAGGGTCGTACCTCCGTGCGAAGTGGAACCGCACGGAGAGAGGGCGGAGCGTCCGGAATGGTTGCCTCTTGGACGGGTTTCGTCGCTCACGTCACAGATCGGAACCGGGTGAGATCATTTGGCCCGGTGCGAGGTCCGGGCCTCCGGCACGGGCGCCGGCGCCTGCGCGGCCCGCGTGACATCCGCGACCAGCTCCACCACGTCCGGCCCGTACGCCTGCGAATTGACGACCTTCAGCAGCAGGACGAAAGAGTTCTGGCCGTGCTTGCGGGCCAGCCGCTCATGGTGGCGGGCCAGATAGCGGGTCGCCGCCTGATTGGTGATGGCGCGCTGCCCGCAGAACAGGAACACCGGTCTGGCCCGCTCGCCCTGCCCCGCCGTGAGCCGCGCGAGGAGCACGTACTCCGTCTTCCCGCCGTCCATGCGGTATCGCTCGCTGCCGATCTGGAAGGCGCCGCGGTCCGGGCCCGGCTCCGGTTCGGTGTTCACCCGGATCCCGGGCAGCAGGCTCGCCATGTGCGCCGCCATCCGCCGGTTGGACGCGGGCCCGCCGACACAGAACTCGGTGCGCTCCCCGAACCCCTGTTGCGCCGCGTCGTGCGCGACGACCTGCGCGTGCGCCCCGCAGTCCTTGATCAGCGCGGAGAGTTCGAGCAGGGCGAAGACATCGTGCCGCATCACGGTCAGCTCGGGGCCGCCCGCCTCCCGGTTCACCACCAGCAGGGACTCGGAGTTGTCGGGCAGCCCGAAGAACGCCTGCTTGCGGCGGAGCTTCCGCTTCCAGAGGTACGTACGGGCGAGCCAGCCCAGCGCGGCACTGATGCCCGCCGCGACCACGCCGAGGACGATGTTGCGCACGTCGTCATTCATGGGCGCGCATGCTAGCGGGCGCACGTACACGGGTTCGAGGGGTGGTGGCGGGCCGGGGGGCGTGAAGTTACGCTGCGCGGACGGCTGTTGACTGGAGGTACGGATGCGTCGCCCCCTCACGCGGAAGCTACGGACGTCACGGAGTCTGCTGGTGCTGGCCGTCGCGGCCACGGTGGTCTCGGTCGGCGCGACCGCGCCACCGGCCGCCGCGTCGAAGGCGCCCCCGGGCGGGCACGGCACCCCCGGCAAGGTTCCGGTCGCGGTCGGCTACGGCGGCGCCGTCGCCAGCGTCGACGCCGACGCGTCGGCCGCGGGCATCGAGATCCTGCGCAAGGGCGGCAACGCGGTCGACGCCGCCGTCGCCACGGCGGCGGCCCTCGGCGTCACCGAGCCGTACTCGGCCGGCGTAGGCGGAGGCGGCTACTTCGTCTACTACGACGCCAAGTCCCGCACCGTACGCACCATCGACGGCCGCGAGACCGCGCCGCTGAGCGCCGACTCCGGTCTGTTCCTGGAGGACGGCAAGCCGATCCCGTTCGACGCGGCGGTCACCAGCGGCCTCGGCGTCGGCACCCCCGGCACCCCCGCCACCTGGCAGAGCGCGCTCGACGCCTGGGGCAGCAAACGCCTCGGCACCCTGCTGGCGCCCGCCGAGCGGCTGGCCCGCGACGGGTTCACGGTCGACGCGACGTTCCGTGCGCAGACCGAGAGCAACCAGGCCCGTTTCAAGGACTTCCCGGCCACCGCGAAACTGTTCCTGCCCGGCGGCGCCCTGCCCGTCGTCGGCTCCACGTTCAAGAACCCCGATCTCGCCCGCACCTACGACGAACTGGGCCGCAAGGGCATCGACACCCTGTACCGGGGCGCCCTCGCCGAGGACATCGTCCGTACGGTCAACAAACCGCCGGTCGACCCCGCGTCGGGACGCGTCGCCCGGCCGGGAGACCTGACCCTGAACGACCTGCGGTCCTACCGCGCCAAGCGGCAGGCGCCCACCGAGACCGGCTACCGGGGGCTCAAGGTCTACTCGATCGCGCCCTCCTCGTCCGGCGGCACGACCGTCGGCGAGGCGCTGAACATCCTGGAGCGCACCGACCTGTCGAAGGCGAGCAAGGCCGCGTATCTGCACCGCTTCATCGAGGCGAGCCGGATCGCCTTCGCCGACCGGGGCCGCTGGGTCGGCGACCCCGCCTTCGAGGACGTCCCCGCGAAGGAACTGCTCTCCCAGCGGTACGCGGACACGCGCGCGTGCCTCATCAAGGACGACGCCGTCCTCACCAGCCCCCTCGCACCCGGCGACCCGAGGCACCCGGTGCCCTGCGCGGCGGGCGACAAGGCGGCCCCGACGACGTACGAGGGCGAGCACACGACCCATCTGACGGTGGCCGACAAATGGGGCAACGTCGTCTCGTACACGCTGACCATCGAGCAGACCGGCGGCAGCGGGATCACCGTGCCGGGGCGGGGTTTCCTGCTCAACAACGAGCTGACCGACTTCTCCTTCGCACCCGCCGACCCGGCCGTGCACGACCCGAACCTGCCGGGGCCCGGCAAACGACCGCGGTCCTCGATCGCGCCGACCATCGTGCTCGACCGGCACGACCGGCCCGTCGTGGCCCTCGGCTCGCCCGGCGGCGCGACCATCATCACCACCGTCCTGCAGACCCTGACCGGCTTCGTGGACCGGGGCCTGCCCCTGGTCGACGCCATCGCGGCGCCGCGCGCGAGCCAGCGCAACCAGACGACGACGGAGCTGGAACCGGGCCTGTGGGACAGCCCGCTGCGCGGCGAACTGGAAGCCATCGGGCACGGGTTCCGGCAGAACCCGGAGATCGGCGCGGCCACCGGCGTCCAGCGGCTCCCGGACGGTCGCTGGCTCGCGGCGGCCGAGACGGTCCGCAGGGGCGGGGGGTCGGCGATGGTCGTGCACCCCGCGCGCTAGGAGCCCCTTTTCGGCACGGACCGGGCCCGTGGACCCCGCCGCTACAGCGCGGTGAGGATCCGCGGTCCCGCGTCCGTGATGGCCACCGTGTGCTCGGCGTGCGCCGCGCGGCTGCCGTCGTTCGTGCGCAGGGTCCAGCCGTCCGGCGCCGCGTGGTAGCCGTCGATGCCGCCGGCGATGACCATCGGCTCGATCGCGAGCGCCATGCCGTGCCGCAGCGGCATGCCGCGCCCCGGCCGCCCCTCGTTCGGCACCCCCGGGTCCTCGTGCATCCGGCGGCCGATGCCGTGCCCGCCGAAGTCCTCCGGGATGCCGTACCCGGCGGCCCGGCACACCGTGCCGATCGCGTGCGCGATGTCGCCGATACGGTTGCCGACGACGGCCGCCGCGATCCCCGCTGCGAGGGCCCGCTCGGCCGTCCCGATCAGCCTCAGGTCCTGCTCGCGCGGGGTGCCGACGGTGAAGCTGATCGCCGAGTCGCCCACCCAGCCGCCGAGTTCGGCGCCGAAGTCGGCCGAGAGCAGATCGCCGTCCCGCAGCCGGTAGTCGGTCGGGATGCCGTGCACGATGGCGTTGTTCACGGACGTGCAGAGCACCGCCGGGAACGGGGTCGGGGCGAACCCCGGGCGATAGCCGAGGAAGGGCGACGAGGCACCGGCGTCCCGCAGCACGCCGTGCGCCACCGCGTCCAGCTCGCGCAGCGAGACACCGATGCCTGCGGCCTCCCGTACCGCCGTGAGAGCCCGCGCCACGACGCGTCCCGCCTCACGCATCGCGTCGATCGAAGTATCCGTCTTGAGTTCCACCATGCCAATTACTATACCGGTATTAGAATGGCGTCATGGTACGGACTCCGTTGACCCAGGAAGAGCGTGAACGCGGCGAGCGGCTCGGCCGGCTGCTGCGCGCCGCGCGTGGCCCGCGCAGCATGGCGGAGGTCGCCGCAGGTGCGGGGATCTCCGCCGAGACGCTGCGCAAGATCGAGACCGGGCGGGCCCCGACCCCGGCCTTCTTCACGGTCGCCGCGCTGGCCGGGGCGCTGGGGCTGTCCCTGGACGACCTGATGGCGAGGTGTTCGCTGCTGCCGGCGTGAGGGTACGCGCGCGGGGGAGCGATTTCCGGGGACGGCGTCCCGCGCGCGTGCCTCACTCCGTGACGATCCCGGGTTCCGCGACGAACCCGCCTTCCGCGAGGAACCCCCGTAGGGACGTCTTCATCGCCGCGACGAACGCCTCGCGCGCGGGCGCGGGGGCCCGGTCCAGCGACAGGTACGGGTTCAGGTCCTCCAGCTCGACCAGGAGCAGCGACCCGTCCGGCGCGCGGCACGCGTCGACGCGCTGGATGCCGTGGTCCAGCGCGTTCCACTCCACGAACCGGCGCGCGAACCCGATGTCGGCGGCCGATGCCTCGTACGGCTCCAGCTCCCAGCGCCGCTCCACGTCGGGCGCGTACAGCGCGTACTGGAAGGCGTCGTCGACGAAGTAGAACGAGATCTCGTGCCGGAACGCGATCCGGGGCTGGACCAGCATGTCGCCGTCCGTCAGCGCGGGCAGCCGGTCCCGCTCGGACACGAACCGCAGGCCCAGCGAGTCCGAGCCCTTCTTCGGCTTCACCACATACGCGTCGGCGAACGGCAGCCGGTCCAGGCCGGCGGCATCGTCCACCGTCGGGATCACCGGGAACCCGGCCGCGTACAAGTCGAGCAGGTACTGCTTTCCGGCCATGTCGGCGCGGCCCGTGAGCGGGTTGTACACGCGGGTGCCCCGGCGCAGTGCTTCCGCGCGGAAGGTGTCGTACTGCTCCTGGTAGTGCAGGACCGGGCCGCTGTTGCGGACCACGACCGCGTCGAAGGCGTCCATCAGCCGTACCGCGTCGACCGGATGGCACAGCGCCACCGTGAACTCCTCGCGCAGCCGCGCCGACAGCGCGATGTCCTCGTCGCCGTAGGGTCGCCCGCGCGCGGGGTACGTGAGGTCGGTGACGTACAGGAGGCGGGCCGGTGCGGCGTTCATGGTGCGTGCTCCTCGACGGCTGCGGACGCGCTCCCGGTGGGGCGTTCGGTGCGCGGCGGACCACTGGTGCGGCCCACAGGAGTATGTTCGGGCACGCCGAACGTCGGGGGACACACAGGATCGGGCGCTATTCTGCGCGCGGTTCGAAAACTCCGCGTAGCCGCGCTGTAACACGACGGGTGTTGGCTACCGGACCGGAGGGCTCCAGTCTCTTGGGGGCGAGCTTCGTATGGCAGTGGATCAACTCCCGGACCGGGTACGGGACTTCGCGACGTACCTGAACGGCTTGCTGGCGCGCCTCGACCAGGGCGTCGGCTGGTGCGGTGTGTTCTGGCAGCGAGATCCCGACGGTATGCGGGCCTGTCTCGACGGCCGGGAGGTGCCGCCCTGGGACGTCGTGGAGGCGCTGCTCCAGGATCTCGCCGCCGGCCACGGGCCGCGCACGGCAGAGACCGAGACGGTACGGGCGCGGGCCCTGCACGCCGCGTCGCTCGCGGCACTCGACGTACGGCCGGGCGCCCTGGAGGCCCTGGGCAACCGGCTCGACGTGATGCTCAGGGAGCAGCGGTACGCGGCCGAGCGGCGCCGTGAACTCGGCCGGCTGCTCGCCGCCGCCCCGTCCGGCGACGAGGCCGAGGCCGTCCGCCAGGATCTGGCCTGGGCCGAGGACGACCACGAACGGGCCACCGCCCGCTGCGGTGAACTCCGCGCGCGGATGGGCGACTTGGAGCGGCGGCGCGCGACACGGGGCGATCCACGCGGCGCGTCACCCACCGGCCGGCCGTACCCGCACCAAGCCCAGCCGCGCCCCCAGCACCCGACGACCGGACAGGCGCAACCCCGGCAAGCCCAGAGCCGACCTCAGCAGGGCCAACCCCCGCAGCCGCACCCCCAACACCCTCACCACCCCCAGCAATTCACTGAACACCCTCACCCCCAGCAGCAGTTCGCCCCCGAGCACCAGTACCCCCACCACCCCTCCGACGACGCCACCGCGGGCGAGCCGTACCAGGGCCAGATCTGGTCCGCGTGGACCCCGGTGCGGCACCCCGCGTCGGCCCCCGCCTGGCCGGAGGGTTTCGCCGCGCCGGACCCGGCCGGGCAGGACGACCGGCCGCCCGAGCCACCCCCCGACCCGCGCCCCGACCGGAAACCGGCACCCGCTCCCGAACCCGACCCCACCCCGACCCCCACCACCCCCGACCCCCCACGCACCGTCCCCAAGCAACGCGGCCGACGCCTGCGCGGCGCCCGCTTCGCCGGACTCGAAACCGACGCCGACGAAGGTGCCGTGGACGAACCACCGGCCGTCCCCGAGCTGCCCGTACCCGCCCCCAAGAGCCGCACCCCGCGCGGCGCCCGGTTCGCCGGGGCCGCCGAGGAGCCGAGCCGTCCCGAGCCCGCGCTCCCGGCGCCGGACGACGAGGCCCGCCGCGCCACCGTCGACGCCGTGCGCGCCCTGGTCCGGCTGCGCGCCGAAGGCCGCAGCGGCGAGGCCCACGCCGTCCTGGTCGAGGCCGCGTACTGGCCCGCCGAACGCTTCCCGCTGCTCGCCATGGAGTTCGGCCGGGCCGGGCTCGCCGCCGACTGGGCGACGCTGCTGTGGGAGGCCGCCTCGCTCCCCGCCGACCGGCTCGTGGCCCTCGCCGACACCCTCACCGCCGCGGGCCGCACCGACGACGGAGCGCTGCTCCTGCGCCAGGGGGTCGCCCGCCCGCCGGACGAGATCGGCACGACCGTACTCGACCTCGCCGCCGCGGGCCGCACCCGTGAGGTCCGCGCCCTGCTCGACGCGTACGTACGGGTCCGTACGCCCGAAGAGGCCGCCCGCAGCGTCCGGAGCGACCCGGAGCGGCTGGTCCCGCTGCTGCTCGCCGCCGCGGCCGGTGTCTCCGACGAGCGCCGCTGGGACCTCGTCCACGCCCTCCGCGTCGCCGGTCACAGCTCCTGACCCGCCCCCCCCGCCGGCTCCCTGACCCGCCCCCGCCGCCGTACGAGCGCCGGACGACCGCCGTACGGCTCAGCAGGGCTTCGTCCCCCACCTGGGTAAGAAACATGATCGACTCAGCGGGTTCACGACGATGGTCTTGCCCCGCTCGGCGGCGGGGCTTACGTTCGTGCCTCTACCGCCCTTGTCTACGGGCGTAGAAGCTCGCTGACGTCCCGTCGAAGGAGCAGCTCATGGCCCATGTCGTACGCGCCGCTCTGGTCCAGGCGACCTGGACCGGCGACACCGAATCCATGATCGACAAACATGAGGAGCACGCGCGCGAGGCCGCCCGCCAGGGAGCGAAGATCATCGGCTTCCAGGAGGTCTTCAACGCGCCGTACTTCTGCCAGGTGCAGGAGCCCGAGCACTACCGCTGGGCGGAGCCGGTGCCGGACGGCCCGACCGTCACCCGGATGAAGGCGCTCGCCGCCGAACTCGGCATGGTGATCGTCGTCCCGGTCTTCGAGGTCGAGCAGGCCGGGTTCTACTTCAACACCGCCGCCGTGATCGACGCCGACGGCACCTACCTCGGCAAGTACCGCAAGCACCACATCCCGCAGGTCAAGGGCTTCTGGGAGAAGTACTACTTCAAGCCCGGCAACCTCGGCTGGCCCGTCTTCGACACGGCCGTCGGACGCGTCGGCGTGTACATCTGCTACGACCGGCACTTCCCCGAGGGCTGGCGGCAACTCGGCCTCAACGGTGCCCAGTTGGTGTACAACCCGTCCGCGACCTCGCGGGGCCTGTCCGCGTACCTGTGGCAGCTTGAGCAGCCCGCGGCGGCCGTCGCCAACGAGTACTTCATCGCCGCGATCAACCGCGTCGGCGTGGAGGAGTACGGCGACAACGACTTCTACGGCACCAGCTACTTCGTCGACCCGCGCGGACAGTTCGTCGGCGACCCGGCGAGCGACAAGGCCGAGGAACTCCTCGTCCGCGACCTCGACTTCGACCTGATCGAAGAGGTCCGCAACCAGTGGGCGTTCTACCGAGACCGGCGCCCCGACGCGTACGAGGGGCTGGTGCAGCCGTGAGCGATCTGTACGCACGCCACCGGGCCGTCCTGCCGGACTGGCTCGCCCTGTACTACGCCGACCCCATCGAGCTGACGCACGGCGAGGGACGCTACGTCTGGGGCGCCGACGGCACCCGCTACCTGGACTTCTTCGGCGGCATCCTCACCACCATGACCGCGCACGCGCTGCCCGAGGTCACCAAGGCGGTCAGTGAGCAGGCCGGCCGGATCATCCACTCGTCCACGCTCTACCTCGACCGGCCGATGATCGACCTGGCCGAGCGGGTCGCGTCCCTGTCCGGCATCCCCGACGCCCGCGTCTTCTTCACCACATCGGGCACCGAGGCCAATGACGCGGCCCTCCTCCTCGCCACCACCTACCGCCGCTCGAACCAGATCCTGGCGATGCGCAACAGCTACCACGGCCGCTCCTTCAGCGCGGTCGGCATCACCGGCAACCGCGGCTGGTCCCCGACGAGCCTGTCCCCGCTCCAGACGCTGTACGTGCACGGCGGCGTCCGCACCCGGGGGCCCTACGCACACCTGTCCGACGCCGAGTTCACCGCCGCCTGCGTCGCCGACCTGGAAGACCTGCTCGGCCAGGTGCGCGGGGGAGTGGCCGCGCTGATCGCCGAACCGATCCAGGGCGTCGGCGGTTTCACGGCCCCGCCCGACGGGCTGTACGCGGCGTTCCGCGAGGTGCTCGACCGGCACGGCATCCTCTGGATCACCGACGAGGTGCAGACCGGCTGGGGCCGCACCGGCGACCACTTCTGGGGCTGGCAGGCGCACGGCGAGAGCGGCCCGCCGGACCTCCTCACCTTCGCCAAGGGCATCGGCAACGGCATGTCCATCGGCGGTGTCGTCGCCCGCGCCGAGGTCATGAACTGCCTCGACGCGAACTCCATCTCCACCTTCGGCGGCTCCCCGGTCACCATGGCCGCCGGGCTCGCCAACCTGACGTACCTCCTGGAGCACGACCTCCAGGGCAACGCCCGCCGCGTCGGCGGCCTGCTCATCGAGCGGCTGCGCGCCGTCGCCGCCCAGATCCCGGGCGTACGGGAAGTGCGCGGCCGTGGCCTGATGATCGGCGTCGAGCTGGTGAAGCCGGGCACCGACGAGGCCGACCCGGACGCCGCGACCGCCGTCCTCGAAGCGGCCCGCGCCGGCGGCCTCCTCATCGGCAAGGGCGGCGGCCACAACACCAGCGTCCTACGGCTCGCCCCGCCCCTGTCCCTCACGGTCGCCGAGGCGGAAGAGGGCGCCGGAATCCTCGAACAGGCCCTGCGCGGACTGTAGTCGCCGCCTGGCTCAGCAACGCACGAGAGGGAGCGCACCATGAGTACCCGCACCCTGGTCCGTGGCGGACTCGTCATCACCGCCGCGGACGAGACGCACGCCGACGTACTGATCGAGGACGGCCGGATCGCCGCGCTCGCCGCGCACGGCACCGCCGTCGCCGACGCCTGGACCGCGGACCGGGTCATCGACGCGACGGACAAGTACGTCATCCCGGGAGGCGTCGACGCCCATACGCACATGGAGCTGCCGTTCGGCGGCACCTTCGCGTCGGACACCTTCGAGACCGGCACCCGGGCCGCCGCCTGGGGCGGCACCACCACCATCGTCGACTTCGCCGTGCAGAGCGTCGGGCACGGGCTGCGCGAGGGCCTGGACGCCTGGTACGCGAAGGCCGACGGTAAATGCGCCATCGACTACGCCTTCCACATGATCCTCTCCGACGTCAACGAGGGCACCCTCAAGGAGATGGACCTGCTCGTGGAGGAGGGCATCACCTCCTTCAAGCTGTTCATGGCCTACCCGGGCGTCTTCTACAGCGACGACGGACAGATCCTGCGCGCGATGCAGCGGTCCTCGTCCAACGGCGGGCTGATCATGATGCACGCCGAGAACGGCATCGCGATCGACGTCCTCGTGGCACAGGCCCTCGCGCGCGGGGAGACCGATCCGCGCTACCACGGCGAGGTACGCAAGGTCGTCCTGGAGGCGGAGGCCACCCACCGGGCGATCCAGCTCGCGCGCGTGGCGGGCGCCCCGCTGTACGTCGTCCATGTGTCGGCGGACGAGGCCGTCGCCGAGATCACCGCCGCCCGCGACAAGGGCCTGCCCGTCTTCGGCGAGACCTGTCCGCAGTACCTGTTCCTGTCCACCGACAACCTCGCCGAGCCCGGCTTCGAGGGCGCCAAGTACGTCTGCTCCACGCCCCTGCGGCCCAAGGAGCACCAGGAAGCCCTCTGGCGCGGGCTGCGCACCAACGACCTCCAGGTCGTCTCCACCGACCACTGCCCGTTCTGCTTCACCGGCCAGAAGGACCTGGGCCGCGGGGACTTCTCCAAGATCCCCAACGGCCTGCCGGGCGTCGAGAACCGTATGGACCTGCTCCACCAGGCCGTCCTCGACGGGCACATCAGCCGCCGCCGCTGGATCGAGATCGCCTGCGCGACCCCGGCCCGCATGTTCGGCCTCTACCCCAAGAAGGGCACCATCGCGCCCGGCGCCGACGCCGACGTCGTCATCTACGACCCGCACGCCGAACAGACCCTCTCCGTGGACACCCAGCACATGAACGTCGACTACTCGGCGTACGAGGGCAGACGGATCACCGGACAGGTCCAGACCGTCCTGTCGCGCGGCGAAGTCGTCGTCGACGGCCGCGAGTTCACCGGGCGCGCGGGCCACGGCCAGTACATCCCGCGCGGCACCTGTCAGTACCTCGACTAGCGTCCCTTTCGCCCTAGGAGCTGCGCTCATGGACTTCGGACTCGTCCTTCAGACGGACCCGCCCGGCTCGGCGGTCGTCGGACTCATGCGGCGCGCCGAACGCAACGGCTTCCGCTACGGCTGGACCTTCGACTCGGCCGTCCTGTGGCAGGAGCCGTTCGTCATCTACAGCCGCGTCCTCGAACACACCGAACGGCTCATCGTGGGCCCGATGGTGACCAACCCGGGCACCCGCACCTGGGAGGTCACCGCCTCCACCTTCGCCACCCTCAACGAGATGTACGGCAACCGCACGGTGTGCGGCATCGGGCGCGGCGACTCCGCCATGCGCGTCGCCGGGCGCAAACCCAACACCCTGGCCCGGCTCGGCGAGGCGATCGACGTCATCCGCGACCTCGCCGAGGGCCGCGAGACGGAGGTCGACGGACAGCCGCTGCGGCTGCCGTGGGTCAAGGACGGCCGGCTGCCGGTGTGGATGGCCGCGTACGGGCCCAAGGCGCTCGCGCTCGCCGGACAGAAGGCGGACGGGTTCATCCTGCAACTCGCCGATCCATACTTGACGGAGTGGATGGTCAAGTCTGTACGGGACGCGGCGGCCGACGCCGGACGTGACCCGTCCGACGTGAAGATCTGTGTCGCCGCGCCCGCCTATGTCGGCGACGACCTCGCGCACGCGCGCGAGCAGTGCCGCTGGTTCGGCGGCATGGTCGGCAACCATGTCGCCGATCTCGTCACCCGCTACGGCGAGCACTCCGGGCTCGTCCCCGAGGCGCTGACCGCGTACATCAAGGCGCGCGAGGGCTACGACTACTCCCACCACGGGCGGACCGGGAACCCCGACACGGCGTTCGTGCCGGACGAGATCGTCGACCGCTTCTGCCTGCTCGGACCGGTCGAGGCGCACATCGAGAAGCTTCGGACGCTGCGCGACATCGGCGTGGACCAGTTCGCCGTGTACGCGATGCACGACGCGCGCGAGACGGTCGTCGACACCTACGGGTCGGAGATCATCCCGCGCTTCCAGTGACCGGGTGCGGGTGCCCCACGCCTCCCCGCACTGGGGCACCCGCACCCCGAAGTACCACCCGCACGCCGGTGACTCACCCGCACCCCGCATCCGCACGGCCCATGTCAGGTCCCTTCCCCGCGCCACCCGTGCGCCATCCGCCGAACGGACTGCCCATGACCGACACCGTCCCCACGGGCCCACCCACCGCGATATCCCAGACCACCGCACCCGACGGCCGCGTCGAACTGGTCCCCGGCGCCTTCCCCGCCGACAGCCGCTTCGCCAACGACGACCTGAAGCCCATCCCGCTCTCCGAACGCCACTGGGGCACCTACAACTTCGCCGCCCTGTGGATCGGCATGGCCCACAACATCCCCTCCTGGACGCTCGCCTCCGGGCTCGTCGCGCTCGGCATGGACTGGAAACAGGCCGTCCTCACCATCGCGGCGGCCAACGTCATCGTCCTGCTGCCGATGCTCCTCACCGGCCACGCCGGACCCAAGTACGGCATCCCCTTCCCGGTGCTGGCCCGCGCCTCGTTCGGGCTGCGCGGCGCCAATCTGCCCGCCCTGGTCCGCGCCGCCGTCGCCTGCGGCTGGTTCGGCATCCAGACCTGGATCGGCGGCCAGGGCATCTACATCCTGCTCAACCAGGTCTTCGGCGGCGCCTGGGCGAAGGCCGGCGAGATCGGCGGCTACCCCTGGACGCTGTGGCTGTGCTTCGTCGTGTTCTGGGCGCTCCAACTCGCCATCATCCACCGGGGTATGGAGACCCTGCGCCGCTTCGAGAACTGGGCGGCGCCCTTCGTCCTCGTCGGCGCCGTGGTGCTCCTGGTGTGGATTTCCGACAAGGCGGGCGGCCTGGGCCCGCTGCTCGACCAGCCGTCGAAACTGGGCTGGGGCGCCGACTTCTGGCCGGTCTTCTTCCCCGCCCTCATGGGCATGATCGGCTTCTGGTCGACGCTGTCCCTGAACATCCCCGACTTCACCCGCTTCGGCAAGGGCCAGCGCGCGCAGGTATGGGGTCAGACACTCGGACTGCCCACCACCATGACGGCGTTCGCGCTGCTCTCCGTGCTCGTCACCTCCGGCTCCCAGGCCGTCTACGACGCGCCGATCTGGGAGCCCGTCGAACTGGCCGCCAAGACGGACAACGTGTTCGGACTGCTCTACGCCCTGGTGACGGTCCTGGTCGCCACGATCTCCGTCAACATCGCGGCGAACGTCGTGTCGCCCGCGTACGACCTGGCGAACCTCGCGCCCAAGGTCATCGACTTCCGCAAGGGCGCGCTCATCACGGGCGTCGTCGGCGTCGTCATCTTCCCCTGGAAGCTCATCGAGACACCCGAGTTCTACATCTTCGTGTGGCTCGGTGTCGTCGGCGGACTCCTCGGCACCGTCGCGGGCATCCTCATCGCCGACTACTGGATCGTCCGCCGCACCGCACTCGACCTCGCCGACCTGTACCGGCCCGGCGGCAGATACTGGTACCGGAGCGGCTGGAACTGGCGGGCCGTGGCCGCCTTCGTTGTCGGCGGGATCCTGGCCGTCGGCGGTTCCCACTCCGACCCCGGCAAGGGCCCCTTCCCGCAGGACGGCCTCATCCCGTTCCTCAAGCCCCTCGCGAACTACGGCTGGGCGGTCGGCCTGACGTCGGCGCTCGTCGTGTACGTGGTCCTGACCCGGCTCGGCGGAGCGGACCGCACCCGGACGTGACCGTACGGCGACGACTCCTGGGGTGGCCCGACCCCCGTACGGGCCACCCCAGCGCTCTCACCGGGGCCGCACCGCCGTCACCAGCCACACCCCCGAGCGCAACCGCACCCCGTCCGGCGTCTCGTACGGACGGAACACGTCCTCCAGCGCCGCTCGTGCCGGGGACGGCACCTCCTGCGCCGACTGCTGGGACAGCAGGAAACCGACCGTGTCGGCGGCGTCCCGGCCCCACACGGTGTCCACGGCCTCCGAGTCCACCGTCACGTCCTCGTAGCCGCCGAGTACGGCGCGGACACGGTCCGGGTCGGACAGGGACGCCATCGCGGTCATCGCCGCCATCCGGTCGGCCGACGGGCCCGCGCCCGCTCCGGTCTCCCGCAGCCGCGCGCCGAACGCGGCCATCACCCGCGACTCCTCGACGTCCGCGCCGTGCGGCAGCGGACAGACGAACACCAGCCGCCCGCCGGGGCGCAGCGCCCGCGCGAGGTTGCGGAAGGCCGCCGCGTGGTCGGCGAAGAACATCACCCCGCCCCGGCTGATCACCACGTCGTACGCCCCCGCGCGGAAGGGGTACGACTGCGCGTCCACGCGCGCGTAGGTGACGTTACGGATCCCCTCGGCCCCGGTGAGGGCGGCGGCCCGCTCCAGTAGGGGCGCCGAGACATCCGCGCCGAGCACGTTCCCGCGAGAGGCGAGCCCGGCCGCGATCCGGGTGGTCGCACCGGCCCCGCAGCCCACGTCCAGCACCTGATCGCCCTCGCCGATGGCGGCGGCACGGAACAGCGGCTCGTTGAGACCGGCGAGCATCCGGTCCATCCGTTCCTGCTGCCCGGCCCACTGGGCCCCGACGGAACCGTTCCACACGCGCGCCTGCGCGTTGGCGTCGATCGCGGTCACGACGCCTCACCCGCCGTGTGCACGCGCGCGGACACGCCGCTCTCCAGCCGGTCGACAGCCACGATCGCGCCGTACGCGATCAGATGCACCAGACAGTGGTCCGTGAACGGCGTCTCAGGGGTGCGCCAGGCCGCGACGTCGTCCTCGGTGATCCGGTACGGGGCCAGCGCGGCGAGGACCGCGAGACGCGCCCCGGGCCGCGACCGGTCCGGCAACGCGTCCCACACCAGGGGCGGATGCCCGCCGTCCCACGCGGCGACCGTCTCGCGTACGAGCGCCTGGTCCGCGTCGTCCAGCAGCCCCGCGCCCAGGAATGCCGCCGTCCGCAGCGCCACGTACGCCGAACCCACCGGCGAGCCCGCCGCCCACGACGGGACGGTCCGCAGGTCGACCGGGGCGTCCAGGAGGGCGAGGCCCGCGCCGGGGACGAGGGTGCGGCGCACGGTGCGGGACACGGAACGCCCCACGACGGTGCGCACGGCGCGGAACCGCTGCGCGTTGCCCGGCAGCACGTTCTCCGTGAGCAGCGCCGACACCATGCGGTTGATGAAGTGGAACGCCAGCGCCGAGCCGTAGTACGCGGGCAGGTACGCCGGGGGGAACGGTGGCGGATCGACCTGCGCGCCGCCCGGGACCCGGGTCTCCTCACCCCACGCCAGCAGCCGCGCGTGCGCCTCGCTACGAGGGGTGTCCCCGCGCGCGAGGGTCTCGGCGAGCGCGTGGTCGCCCGTCGCGTGCAGCAGCATCGTGTGGGCATCCACGCAGAACGGGCACCGGTTCGCCCGGGACACCCCGTACGCCACCAGTTCGCGATCCGTACGCGAGCCGGCGCCCGCGAGCAGCGACTCCCGCATCAACGCCCAGGTGGGGACCAGGATCTCGGGCGCCGACGACAGCACGGTGAAGACGGCCGCGCGCTCGATGCCGAACTCGTCGGCGAGCTGGGAGTAGACCTCGGCGGTCCGGCCGGTGACGGACCGGTGCGGTACGGGGGTGGTGAAACGGAAGGGACTCGCCATGGTGGGCTCCGGGGATTTGGGACGGGCAGGGAACGGTTCCGATCGTGGCCGGGCGGGGGCGCCGCTCGCGTCGTACCGGCGCATGCACTCCGCGCTGCGCCACCGGGGCCGGGGCGCGGCGGTGACTACTGCGCGGGGAGTAGTCCCGGAGCCCTCCCCTGGGGCGACGCCGTTGTCGGTGCGGCCGTCTAGGGTGCGGACATGCGGGATGACCAGGTGCGCGGCCGGAGCGGACGGCTGCGGGAGATCCACCCGGCCGACGGGGTGCTCGCCGTCGTGGCCGGGGCCGTCGTCGTGCTCGCCGCCCTCTTCGGCGACGGCCTCGGGGCGCTCGACGCGGTGCTCGTGGCGGTCGGTTCGGCGGCGCTCGCCGCGTACCGGGTGGCGCCCCGCGCGGTCCTCGCGGCCACCACGGTCTGCCTGCTCGCGTTCGTCCTGCACTCCGACCCGGGTGCCACCGCCGCCGTTCCGGTCGTCGGCGCCGTCCACACGGCCGCCCGCGCGGGCCACCGCGCCGTCGCCGGAAGCGCCGCCGCCGTCTTCCTCGCCGGATTCCTCGTCGCCGCCGCGACGGTCGACGGCGCGGACACCGGAAGCGCCGTACGGCAGACCCTGCTGCTCACCGGATGGTTCCTGTGCGCCGTCGTCACGGGCCTCGCCGACCGCAACTGGCAGGCGTACCTCCGGCAGACCGAACAGCGCGCCCTGGAGGCCGAGCGCACCCGCGAGGAGGCCGCGCTGCGCCGCGCCGGCGAGGAACGGCTGCGGATCGCCCGCGAGTTGCACGACTCGCTGACCCACAGCATCTCGATCGTCAAGCTCCAGGCGGGCGTCGCCGTCCATCTCGCCCGCAAGCGCGGCGACGACGTACCGCCCGCGCTGCTCGCCATCCAGGAGGCGAGCGGCGAGGCCATGCGCGAACTGCGCGCCACCCTCGGCGTCCTGCGTACCGACGAGCCCACCGGGACGCCCGCCCTGCTGGTCGAGCGGGCCCGGTCGGCGGGGATCGCCGTGGAGCTGAAGGTGACGGGCCGTGAGCGACCGCTGTCCCGCGCGGTAGACGGCGCCGTCTACCGGATCGTCCAGGAAGCCCTCACCAACGTCGCCCGGCACGCGGGCCCCGCCGAGGTGACGGTCACCCTCGACTACGGCGAGCGGGAGGTGACGGTCCGCGTCGAGGACGACGGCGCCGCCGACCGGGCGAGCCCACCGGAGCCCGGAACCGGCCTCACCGGCATGCGGGAACGCGTCGCCGCGCTCGGCGGCACCCTGCGGGCCGCGCCCCGCCCCGACGGCGGATTCGCGGTACGCGCCGAACTGCCCCTGCACGCGGGCGCCCTGGACGCGGGCGCCCTGGCCGAGGCGGAGGCGACATGAGCGACATCGCGCGCGGTGACGGCCGTGAGGGCCGTGCCGGTCGTGCCGTCAGGGTCGCCTTGGTGGACGACCAGGCGCTGATGCGGGCCGGGTTCCGGGCCCTCCTGGAGGCCGAGGACGGCATCGAGGTCGTCGGCGAGGCCGCCGACGGGCAGCGGGGTCTCGACCTGATCCGCGAGCAGGTGCCCGACGTGGCCCTGATCGACGTACAGATGCCGGTCATGACCGGGATCGAGACGACCCGCCGGATCGCGGACGACCCGCTCCTCGCGGACGTACGCGTGGTGATCCTCACCAACTACGGCCTCGACGAGTACGTCTTCGACGCCCTGCGCGCGGGGGCCAGCGGCTTCCTGCTCAAGGACACCGAACCCGCCGACCTGCTCCAGGCCATCGACGTCGTCGCGCGCGGGGACGCGCTGCTGTCGCCCTCGGTGACGCGGCGCCTGATCGGCGCGTTCGTGGCCCGGCCGCCGGACCGGGCCACGGCGCCCGGCCTGGAGTGCCTCACACGCCGGGAGCGCGAGGTCACCGCGCTCGCCGCGCGCGGGCTCACCAACGAGGAGATCGCCGCGCACATGGTCATCAGCCCGTTCACGGCCAAGACGCATGTGAGCCGCGCGATGACGAAGCTCGGCGCCCGCGACCGGGCCCAACTGGTCGTGTTCGCCTACGAGTCGGGCCTGGTGGGGGCGCGAAGCAATCACGACACCGTCTAGGCGCGCGGGGGACCGCGTCCGTCATGTCATGATCAGGCCGTGAGCGTGATACGAACCCGGCCGGTGCTCCGGTCGGCACTGGGGGCGCTGGCCGCCGTGGTCCTGCTGGCCGGGACCACGGCCGCCTGCGGCCTGGGCGCGGAGATCGACCGTGAACGCAACCCCGAGCGGCGCCCGACCCCGACCCCCACGCCACCGTCTCCCTCTCCGCCCCCGATGCCCGCGCCGACCGCCGGGCTCGAACTGCCGCCCACACCGGAGGCCCCCAGCCCCACCGGCTGCCCCGCATCCGGCGTGCGCCTGACGTCCGAACCCGTCCAAGGGGCCATGGGCCTGCGCATGATGACGCTCACCCTGACGAACTGCGGCAGCAAGCCCTACACCCTCGACGGCTACCCGTCCCTCACCGTCCTCGACGAGAGCGAAGAGCCGATGACGGGCGTCCAGGCCGTCCAGGGCACCGAAGCGGTCACCGCGGGCGACTCGGCGCGCCCCGCCCGCCTGACCCTGCGCACGGGCGAGTCGGCGATCAGCAACCTGGCGTGGCGGATGAACTCCGAATGGACGCCCTACCTGCGGGTCGTCCCCCGCCCCGGCGACGCCCCCGTCACCGTCCACATCCCCGACCGCCTCGACATCGGACCCGAGAACAGGCTCGGCATGTCGGCGTGGCACCAGTACGAAGACCGATCCACCTCGTGAGGAGCCCGCCGCCGACGTCGAAGCGGCTCGGGCCGCAGCAACGTTGTGTGGCCGTTCCACGGTCACCGCACTCATGAAAGACTCGCCCGCGTCCACGACCCACCTGATCAACCGCGTCACTTACGCGACGCCGTGCAACTGACGAGTCGACAAGGAGCGCCGCGAACCATGCCTACCTCTGGCCAGCCGCTACGCCGCCTTACCCGTGCGCTCCCTGCCCTGGTGCTCACCTTCGGCCTGGCGGCGTGCTCCGCGCAGAGTTCCGGCACGGGGACGCAGTCAGCCGGAGAGTCGACCAGCAGCAAAGCGTCGAAGGCGCCGCCCCAACCGGTATCCACACCTCCTTCGCCGTCGGCGGACAGCGCCGAGGAAGAGGCGCTGTCGGCCGAGGCGAGCAAGCGAGCCGCCAGTGCTCCGAGCGGGGATCCGGTCACGCCCCCTGAGTTCTCGGGAGTTCCTTCAGGACAAGAGGACTTCGGGCCGGCCATCCTCAAGGACGGTGACGTGACCGTGTACCGACCCACACGGCACGGAGAATCCCTCACGATCCCTGTAAAAGTCACCAACACGGGGAGCCGCAGGGCCTTTTACGATGTCGCCATCCGCGTCACCGGGCCCGATGGCTTCAGCGCCACGATCCGCCTCAAGGAAGACGTGGTCGGCCTGTATCCCGGAACATCGTGGCCCACTGAGCAAGTCGTCCAGGACCCTGGACATCCTGCTCCCGAGCATCCTCAGGTCGAGTTCGAGAAGAACTCCAAGAGGGAGCGGCAGAGTTGAGGGAATTCTCCCCAGGACCGGTCCTGAGCGCCCACCGGTTTGGCCGATACGCGGAAACATCGAGGTGAGAGGCCGCATGTTCACGACCCGCCCCACCCTCCAGGGCACCTTCGGCATGGTGTCGTCCACCCACTGGATCGCCTCGCAGTCCGCGATGGCCGTCCTGGAGGACGGCGGCAACGCCTTTGACGCTGCGGTCGCCGCGGGATTCGTCCTGCACGTCGTGGAGCCCCATCTCAACGGCCCGGCCGGCGAGGTTCCGATCATCCTCGCCCCGGCGGAAGGCCCCGTACGCGTCCTGTGCGGCCAGGGCGTCGCCCCGGCGGGCGCCACCGTCGCCCACTACCGCGGCCTCGGGCTCTCCCTCGTCCCCGGCACCGGCCCCCTCGCCGCCGCGGTGCCCGGCGCCTTCGACGCCTGGATGCTGCTCCTGCGCGACCACGGCACCAAGACACTCGCCGACGTCCTCGCGTACGCGATCGGGTACGCCGACGACGGCCACGCGCCCGTGGAGCGCGTCGGCGAGACCGTCGAGAGCGTGCGGGAGCTGTTCGAGACCGAGTGGACCTCGTCGGCCGATGTGTACCTGCCGGACGGCAAGGCCCCCCGGCCCGGGGAACTGTTCCGCAACCCGGCGCTCGCCGCGACCTGGCGCAGGCTCGTCGCCGAGGCGACCCGGACCGGCGGCGCCGACCGGGTCGCCCAGATCGACGCGGCCCGGACCATCTGGAGCGAGGGCTTCATCGCCGAGGCCGTGGTCCGCCAGTCCGCGCGCCCCACCCGGGACACCAGCGGCACCCGCCACACCGGAACCCTCACCGCCCAGGACCTCGCCGGCTGGCGTGCGACGTACGAGGACCCGGCCACGTACGACTGGAACGGCTGGACGCTCTGCAAGGCGGGCCCCTGGAGCCAGGGACCCGCCTTCCTCCAGCAACTCGCCCTGCTGCCCGACGAGTTGCCCGCCCACGGCTCCGCCGACTACGTCCACCTGCTCGTCGAGGGCTGCAAACTCGCGATGGCCGACCGTGAGGCCTGGTACGGGGACGCGGCCGACGTGCCGCTCACCGATCTGCTGTCCGACGCGTACAACGCCGGGCGCCGCGCCCTCGTCGGCGAGCGGGCCTCGCACGACCTGCGCCCCGGCAGCCCCGGCGGGCGCGCCCCGAGACTGTCCTCGTACGCGCATGCCGTCGTCACCGGCGAGACGGAGAGCGAGTTCGAGTTCGACGCGCTCGGGGTCCCCGCGGGCGCGGGGGAGCCGACCGTGGCGTCCGACGGCGCGACCCGCGGCGACACCTGCCACCTGGACGTCGTCGACCGCTGGGGCAACATGGTCGCCGCGACCCCCAGCGGCGGCTGGCTCCAGTCGAACCCGGTCGTGCCCGAACTCGGGTTCCCGCTCGGCACCCGCCTCCAGATGACCTGGCTGGACGAGGGCCTGCCGAACTCCCTGACCCCCGGCCGGCGCCCCCGCACCACGCTGACGCCGTCCCTCGCGCTGCGCGACGGGGTGCCCGTGCTGGCGTTCGGCACCCCCGGCGGCGACCAGCAGGACCAGTGGCAGGTCCACTTCTTCCTCGCCGTCGCCGTGCGCGCACCCGTCCGCGGCGGCCTCGACCTCCAGGGCGCCGTCGACGCCCCGAACTGGCACAACGACAGCTTCCCCGGCTCGTTCTACCCGCGCGGTATGCGCCCCGGCAGCGTCACCGTCGAATCCCGGACACCCCCGGAGGTCGTCGCCGAGCTGCGCCGCCGAGGGCATCTCGTGACCGTCGGGGACGCCTGGTCCGAGGGACGACTGTGCGCGGTCGCCCGCGATCCGCGGACCGGCGTCCTGTCGGCGGCGGCCAATCCGCGCGGGATGCAGGGGTACGCCGTCGGACGGTGAGCGCCGCGTCACGCGGCGTTCGGCCGGGTGATCCGGTCGGCGTCGCGTTCAATTCGCCTCGTTTCCACCCCACGTACACCACCCGGGTACGGATTGTCAGACACGCGTGCTTCGATGGACACATGATCGAAGACTTTCTCGCCCATGGCCTGACCGAAGTGGAGGAGGCGGTACGCAAGGCCGCCGCCGCCGAGGTCATGCCCCGTTTCCGGCAGCTCGCCGCCCACGAGATCGTCGAGAAGAACGGCCCGCACGACCTGGTGACCGTCGCCGACCGTCTCGCCGAGGAGCACCTCACCGCCTCGCTCACCGCGCTGCTCCCCGGCTCCGTCGTCGTCGGCGAGGAGGCCGTGCACGCGGACCCGGCGACCACCGACGCGCTGAGCGGCGACGCCCCCGTGTGGATAGTCGACCCGGTCGACGGCACCCGCCAGTTCGTGCACGGCGACCCCGGCTTCGGCATGCTCGTCGCGCTCGCGGTCCAGGGCCAGGTGCACGCCTCGTGGACATACGCCCCGGCGCTCGACGAGATGGCCGTGGCGGTACGCGGAGAGGGCGCCGTGCTCAACGGCCGGGCGCTCACCGCTGGCGCCCCCGCGCCCGGCGCCGCACTCGAAGTGGCCACGTCCCACCCGGACTTCACCACGCCCGACCAGAAGCGCGCCCTGCTCGGACTGCGCACCGAGGGTGTCCTGCCGCGCCCCTGCGGTTCGGCCGGTCTGGAGTATCTCGCCATAGCCAAGGGCGAGTTGGACGCCGTCGCGTTCTCCTGGGAGAACTCCTGGGACCACGCCGCCGGTCTGCTTCTCGTCAGCGAGGCGGGTGGTACGCATGCGACGCTGGACGGCACGCCCTTCCGCATCGAAGGAGGCAACGCGCTGCCGTTCACGGCGGGGCGCGACCGTGCGACGGTGGCGCGGGTCCTGGAGCTGCTGCGCGCCGGGCGGTGACCTCACGCCCGGGTCGCGGACCTGGTTTCCGGACGGCCACCCCGCCCGGGGCCCGAGCGGCGCGGCATATCCTGGGCCCACTGGCCATCGGCTGACAAAGGAGTCCGAAGGTGCCGTCGATGCTCGATGCGGTCGTCGTGGGTGCGGGACCGAACGGACTGACCGCTGCCGTCGAACTGGCCCGCAGGGGCTTCTCCGTCGCCGTGTTCGAGGCCAAGGCCACCGTGGGCGGCGGCGCCCGCACCGAAGAACTCACCCTGCCCGGCTTCCGGCACGACCCGTGCTCGGCCGCGCATCCGCTGGGCATCACCTCGCCCGCGTTCCGTGCGATGCCGCTGGAGCGGTACGGCCTGGAGTGGCTGCACGCCGGCCTGCCCATGGCGCACCCCTTCCCCGACGGCACCGCGGCCGTCCTGTCCCGGTCCGTCGGTGAGACGGCCGCCTCGCTCGGACCCCGCGACGCGGGCGCGTACCGCAGACTCGTCGCCCCCTTCACGGGCCGCTGGGACACCCTCGTACACGACTTCATGTCGCTCCCGGGCACCGCGCTGCCCCGGGACCCGGTCACCCTCGCCCGCTTCGGACTCGTCGGCCTGCCGCCGTCGACCTGGCTGACCCGGCGCTTCCGCGACGACCGCGCGAAAGCCCTGTTCGCCGGGCTCGTCGCCCATGTCATCGCCCCGCTCGACGGCTTCGCCACCGGCGCCGTCGGCCTGGTCTTCGCGCTCGCCGCGCACGCCGGCGGCTGGCCCGTCGCCCGGGGCGGCTCGCAGTCCATCTCCGACGCCCTCACCGCGTACCTGAAGGACCTCGGCGGCCTCGTGCACACGGACTACGAGGTGAAGCGGCTCGACGACCTCCCGCCCGCGCGCGCGTACGTCTTCGACACCTCACCGACCGCACTCGCCAGGATCGCCGGCCTCGGGCGGTACTACGAGCGGTACCGGTACGGCGCGAGCGTCTTCAAGGTCGACTACGCCCTGGACGGACCGGTGCCGTGGACCGCCGAGGAACCGCGCCGCGCCGGCACCGTCCAGATCGGCGCGAGCAGCCGCGAGATCGGCACCGCGCTGCGTGCCGCGTCCCGCGAGGGCCGGGCGCCCGAAACACCGTTCCTGATCACCGTCCAGCCCAGCGTCGCCGACCCGTCACGCGCCCCCGAGGGCAAACACGTCTTCTGGGCCTACGGCCATGTCCCCCACGGCTGGGACGGCGACCTCACGGACGCCATCGAGCGGCAGATCGAGCGGTTCGCGCCCGGCTTCCGGGACCGCGTCCTCGCCCGCGCCACCGCGGGCCCGCCCCAACTCGCCGCCCACAACGCCAACTACGTCGGCGGCGACATCGCCTGCGGCGCCGCCGACGGCCTGCAACTCCTCCTCCGGCCCCGCATCACCCTGTCCCCGTACACCACCCCGCACCCGGCGGTCTTCCTCTGCTCGTCCGCCACCCCACCGGGCCCCGGCGTGCACGGCATGTCGGGCCACAACGCGGCCAAAGCGGTCTGGCGACACCTCCGGCAGAACACCTGACCGGACCGCTCGCACCCTTCGTACGATGACGGCATGACAGCCATCACCCTCGTCCGGGGCGACATCACCGAGCAGGCGGTCGACGTCGTCGTCAACGCCGCGAACTCCTCCCTGCTCGGCGGCGGAGGCGTGGACGGTGCCATCCACCGGCGCGGCGGCCCGGCGATCCTCGCCGCGTGCCGCGCGCTGCGGGCCGGCCACTACGGCAAGGGACTGCCGACCGGGCGGGCCGTCGCCACCACGGCGGGCCTGCTGCCCGCGGGCCATGTCGTCCACACTGTCGGCCCCGTCTGGTCGCCCACCGACGACCGCTCCGCCCTGCTCGTCTCCTGCTACCGCGAGTCACTGCGCGCCGCCGCCGACCTCGGCGCCCGCACGGTCGCGTTCCCCGCGATCTCCACCGGAATCTTCGGCTGGCCCATGGCCGACGGCGCCCGCACCGCGATCCACACCGTCCGCACCTCCGCCCCGCCCACCATCGAGGAGGTCCGCTTCGTCCTCTTCGACGACCAGGCGTACGAGGCTTTTGCGGCGGCGGTGACGGAGGAGGGCTGAGGGGGCGCCGAAGGGTCGGCGGCCGTCCGGGCAGGCCCTGGCACATGCACCTCTATGTCGGATTCTCGCCAGCCACAGGTGTCCGTATCGCCGATGCTTGAGGCATGCGAAGCGGGATGTACATCGATACCGAGCACTGTGTGCGGGCCGTGCAGTCCAAGGACGCGCGGTTCGACGGGTGGTTCTACACCGCTGTTCTGACCACGCGGATCTACTGCCGTCCGAGCTGCCCCGTCGTGCCGCCCAAGCCGGAGAACATGACGTTCTACCCGAGCGCCGCCGCCTGCCAGCAGGCCGGATTCCGGGCCTGCAAGCGATGCCGGCCCGACACGAGCCCCGGCTCGCCCGAGTGGAACCAGCGTGCCGACCTCGTGGCCCGCGCCATGCGGCTCATCGCCGACGGCCTCGTCGACCGCGAGGGCGTGCCCGGTCTCGCCGCACAGCTCGGCTACAGCACCCGGCAGATCGAACGCCAGCTACTCGCCGAGCTGGGGGCAGGGCCGCTCGCCCTGGCCCGTGCCCAGCGCGCCCAGACCGCGCGGCTCCTCATCGAGACGACCGGGCTGACCATGGCGGAGATCGCCTTCGCGGCCGGTTTCGCCTCGATCCGCACGTTCAACGACACCGTGCGCGAGGTGTTCGCGCTGTCCCCGACCGACCTGCGCGCCCGCGCGCTGCGCACCCGGGCGCCGAAGCCGAGCGCCGCACCCGGCGCGATCACCCTGCGCCTGCCGTTCCGCGCCCCCCTCACCCCCGACAACCTCTTCGGGCACCTGGTGGCGACTGCGGTGCCCGGCGTCGAGGAGTGGCGCGACGGCGCGTACCGTCGCACCCTCCGCCTCCCGTACGGACACGGCGTCGTCGCCCTCACCCCGACCCCCGACCACATCGCGTGCCGGCTCACGCTCACCGACATGCGGGACCTGACCGTCGCCATCAGCCGCTGCCGCCGCATGCTCGACCTGGACGCGGACCCGGTCGCCGTGGACGACCGGCTCCGCACCGACCCGCTGCTCGCGCCGCTCGTCGACAAGGCGCCGGGCCGCCGGGTGCCGCGTACGGTCGACGAGGCCGAGTTCGCGGTACGGGCCGTGCTCGGGCAGCAGGTCTCCACGGCCGCTGCCCGCACCCACGCCGCCCGACTCGTCACCGCCCATGGCGAAGCCGTCGAGGACGCCGAGGGCGGCCTCACCCACGTCTTCCCGGCGCCCGACGCGCTGGCCGCACTCGACCCCGAGGCGCTTGCCCTGCCGCGCAGCCGCCGCACCACCCTCACCACGCTGGTGACGCACCTCGCCGACGGCACTCTGCGGCTCGGCGCCGAGTCCGACTGGAACGAGGCCCGCGCCCGCCTGACCGGACTGCCCGGCTTCGGGCCGTGGACCGTCGAGGTCATCGCGATGCGCGCGCTCGGCGACCCCGACGCGTTCCTCGCCACCGACCTCGGGGTCCGCCGCGCCGCCGAGCACCTGGGGCTTCCGTCCACCCCTGCCGCCCTCACGGCGAGCGCCGCGTCCTGGCGTCCCTGGCGGGCCTACGCGGTCCAGTACCTATGGGCAACTGATGACCACCCGATCAACATCATGCCCGCATAGACCAGTTCAGCGTGGTCCATGCATCTTCAACATGACCCGTACATCATGGAGCGATCCACCATGAATCAATCAACAACTACGAAGCAGCACACCGTCATTGACAGTCCCTATGGACTCCTCACGCTCGTCGCCGACGACGACGGCGTCCTGTGCGGTCTCTACATGACCGATCAACGTCACCGCCCGCCGGAGGAGTCCTTCGGCGACCCCGCCCCCGACCCGGAGCCGTTCGCCGAGACGGTACGGCAGCTCGACGCCTACTTCGCCGGCGACCGTACCGACTTCGACGTGCCGCTGCGGCTGCACGGCACCCCGTTCCAGCGCTCCGTTTGGGAACAGCTCCTGCGCATCCCGTACGGCGAGACCCGCACCTACGGCGATCTCGCGCAGTCGCTCGGAAAGCCTGGCGCCTCGCGCGCGGTCGGGCTCGCCAACGGCAAGAACCCGATCAGCGTCATCGTCCCCTGCCACCGCGTGATCGGCTCGGACGGCAGCCTCACCGGCTACGGCGGCGGGCTGCCCCGCAAGCAGCGCCTGCTGGACTTCGAACGCGGCACCGCCCTGTTCTGAGAACCGGGCGGCGGCGCTACTCCGCCAGCTCCCGCAGCAGCCTCGGCAGCGCCGTCCCGATCGGCTCCCGTACGACCTCGTCGGCGACGGCGTCGTAGGGAGTCGGCTCGGCGTTGACGATGACCAGGCGGGCGCCGTGCTCGGCCGCGAGGCCCGCGAGCCCGGCGGCGGGCTGCACCTGAAGGCTCGTACCGACCGCGAGGAACACCTGGCACGCCTTGGTGATGCCCAGGGCCTCGCCGAGGACGGCGGGGTCGAGCCGTTCACCGAACATCACCGTCGCCGACTTGAGGATCCCGCCGCACTCCCGGCACGGCGGGTCCTCCTCACCGGCCTCGACCCGCGCGAGCGCGTCCTCCATCGGCCCCCGGTCACCGCACTCCGTACAGACCACGGACCGCGCGCTGCCGTGCAGCTCGACCACCTTGCGCGCGGAGAGCCCGGCGCGCTGGTGCAGCCCGTCGACGTTCTGCGTGATCACCCGCACCGGAACCCCGGAGCGCTCCAGCTCGGCGACGGCGTGGTGCGCGGCGTTCGGCTCGGCCTGGAGCGTCCGGTTGCGCCGGCGCATCCGCCACGACCGCCGGCGGATCTCCGGATCACCCATGTAGTACGTGTACGTCACGAGCTTCTCGGCCTCGGGATCACGCCGCCACAGCCCGTTCGGCCCCCGGTAGTCGGGGATGCCGGAGTCCGTGGAGATTCCGGCGCCGCTGAGGATGGCGACGAGTGGCTTGTCCATGGAGCCGAGGGTAGGCCGGGGGCCGCGCGCGGGGCGACCGCATTCCGGCGCCGCACGGGCACCACCGCAGGCACTGCCGCGATAGTGACCTCACCGCACCCTCACCGCGCCCTCACCTCGACGTCGGCGCGGTGTGCGGACCCAGTTCGCGCAGCACCTCACCGAGTTGCCCGGAGGTCAGGGACGGGCGGGGGAGCGACCGGCCGCCGTCGGGCGCGTCGGCGGGACGGGCCCGGAGGCCGTCGAGCAGTACGGCGAGATAGCGCCGCCACGCGTCGGGAACGATCGCCGTCAGCGCCGGGACGGTGCGGCCCAGCGCCGCCAGGAGCAACAGCAGGTCCTCCGTGGTGACATCGGCGCGCAGCGTGCCCTGCGCCTGCGCCCGGCCGATCAGCAGGCCGATCGTCTCCCGGTTGTGCGCGTGCAGCTCCTCCAGCGACACGACCCCTTCGATACCGGTGGTCATCAGGTCGTTGGCTCCCCGGTCGGCCGCGAGTCCCGCGAAGACCTGCTCCAGGTAGCCGGTCAGCGCCTGCCACGCGTCGTCGTGGGACCGGGCCTCGTCGCCCAGGCGCCGGGTCTCGGCCAGTACGTCGTGGAAGGCCGCGTCGACCAGGGCGCCCCGGGTCGGGAAGTGCCGGTACAGCGTGGCGTTGCCGACCCCGGCCCGGCGGGCGATCTCGTCCAGCGACGCGTCGAGTCCGTACGCCGCGAACACGTCCCGGGCGGCGGCCACCAGCGCGTCCCGGTTGCGTCGCGCGTCCCGCCTCAGCGGCGCCGGATCCCCCTCCCGCGCACCGCGCACACCGCGCACCGCCATGGGCGCACCTGCCTCTCGTAGACGTCGCGACCGGGTAACCGTGGACCACTCCCCGGTTGCCATGCTAGCGTCCGGAATGGAACCGGGGAGTTATCCCCGTTTACGGTTCGAAGAGGGATTCCGGAACGTCGGGCATTCCGGAAGGGCATTCCGGTTAGGACGGGGGAGCGGCGGATGGACAAGGCGCTGGTGCTGGGAGGCGGCGGACTGACCGCGTACGCATGGCAGGTCGGCATGCTGGCGGGATACGCCGACGCGGGACTCGACCTCGGGAAGGCCGACCTGCTGGCGGGCACATCGGCCGGCGCGCTGCTCGCCGTCGAACTCGCCAGTGGCGCAGCCCCCGCCGACCTCTGCGCGGCCCAGCTCGGCGGCGAACGGTCCATGCCCGACGTACGGTTCACCCTCGCCATGACCGCGAAGTACCTGTGGGCGGCGCTCGGTTCACGCGACCCGGTGACCGCCGGCAAGCGGTTCGGAAAGCTGGCGCTGGCCGTACGCGGAGTGTCGGAGGACGACGTGTTCGACGTCCTCGGCCCTCAACTGCCCGTCCAGGACTGGCCGGAGCGGGCCGTGCGGCTGTTCGCCGTGGACGCCTTCACGGGCCGGCCGAAGGGGTTCGGCGCGGACGACGGCATCGACCTGCCGCGCGCGATGGTGGCCAGTTGCGCCCTGCCCCCGCTGTTCCCGCCGATCACGGCGGGGGACGGCCGCTGGATGGACGGCGGCGTCCGCTCCACCACCAACGCCGACCTGGTGGACGACTGCCGCCGCGTCGTCGTCCTCGCCCCGATCCCCAAGGGACCGGGCGCCGACCCCGGCGCCGCGGCGCAGGTGGCGTCCCTCGCGAAGGCCGGCGTACGGGCCGCCCTGCTGGTCCCGGACCGCGAGGCCCGCCGCGCCTTCGGCCGCAACCCCCTGGACGCGTCCCGCATCCCCGGCGCCGCCCGCGCGGGCCTGCGCCAGGCCGCCGAGAGCGTCGAACGGATCCGCGCGGTCTGGCACGACTGAGCCGCGTCGCCGGAACCGTCCGCGTTCGGCACTTCCGGCGCATCCGGGTTCCGGGCGTCAGACCGGACCCGTCCGAGGCCCCAACAACACCGCCCCCAACTGCAGATACGCCTGATACGTCTCCGGCGCGAGCCACGACAGCTCCACCGTGCTGCCCATGTGGAGATGGCTGTCCCGGGGTACCGTCACCACCCCCCGGCACCGCGAACTCAAGCCCCGGATACTTCCCTGGTCGAGTGACCAGCCCGCCGCCGGACGGCTGTGGTTGAGGACCACCACGGACTCCGTGACCAGGCCCGGCAGATCCAGTGCGACGAGCCGGTCCATCGCCTGCTGCGCCTGCGCGAGGCCGGCGGGATCCGCGCGGGACACGATCACGATCCGGTCCGCCGACTCCAGTACGGCCGCGGGGAACTTGTCCGTGTCGGTCAGCATGAGATCGAAGTACGGCTGAGTCACCTCCACCACCCGGTCGTACTCGCCGTCCGCGAACTGCCCGGCCGTCGGCGGATGCGACACCGAGTCGTTGGCCAGGACCATCAGACCCGAGCGGTGCTCCGACAGGAAGAGGCGCAGATCCTCGAACCGCTCCACCTCCTCGACCGACCGCGCGAGATCGGAGAGCCGCGCGGGAGTGTCCCGGTAGACCCGGCGGCCGATGTGCACATGGCTGCCCGCGTGCCGGTCCGTGTCGACGGCCAGCACCCGCTCCTGCCGCTGCTCGGCGAGGACCGCGCCGAGCACCATCGTCGTCGTCGTGCACCCGGCCCGGTCCTTCACCCCGACGAACGCGATCCGCAGCGGCCGTTCCAGCGGCGCCCGGATCGTACGGATCCACCGGTCGCGCCGTACGTCCTGCTCGGGCGTCTCCGCCGCGTCCGTGACCGGCGTGTCGTCCTGGGCGTCGTCCCACTCCAGCGCGCCGGGCAGCAGCGCGCCGAACCCCTCCATCACCTCCCGGACCGTCGGCCGCGCCTCCGGTTCCTCGTCGACGCAGCGCAGCAGCAGCTCCCGTACGTGCGGTTCGAGCGACCGCAGCGCGGCATGGTGCTCAAGGGCGTCCCGCTCGTACCAGCGCCAGTGCCGGCCCGTCGCGGCCTGGAGGAGGATCACGCCGAGCGCGTACACATCGCCCGCCGCGATCCGCGACTCGCCCCACGGGGTCACCTCCGGTGCCCGGTAGGGGGAGTTGGTCGGCATGGACAGCGGGGACGCGCTCGACGCGCCGTCGATACGGGCCGACGTCCAACTGATGATGTGCAGCGCCGACTCCGTCACCAGGACCGCGCCCGGCGTCAGTGAACCGTGCACGATGCCCTTGCGATGGCACCGCTCGACCGCGCGCGCCAGGTTCCACCCCAGCCAGGTCAGCAGCGGCGAGGCGTGCAGCGGGCCCGAGACCTCCAGGACCGAGCGCAGGGTGGGCGCGGGCAGCCCGTTGCCGAGGGTGTCCAGGCGCAGCGCGATCCACGGCGTCGCGCCCTGGAGGTCGCTGCCGAGCACGGCCGGCGCGCACACCCCGTCCATGCGGCGCAGCGCGCGCCGCTCCACGTCGAGCAGCTCCCGCGCCATCGGCGAGTCCCACGAGTGCGCGACCCGCAGCAGCGCCCGCTCCCCGTCCGTGGTCTCACCGAGGTACGCGACGGGCCTGCCGCCGGTGCCGTCGCGCATCGTGAGCCGGAACGGGCCCACGGTGTGCAGGTCCTGGAGCCGCACCGGCAGCCACGAGGGCGCCGTGTCCAGCCCCGACGGCAGCAGCACGCCCTCGTACTCGACGGGCTGCTGCGGCGCCGGCACCGACACCATCGGCCGGGCCCCGAGATGGGTGAGGAGCCGGTCCTCCAGCCAGGCGAACGGCCGGGTCCCCGGCATGAGTTCACCCGTACCGGACGGGTGCGCCAGCCAGGCCGGGAAGTCGGGGGAGCGGCCCACCAGGGTGCTCAGCCGCTCGGTGACCGCCCGTGTCGTGCGCAGCAGATCGATCGGTGCCGCCGTGTCGAGCAGGATCTCCTGCGCGTCCTCAGGGAAGCCGAACCGCCGGTGCTGCGCGGGCAGCCGGGCGTCCGCCGTGTCGACCTGCCGCATCAGCCCGCCGAGGAACACCTCCGCGAGATGCGCGGTGTCGGCGCGCCACGGCACCGCGGCCTGCACGAGCCGCATCACCGGCACCGTCAGCGGGGACACCGCGGCGAGATGCGCGGCGAGCCGGTACGCCTGCGGGGACGCCGCGTCCCGGAACCGCAGCACCGCGTCCGGCGCGTTCGGCCCCCGCGTCCCGGCCCGGCGCCTCGCCGTCCGCGCCTCCGGCGCCGTGAGCAGCGGCAGTTCGGTACTGGCTCCGGGCGACGCCACCAGGCGCGCCCAGGCCGCGACCGCCGGGGGATACGGTTCGAGCACGGGCACCGGCACACCCGGAAACCCCTCGCCGAGGCCGGGCGGCAGCAGCGGATCGGCCACCTCCCAGGTGTCGTTGGCCGCGCCGCGCCGCCGCGTGGTCACCAGCCACGGTTCCGAACGGATACCGGAACTCGCCCACATGTGCGCGGGCAGCGCGTGCAGCACCGCCGTCGGACCCTGCCGCGCCCAGCGTTCGAGGGCCGTGTGCATCCGCCCGTCCCGCCAGCACACGCCGACCCCGTCACTGATCACCAGCACCAGCGTCCGCCCCGACGGGTCGGCGACCGACGCGGGCGACAGGAGCGGGGCCATCGGGTCGTACGGCCGCACCCGCAGCCTCGGCGCGCCCGCCGACCGGGTGTCGAGGCCGTGCACCCGGATGTCCCGGAAGGCCCCGAGCCGTTCCAGCATCGCCCGCAGCTCGGTCGCCAGCCGGCGCCACAGCAGCATCGAGATGCCGTCGTCGATGAGCAGCGTCAGATCGAGCCAGCGCTGCCGCGCCGGGCGCAGCACCACATCGGGCAGCCCGGTCTCGGCCATCGCCGTCGCGGTGGCCTCCTCGTCGAACTCCCGCCGCTCCTGGCCCGGATGAGGCTGCTTCAGCACCCGCAGCGCCCGGTTCAGCCGCAGCTCGTCCGTGCCGAGCGCCTTCTCCTCGGGCACCCGCACGGGCAGCGCGCCACCGTTCGGCCGCCTGCGTACGGGCCCGGCCGGATCCGCGAACTCCGGGGCGCTGCGGGCCGCCGCCGCCGCGTGCAGCGCGCCCATGAGCTGGGCGGGCGGCGGAGGCTGGTCCGGTACCCGCCCGGCCGGCTCACCGTCGTCCCCCGCCACGGGACCGCCGTCCGGCGGCAGGTCCCGCCCACCGCGCCGCGCCGTCCCTGGCCGGTGCTCCGAGTCCGGCGCGAGCGCGCCCACCAGCGGCGCGTCCTGGTCGCGCGGCAGCCGGGCCGCGAGCCACAGCGTGTCCAGCAGCTCGTGGACGGACAGCTCCTGGCCGAGCAGCGACCCCAGGGCCGCCAGCGGAGACGGTTCGGCGGGCGACGTCATCCGCTATACCGCTCCGCCGAGCCGGTGCAGCACGGCGTCCAGCAGACCCTCGGCGTCCAGGTTCATCCCGCCCTTGCGCAGGAACACCGCGTTCAGCAGCTGGTCCGTCGCCAGCTCGCCCGGCGCGCGGCGGTTCAGGAACGCGTACAGCAGGTCGTCCACACCGCTCAGCGCCTCCTCACCGAGGTGCGCGGCGACGATGTCCCGCAGCCGCTCCTCGTCCGGGTCCGGCAGATCGAGGCGTACACAGCGGCGCAGGAACGCGGGCGGGAAGTCCCGCTCGCCGTTGCTGGTGATGACGACCACCGGGAACTCACGGCAGCGCACCAGACCCCGTTCCACCACCACCCGCTCACCGTCCGTGCCATGGGTCAGCACGGACACCTCCGCCTGGGTGTCCGGCAGCCGGGACAGCTCCGGGATCTCGAACTCGCCGTCCTCGAACACCGTCAGCAGGTCGTTCGGCAGGTCCACGTCGCCCTTGTCCAGCTCGTCGACCAGCAGCATCCGGGGCCGGTCGCGCGGCACCAGCGCGGTACCGAGCGGACCGAGCCGTACGAAGGTCCCGATGTCGGGTTCCGGGCCGCCCCGCTCCTTCAGCAGATGCGTCTCGCGGAGCCGTCCGATCGCGTCGTACCCGTACAGCGCGTCCTTGAGGACCGAGCGGCTGTTGACCGGCCACTGCAGGACCGGGCCGAGGGCGAGTTCGTGCGCGATGGCGTGCGCGAGGGACGACTTGCCGGTGCCGGGGTGCCCGGTGACCAGCAGCGGGCGCCGCAGATGCAGCGCGGCGCTCACCACGTCGGCCTCCGTACGGCCGATCAGATACGGCCGGTGCCGGGCGCGCCGGCCGGGCTCCGTACCGCCGAACTGCCGCCAGGGCGGCGCGGCGGGGAACTCCAACGGCCGGACCTCGCGATCACCCCGGAACAGCCGCCACCCGTCGTTCTCCGTCATATCGCCTGCTCCGTTTCTTCCGAGAGGCCGGCTTCTTCCGAGGGGTCGGCGAGGCTCAGCGCGTCGGGCAGCGGCAGCTCCGCGTCCTCCCACACCAGCGCGGGACGTGCGGGCATCGCCTGGTCCACATAGGCACGCACCCGGAAGTGGCGTACCCGCTCGGGCAGTTCGTCCACCGGACCGTCCGGCTGTGTGGCGTCGAGGTGTACGGCGTCGGAGGGACCGTGCGCCGCTCGGTCCCACAGCACGATCGGGACGCCCATGGCCAGACAGAAACGCAGCAACTGGGCCCGGCGCGCGGGCGTCCCGTGCACGATGACGCGCGCGGTACCCCGATGGGTTGTCTTGAGCAGCCGGATCAGCTCCATCTCGTCGCCGATGCGCTGGTCGGCGACGAGCGCGTCGCTCTGCTGCCGGGCGTTCCACCGCCGCTTCAGATCACCCGTGACCCCGCGCGAGCGGCGGCGGATGTCCGGGCAGCGCAGCACCAGATGGAAGTCCTCACCGAGCGGCGCGGCCGGCAGGTACTCGTCGGCGCTCGCGCCGTCCCACTCGTCGACCGGCAGATCGAGCGCGTCCGGGCTCACCGACACCGCGACCAGCGCGACCTGGTCACCTGCGCCCTCTGCGCTCCCCGCGATGTCACGGACGAGGCGGGCGATCTCCGGTCCCGTACGCGGCCGTTCGGGATCGGCCGACGTCCGCGCCGCCGTGCCGTCGGCCCGCACCCGCCACACGGAACAGCGGTAGCGGTCGGCGGGGTCCTTCGCGTACCGCCCGATGTCCACCAGGACCCGCACCCCGGCCGTCGTGGCGCGCGCGGACCAGCGGGCGGCATCCGCGCGCCGCTCCCCGAGCGCCGACGCGTGGATCCCTAGGCGCGCCGCGACCCGGCCGCTCCACTCCTGGAGCGCCTGCGCCGCATAGCCCTCGGTCTCGGCGGCGACATATTCGGCGACCCGCAGGAGCGCGGGCAGCCGGGGCGTCTCGTCGGGCACGGGCGAGCCGTCGCCGTGCCAGTTCTCCAGCTCCCGCAGGACACCGGGCACGGCCTGCGGCGCGAGGCGGGCCGCCTGGAGCGAGCCCGGCAGGTCCACATAGGGCAGCGCGGCGGTCGCGGCCCGTGGCAGCAGCCCCGGGTCCTGCCGCGTGAGGTGCTCCAACTTGCCGAGCAGTACGCGGTGTTCGGCGACCGAGAGGAGGCGGGCCGCCGTGGTGAGCCGGCCCAGGGCCAGCAGCCGGTCGAGTGCGGTACGGGCCCTCGGGTCGCCGGTCACCGTGGGCGCCAGGGACTCCGCGAGGGACGGCAACGCGCGCTCGGTCGTGCACAGCAGCCGCGCCAGCTCCTCGACGGCCGGCGCGGTCCCGTCGGCCGGGGTCCGCAGATCGAGTTCGGCGGCGAGCGCGGTGGCATGGGCTCCCCGTACGGTCGGATCGCCGAGCAGCGCCTGCAACGGGCCGATCATCATGTCCCGTATCGACTCGTCACCGCCGGGCCCGCCCGCCCCCCGGCCGTCCGCCGCCCGCCCGTCCGCCGGGAGCCCGTCGGGCGCGGCCCCCACGTGCTCCAGCTCGCGGCGCACCTGCTGCCAGGTGATGCCCCAGCTGCGGCGCAGGGTGTGCTGCGGCGAGAACACCGCGTCGGGCGCGGTGATCCGGCCCATCACCAGGCCGACGGCGGCCGATTCGGTGAGCGACCACAGGGGTCCGCCGCTGTACCCGTCGTCGACGGCGGCGCCCGACAACTGGCCGTCGAGATAGCCGATCCGGTCGTCGCACGGCCCGACCCGCACATCCGCGTACGAGAACGCCTGACCGCCCCCGTACCAGGCCCGCACCTCCTGCCCCGTCCGCATCGCGCGCCACCGGACGGGTGTGACCGGCGGCGGGGGCTCCTCGTCCAGCTCCAGTACGGCGAGGTCGCCGGCCCACTCCAGGGCGTCGTCGCCGACCGGGCCCTGATGCAGTACGGAGCGCGGCGGCACCCAGGCCGCGAGGCGGGCACCGCGCGCGGGGGCACCGTTCAGCGCGGGGAACGACACGGTGAGCGAGACCGGCCCCGGGTCGCGAGGGCTGAGCATTGGCTGCCCCAGGGCCGCGTTGACGACATGGGCGCAGGTGAGGAGGCGGCGTCCGGTGAGGCAGACACCCGCGCCGGCCGTCCGCCGCAGATCCGTGGCGAGCACCCGTACCAGCGCGCCACGGGCGTCGGCGGATCCGTCGTCGCAGGACGCCTTGAACCAGGTCACCCGTCAGCTCCGGCGGGTCCGGGGGAGCTGCCAGGTCGCCGAGAGGGTCGGGAGGAGTGCGGTGATCCGCGGCGTGCCCGGGGGCGCCGGCTCCAGGCGGACCTGTGAACCGTCGTCCAGGGTGAATTCCATGTACTCGTAGTGCGGCACAGGATCATTGTGCCGATCAACAGTGTGTACGGGCAGGAGAGTTGAGCAAGTCGAACACGGCATTCCGTCTGGACGGTCAATGATTGACCAGTGTCGTCAATGGTGATCAATGCACGGGTTCGCCGTCCTCCAACTCGACGGTGCCGGCGCCGGAGTCCAGGACGTCGAGTGCGGCGAGGACACGGCGGCCGAGGACGCCCGGCAGCAGCTCCATGAGACCGTCCCGGGGCACGAGCCGCCACGACAGCAACTCCTCCTCCTGCAACCGGATCGACTTCAACTGGTCGGCATCGAGCACCCCGCCGTCGTACAGATAGGACACCAGCGGCGGAACACCCGCCGCCCGCACCCAGTCCATCGCGAGAAGCCGCCCCGGCGGGATGTCCAGGCCGATCTCCTCGGCGGTCTCGCGGCGCGCGCCCTGGCGCGGTGTTCTCACCGTCGTCGGACTCGACGGTGCCGCCCGGCAGCGTCCAGCCGTCGCGGTAGTTGGGCTCGACGAGCAGCACATGCCCTTCGGCGTCCCGGAAGAGGCATGCGGCCCCGACGAGGACGCGGGGGAGTCCGGCGATGTACGTGGCGAAGTCCTGGGTGGTCACGAGGGAAGGGTAACCAGGGAAGGAAGGGTAACCAGGGAAGGGTGACCAGGGCCGGGGGGTGATCACCCCGCTTTGATCGATCATTTCGCCCTCGATGGTGGGCAGGGGACCCTTCCTCCGGTTATGGTCGCAGCGGCGCGACTGCCTTGACGCAAGCAAGGCCCGGAAGCAAGGGGAATCCAAGGTGGCGGACGCTTCGGTGACACAGCCTTCGACGAAGCCGTCGGCGGCGACCACGGCGACCACGGCGACGGCCGGGCAGACGCGGCCCGTGGACCGCGTGCTCATCGCCGCGGACAAATTCAAGGGATCTCTCACGGCCGTGCAGGTCGCCGAGCGGGTCACGGCAGGACTGCTCCGTGTCGCGCCGCACGTACGCGTGGAGGCCCTGCCGGTGGCCGACGGCGGCGACGGCACGGTGGACGCGGCGGTCGCCGCCGGATTCGAGCGCCGCGAGGTACGGGTCACGGGCCCGCTCGGCACCGGGACCACGGCGGCGTACGCGCTGCGCGGTGACACGGCCGTCGTGGAGATGGCCGAGGCGTCCGGACTGCAACTCCTGCCCGAGGGCGAGTTCGCACCGCTGACGGCCACGACGTACGGGTCCGGGGAGCTGCTGCGGGCCGCGCTCGACGCCGGTGCCCGCACCCTCGTGTTCGGGGTCGGCGGCAGCGCGACGACGGACGGCGGCGCGGGCATGCTCGCCGCGCTCGGGGCACGGTTCCTCGACGCGGACGGCGCACCCGTCGCTCCGGGCGGCGGCCCCCTGAGCACCCTCGCCACCGCCGACCTGTCCGGCATCGACCCGCGCTTCGCCGAGGTCGACCTGGTGCTCGCGAGCGACGTCGACAATCCGCTCACCGGCCCGAAGGGCGCGCCCGCGGTGTACGGACCGCAGAAGGGCGCCACACCGGACGACGTGGCGGCGCTGGACGCGGCGCTCGCCCATTTCGCCCGGGTCCTGGAGAAGTCGGCCGGCTCCCGGGCGGCGGAGTGCGCACAGGCGCCGGGCGCCGGGGCGGCGGGCGGCATTGGGTACGGGGCGCTGGTGGGGCTCGGGGCGCGGTTCCGGCCCGGTATCGAGGTGATGCTCGATGTGCTCGGCTTCGCGCCCGCGCTGGAGCGGGCCTCGCTGGTGATCACCGGTGAGGGGTCGCTGGACGAGCAGACCCTGCACGGGAAGGCCCCCGCCGGGGTGGCGGCGGCGGCCCGCGCCGGAGGCAAGGAGGTCGTGGCCGTCTGCGGCCGGCTCGCCCTGGCACCGGAGGCGCTGGGCCGCGCGGGAATCCGCCGCGCCTACGCCCTCACGGACGTGGAACCGGACGTCTCCCGCTGCATCGCGAACGCGGGCCCCCTCCTGGAGCAGGTGGCGGAACGTATCGCCACGGACTTCCTGATCTGAGGTCGCCGACACGACAGAACAGGACCGGGTGTGTCCAAGCCTCCGAAGGCTCGGACACACCCGGTCCGGTAGTGCAGGGCCCGTCTACCGCCCGTCGGGGCAGGCTCGGGCCTCGCGTCGGTTGTCGCGGAAATTGTTGACCCGGCGGGCCGTCGCGAAGAGCGGGATGACGGCGCCGAGGACGAGTTGCAGGGCGCAGCCCGTCTGGAGCAGGAGCTGACCGCCCGGCGCGTCGAACGCCCACGCCGCGAGCAGTCCCATGCTCAGCACGATCCACGAGAGCATCGCCACCGCGAGCCGGCCCCGGGGCTTGGGGTACTCGACCCGGCTGACCATCAGCCACGCGGTGCCGACGATCGCGAGCAGCGTCGCCACGAACGGCAGTTCGAGCAGCACGATCGATACGACGGTCAGCGCGCCGAACGGGCTCGGCATGCCCTGGAACATGCCGTCCTTCACGGCCACGCAGGAGAACCGCGCAAGCCGCAGCACCACCGCCAGCAGCACCACGATCGCTCCGACCGCGGCCACTTTCTGGTACGCGTCGTCCGCGACCATCCCGTAGACAAGAACGAAGTACGCGGGTGCCAGACCGAAGCTGATCAGGTCCGACAGATTGTCCAGCTCGGCGCCCATCGGCGAGGACCGCAGCTTGCGGGCCACGAGTCCGTCGAAGAGGTCGAAGACCGCGGCGCAGAGCATGAGGATCACGGCGGTGGCGGCGGAGTGCCGGGCCATGCCCGACTCGTCGCTGCCGGTGAGGTGCGGGATCAGGATCCCGGTGGTGGTGAAGTACACCGCCATGAAGCCGCAGGTGGCGTTGCCGAGTGTCAGGGTGTCCGCTATCGACAGACGCAGGGAGAGGGGCATCTCCTCCGCGTCGTCGTCGACCTCGTCCGCCTCGGGCACCCAGCCGGCCTGTGTCTCCGGATCAATCACGGTCAATGCGAGTCACCCCAGCCACGGTCTTCTGGCCTACCTCGACCGCGACGTCCACACCTTCGGGGAGGTAGATGTCGACGCGCGAGCCGAAGCGGATCAGACCGATCCGGTCACCCTGCTCCACCTTGGTGCCCTGCGGAATGTACGGCACGATCCGGCGCGCGACCGCTCCCGCGATCTGCACCATCTCGATGTCGCCCAGCTCGGTGTCGAAGTGCCAGACAACGCGTTCGTTGTTCTCGCTCTCCTTGTTGAATGCCGGTACGAACCCGCCGGGGATGTGTTCGACCGAGGTGACCTCGCCGGAGAGCGGGGCGCGGTTCACATGGACGTTCAGCGGGCTCATGAAGATCGCGACGCGGGTGCGTCCGTCCTTCCACGGCATGATGCTCTGCACCACGCCGTCGGCCGGAGAGATGACCCGGCCCTGGGAGATCTGGCGCTCGGGGTCGCGGAAGAACCACAGCATGCCCGCCGCGAGCGCGGTGGCGGGTACGGCGACGACGGCCGCACCGCGCGAGCGGCGGGACCTGACCAGGCTCAGGGCGGCGGTGGCGACGGTCGGCAGGAGCCAGGGAGATGCTCCGCGCGCGATGCGGACCCGGCCGCGAGATGCAGAGGTTTGGCTGTCGGGCATGGATGACCTTCGTAGCGGATGATGCCGCGCTAGGACGGGGGACGGCGGCTTTCCGGCGATCGTATCGGTTGCGAGGCACAACTCGGCAAGCCAGGAAGCCGAGTCGACGGCCGAAGGGTGCCGGCCGGGTGTGATCTTCTTCTCGAAGAAAACACCCGGACCAGGGGATCTATCCCTGGAGCCGATACTCCTCAAGCAGCCTGCGCCCGATGATCATTTTCTGGATCTCGGCGGTACCTTCTCCGATGAGCAGCATCGGGGCCTCACGGTAGAGGCGCTCGATCTCGTACTCCTTCGAGAAGCCGTAGCCGCCGTGGATCCGGAAGGCGTCCTCCACCACCTCTTTGCAGTACTCGGATGCGAGGTACTTCGCCATCCCTGCTTCAAGGTCGTTTCGTTCCCCGGAGTCCTTTTTGCGTGCTGCGTTCACCATCATCGCATGGGCGGCCTCGACCTTGGTAGCCATTTCGGCCAGCTTGAACTGGATGGCCTGGTGCTGGGCGATCTGCTTGCCGAAGGTGTGACGCTGCTGTGCGTACGACACACCCAGCTCAAAGGCACGCTGTGCGACACCGCAGCCACGTGCGGCCACGTTCACCCGGCCGACCTCGACCCCGTCCATCATCTGGTAGAAGCCACGGCCGGTCGTGCCGCCGAGTACACGATTGGCCGGAATGCGCAGGCCATCCATGATCAGCTCGGTGGTGTCGACCCCCTTGTACCCCATTTTGTCGATTTTCCCGGGGATGGTGAGCCCCGGGCGGACCTCGCCGAAGCCGGGCTCCTTCTCGACCAGGAACGTCGTCATCGACCGGTGCGGAGGTGTGCCGTCCGGGTGGCCTTCGTCACTGCGGACCAGCACGGCCACCAGGTTCGACGTGCCGCCGTTCGTCAGCCACATCTTCTGACCGGTCAGGACGTACTCGTCGCCGTCCCGTACCGCCTTCGAGGTGATCGCCGACACGTCCGAGCCGAGCGCCGGCTCCGACATCGAGAAGGCGCCGCGCACCTCACCGGCCGCCATCCGGGGCAGGAAGTACTCCTTCTGCTCCTGAGTGCCGTGCTGCTTGAGCATGTACGCGACGATGAAGTGCGTGTTGATGATCCCGGAGACCGACATCCAGCCGCGCGCGATCTCCTCCACGCACAGCGCGTAGGTGAGCAGCGACTCACCCAGGCCCCCGTACTCCTCGGGGATCATCAGCCCGAAGAGGCCCAGCTCCTTGAGGCCGTCGACGATCTGCTGCGGGTACTCGTCGCGGTGTTCCAGCTCCGTCGCAACCGGGATGATCTCTTTGTCGACGAAGTCACGGACGGTGGACAGGATCTCCCGCTGGACCTCGGTGAGGCCAGGGGTCTGGGCGAGTCGGCTCATGGCTTCACTTCTCCTGCGGCTTCTCGTCCTGTGGCTTCGGGTCCTGCGGCTTCCGGGGCGTTTCCCGCGGCTCCGGGCGGCCGGGCTGGTCCCCGCCGCGCTCCTTGACGTACGCCTCGGTGGGCACCATCACCTTGCGGCGGAACACACAGACAAGGGTGCCGTCCTGCTTGTAGCCCTTGGTCTCGACGTACACGATCCCTCGGTCGCTCTTCGAGCGGGACGGGGTCTTGTCGAGGACCGTGGTCTCGCCGTAGATCGTGTCGCCGTGGAAGGTCGGCGCGACGTGGCGCAGCGACTCGATCTCCAGGTTCGCGATCGCCTTGCCCGACACGTCCGGTACGGACATGCCCAGGAGCAGTGAGTAGATGTAGTTCCCGACGACGACATTGCGTCCGAAGTCCGTCGTCCGCTCGGCGTAGTTGTTGTCCAGGTGGAGCGGGTGGTGGTTCATCGTGAGCAGACAGAACAGGTGGTCGTCGTACTCGGTGACCGTCTTCCCCGGCCAGTGCTTGTAGACGGCGCCGATCTCGAACTCTTCGTAGGTGCGGCCGAACTGCATGATGTCCTACGCCTCCGGGGCCTCGAACGCCGTCGTCCGCCGCATCCCCGCGGCGCGACCCTTGCCGGAGACGACGAGCGCCATCTTCCGGCTCGCCTCGTCGATCATCTCGTCGCCGAGCATCGCCGAGCCCTTCTTCCCGCCCGCCTCGGACGTGCAGTACGCGTACGCGTCCAGGATGAGTTCGGCGTGGTCGTAGTCCTCCTGGGACGGCGAGAACACCTCGTTGGCGGCCTCGACCTGACCCGGGTGCAGGACCCACTTGCCGTCGTAGCCGAGCGCGGCGGCCCGCCCGGCGACCTCACGGAAACCGTCGACGTTCTTGATCTGGAGGTAGGGACCGTCGATCGCCTGGAGGTCGTGGGTGCGCGCGGCCATCAGGATGCGCATCAGGATGTAGTGGTACGCGTCTGCCGGATAGCCGGGCGGCTGCTCACCGACGACGAGCGACTTCATGTTGATCGACGCCATGAAGTCGGCCGGGCCGAAGATGATCGTCTCAATACGGGGTGACGCGGCGGCGATCTCGTCAACATTGACCAGACCCTTCGCGTTCTCGATCTGCGCCTCAATACCGATCCGGCCGACCTCGAAGCCCATCGTCTTCTCGATCTGCGTCAACAGTAGATCGAGCGCCACGATCTGCTGGGCGTCCTGCACCTTCGGCAACATGATGCAGTCAAGGTTCGGACCGGCTCCCTCCACCACCGTCACGACATCGCGATACGTCCACTCCGTCGTCCAGTCATTGACGCGCACCACCCGTGTCTTGCCCGTCCAGTCGCCCTCATTGAGGAACTTGACGATGGTGTGCCGGGCGTCCGGCTTGGCCAGAGGCGCGCACGCGTCCTCCAGGTCCAGGAACACCTGGTCGGCGGCGAGACCCTGGGCCTTCTCCAGGAACCGCGGGTTGGAACCCGGCACCGCGAGACAGGAGCGGCGCGGACGCAGACGGTTGACAGGCGCGGTCATGCGGGGACCTCCAGTGGGTCGAGCTTGTTCGCTGTCCGGATCTCCTCGACGATACGGCCGATGATCTCCGTGATGCCGAAATCCTTGGGAGTGAAGACGGCGGCGACTCCCGCCCGCCTCAGGTCGTCGGCGTCGCCCGGCGGGATGATGCCGCCGACGATCACCGGCAGATCGCCGGCCCCGGCCTCGCGCAGCCGGTCCAGGACGTCGGGCACCAGTGCGGCGTGCGACCCGGACAGGATCGACAGGCCCACACAGTGCACGTCCTCGGCGAGCGCGGCCGACACGATCTGTTCGGGCGTCAGCCGGATGCCCTGATAGACGACCTCGAACCCGGCGTCCCGCGCGCGGACGGCGATCTGCTCGGCGCCGTTCGAGTGCCCGTCCAGGCCCGGCTTGCCGACCAGCAGGCGCAGTTTGCCCGCGCCCAGGTCGGCCGCGGTCCGCTCGACCTTGGCGCGGACCGCGGCGAGCGGGGTGCCCGCGACGGCGGCGACGGCGACCGGCGCCGACGACACGCCCGTGGGCGCCCGGAACTCGCCGAACACCTCCCGCAGCGCGTCCGCCCACTCGCCGGTCGTGACCCCCGAGCGCGCGCACTCCAGGCTGGCCTCCATCAGGTTCTCCGTACCGGCCGCAGCCGCCTTCAGCCGCTCCAGGGCCTTGCAGGGGCGCGGGTGGTTGAACGGCGGCTGGTACCGCGTGTCGCGCCAGCCGCGCAGCGCCTTCACGACCTGGTCCTCGACCGCCGGATCCACCGACATGATCGCCGTGCCGAGGTCCGCCGTGAGCGGGTTGGGTTCGGTGGTCTCGAAGATGTTGACGCCGACGATCTTCTCGTCGCCGCCCTCGATCCGCGCCCTGCGCTCGGCGTGCGAGGACACCAGTTGCGACTTGAGATAGCCCGACTCGACGGCGGCCATCGCGCCGCCCATCTGCTGGATGCGGTCGATCTCCGCGAGGGACTCGGTGACCAGCTCCTCCACCTTGGCCTCGACGACCCGGGAGCCGTCGAAGATGTCCTCGTACTCCAGGAGGTCGCTCTCGTGCGCGAGGACCTGCTGGATCCGCAGCGACCACTGCTGGTCCCACGGCCGGGGCAGCCCCAGCGCCTCGTTCCACGCGGGCAACTGCACGGCACGCGCGCGTGCGTCCTTCGACAGCGTCACCGCCAGCATCTCCAGGACGATGCGCTGCACATTGTTCTCGGGCTGCGCCTCGGTCAACCCCAGGGAGTTGACCTGGACGCCGTACCGGAAGCGCCGCTGCTTCGGGTCCGTCACGCCGTACCGCTCCCGCGTGACCCGGTCCCAGATGCGGCCGAACGCGCGCATCTTGCACATCTCCTCGATGAAGCGGACACCCGCGTTCACGAAGAAGGAGATCCGCGCGACGACCTCGCCGAACTTCTCCTCGGGCACCTGCCCACCGTCCCGCACCGCGTCCAGGACGGCGATGGCGGTGGACATGGCGTACGCGATCTCCTGGACCGGGGTCGCCCCGGCCTCCTGGAGGTGATAGCTGCAGATGTTGATCGGGTTCCACTTCGGGAGGTGGTTCACCGTGTACGCGATCATGTCCGTCGTCAGACGCAGGGACGGTCCTGGCGGGAACACATGGGTCCCGCGCGACAGGTACTCCTTGACGATGTCGTTCTGCGTCGTCCCCTGGAGCCGGGTGAGGTCGGCGCCCTGTTCCTCGGCGACCACCTGGTAGAGGGCGAGGAGCCACATCGCGGTGGCGTTGATCGTCATGGAGGTGTTCATCTGCTCCAGCGGGATGTCCTGGAACAGCCGGCGCATGTCACCGAGGTGGGACACGGGCACACCGACGCGGCCGACCTCCCCGCGCGCGAGGACGTGGTCGGGGTCGTACCCGGTCTGCGTCGGCAGGTCGAAGGCGACCGAAAGACCGGTCTGGCCCTTGGCGAGGTTGCGGCGGTACAGCTCGTTGGACGCCTCGGCGGTGGAGTGCCCCGCGTAGGTCCGCATGAGCCACGGCCGGTCCTTGTGCCGCTCCGTCTGACGCTCGGTCATGGAGGGGTACCGCCTCTCAGACGTCGCGGAAGCGGTTGATGGCGTCGATGTGCCGTGCGCGCATCTCCTCGTCGCGGACGCCCAGGCCCTCGCGGGGTGCCAGGGCGAGGACGCCGACCTTGCCCTGGTGGAGATTGCCGTGCACGTCGTAGGCGGCCTGTCCGGTGTCCTCCAGGGGGTACACGCGGGACAGCGTCGGGTGGATCTTGCCCTTGGCGATCAGTCGGTTGGCCTCCCACGCCTCGCGGTAGTTGGCGAAGTGCGAGCCGATGATCCGCTTCAGCGACATCCACAGATAGCGGTTGTCGTACTCGTGCGTGTAGCCCGATGTGGACGCGCAGGTCACGATGGTGCCGCCCTTGCGCGTCACGTACACGCTCGCGCCGAACGTCTCGCGGCCCGGGTGCTCGAAGACGATGTCGACGTCCTCACCGCCCGTCAGCTCCCGGATCCGCTTGCCGAACCGCTTCCACTCGCGCGGGTCCTGGTGGTGCTCGTCCGCCCAGAACCGGTAGCCCTCGGCGGCGCGGTCGATGATCGCCTCGGCGCCCATCGCCCGGCAGATGTCCGCCTTCTCGGGGCTGCTCACCACACAGATCGGCGTCGCGCCGCCGGCCAGCGCGAACTGGGTCGCGTACGAGCCGAGGCCGCCGCTCGCGCCCCAGATCAGGACGTTGTCGCCCTGCTTCATACCGGCGCCGTTGCGCGAGACGAGCTGGCGGTAGGCCGTGGAGTTGACGAGCCCGGGGGCCGCCGCCTCCTCCCAGCTCAGGTGGTCCGGCTTCGGCATCAGTTGGTTGGACTTCACGAGCGCGATCTCGGCGAGCCCGCCGAAGTTGGTCTCGAAGCCCCAGATCCGCTGCTCCGGGTCGAGCATGGTGTCGTTGTGCCCGTCGGAACTCTCCAGCTCGACCGAGAGACAGTGCGCGACGACCTCGTCGCCCGGCCGCCAGGCGTTGACCCCGGGCCCGGTGCGCAGCACGACGCCCGCCAGGTCGGAGCCGATGACGTGGTACGGCAGGTCGTGCCGCCGGGTCAGCTCGCTGAGGCGGCCGTAGCGCTCCAGGAAGCCGAAGGTGGACATCGGCTCGAAGATCGAGGTCCAGACGGAGTTGTAGTTGACCGAGGACGCCATGACGGCGACCAGGGCCTCGCCGGGACCGAGTTCGGGCACGGGGACGTCGTCCAGGTGGAGCGACTTGCGGGGGTCCTTCTCGCGCGTTTCGAGCCCGGCGAACATCTCCGTCTCGTCCTTGTGCACGGTGACCGCGCGATACGACTCGGGCAGGGGGAGTGCCGCGAAATCGGCGGCCGTACTGTCCTGCGATTGGATCGCGTCCAGGATTTCCTTCACGGTGTGCCTCCGGCGAAGCGCGTCCCCGGCAAGAGGGGACGCTGAGGGATCCCTGCGGGAGGGAGGGGCTGCTGCTGGTCCGGTGAGGGTGGTGCCGTCGGTTCGGCGGAGGTGGTGCCAGATGGTGCCCACCTGGTGCGGTGGCGGCGCTGGTGGCGCGGGAGGGTGCCTGTGACGCAGGCGTCCGGGCGCGCAGGCCGTGGCTTGCGGGGACAGCCGGCGTACGAAGTTTCCTGCACGCCGGCCGCCCGGACCACTTCAACGTATGGCACCGCGTGCCAGGTGACAAGACACTGCGTGCCAAGAGTTTCTCTCATTTGTCATTTGGATGTCACAAATGAGCGATGATCGATCGAACCGGACCCCGGAAAACGCCGAAAGGCCCCAAGAATGGGGCCGATCGGGCGGGAAAACGCACCGGGAGGGACCAGGGACGGACCAGGGATGGACCCGGCGCGGGGCGAAGCAGGTGTCAGGCGCGGTCGCGCAAGGCGTCCTCGATGGTCCGCATGACCTCGTCCAGCGGTGCGTCCGTCCGGGCGACGGCCACCAGGACGTCACCCCGCGCGTGGGTGGCCGCCGGCGGTGCCGTGCGGCCGGCGCCGATCCCGGTGCCGAAGGCTCGCCGGACGATCGCGAAGGCGTGGTCGAGCTGGGTCTCCACATCGCCCTGGCCGCCCGCGCGCAGCCAGCGCCGCAGGACGTGGTTGTGGGCCGTGACCACGGCGGACGCGGCGACCTCGGCGAGCAGCGGGTCGTCGTTGCCGTGCTGGTGCGCCTGCTCGTCGAAGTGGCCCAGGAGATACCGCGTGAACAGCCGCTCGTACCGGGCCACCGAGGCGATCTCGCGCTCCCGCAGCGTCGGCACCTCGCGCGTGAGGCGGTAGCGCTCCACGGACACGGCGGGCGAGGCCGCGTACATCTTCATGACTTCCTTGATGCCCCGGCACACCGTGTCGAGCGGGTGTTCGTGCGGCGGGGCCGCGTTGAGGACGGCCTCGGCGCGGATCAGGGTGTCGTCGTGGTCGGGGAAGATCGCCTCTTCCTTGGAGCGGAAGTGCCGGAAGAAGGTGCGCCGCGCGACGCCCGCCGCGGCGGCGATCTCGTCGACCGTCGTCGCCTCGTACCCCTTGGTCGCGAACAGTTCCATGGCCGCCGCCGCCAGTTCCCTGCGCATCTTGAGCCGCTGGGCGGCGGCGCGGCTGCCCGCGGCGCTCTCCGGCGCGTCGGACACGGCGGACACGGTGGTCTTGCGGGCGGGGCGTCGGCCTGGATCTTCGGACTGGGACATGCCCCGAACGTACTGCATCGCATCCGCCGGACGCGCACCTCCCGTCCTCCCCCCGCGCAGGGCGGGAGGAGGCTCGGGGGCCGGGTCCAGGAGGCCGCCCCAGTCGGCGCGTTCGGGGCGGCGTTCCGGGCGGCGGGTGGGGCGGGGTTCGGGGCGGGGTTCAGCGCCGGGCATATTCGCGGAAGCCGCGGCCCGTCTTGCGGCCTAGGCAGCCCGCGGCCACCAGGTGCTCCAGCAGCGGCGCCGGGGCGAGCCCCGGGTCACGGAACTCGCGGTGCAGGACCTTCTCGATGGCGAGCGAGACATCGAGGCCGACCACGTCGAGGAGTTCGAACGGGCCCATCGGATAGCCGCCGCCCAGTTTCATCGCGGCGTCGATGTCGTCAAGGGACGCATAGTGCTCCTGGACCATTTTGATCGCGTTGTTGAGGTACGGGAACAGCAGCGCGTTGACGATGAAACCGGCGCGGTCGCCGCAGTCCACCGGGTGCTTGCGGATCGCCTCGCACACCTCGCGGACGGTGGCGTGCACGTCGTCGGCGGTGAGCACCGTCCGCACCACCTCGACCAGCTTCATCGCGGGCGCCGGGTTGAAGAAGTGCATCCCGATGACGTCCTGCGGGCGTGAGGTGGCACGGGCGCAGGCGACGACGGGCAGCGACGACGTGGTGGTCGCGAGGATCGCGCCCGGCTTGCAGACCTTGTCCAGGACCGCGAAGAGCTGCTGCTTGACGTCCAGGTCCTCGGCGACCGCCTCCACCGCGAGATCGACGTCGGCGAAGGCGTCGTACGACCCGGCGGGCGTGATCCGCGCCAGCGCCTCGCCCGCCGCTTCGGTGGTCAGCCTGCCTTTGTCGACAGAGCGCGCAAGGGACTTGGCGATACGGGACTTGGCGGCCTCCGCCTTCTCGGGGCTGCGGGCGGCGAGCACCACGTCGTACCCGGCCTTGGCGAACACCTCGGCGATGCCGGACGCCATCGTTCCGGACCCGGCGACCCCCACCGAGCGCACCGCCCGCCCCTCCGTGGCCGCCGCGCCGCCACCGGGCGTCAGCGCGTCGGGCACGATCGTGGCGCCGCCCGGCGCGTCGTACGTGTAGAAGCCGCGGCCCGCCTTCCGGCCGGTCAGCCCCGCCTCGCTGAGCTGCCCGAGGATCGGCGCGGGCGCGTGCAGCCGGTCGTGCGACGCGGCGTACATGGCCTCCAGGACGGTACGGGCCGTGTCGACGCCGATGAGGTCGAGCAGCGCGAGCGGGCCCATCGGCAGCCCGCAGCCCAGCTTCATCGCCGCGTCGATGTCCTCACGGCTCGCGTACCGCGCCTCGTACATCGCGGCGGCCTGGTTGAGATAGCCGAACAGGAGTCCGTCGGCGACGAATCCGGGACGGTCGCCCACCGCGACGGGCTCCTTGCCGAGTTCGATCGCCAGGTCGGTCACCGCGGCGACGGCCGCCGGCGCGGTCAGCACCGACGACACGACCTCGACGAGTTTCATCGCGGGCGCCGGGTTGAAGAAGTGCAGCCCGAGCACGCGCTCGGGGCGTGCGGAGTCGGCGGCGAGGCGGGTCACGGAGAGCGCGTTGGTGCCGGTCGCGAGGATCGTGTCGGGGCGGACGATGCCGTCGAGCGCGCGGAACACCTGCTGCTTGATCTCGTACGACTCGGGCACCACCTCGATCACGAGGTCGGCGTCGGCGGCGGCCCTGAGGTCGGTGAAGGTGCGGAAACGGGCCAGGACGTCGCCGCGTTCCCCTTCGGTGAGGCGTCCGCGGCGCACCGCGCGCGTGGTGGACGCCTCCAGGACGGCGGTCGCCTGGGCGGTGGCCGTCGCGTCGACGTCGATGCCGATGACCTCCCGTCCGGCGCGGGCCAGGACCTCGGCGACACCGGTGCCCATCGTGCCGAGACCGACGACGGCGACGGTGTGCAATTGCGGCAGGGAAGGGTCGGACTGGGGAGCGGCCATCGCGGGACTCCAAGGATGAGTGACGACTGAGGGGGAGCACGCGGGGCGCCGACGGGCGCCCGGGGTGCGGGAGTTGTTGAGGTTGCCGTGGTTGCGTGACCCGTCGGGCGTAAAGACGCACGCCCATGAGGGGGAATCGACGGGCCCTGTCCCGGGGCCACGCCGTACTGAACCGAACCGACCGGTGCTCGTGGCGGCTGCGTCACCAGGCCACCAGGAGCTGAAACGCGGGGGGTGTGTCCCGCTCGTCTGAGCTTAACCGGCGGGTAACGAGCACGCCACCCCTCCAGATGCGTGAACCGGTGTGGCTGTGTGTGACATACATCGCGGCTGCGACAGGCTCTAGGGTCGGAACCATGGACAAAGAGTTGCGATCACTCACGGAGCGCTTACGGAAGGAGTCCGGGGCGTCGGACGCGTACGAGCGGCTGGTCGCGACCCACGACCAGGAGGAGTTGGCCGCCGTGCTGACCGCGCCGGCCCAGCCCCTGTGGGCGCGGGAACTCGCCGCCTTCCGGCTCGGCGGCACCGGGGACCCGCGCGCCTTCGAGGCGCTGGTACTGCTGATCAACCACCGCGATCCGGAGCGGTGCGCGTCGGCGGCCGTGGCGCTCGCCCGGCTCGGCGACCCGCGTACGGCCCGCGCCGCCGCCGCGCTCGCCACGAACGAACTGCGCGTCGCCTACGCCCTGCACCCGGTACGGCTCCTCGTCGCCCTGCGCGCCCCGGAGTCCGTCCCGGCCCTGATCACCACCCTGGAACGCCGCCTGGCACCGAACGACCCGTACCGCGCGGTCGCCCTCGCCTGTGTGCAGGGCCTCGGCGACCTGGGCGACACCCGCGCCCTGCCGGTCCTGCGCGAGGCCCGCGCCCACCCGGCCCTGTCGGACGCGGCGACCCGCGCCCTGGCGAGGATCCCGGGCGGGCGGCGGGAGTAGGGACTCAACGCCTGCCGAGGGGCAGTACGTACCGCACCTCGGGCACCGCCGTTCCGTCGACGTCGAAGGGCTCCTCGGAGCCGTCGGGTGCGAATCCGGCGGTCTCGTAGAAGCGGCGGGCCCGGTGGTTCTCCTTGAGGACCCACAGGAGGAGGCGCCGGTGCCCGTCGGCGGTGCGGTCGCGCACGGTCCGGGCCAGGAGGGTCCGCCCGACGCCCGTCGAGAGGGCGTCGGGGCGGACGTACAGCGCGTACACCTCGGCGTCGTCCTCGCGCGCGTCCTCGTCACGGCCGGGACCGTGGGCGCACCACCCGACCACCTCGCCGTCCCGCTCGGCGACCAGGTTCGCCACCCGGCCCTGGCCCTGGGCGAGTCGGGCGCGCCGCCGGGCCGCGTCCTCGGTCACGTCGAGCGCGTCCAGGTGGCTTTGGGGCATCAGACCCGCGTAGGCGGTGCGCCAGCCGGCGATGCGGATCGCCGCGACGGACTCGCAGTCGGCGTCCCGCATCCCGCGCACCCGGAGGCCCTTCACGCCGCGGGCTCCCCGGTGGGGACGATCGCGTACGCCTCGATCTCCATGAGGAAGTCGGGGCCCACCAGGGCGGCGACCTGGACCGCCGACGACGCCGGGAGGCGGGCCGGGTCGAGGAAGGCGTCGCGGGCCTCGCGGATGGCCGGCAGGTACGCCATGTCGGTGACGAAGTACGTCAGCTTCACCACGGAGTCGAAGTCGGTGCCCGCCGCCGCGAGACAGCGGCCCAGGTTGCCGAAGACCTGCCGGGCCTGTGCCGCGGGATCGCCCGCGCCGACGAGCGCGCCGTCCGCGTCGAGGGCGAGTTGGCCGGAGACCGCGACGAAGCGGCCCGTGCCCAGGACGACATGGGTGTACGCCGTCGCCGGGAAGACCCCGTCGGGGGCCGGGATGTGGGTGAGGTGGGTGGGTCCGGTGCTCATGGGGTCATCCTCGCCCACGCGGCCCCGGACCCACCCGCCCCCCTCGCGTCCGTCAGCCCCGGGTGCCGAGCAGGCCGTGCAGGGTCGCCCCGCGTGACGCGGACCCGGCCTTCGCCTTGGACTGCTTCGCCTCGGACGGCTTCGCCTTCGCCTTGAGCGGCTTCGGGTCCGGCGACTTCTCGCAGACCGCGTCGATCTCGCCATCGCCGCGCGGCACCTCGCCGGTGGCCAGATACGCCGTCAGATGGCGGTCCAGACAGCTGTTGCCGCTCAGCGTGATGCCGTGGTTCCCGCCGCCCCGCTCGACCACCAGGCGCGACCCGTACAGCTTGTCGTGCACGGTGAGCGCGCCCTCGTAGGGCGTCGCCGCGTCGTCGGTGGCCTGGAACAGCAGCACCGGAGGCAGCTTGCGGTTGGTCACGCTCGGCGGAATCAGCCGCTCCGTCGGCCAGAAGGCACAGGGCGCGTTGTACCAGGCGTTGTTCCAGGTGGAGAACGGCGCCTTCTCGGCGACCCTGCGGTTGTCGTACCGCCACTTGTTCCAGTCGCGCGGCCACCACGCGTCGCGGCACTGCACGGCCATGTAGACGCTGTAGCCGTTGTCGCCGGCACGGTCGACGGCGCCGAACTGCTTGTGGGCGGCGACCAGGGCGTCCGCGCCCTTGCCGCCCGGGTCCTTCACGTACGCGGCGAACGCCTGGGCCAGATAGGGCCAGTAGCCGTTGTAGTACGCGCCGGGCATGAAGGTGTCCTCCAGCTCGCCGCCGCCGACCTTCCCGCCGGCCGGCTTCCGGACCACCGCGTCCCGCATCGCGTACCAGCGGGAGCCGACCTCCGCCGGGTCCGTGCCCAGCTTGTACGTCGCGTCGTGCCGGGCCACCCACGCCAGGAACGCGTCGTGGCGGGCGTTGAAGGCGTAGTCCTGCTGGATGTTGTCGTCGTACCAGACCCCGGTCGGGTCGACGATCGAGTCCAGGACCATCCGCCGCACCCGGTCCGGGTACAGCCTCCCGTACACGGCCCCGAGATAGGTGCCGTACGAGTAGCCGAAGTAGTTGATCGTGCGGGCGCCGAGCGCCGCGCGGATCGCGTCCATGTCGCGGACGGCGCTCAGGGTGTCGATGTACGGGAGCACGTCCGCGTACTTCTTGCCGCAGTCCCGCGCGAACGCCTCCGCACGGTCCAGGTTGGCCTGCTCGACCGCCTGTGAGGTGGGCACGCTCGGCGGGCGGACGGGGTCGAAGTGGCCGGGGCGGCAGTCGATCGCGGGAGTGCTCTTGCCGACGCCGCGCGGGTCGAAGCCGATGACGTCGTACTGGGACGCGACGGACTTCGGCAGCGCGCCCGCCACGAAACCGGCCATCGTCAGCCCGCTGCCGCCGGGGCCGCCCGGGTTGACCAGGAGGGGGCCCTGAGACGTCTTCGCCGTGTGCGGGACGCGGGAGAGGGCGAGTGTGATCTGCCGGCCCTGCGGACGGGCGTGGTCCAGGGGCACCTTGACCGAGGCGCACTGGAGGGTCGGATAGTGCTTGGTGCCGCACTTCTTCCACGCCGGTCGCGCGGTGCGGGGGGCGGGCGGTGCGGACGGTGTCGACAGTGACGGTGTCGAGGGCGCGGCGTCGGCGCTCGCGGTCTGCGGGAGCGCCGTGATCATCCCGGCCACCGCGGCGGCGGCGCCGCACAGTGCGGCTGCGCGTTTCTTCATAGGGCCTCCCAGGGTGGAGGGTTCGGGGCCGTGGGCCCACGACCCCCGCCGCATGGTCCCCGAAAGGTCGCCCGGAAGGACGTGTTTCGCGCGGGTGTCGACGTCACTCGACCTGATCGGACCGGTCCGGGGTGCCGGACACCGCCGGACGCGCGCCGGGAGCCGGTCAGAGCAGGCTGAGCTGGGTGGGACCGGCGACGGGCTCCGGCTCCCGTTCCGGCAGGGTGATCCGCCGGGCCGCCCCCGCGCGCGAGGGCCCGATCCCGAACTCCTCGGCCAGCTCGTGCACCTGACGGGTGATGCGGCGCTGATACCAGCGGGGCGCGTAGGCGCCCTCCGCGTACAGCCGCTCGTACCGCCCCACGAGATGCGGGTGGTGCTGTCCGAGCCAGGCCATGAACCACTCGCGGGCGCCGGGCCGCAGATGCAGCACCAGCGGGGTCACGGAGGTCGCGCCGGCCGCCGCGATCGACCGGACCGTGGCGCGCAACTGGTCGGCGTGGTCGCCGAGGAAGGGGATCACGGGCGCCATGAGGACCCCGCAGCCGATGCCGTGCTCGCCGAGTGTCCGTACGACGTCCAGGCGTCGTTCGGGCGACGGGGTGCCGGGTTCGACCGTGCGCCACAGCGCGGGGTCCGTGAAGCCGACGGAGACGGAGATCCCGACGTCGGTGACCGCGGCGGCCTGCCGGAGCAGATCGAGGTCGCGCAGGATCAGGGTGCCCTTGGTGAGGATCGAGAACGGGTTGGCGTGGTCGCGCAGCGCCGCGATGATGCCCGGCATCAGCCGGTAGCGCCCCTCAGCCCGCTGATAGCAGTCGACGTTGGTGCCCATCGCTATGTGCTCGCCGTGCCAGCGGTGCGAGGCGAGCTGGCGGCGCAGCAGGTCGGGCGCGTTCACCTTGACCACGATCTGGGTGTCGAAGCCGACTCCGGTGTCCAGGTCCAGATAGCCGTGCGTCTTGCGGGCGAAGCAGTACACACATGCATGAGTACAGCCTCTGTACGGATTGACGGTCCATTCGAACGGCATGCGGGAGGCGCCCGGCACCCGGTTCAGGATCGACCGGGCCCGCACCTCGTGGAAGGTGATTCCGGCGAACTCGGGGGTGTCGAACGTACGGATGGTCACCGCGTCCGCGCCGAACAGCGCGGGGTCCCGTTCCCCGTTTCCCGCGGCACGGTCCGTGAGGTTCTCCCAGCGCATGGCGCCTCCCTGGTAGCACTGACCACAGAATAGAACACATGTTCCCTTGATCGTGCGACCCCACGCCGGGACCCCGATTTGGGAGGCTGTCCACCGGGGTGGTTGGCTGGACCAGCCCACGACGGGACCCCGACGGATCAAGCCCTGGAGGAAGTGCAATGGCGCAGGTCGAGGCCACCACGGAACGGATCATCGCGGCGCGGCCCGAGGATGTGTTCGACGCTCTGGCCGAGTACAACGGCAGGCGCGCGAAAGTCCTCAGCGAGCACTTCAGCGAGTACGAGGTGCGCGAGGGCGGCGACGGCGAGGGCACCCTCGTCCACTGGAAGCTCCAGGCCACCAGCAAGCGGGTCCGCGACTGTCTCCTGGAGGTGACCGAGCCCACCGACGGCGAACTCGTCGAGACCGACCGCAACTCCTCGATGGTCACCACCTGGCGGGTCACCCCGGCCGGCGAGGGCAAGGCACGCGTCGCCGTCAGCTCCGTGTGGAACGGCGCCGGGGGCATCGGCGGCTTCTTCGAGAGGACCTTCGCGCCCAAGGGCCTCGCCCGTATCTACGACGACGTGCTCGCCCGGCTCGCCGCCGAGACGGAGAAGTGACCCCCACCACCCCCGGCACTACCCCTGGCAGTACCCCGAAGTGCCTTGGAGGGGCGGTGAAGTGACCCCGCGAGGTCACGGCCACCCTCACCGGTTCGAGTGGTCTTCCGCACCGCTCCGTTGTACGCCGTAGGGCTCCCACCGGCAGATTCGTCCGCCGGGCCCCGCTCAGGGGCGACTCGTCGCGCTTGCTCGCAGTTGTCGCGTAATGCGAGAAATGTGCGGCGCAGGCGCGACGAGGGGAGCAACAGGTGGGCGGGACGACGCTGGTGAAGGACGCGGGGCCGGGCACGGGGGCGGCCGGGACAAAGGTCCCGGTACCCCACGGAGACCCGGACGACACCCCGGCGGGCCCACCCTCCGCGACCCCACCGGGTCCGCCGCCGGACCCCGCGACCGACCCCGCGCGGGAGCTGAGCCCCCGCCGGGTCCGCATGGTCTTCATCGGGCTGATGCTCGCCCTGCTGCTCGCCGCGCTCGACCAGATGATCGTCGCCACGGCGCTGCCGAAGATCGTCGGCGAACTCCACGGCCTCGACAAGATGTCCTGGGCGATCACCTCGTACCTGCTCACCTCCACCATCGGCCTGCCGGTGTACGGCAAGCTCGGCGACCTGGTGGGGCGCAAGAGCGTCTTCCTGTTCGCCATCGCCGTGTTCGTCGTCGGATCGGCGCTCTGCGGCTGGTCCCGCACCATGGACGAGCTGATCGCCTTCCGCGCCGTCCAGGGCATCGGCGCGGGCGGCCTCATGATCGGTGTGCAGGCGATCATCGCCGACATCGTGCCGCCCCGCGAACGAGGCCGCTACATGGGTCTCATCGGCGCCGCCTTCGGACTCGCCTCGGTCGCCGGACCCCTCCTCGGCGGCTTCTTCACCGACCACGCGACCTGGCGCTGGTGCTTCTACATCAACGTGCCCTTCGGCCTCGTCACGTTCGTCGTCGTCGCCCTCGTCCTCAAGCTCCCCAAGCCGGCGACGCGCGGCCGGCTCGACGTCCTGGGCATCCTGCTGCTCGCCGCCGCGTCCACCTGCCTGGTGCTGCTGACCAGTTGGGGCGGCACCGAGTACGCCTGGGGCTCCCGCACCATCCTCGGCCTCGCCGCCGGAGCCGTCGTCGCCTCCGTGCTGTTCCTCGTCGCCGAACGCTTCGCCGCCGAACCGCTCATCCCGCTGCGCCTGTTCCGCGACCCGGTCTTCAACATCACCGGACTCGTCGGCATGGTCATCGGTATCGCCCTGTTCGGCGCCGCCAGCTATCTGCCGACCTTCCTCCAGATGGTCGACGGCGCCAGCGCCACCGAGTCCGGGCTGCTGATGCTCCCGATGATGGGCGGCATCGTCGCCGCCTCCGTCATCTCGGGGCAGCTCATCAGCCGTACCGGCCGCTACAAGGTGTACCCGGTGCTCGGCGGCGCCGTCTCGGTCGCCGGCATGTGGCTGCTGTCCCGCCTCGAAACCGACACGCCCCGGCTGCACTACAGCATCTGGATGGCCGTACTCGGCACCGGCATCGGCCTGGTCATGCCCGTCCTCGTGCTCGCCGTGCAGAACGCCGTGCGCCCCGCCGACCTCGGCACCGCCACCAGCGCGCACAACTACTTCCGGCAGATCGGCGGCAGCGTCGGTGCCGCGATCTTCGGCACCCTCTTCGCCAACCGGCTCGCCGACGCCCTCGCCGACCGGCTGCCCACCGGGGCCGACCTGCCCGACCCCGAGTCCATCACCCCCCAGGTCGTCCGCGCCCTGCCCGCCGCGCTGCGCGACGGCTACATCCGGGCCTACGCGGACGCCATGCCCCGGATCTTCCTCTACCTCGTGCCGGTGCTCGTCCTCGGCCTGCTGATCGCCTTCTTCCTCAAGGAGACCCCCCTGTTGTCCAGTGCCGCGTCCCAGAACGCCCCCGAAGCCGAGGCCGGTTCGCCCATCCCGGCCGCCCGCACCTCGTACGCGGCCGGGGTGCCGGTCTGCGGTTCGGTGCAGCACTCCGACGGCACCGCCGTGCCGCGCGCCGCGCTCACCCTCATCGACATCTCCGGACGGCAGATCGGGCGCGGGGCCAGCGGCGGCGACGGGCGGTACGCGCTGTCCACGCCCGGCGCCGGGTCGTACGTCCTGATCGCGGCGGCCGGCGGACACCAGCCGCAGGCCGTCTCCGTCACCGTCGGCGAGCGGCCCGTCGAACTCGACGTCGTCCTCGGCGGCGCCGGGCGCCTCGCGGGCACCGTCGTCACCGCCGACGGCTCGCCCGTACGGGACGCCACCGTGACGCTCACCAATGTGCACGGCGAGGTCGTCGCCAGTACCCGTAGCGGTCGCGAAGGCGGCTATGTCATCACGGAGTTGGTGGCCGGTGAGTACACCCTCGCCGGGAGCGCGCCCGCGTTCCGCCCCGCCGCGCTCCCGGTGAGCGTGCAGGCGTCCCGCGAGACCCGCCAGGACGTCGAACTCGCGGGCGGCGCGGTCCTGCGCGGCACCGTACGGGCGGGCGGCGGACGGCCTGTCGAGGACGCGCGCGTCACGCTGCTCGACGCCGCGGGCAATGTCGTGGACACCCTGACCACCGGGGCCGACGGCACGTTCCGGTTCATCGATCTGTCGTCCGGCGAGTACACGGTGATCGCCGCGGGCTATCCGCCGGTGGCCACGGTGCTCCAGGTCGCGGGGGGCGGCCGTACCGAACGGGACCTGCAACTCGGGCACGAGGACTGAGGAGTACGGACGGGGGGCGGCGGGAGGCGGCGGGGGCCGATCCCGACCGGCGCGGGACCGGCCCCGTGCGCGGGGTCGCCCGACGGCGCGAATTCGCGGGATGTCGCACACCGCTACCCCTGGCGGACGTACCGTGGTGGCGGCGGCAGATCTTGTGAAGCCGCCCCGGGAAGGAGCCTTGGCCATGGAACGTGGCACGGGATCGGCGCCACCCGTCGGCCACGGGGCCGAGGGGGAGCCGCCGGCGCACACCGCTGTCGGCCGGGTTCCGCTGGCCGTCGTCGTCATCGACGGCGAAGGGCTCGTCTCGCACTGGTCCACCGGCGCACGCCGTCTGTTCGGCCCCGCCAGGGAGGAAGCCGTCGGACGCCCGGCCGCCGACCTCCTGCCCGTCTCCGGCGCGCTCCCCGACGACGGGGACACCGGGTCCTACGACGCGCTCGCCGCGTACGACGGGCTCGGCCCCGATCTCGAAAGCTCCCTGCACGGCCGCACCTCCTACCCGTCGGCGGGCCGCGCCCGGCTCGCGGAGCACGGGTCCGACTCGGTGCACGGACCGCGGATCGACGTGCTGTGGTGGGCGTACCCCCTGGTCGGACCCGGTCCCGAGCGGCTGCTCGTGCTGGCGGCCGACGCCGACCGGCTGCGCGCCGACGCGGGAGTGCCGGGCGCGGCCGACGAAGACGCCGTGGAGCGGATAGCGCCCGGCTTCGCGCTGCACACCGACTTCCCCGGCGCCGACGAACTCGCCAGGGGACTGCCCGAGATCCTGCCCAGCATGAGCGTCGGCGAGAGCGCCCGTATCGTCGCGCAGGTCCTCGAACTCGGCTATCCCGTGCTGGAGTTCAGCCAGCACGACCGGGTGCCCGTGACGCCCGACTGGGGTGTGGCCCGGCGCGCGGAGCGCAAGGCACGCAGGGAGCGCGCCGCACGGGCCGAGGCGGCCGGGAGCCCGCTGCCCAGGGAGCAGGCGCCCGACGAGGACGGCGAGGACCTGGAGTACGCGGCCGTCCGGGAACACCTCGAATTCCTCAACGAGGTGAGCGGACGCATCGGTTCGTCGCTCGACCTGTCCCGCACCATCGTCGAGGTGAGCCGGGCGGTGGTGCCCCGGTTCACGGACGTCGCCGGTACCTATCTGCGGGAACAGGTCGTCGCCGGTGAGGGGTTCCCCGACGGGCCGCCCGACGCGACGACGATGTGGCACCGGGTCGCCCTGGAGCACACCGACGAACCGGGCCGCTGGGACGACGTCGTCCCGGTCGGGGAATCCATGCCGTTCCCCGTGCACACCCCCTTCTTCCAGTGCATGACCACCGGGGAGCCCGTCCTCGTGCCCCGCATCACCGAGGAGATGGGCAATGCCATCGCCTCGCAGTTCGAGAAACGGGACATCAGACCGCTCATCAACCACCGCTCGATGCTGGTGGTGCCCCTCAAGGCGCGCAATGTGGTCCTCGGCTTCATGATCCTGCTACGCCACCGGGAGCGGCCCGTCTTCAACGACATGGACCGCGTCACCGGCGCCGAACTCGCCGCCCGCGCGGGCCTCGTCCTCGACAACGCGCGCATGTACACCTACCAGGAGAGCGTCGCCGACACCCTCCAGGACAGCATGCTCCCGCACATCGACCCCCGGATGTCCGGCTGCGACATCGCGACCCGCTATCTGCCGGGCACCCTGCTCGGACGGGTCGGCGGCGACTGGTTCGACTCGGTGAAACTCCCCGGCTCCCGTGCCGCGCTCGTCGTCGGCGACGTCATGGGCCACGGCCTCAACTCGGCCGCGATGATGGGCCAGTTGAGGACGGCCGTACAGACCATGGCGGCGCTCGACCTGCCGCCCGCCCAACTCCTGCGCAACCTGGACGACCTCGCCCAGCGCCTCGGCGAGCACTACCTCGCGACCTGCCTCTACGCGGTGTACGACCCGATCAACGGCGAACTGGAGATCGCCAACGCCGGGCACATCCCGCCCGTCCTGGTCCGCGGCGGCGACGGCCGCAGCGAACTCCTCGACCTGCCCACCGGAGCACCCATCGGCGTCGGCGGTGTGCCCTTCGAGACGGTACGGGTGCCGGTCGCGCCCGGTGACCGGCTGGTGATGTGCACCGACGGGCTGGTCGAGATGCGCGGGCAGGACATCGGCGTCGGGCTCGCCACGCTCTGCGAGTCCGCCGCTCATCCGGCGGCCTCCATGGACGACGCCTGCGACACCATCATCCGCGCGCTCGGACGGCGCGGCGGGCGCAAGGACGACGTCGCCCTGCTGATGGCCCGGCTCAACGGCATCGCCGCCGATGACGTGGCCCGCCGGCGGTTCCCCGCCGACCCCGTCGAGGTGCGGGCCGCACGGGAGTTCGTCGCCGAACAGCTCACCGCGTGGCGGCTCGCACCGCTGATCGACCACGCCCGGCTGATGGCCGACGAACTCGTCACCAACGCGGTACGGCACGCGCGTGGGGAGCACATCGAACTCCGCCTCGTGCGCAGCGGCACCACCCTCACCTGCGAGGTCGCCGACGACGACCACACGCTGCCCACGCTGATGAGCGCCGGGCCCGGTGACGAGTTCGGGCGGGGGCTGCGGGTCGTGACCGGGCTCGCCAAGGAGTGGGGCACCAGCAGGGCCGGGACCGGGAAGACCGTGTGGTTCGAACTCGCCCTTCCCCGACGGTAGTTGTGCCGTAAAGGTATGGAGCCGCCTGCTTGTGGGCGGACCCCGGGAGCGGTAGACCGATCATGTCGCCCGCTCGGGCGGCGGAGCGGTGGTGTTCCTTGTCGTGTGTTCCTTGTCGCACGTGCCGCTCCAGTCGTACCTGTCGCACCTGGGGAGCTGGGCATGAGCGTGACGAGTCGGTACCGGGCGGCCTGGGAAGGGTTCTGGAGCGAGGCTCCGGGTGAAGTGGGTGGGGTGTTCTGGGACGCGGGGCCCGAGGTCACCGTAGGCGTCCATCTCGGGCTGTTCGCACCTCAACTCCTGTCGCCGGAGCTGCCGTTGGTGGATCTCGGGTGCGGGAACGGCACCCAGACCCGGTATCTCGCCGGGCGGTTCCCCCGGGTCGTCGGGGTCGATCTGTCCGCCGCCGCGCTGGAGCACGCGCGGCGCGCCGATCCCTCCGGCAGCGTGGACTTCCGTGAGCTGGACGCCACCGAGAAGGCCGGAACACAGCGGCTCCACGCCGAGGTGGGCGACGCCAACGTCTATATGCGCGGCGTGCTCCACCAGTGCGAACCGGACGACCGGCAGCCGCTCGTGGAGGGTGTGGCGACGCTGCTCGGGGAGCGGGGGCGGGCCTTCCTCGTGGAGTTGTCCGAGGCCGCGGGGCCGGTGCTCGGTGGCCTGGCGCAGCGGCCCGAGGGGCCGCCGGCCAAGCTCGAACCGGTGTTCCGGCACGGGATAGCTCCCGGCGAGGTGTCCGACGGCGCCGTCACGGACTACGTCCGGGCCGCCGGACTCGACCTCCTCGCGGAAGGCGAACTGCCCCTGATCACGACGGACCGCCACTCCGACGGCTCCACCATCGAAGTACCGTCCAGGTGGCTGGTCGTGGGCCGCCCGCCCCTATCGGGGAGGTGACCGGGTCGGGTCGGTGGTCAGTGCAGGCGGCCCAGGGCGTCCGCTCCCACCGCGCGCAGCGGTGGCAGGCCGTCCAGGAGGCGCAGCACCTCGTCCACGGCGCCCGCGCCGAGCCGGTGACGGCATTCGACGGTGCCGGCCGCCTGATGCGGTGTCAGCAGGACGTTGGGCAGGGCGCGCAGGGGATGGTCCACCGGGAGTGGTTCGGCGTCGAACACGTCGATGGCCGCGTCCAGCCGGCCGGTCCGTACCTCCGCGAGCAGCGCGTCCTCGTCCACCAGCCAGGACCGCGCCGTGTTCACCAGACCCGCCCCGTCGGGCATCAGGGCGAGCCGGTCCGCGTCGAGCAGATGCCGCGTCTCGGCGGTCGCGGGCGCGTGCACGGCGACGACCCTGCTGGACGCCAACAGAGCCTCCAGTGACAGGAGTTGTACGCCGATCTCCTCGGCGTCCTCCGGTGTCAGGTACGGGTCGGTCACCGCCACGCGGGCGCCCACGGCGCGGGCGAGCGCGATGTACGCCCTGCCGGTGCGCGAGGCACCGATGACGCCGATCGCGCTGCCATGGATCTCGTGCCGCACCGGCGCCACACCCGCCGTGTCCCAGTCGGCGCCCCCGCGCAGCGCGTGGTCGAAGCGGTGGACGCGGTGCAGCAGCGCCAGCGTGAAGGCGAGCGCGACCTCGGCGACGGGCCGCGCCATCTCGTCGCCGCACTGCGTCACCCGCACCCCGCGCCGGAACACCTCCTCGGTGACGTACGGGGCGACGGCCGACCCGGTGTGCGCCACCAGCGCCAACCCGTCGGCCACATCGAGGAGTCCGGCGTCCACCCGGGGCGTGCCCCAGGAGGTGATCAGCGCGCGGGCGCCCGGCAGCGCCCCGGCGAGCGCGGCACGGTCCTCGTGCGCGTCGAGGACCGTCAGCTCCGCACGGTCGGCGAGCCGTGCCCAGGTCGCGGGGGTGAAGAACTCGGCGCGGCGCGCGGGCGGCACACTCACGACGACCCTCGGCCGCCCACCGGTCCCACCCGCTCCGACGGCTTCGGCTTCAGCGGAGCCAGTCATCAAGGTGCTCCTTCACGAAGTCGTCGTCCGTCAGCCACGGATACGCCGCCGCCACCCGGGTCAGCTCCCCGGACTGCCCCGGGGACAGTGTCGCCGTCGGATCGAGACACCAGGTGCCGTCCAACAGGCCCTGGCGGCGCAGCACTTCGTGCACCCCGGCGATACAGCCACGGAACCCGCCGCGCACGTCGAACACGGCCTGGTTGGCGTCCGTCAGCTCGGGCCGGCGCGCCAGGCACCGCACCATCGCCTCGTGGTCACCGGCCCGCGCCCGGCGGATGTCGTCCAGGAGGGCGACCGCCGCGTGCGTCCACACCGCCCACTGGCCGAGGAGCCCGCCCGCGAACCAGCGCTGGCCGGTCCCTGTCCCGGTCCCGTACGGGGTGAGCAGGTCGCCGATGATGTCGTCGTCGTTGCCGGTGTACAGGGCGACCTCGTCCGCGCGGTCGGCGGCGGCCACCGCGCGTATCACGTCGGCGGTGCGGTAGCGGTCGAATGGCGCGATCTTCACGGCGACCGTGGACGGGAGGTCCGTGAACGCCGACCAGAAGGACGGCGACAGATAGCGTCCGCCGACCGCCTCCTGAAGGTAGAAGCCGATCACCGGCAGGACCTCGCCGACCGCGCGGGCCCGTTCGATGAGGCCCTTCTCGTCGGCGCCCGGCACCGCGGGGCTCAGCAGCACCGCGTCATAGCCGAGCGACGCGGCGAGTTCGGCCTCGGCGACGGCCTGCGCGGTGTAGCCGCAGGCCCCGGCGACCTTGACGAACGGGCGGTCCGCCGCCGCCCGGATCGTGTCGGCGGCGAGTTCCAGGACCGGCTTCAGCAGGCCGACGCCCGGTTCCCTGATCTCGAACTGGGTGGTGTGCACGGCGACCGCGACCCCGCCCGCGCCGGACGCCAGGTAGTAGCGGGTCAGCGCCCGCTGCCGCCGCTCGTCCAGCGTCAGCGCGGCGGTGAGGGCCAGCGGGTGGGCGGGGATGACAGTGCCCCCGGCCAGTACCTCCAGGGGGGCCGGCAGCTCGCACGAGGTGTCCGATGGGGTGTCCGAAGAAGACATGGGGGGCTCAGAACCTTCCGTCGCGTACCTGGAACTTGGTGGGCTTGCCGGACAGCGGAAGCCCTCGGCGCAGCCAGTCCGCCTGCCAGCCGACCAGCGTGCGCAGCGGCACGTCCGGATAGCCGAACAGGGCGTGGCACCGGCTCGCGTCGGACAGCAGCGCCGTACCGCTCTCCGCGCCGTCGAAGACGGGCTCCGTGCCGAACTCCTCGCCGAACCACTGGGCGATCCGGCGTACGGACGCCGTCTCCGGGCCGGTCAGATTCACCGTGAAGGCGCCGCCGTCACCGCCGGTGGCGTGCGTCAGCGACCGCAGGGTGACCTCGTTCGCGTACCCCTGCCAGACCACGTTCACGGCGCCCGTGCGGACGTCGACGGGCTCGCCCGCGCGGACCCGGCCCGCGAGGTCGGCCAGTACCCCGTACCGCAGGTCGACCGCGTAGTTGAGGCGGATCAGGGCGGTGCGGGTGCCCCGGGTGAGGGCCGCGTGTTCGAAGATCCGCTCGCGGCCCAGGCACGACATGGCGTACTCGCCGACCGGTCCGACCGGGTCGCCCTCGGCGCAGCCGCCCGAGACGACCGGCACCAGTGGATACACGTTGCCCGTCGAGAAAGCGGCGATCCGCGCGTCCGGCCAGCGTCGCGCGACCCGGTCGGGCATCGCCGCGTTCACCGCCCACGCGTGCGAAGGCGCCCCGGCGGAGCCGAACTTGGCGCCGACCATGAAGACGACGTCCGCCGCGTCGGGCAGGGTCGCGAGGTCCGCGGCCGGGTCCATCAGGTCGAAGGCGACGGTCCGTACGTTGTCGGCCTCCAGGGCGTCGGCGGCGGCCCGGTCCGACCAGCGCGACACCGCGTACACCTCGCTGTCCGTACGGCCGGCCGCGTCGAGGGCGCGCCGGGCCAGGCGGCACAGGCTGGGGCCCATCTTGCCGCCCGCGCCGAGCACCAGCAGATCGCCGTCGAGCCGGCCCAGGTCCGCGACGAGGGCGGGCGACGGGGTCGCGAGACGCTCTTCGAGCGCCGCTTCGTCGGTGAACACCATGCGCGCTATCCCTTGATCCCGGACGCCGTGACGCCCTCGGTGAAGTAACGCTGGCCCACCAGATACGCGGCGAAGATGGGCACGAACGCGATGACGGAGCCCGACAGGACGACGTTCAGCGGCACGTTCTGCTGCTGGAGCGAGGCGATGCCCACGGTGAGCGTACGCATGTCGGTGGACTGGCCGACGACGAGCGGCCACAGGAAGTCGTTCCAGTGCCACAGGAAGACGAACACACCGAGCGTGGCCAGGATCGGTTTGAGCAGCGGCAGCACGACGCGGCGGAAGATCTGCCACTCGTTGCAGCCGTCGAGCCGTGCCGCCTCGAAGAGTTCGTCGGGCAGCCCCTGGATGAACTGCCGCATCAGGAACACGGCTTGGGCGTTGGCGAGGGTCGGCACGATCAGACCCCAGTAGGTGTCGACGCCGCCCATCTTCGCGATCATCGCGAAGGTCGGGATCATCGTGACGTGGTACGGCACCATCACCATCGACAGGAACGACCAGAACATCGTCTCGCGCCCCGGGAAGCGTTTCTTGGCGAACGCGTACCCGGCGAGCGAGGCGAGCAGCAGCACACCGACGACCGAGATCACCGAGTACATCAGCGTGTTGAACAGCCAGCGCGGCACGTCCTGCGCGTTCATCACGCTGTCGTACGCGTCGCCGGTCAGCGGCCACGGGACGAGGCTGCCGGGGAACTCGACGGCGGCGGACGGCTTCAGGGAGAGCACGACCATCGCGTAGAACGGGAACACGGTGACGACGGCGGCGACCGTGAGGAGCAGGGCGCGGGCGATCCGTCCGCCGCGCGAGGCGCGCATCGCGTGCGGCACGGTGTCGCGCTCGGCCTCCCGGCGCAGCCGGCGGGCGGTCCGCCGGTCCGGCGGCGTCGGTGCGCCGTCGTTCCGCGCGCCGTCCTTCCGCGGGCCGGCGGGCGAGGTCTCGACCGGTGTGGTGGTGGTCATGGTCACTGGTCCTTCCCGATCACGAGCCGCTGGACGACGGCGACCACGACGGTCAGCACGAACAGGGCGACCCCGATGGCCGACGCGTAGCCCAGGTCGAAGTACTTGAAGCCCGCGTCGTAGAGCTGGAAGACGAGCGTGTAACTGGCGTTGGCGGGTCCGCCGCCGGTCATCGTGTAGACGGCGTCGAAGACCTGGAACGACGCGGTCGTCTCGATCACCGCGAGGAAGAACAGCGTGGGCCTGAGCTGCGGCAGCACGATGTGCCGGAACCGCTGCCAGGCGCCCGCGCCGTCCGTGAGGGCCGCCTCCTCCAGCTCCCTGGGGATGTCCTGCATCCGGGCGAGCAGGATCAGCATCCCGTACCCGAACCGCGACCAGACGCCGACGAGCGCGAGCGCGGGGATGACCAATACATCGTCGGAGAGCCAGGACCCCTCGGACATCCCGAACCAGCCCATGACCGTCGACCAGGGGCCGCCCGTCGAGAAGATCCACACGAACACGGTCGCGGCGAGCACCAGCGAGGTGACGACCGGCAGGAAGAACACCGAGCGGAACACCTTCGAGCCGCGGAACGCCCGGCGGGTCAGCAGCGCGAGCGCGACGGACACGACGAGGGTGCCCGGCACGGCGATCACCGTGTACAGGACGGTCACCTTCAGGGCCTGCCAGAACAGCGGATCGGCCCACAGGCGGGTGAAGTTGTCCAGGCCGATGAACTTCCCGCCGCCGGTCAGCGAGTAGTCGGTGAAGCTCATCAGGACACCGGCGACACCCGGGCCGAAGCGGAAGGCCAGGAAGAGCAGGAAGCAGGGGAGGACGAACAGCAGACCGATCCGGGCCTCGCGGCGCGCCATCGGCCCGCTGAGACGGCCCCGACGGGCGCGTTCCGCGACGACTGCCACGGTGAATCTCCTTGCGGTTCGGGGGAGTTCGGGGGAGTTCGGAGGGTGCGGGTGTGCGGGTGTGCGGGTCAGGGGGTGCGGGCCCCGCCCGGGTCGGTGGGTGTCACCGGCCGGGGCCCGCGGTCGGGATGCGCTACGTGCCTGGTGCGCCGCCGCGTCAACGGGCGAGCATCGCGTCCGCCGCCTTCGCCGCCGCGTCCAGCGCGTCCTGCGGGCTCTTCTTGCCGAGCAGCGCCGCCTGGATCTCCGGCGCCAGCACGCCCATCACCTCACGGGACTTCTCGTGCAGCGGACCCGCGGTCATGCTTGGCAGGGTGTCGCCGACGGCCTTCTGGAGGGCGTCGCCGGGGTAGAGGTCGCCGCCGGAGGTGCGGGCCGGGAAGTAGCCGGCCGAGGTCTCCAGACCCGCCGCGTTCTTCGCCTCGGCGGCGAACGTGATCCACTCGCCCGCGAGATCCTTGTTGCCGCCCTTCAGCAGCGACAGCGCGCCCACGGTCCCGTACCCGATGGACTCGGTGTCCTTGAGCGGCGGCTGGACGACGATGTTCTCCTTGCCCCAGAACGGCTCGACGTCGGCGGGCGTGTTCTGCCAGGTGCAGGCGACCTTGCCCTTGGCGATCGGTGTCTGCTCCAGCTTCGGCGTCGTCGTCACCAGGTCCTTGTCGGTGTATCCGCCGTCCACGAGCTTCTTCAGATACGTGAGCGCCTTGACGCCGGCCGCGTCGCTGAACGCGGTCTTCTTGCCGTCCGCCGCGAACACGTCACCGCCCGCCTGCCACAGCAGCGGATAGAACGTCATGTTGAGGGTCTGCTGGGTGTCGCCGCTGTAGCTGGTCGCGTAGTAGCCCTTCTTCTTCAGCTCCGGCGCCAGCGCCTCCAGGTCCGCCCAGGTCGACGGGTAGGCCGTCTCACCGATCGCGTCGAACACCCGCTTGTCGCAGATCAGCGGGTTCGCGCTGGTCAGCACGGGGGTGCCGAGCGCCTTGCCGTCCACGGTCACCGAATCCATGGCGAACTCGGTGTAGTCCTTCTTCGCGTCGGCCGGCATGTACTCGTCGGCGGGCACGATGTTCTTCGCGTACTTGGGCAGTTGGTCCGGCACCAGGTACACCACGTCGGGTCCCTTGCCGGAGGCGATGGCGGTGGCGAGGGCGGTGTCCCGGTTGGCCCACGGGAAGGTCTCCACCTTCACGGTGACCCCGGCGTGCTCCTTCTCGAACTCCTTGACCAGGCCGTCCCAGTACTCCTTGTTCTTCGCCTCGTCGAAGATCACGGGGTACGTCCACATGGTCACGGTCTTGCTGTCGCTGCCGCTGCCCGAGCCACCGCAGGCGGCGAGCAGCGTGGTGGCGAGCGCGGTCGCCACCACGGGGACGGCGACGGCACGGATTCTGATGCGGCGGTGCGTGGTACGGGACATGAGGGTGGCCTCCGGAGGTTCCGCGTCGAAGCGGGCTGTGGATGACTGGGGGGGCGATCAGTGGGCCGGGACGGTCTGTACGGTCCCGGTGTGGCGGGCGCGTTCCGCGGCGAACGCGGCGAGGTGGCTGCCGAGCGAGGCGCCGGTGCCGGAGCGGACGGCGCCCGGGTCGCCGGTGGCGACGGCCCGGACGAACGCCTCGACGAGCGCGGTGTCCCCGCCGCCGTGCCCGTCGGCCGCGTTGGACCCGCTGGCGCCGAGTTCCCGCGTGACCGTCTCGCCGGTGCGGAAGTCCTGCACGGTGACCCGCTCGCCGTCGCCGCGCAGCCAGCCGTGCGAGCCGAAGATCCGGGTCTGCCGGTGCGTCTGCTCGGTGAACGCCACCATCTGGAAGGTCGCGGTGACCCCGCCGGTGAGCCGCATGGCGAGGACCTGGTGGTCGACCACGTCGTTGTCGGACCGGTACACGCACCGGCCGTACGGGCCGTCGCGCAGCGCGTCGAGGAGACCGGCCTCGTCGGTCGCCTCGGTGACGTGCGTGACCGGCCACACCGCGCCCTGCTCCCGCAGCGTGGGGAGGTACAACTTCTGCGCGCTGTAGGGGCAGTCGGGCTCCACCGGGCAGTCGAGGCAGTTCTCGGTCGACCCCGCCGGGGCGTTCTCCGGGCGGAAGTGCTTCAGCCCGCCGAAGCCGGTGACCTGCTCGATCCGGCCGCCCATGACATACGCGATCCAGTCCAGGTCGTGGCACGACTTGGCGAGCAGCATCGGCGACGAGCCCTTCTCGCTGCGCCACGGCCCGCGTACATAGCTGTGGGCGTAGTGCCACCAGCCGACCGGCTCCAGATGGTCGATCGACACGAGCTGCCCCAGCACCCCCGAGTCCACGACCTCCTTCACCAGGTCGGTGTACGGCGTGTACCGCATGACGTGGCAGACCGCGAACAGCACCCCCGCTTCCCGTACGCCCGCCACGAGCGTCCGGGTCTCCTCCTCGGTCGGTGCGAGCGGCTTCTCGGCGAGGATCGCGTACCCGGCCCGTGCCAGCGCGAGCACCGGCTCGACGTGGTCACGGTCCTGGGTCGCGACGATCACCGCGTCCGCGATGCGCTCGTCGGCGAGGGGCCGCCAGTCCTCGTACTGGAGGGGCGCGCCCGCCGCCGCGCGGGCCGCGGGGCGCGGATCGGCGACCGCGACCAGCTCGGCGCGCTCGGGGTGCGCCTTGATCCACTCGGCGTAGGTGAGACCGCGGTTTCCGGCGCCGACGAGGGCGACGCGTACCGGCCGGCCGGTGATCGGGGGATGCGTGGACACAGGGGTTCCCTGGGAGTTCGGGGGGCGGAGTGCGGGGGTCGGAGTTTCAAAAGTGGCGAGTGCCGTGGTCAGTAGCGGACGGTGCCCGCGGTGTGGGCGACGCGCGGGCCCTCGTCGGGCAGGGCGGTGCGCTCGGTGCCGTCCTCGACGCAGCCGGTGTGGAGCAGATGGCTGCCGTCGCCGAAGGCCGCGGGCCGCAGTTCGAGCCGCCCTCCGGTGAACGTGGACGAGGTGGCCCGGTACCGGTTGACACCCTCGGCGACCAGCACATGGGCGGTCCCGCCGGTGGCGCGCGAGTCGAGCCCCGTGAGCTGCCAGGTGACCGTACGATCGCTGCCGCCGCCGGACCGGGAGAGCAGGGCGCCGTCCTTGGTGGTGCCGCTCAGCCGGGTGCCGTCGATCCGTAGCCGCTGATCCTTGGCCCCGGTCAACTTCACCCCGGTGTCGGTGAGTTCACCGCCCTCGATGTGCACCTCGCCGTGTGCGTACGTCACCGGGTCGGCGTCGGCGGCGCCCTGGAGGGTGCAGTGGTCGAGGGTGAGGGTGCCGGTGCCCTTGAAGGAGGCGCCGGCGAGCCCGGTGAGCGTGGTGCGTTCCAGGGTGAGCGGCGAGCTGACGTCGGCCTTGGTGATCTCGGCGCCCGGCGCGAAGGAGAACGCCGAGTCCGCTATGACATTGGGCCGTGCCGAACGCTTCGACGCCTGCGAGACGATCAGCGGCCCCGTCGCGGTGCAGCCGCGCAACTGGACCCCGTCGGCGTTCACCCACAGCATCCCGGAGCCGTCGAGGGACTTCTTGCCGATGACGGTGACGTCCTCCAGGGTCAGATCGGTGACCTTGACCCGCGCCACGAACCAGGAGCAGGAGTGGCGCCGTACGGTGATCCGCTTGGCGGCGCCGCCCCACGCGGCACCCGAGTTGGCGAAGGTCATCAGCCCGGAGTTGCCGGTGTACACGAGGTCGTGCTCGAACTGCCCGTGGGTGACGAAGGGCCCTTGGTCGTCGCCGTCGCCGTGGCAGTTGGTGACATAGCAGTACGCGGACGCCGTGAAGTCGTTCAGATGGCGGGCGTTGGAGGTGTGACAGTCCTCGACGTGCCCGTACAGACAGTAGATCTGCTGGGTGAGATAGCCGGCGCCGCCGTACGTCACGGACTTCGGGTTGGCGAGGGAGCAGCGGTCGGTGCGGAAGTAGGTGCACCAGCGGCGCATCACGACGGGCCAGAAGGTGCCCGTGGCCTCGATCCCGGACACGTCGCAGCGCACCGCGTACTCGTACGAGACCGGGTGCGAGCCCGTGTACTGGTCGTCGCCCGCGCCCTCGAAGACGAGGTTGCGCACGTGGGCGCGTTCGACGGGTTCGACGCGGGTCCAGGTGAGGGTGCGGCCGGCCGCGAGGTCCCAGCCGATCTGGTAGTTGACCCGGATGCGGGTGCCGTCGACGACATCGGTGACCTGGACGAGCCGCTGGATCTCCTTCTCGTACTTGCCCGCCAGCGCGTCCGTCTCGACGGCCCACCACTGGCCGGTCTTGAACACACCCGAGTCGCCGACCTCGAAGAGATCGGACAGGTCCGGCATGGCCGCGCCCAGCTTGTGGGTGTGGGTGGTGTCGGTGGGCGTGCCACGGAAGGAGAGGACGGCGCCGAACGGGTTGTCGTGGGTGTTCTTCTCGATGCCGTCGGTGTGCATCGTGTGGCCGCCGAAGTCGAGTTCGATGCCCGAGCGGTTCCACAGGTGTCTCTTGCGGAAGAGGAGGTCGGTGTGTGCTTCGACACGGTGGACGGCGGGGTCGGTGACCATCGCGTCGAGTGCGTCGTCGGCGGGTTGCTCGGCGTCGAAGTGGCCGAAGGTGCGGAAGTCGACGGTGCCGGAGTGGAGCTGGAGCCACCGGCCCTTGCCGCTCGCGTGCTTGCCGGTGGGGGCGATGACGGTGCCGCCGTTGTGCGGGGCGGTGGACCGCGCGTCCCAGCGGGCGGTGAACGCGCCTCCGTCACCGGACGTGTGGTACCCGGCGGTCACGGCGAGCGTGTCGGTGTCCAGGGACTTCGGGTCGACGGCGCGCAGGTCGGCGACCGTCGCGACGGACAGCACGTCATCGGGGGCGCCGCTCTTCGCAGACGCGGACGTGGACGCGGCCCAGGACGGGCCGGCCGCCGCGGCCGTGGAGGCGAGGGCCAGACCGGCCACGCCGGAGGCGCGCAGGAGGTTACGGCGTGCGGTGCTCGGGTGGTGCGGAACGCTCATCGCGGACTTCGCCTTCCGAGAAGGACCGGGGGCCCCGGCGGACCGGGGGTGCCCTGGGAAGCAGGACCTGGGAGACAGGGAGCGTTCCTGCGGGGGACTGCCGTGACGGCGGATGGCTGAAACTGACCGGCCCCCGACCGTGGGTCAGGGGCGTTTCCGGTGTGAAGGGCAGGTTCCGGAAACGGGTCCGTCGAGTTGACGTGCCGGTGACGGGAAAATGTCCCGGCGATGGCAGGAAGCTACGACGCTTTCCGGCGATCGGTCAAGGGCTGATTCCGACGAACTGCGCGGCGGATGTGCTGAGGTCTACGGCGAGGGTGTACCCGTAGCGGCCGGATGTGCGTCGCCCTCGGCGGGGTCGACCCAGCCCAGCGCGCGGCTGATCCGGTGGGCCGCGTCCCGTACCTGACCTCCCAACTCCTGGTAGCGCCAGGCCGGCAGGCCGAGCTTCAGACCGGTGATGCTGATGGCTCCGACACACACCCCGTGGTCGTCCCGTACCGGCGCGCCGATGCAGATGATGCCCTCGGCGTCCTCCTCGTCGTCCAGCGCGTACCCGACGCGGTCGATGTCCCGGAGGTGGGCGAGGAAGGTGGCCGCGTCCGTGATGGTGCGCGGGGTTCTGCGCGGCAGCCCGTGGCGCTCCACGACGGCGGCGGCCTCCGCCGGGTCCACCGCCGACAGGAGGGCCTTGCCCAGACCTGTGCAGTGCGGCAGCTCGCGCTGGCCCATCCGCAGATCGAGGCGGACCCGCTGGTCCAGCTCGACCTGGTCGACCACGACGGCGTGCCCGTCCTCGGGCACCGCGAGGCGCGACGCCATGCCCGTCTCGCGGGTCAGCTCCCGCAGCACCGGGTGCGCGACCCCGCGCAGCGAGACCTGGGAGCGCGCCCGGTCGCCGAGGCGGGCGAGGCCCATGCCGAGGCGGTAGCGGCGGTTCATGCCCTCGCCGTCGTCCGACACGAAGCCGTACGCGCGCAGGGTCTGGAGCGTGCCGAAGGCGGCGCTCTTGGAGACGCCGCAGAGCTGCGCGACCTCCGTGACGCTCAGGCCGCTGCCCGGTGCGGGAGCGGCGAGAACTTCCAGGATGTCGGCGGCCCTGGCGACGCTCTTGACCCAGTACTTCGGCTCAGCCGGACCAGCTCTGTTCTCCATGACCGAACAGTTTAGCCCCATCGAGACCTCCCGGAACTGGCGAAGAAGCAGAAACAAGGGGCTTGACCGGCGAATCGGCCACCCGTACGCTGCGCTTACTGTTTTGCAGCACAGAACAGCGTTCTGAAAAACCTTCCTGCGGCGAACTGCCGGGCGGATGGCGCCAGGGTTCACGGGCCGGGCAGGGCCCCTGAAGCCGACGACTCTCGACGCAAGGAGCAAGCACCATGAGTTCAGGCCCGGACGCCACCTCCGGAGCCGGGATCGCCGCACGCGCCCGCAAGGTCGTGCCCGGCGGTGTGAACAGCGGCCAGCGCAGCGTTCCCGGACTGGCCGACCTCGTCGTCACGGCGACCGGAGGCGCCCGCTTCCGCACCGCCGACGGCCGCGAGTACGTCGACTTCCACGCCGCGTTCGGGCCCCCGCTGCTCGGACACAACGACCCCGACGTGGCCCGCGCGAGCGCCGAGGCCGGCGCGACCCTCGGCCATATGGGCGTCGGCACCACCGAGGGCGAGGTGCAACTCGCCGAACAGCTCGCCGAGCTGATCCCCTCCGTGGAGAAGGCCCTGCTCACCAGCACCGGCAGCGAGGCCACCTTCCACGCCCTGCGGGTGTCGCGGGCGGCCACCGGACGGCGGCTCGTCGTCAAGTTCCAGGGCTGCTACCACGGCTGGCACGACTCCGTGAGCCTCAACGTGATCTCCGCGCCCGAGAAGGTCGGCGGCCACGACCCGATCTCCACCGGCATCCTCCCGGAGGTCCTGGACGCGACGCTCGTCCTGCCGTTCAACGACAGCGACGCCGTGCGCCGCGCCTTCGCCGAGCACGGCCACGACATCGCCGCCGTCATCGTCGAACCCGTCCCGCACAACGTCGGCGCCCTCCTCCCGTACCAGGAATTCCTCACCACGCTGCGCGAGGAGACCACGAAGGCGGGCAGTGTGCTGGTCTTCGACGAGGTCATCACCGGTTTCCGGCACGACCTCGGCGGCTGGCAGGCGCTCAGCGGCGTGACCCCCGACCTCACCACGCTCGGCAAGGCCATCGCCAACGGCGCCCCCGTCGGCGCGATCGGCGGCCGGGCCGACCTGATGGACCTGTTCTCGACCCGCCCCGGCGCCCCCGCCTTCTTCGCCGGCACCTACAACGGCCACCCGTCCGTCGTCGCCGCCGCCCTCGCCACCCTCCGCAAACTCCGCGAGGAACCGGTGCACGAGCACGTCTACCGGCTCGGCGCCCGCGTCCGCGAAGGACTTCAGGCGCTGTACGCGCGCCTCGGCGTGCCCGCCGTCGTCACCGGGCACGGCTCCGTCTTCGTCACCTACTTCATGCCGGGCGACACCCCGCGCAGCTACGGCGACCTCCTCGCCAACGACGCGTCCCTGTTCGTCGGCTACCGGCGCCGCCTCCTCGACCACGGCCTGTTCGAGCTGCCGCTCAACCTGAAGCGCAGCCACATCAGTTACGCCCACACCGACGCGGACGTAGACCGGCTGATCGAGGGCACCGAGGCCGCCGTCACCGCCGTACTCGCCGAGGGCGGCGCCCGCGATCTGGAGAACGCGTCCACCATGGGAGGGGCGACCCGCTGATGCTCACCGTGAACACCACCCGCCCGGCGGGTCCGGCAGGGCGGATCACCCGCGTCGAGACCCTGATGCTCGGCACCGCCTGGCGCGACTTCGGCTATGTCCGCGTCCACACCGACGAAGGGCTCAGCGGCGTCGGCGAGATCACCCACCCCTACCGGGGCCGCGAGGTCTGCGCGCTCACCGAGTCGCTGGCCCGCCGCCACCTCATCGGCGCCGACCCCTTCGACATCGAGGAGCTGTGGCTGCGCGTCTATCAGGGCGACTTCCTGCGCGGCGGCGACATGGGCGGCATCGCCCTGTCGGGCCTCGATCAGGCCATGTACGACCTGATGGGCAAGGCGCTCGGCGTGCCCGCCTATCGGCTCACCGGAGGCGCCTGCCGCGACCGCGTCCGCGTCTACGCCAACGGCTGGTACAACGGCGAACGTGACCCGGACGTCTTCGCCGCCAAGGCCCGCGCCATTGTCGGGAAGGGCTTCTCCGCCCTCAAGTTCGACCCGTTCGGACCCGGCCTGCACGAACTGGAGCGCGCCGAACTGCGTCGCTCCGTCGACCTGGTGGCCGCCGTCCGCGACGCCATCGGACCCGACGTCGACCTGTTCATCGAGGGGCACGCCCGCTTCGCGATGCCCACCGCGAGCCGGCTCCTGCGCGAGCTGGAGCCCTTCGACATCGGCTGGTTCGAGGAGCCGCTGCCCTGGACCCATATCGAGCGGTACGCGGAGCTGCGGCAGCGGGCGCCCTTCCCGATCTCGGGCGGCGAGCACTTCCACAACCGGTATGAGTACAAGCAGCTCTTCGCCACCGGGGCCGTCGACATCATCCAGCCCGACCTGTCGATGGCGGGCGGCTTCACCGAGGTCCGCAAGCTGGCCGCCATCGCCGACACGCACGGCATGCTCGTGGCCCCGCACAACTCCAACTCCCCGCTGTGCACCACCGTCTCGGTGCACGCGGCGCTCGGCATCCCCAACTTCAAGATCCTGGAGACCTTCGACGGCCTCCTGGAGGACCACGTCTTCCAGGCACTGAAGGGCACCCTGCCGCTCACCGACGACGGCCACATCGGTCTGCCGACGGCGCCCGGCATCGGTGTCGAACTCGTCGACGAGGTCTTCGCCGAGCACCCGCCGACCCACCGCTTCTGGAACATGTTCGAGGACGGCTGGGAGAAGAGGAACCGTACGTGATCGTCGACGTCCACTCCCATCTGTTCCGGCACAGCCACGACTTCACCGACCCCTTCGCGTCCGACTCGGCCCGCGCCCACGCGGGCGAGGTCGACCTGACCGTGAAGTGGGAGGAGTACGCGGCGACGGCGCCCGACGACACCCGCACCATCGTCGTCGGCGGCAAGGCGCGCCGCAGCGGCCTGTGGGTGGACGACACCGCCGTCGCCGCCTACACGGCCGCGCACCCGGACCGGCTCATCGGCTATCTCTCCCTCGACCCGACCCAGCCGGGCTGGCAGGACGAACTCCGGTACGGACACCAGGAGCTGGGCCTGCGCGGCATCAAGCTCATGCCGATGTACGCGGGATTCGACCCGTCCGACGAGGCGTACGACGACCTGTACACGTACGCCGAACGGCACGGCCTGCCGCTGCTCGTGCACACCGGCACCACCTTCGTGTCGGCCGCGCCGCTGGAGTACGCGATGCCGCGCCACCTCGACGCCGTGGCCATCCGGCACCCCGAACTCCGCATGGTCCTGGCGCACTTGGGCCACCCCTTCGAGGGCGAGTGCATCGCCGTCATCCGCAAGCACCCGCATGTGTACGCGGACATCAGCGCCCTGCACTACCGGCCCTTCCAGCTCTGGCACAGTCTGCGGCTCGTCCAGGACTACGGGGTGTGGCACAAGCTGCTGTTCGGCAGCGACTACCCGTTCACCACCGTGGACGACTCCGTGACCGGGCTGCGGGCCGTGGCGGACGTGCCGGGCATCCCCGGGCTGCTGCCGCTGGACAAGGACGAGGTGGAGGCGCTGATCCACCGGGACGCGCTGCCGCTGCTCGGCCTGTCCGGGTAGGACGGGCGCCTGCGGACGCCACGTACACGAAACACCAAGGAGGATGCGGGATGGGCATGGACCGGTTCAGTCTGGACGGCAGGACCGCGCTGGTCACCGGCGCCGCCCGGGGGCTCGGGCGCGCCTTCGCCGTGGGGCTCGCCGAGGCGGGCGCGGACCTGGTCCTCGTCGATCTGCCGGACGCGCCGGGGCTGCCGGAGACGGAGGCCGCGATCCGGCGCCTCGGCCGCCGCACCCGCACCTACGCCCAGGACCTGTCCCGCACCGACGAGCTGGCGGGCCTCGCCGACCGGATCCGCTCCGACCTCGGCGGCCCGCTGCACATCCTCGTCAACAACGCGGGCACGGCGGCCCTGGAGCGGTTCAACGAGATCACCCCGGCGTCCTGGCAGCACGTCATGCGGGTCAATGTGGACGCCGTCTTCTTCCTGTCGCAACGTGTCGCCGAGCACATGATCGCGGACGGTGTGAAGGGCCGCCTCATCACCGTCACCTCCAAGAACGCCCTGGTCGCGGAGGCGGGCCTCGCCCACTACAACGCCTCCAAGGCCGCGGCCCAGCTCCTCACCGAGACCCTCGCCGTCGAGCTGGCGCCGCACGGCATCACCGCCAACACCCTCGCCCCCGGCATGGTCGACACACCCATCGACGGTGAATTCCCCTTCGACCGTGAGCAGTTCGAGGCGGCCTACCGCGAGCGCATCCCGCTCGGCCGCTATGCCGGGCCCGACGAGTGTGTCGGCGCGCTGCTGCTGCTCGCGTCGGACGCGGGCGCCTATCTCACCGGTACGCGGCTGGTCGTGGACGGCGGTGTACTCGCCGACCAGATGCCCCGGATGCGGTTCATGCCGCCGTACCGCAGCACCCTTCCCAGACCCTGATCAGCTCCGGAGGAGCCCGTGGAACCGCAGGGAAGCACCGCACGACGCCACCTACTCCGCGCTTCGGGCGTCGCGGCAGCCGCCGCGGCCGTCTCCCTCACCGCCCCCGGCACCGCGGCAGCCGCCTCGCCGGTGGACTCCCGGTCGGTCGACGTCCTGTCCGTGGCGACGGTCGCCGCGCTGCGGGCGCTGAAGCCGTCGCGGGACGGCACGGTGGCCGTGGTGGGCGGGTATCACGCACCCGGCGACGGGGGCGCGTTCACGGCTCGCTGGGACGCGAGGTCGACCGCCGCGCACAATGGCGGCACGGTGATGGCGCGCGGGGGAGAAGGTGGGGGAGACCGCAGGGGCCGGTGGCTGCAACTGCACTCCGGCACCGTCGACTTCCGCACCTTCGGCCACTTCGACGCCGAACGGCCCGCCGACGACGCACTCGACGCCATGGTCACCGACCCGGCCGTCCACCGCGTCGAAGCACACACCGACCTCCTCTTCCGCAAGAGACACCTGTGGAACCGCTCGGGCATCGAACTCGACTTCGGCGGCCACACGATGCACACCGACGGCATCGAGAAGAACACCCACGACAACCCCTTCGGCGCCGTCCTCGCCTTCCGTGGCACGGTCACCGGCACCACGGTCACGTACGCGCTGCCCGCCAAGGTGGTCGAACTCACCGATGTGTTCCCGGTGCCCGACGCGGGTGCCTTCCGGGTCGGGCAGTGGTGGAGCGTCCAGGTCGACCCGGTCGCGGGCGGCGGACGTGACGAGCGGGAGTTGCAGAAGCTGGTCGAGATCACCGAGATCGTGGACGGTACGCATATCCGCGTCGGCTATCTCAACGGCTGGGAGCTGGCCGCCGGGCGCACCCTCACCTGGACCCGTGTCGAACCGGTGCGCTCCGCCCACGTACACGATCTGCTGTTCGAGGGCGCGGGCGGAGACGAGTACACCGGCTCGCACCCCGTGTCGTACGAGTACGCCGTCGACTGCGATGTCTCCGGCATCCACGCGACGGGCTCCTTCTGGCCGGTGATCATGCGGCGCTGGTGCACCCGCTTCCGTACCGAGCGCTGCTCCCTGAAGAACCCGCCGACCGTCGAGTACGGTGGCGCGGGCTATCTCACGCAGCAGATCTACTGTCTCTACGGCCGGGTCGCCGACTGCACGACCAGCAACGTCCGCCATCTCAACGACCTCACGGCGTCCGCGTACTGCACGGTCGTCAACTGTCACGGCGACGGCGACGACGCGGGCGGCAACCCCTTCACCACGCACGGCCAGTACGAGCACGACCTCCTCTTCGACGGCAACTCCGGGCTGATGGACATCGCCAACTCCGGCTCCCAGTGGGGGATTTCGGCGAAACGCGTCACCGTGCGCCGGCACACCTGCTCCTGGTTCGTCGCGAACACGAAGATCACCGATCTGACCCTCGAAGACGTCACCGTCATCGCCCGTCCCACCTTCGACCAGGCGGGCACCCTCACGGTGAACGCGGACGGCGCGCAGGTGCGGGGCTGCACCGCGCGGACGTTCGCCGTCGCGCAGCGCTCGGCGCGCTCCACCCGTCCGACGGTGATCAGCGACTGCTCGTTCACGCTCCCGGCGGGCGCGGTCCTCGTCCAGACCCCTGTCACCGCCCCCGTCCACTTCGTACGGACCGTCCTGACCGGACTCGACGGGGTGATCCTGCGGGGCGCCGGGCCCGTACGGTTCACGGACTGTGTGCTGACCGGCGCGGACGGCGCTGCGCCCCTGTCGGTGGCGTCCGCCGAGCTGGTCATCGACGGCGGGACCCTCAGCGGTACGGGGGTCGAGCTGAGCGCGGTCCGCGACCAGCGGGTGCAGGTCGTCGGGGGCGCGCGGATCGACGGCACCAACAAGGCGAAGGCGCTCTTCGGGCGGGCGGCCGGGCCGGGCGCCGTGACCTGGCAGTTCACCGGAGCCGTCAGCGGCACGGACGACGACGGCACGGCCCATGTCCGCATCGACCGGGGCACCAACCACTACGCCGCCAACGGCTGCCGCTTCACCGGCGGGCGGCTGCACCTGGAGCCGGACGCCTGCGCCGACGTGCTGCACACGGCGTGTGTCGAGGACGGCGTCCGGCGCACCGCGCTGCCGGGGTCCGGCCCGACGGTCCACACGGAGGGGAACCTTCTGCTGTGACCGCCGATCCCGTGATCCGGACGGCGCGACCCGGTGACGAGCCCGCCCTGTTCGCGCTCTGGGCGGAGTGCTTCGGCGACGCCCCGCACCTGCCCGCGCTGTGGGCGCTCGACCCGGACCGGCACCGTCACACCTTTCTCGCCGCCCGGGACACCATCGACGCGGCCGTGGTGTACGTGCCGCGTGCCCTTCGCGACGCGCGGGGCGTCGTTCAGCGGGTGGGCGGCATCGGCAGCGTCGCCACGCGGCCCGAGGCGCGGGGGAGAGGGCTGGTGCGCGCGCTGCTCACGGCGGCCGTCGCCACCATGACGGCCGAGGGCTGCGCCTGGTCGCTGCTGTTCACGGGGACGCCGGGTGTGTACCGGGGGTCGGGGTGGGAGGAGTTCCCCCGCCCTTGGACCGGGGGCGAGTTGGTGTCCTCGCCGCGGGGTCCGGGGCGGTATCGGGTGCGGGATGCGACGCCGGGCGATGTGCCTCGTCTGGCCGCGCTGCACTCCGCGTACAACACGGTCCGTCCGCTGACGAGTGTGCGGTCGGCGGAGGACTGGCGGGTGCGGATTCCTGCCTGGTACGGCGGGTCTGGTGGGCCTGACACCTGGTCGCTGGTCGCGGAGACCGGGGCGGGCGAGGTGGTCGGGTGGCTGGTGGCGCGGGCTGCCGGGGCGGGAGGGGTGCAGATTCTGGAAGTGGCCGTATCGGAGAGAGGTGTAGGGGATCTGGCCACTTTTCCCGAGAGAGAGTCCCCCTGCCCCTCGGACGATCTGTACGCCGCGCTGGCCGGCCGGGCCCGTGCGGCAGGGCGCGCCACGGCCCGGATCCTGCTCCCCGCGTCGGCGGAGGCGACCCGGGCCGCGCGCACCCTGCTCACCCCGGGCACGGTCACGCACGGCACGGACACCTCGGGGATGGCCCGCCCGCTCCTCGCGCCCGCCGCCGACGTCCGCGCGACGGTGACCGCGCCCGGGGCCGCCCATTGGTACGGGGACTCCTTCTGAGCAAGGGGCAGATCAGGTTCCGGGCAGGTCAGGCCGAGGCGATGCCCAGGATCAGGGCCGCCGCACCCGCGAGGAGCAGCACCCCGGGGATCGGCGTGCCCTTGACGTCCTTGCCGCGGATGTGGGTCACCACCGCGCCGACGAAATACAGCACGACACCTATGGCCGCCGCGATGCCCAGCGGCCGGAAGAAGATACCGATCAGCAGGCCGAGCGCGCCCGCGATTTCGAGCGCGGCAAGGCGGGGCAGCCAGCTGTCGGGCACCCCGATCGACCGCATGCCCGTCACGATCTTCTCGTCCTTGACGAGCTTCGCCCGACCGGACGAGACCAGCAGCAGCGCCAGCAGGACACCGACCACCACATACGCGAGGAACATGACTCTCCCAAGGAAGTAGCTTATTTTTCGTGAGTACCTTACTTCTATTTCGCACCCGCCTGACACCCTTCACAGGTCTGCACCACTGAACCTTTCGGAGGGTTCTGGTCCGGCCCCCCGCCGACGCGTAACGTGACGCGGCATGAAGATCCTTCTCAGCGCCGACATGGAGGGCGCCACGGGAGTGACCTGGCCCGCCGACGTACTGCCGGGCACTCCGCAGTGGGAGCGGTGCCGGGCGATGTTCACCTCCGACGTGAACGCCGCCGTGCTCGGCTTCTTCGACGGCGGCGCCGACGAGGTCCTCATCAACGAGGCCCACTGGACCATGCGGAACCTGCTCCTGGAACAGCTCGACGAGCGGGCTTCGATGCTGACCGGACGGCACAAGTCGCTGTCCATGGTCGAGGGCGTCCAGCACGGCGACGTCGACGGCATCGCCTTCATCGGCTACCACACCGGCGCAGGCATGGAGGGCGTCCTCGCCCACACGTATCTCGCGAACTCCATCACTGGTGTCTGGGTCAACGGCGAACGCGCCAGCGAGGGGCTGCTCAACGCGCGCGTGGTCGCCGAGTACGGCGTCCCGGTCGTCCTCGTCACCGGCGACGACCTGACCTGCGAGGACGCACTCGGCTACGCGCCCGGCGCGCTGAAGGTCGCCGTCAAGGACCATGTGTCCCGGTACGCGGCCGTGTGCCGCACCCCGGCGCGCACCGCGTCCGACATTCGCGCGGCGGCCAAGGAGGCGGCGTCGCTCGCGGTACGGCACAGCCCCGTCCAGGCGGGACCGTTCACCGTGGAGCTGGAGTTCGACGCGGCACACCTCGCGATGGCCGCGACCGTCGTCCCCGGAGTGGCCCGGGGCGGCGAACGCAGGGTCGCGTACACCAGCGACACCATGTACGAGGGCATCCGCACCTTCAAGGCGGTCACCACGATCGTCTCGGCCGCGGTGGAGGAGCAGTATGGCTGAGCAGAGCAGCACACCTGAGCAGAGTGATACGGCCGGTCAGGACGGCGTCGATCAGCAGGCGCTCGACGAGGTCGTCCGCTTCACCTCCGACCTCATCCGCATCGACACCACCAACCACGGCGGCGGCGACTGCGAGGAGCGCCCGGCCGCCGAGTACGCGGCCGAACTCCTCGCCGACGCGGGCCTGGAACCCACCCTCCTCGAACGCAGCCCCGGCCGCACCAACGTCGTCGCCCGGTTCGAGGGCACCGACCCGTCCGCCGGCGCCCTGCTGCTCCACGGCCACCTCGACGTCGTACCCGCCCAGGCCGCCGACTGGACAGTGGACCCTTTCTCCGGGGAGATCCGCGACGGCGTCGTCTGGGGCCGGGGCGCCGTCGACATGAAGAACATGGACGCCATGATCCTGGCGACCGTACGCCACTGGGCGCGCGCCGGGATCCGGCCCCGGCGCGACATCGTGATCGCGTTCACCGCCGACGAGGAGGCAAGCGCCGAGGACGGCTCCGGGTTCCTCGCCGATCGCCACGCACCGCTCTTCGACGGCTGCACCGAGGGCGTCAGCGAGTCCGGCGCCTTCACCTTCCACGACGGACGCGGCACCGAGATCTACCCGATCGCCGCGGGGGAGCGCGGTACCGCCTGGCTGAAGCTCACCGCGCACGGCCGCGCGGGACACGGCTCGAAGGTGAACCACGAGAACGCCGTCACGCGCCTCGCCGCCGCCATCGCCCGCATCGGCGCCCACAGGTGGCCGGTCCGGCTCACCCCGACGGTCAAGGCCGCGCTCATCGCGCTGGCCGAGATCTACGACATCAAGACCGACCCGGACGCCCCCGGCTTCGACGTGGACCACCTGCTCGACCAGCTCGGCTCGGCCGCCGACCTCGTCGAACCGACCGTACGCAACAGCGCCAACCCGACCATGCTCGACGCCGGATACAAGGTCAACGTGATCCCCGGCGCGGCGACCGCGATGGTGGACGGGCGCTGTCTGCCCGGCGGTGAGGACGAGTTCCGCGACACGCTCGACCGGCTCACCGGACCCGATGTGGACTGGGAGTTCCACCACCGCGAGGTCGCTCTCGAAGCCCCCGTCGACTCGGTCACGTTCCGGCGGATGCGGGCGGCCGTCGAGGAGTTCGCGCCCCGGGGCCATGTGGTCCCGTTCACCATGTCGGGCGGCACCGACGCCAAACAGTTCTCCCGCCTCGGCATCACCGGCTACGGCTTCACCCCCCTCAAGCTCCCCTTCGGCTACGACTACGCCGCGATGTTCCACGGCGTCGACGAACGCGTCCCCGTCGATGCCCTGCACTTCGGCGTCCGCGTCCTGGACCGCTTCCTCCGCACGGCATAGGCATAGGGAGAGAACCGACGATGCCCCAGGCATACGGAACCTGGCCCTCACCGATCGGCGCCGCCCTGGCCGCCGCCCACGACGGCCGCCCCGAGTACGCCGGTTTCCTCGGCGACGAGGCGTGGTGGACCGCGCCCCGGCCCACCGAGGGAGGCCGCCGCGCCCTGGTGCGACGGCGCCCCGACGGCACCGAGGAATCGGTCCTGCCGCCGCCGTGGAACGTCCGCAGCCGCGTCATCGAGTACGGCGGACGCCCCTGGGCGGGCGCCGCACGCGCCGACGGCCCGCTGCTGGTCTTCGTCCACTTCACCGACCAGCGCCTCTACGCGTACGAGCCGGACACACCCGGCGCCGAGCCGTACCCGCTGACCCCGCTCTCCGCCGTCGGCGGCGGGCTGCGCTGGGTCGACCCGGTGGTGCACCTCGACCGGGGCGAAGTGTGGTGCGTCCTGGAGGAGTTCACCGGCGAGGGGCCCACCGACGTACGCCGCGTCCTCGCCGCCGTACCGCTGGACGGCTCGGCCGCCGACGAGCGGAAGGCGGTGCGCGAGCTGACGCCCGAGCGGCACCGCTTCGTCACCGGACCGCGCCTGTCCCCGGACGGCACCCGCGCGGCCTGGCTCGCCTGGGACCACCCCCGCATGCCGTGGGACGGTACGGAGGTCCTGTGCGCGGACGTCACCGCCGACGGCACCTTCGCCGAGCCGGTGACCGTCGCGGGCGGCCCCGCCGAGTCCGTCGCGCAGGCCGACTGGACGCCGGACGGACGGCTGCTGTTCGCGAGCGACCGCACCGGCTGGTGGAACCTGTACCGCGCCGACCCCGACGGCGGCGCCACCGCGCTCTGCCCGCGCGAGGAGGAGTTCGGCGGGGCGCTGTGGAAGGTCGGCCAGAACTGGTTCGCGCCCCTCGACAACGGCACGGTCGCCGTTCTGCACGGCCGGGGCGCCGCCGTCCTCGGCATCCTCGACCCCGCCACCGGCGACATCGTGGACGCGCCCGGACCCTGGACGGAGTGGTCATCGTCCGTCGCCGCGCACGGCAGCCGCGTCCTCGGCATCGCGGCGGGGCCGCACAGCGGCGCCGAGGTGGTCGAACTCGACACCCGCACCGGCCGCGCCCGCGTGATCGGCGCCGCCCACCACGACCCCGTCGACCCCGCCCACTACCCGCGCCCGGAGATCCGTACCTTCACGGGACCCGGCGACCGCGAGATCCACGCGCACATCCACCCGCCGCACCACCCCGGCGAGACCGCCCCCGACGACACACCGCCGCCCTACGTCGTATGGGTGCACGGCGGACCCACCAGCCGCGCCCCGCTCGTACTCGACCTGGAGATCGCCTACTTCACCTCACGCGGCATCGGGATCGCCGAGGTCAACTACGGCGGCTCCACGGGCCACGGCCGCGCCTACCGCGACCGGCTGAAGGAACAGTGGGGCGTGGTCGACGTCGAGGACTGCGCGGCCGTCGCCCTCGCGCTCGCCGCCGAGGGCACCGCCGACCGGAACCGTCTCGCGATCCGCGGTGGCAGCGCGGGCGGCTGGACCTCGGCGGCGGCGATCACGAGCACCGATGTGTTCGCGTGCGCGGCGATCAGCTATCCGATCCTCGACCTGAGCGGCTGGGGCAGCGGCGAGACCCACGACTTCGAGTCGCAGTACCTGGAGTCCCTGGTCGGACCGCTCGCCGAGGTGCCGCAGCGGTACGCGGACCGGTCGCCCGCCGCCCACGCGGACCGGGTCACCGTGCCGTTCCTGCTGCTCCAGGGCCTTGACGACGTGATCTGCCCGCCCGCCCAGTGCGAACGCTTCCTCACCCGTATTGCCGGACGCGGCATCCCGCACGCCTACCTCACCTTCGAGGGCGAAGGGCACGGATTCCGCCGCGCCGACACGATGATCCGCGCCCTGGAGGCCGAACTCTCCCTGTACGCCCAGGTGTTCGGCTTCGACCGGCCCGACGTCCCGACCCTGGAGCTTGAGCAGTGACCGCCCCCGAACAGCCCGCCCTGGAACAGCCCGCCCCGGAACGCCCCGCCCGGCTTCGGCCCGGCTCCCGCGTCGCCGTCGTCGCCCCCAGCGGACCCGTCCCCGAGGACCGCCTCCAGGCCGGACTCGACCTGCTGCGCGGCTGGGACCTCGAACCCGTCGTCGGCGCCCATGTCCTCGACGTACACCCCCGGTTCGGCTACCTCGCGGGCGGCGACGCCGACCGGGCCGCCGACCTCCAGCGGGCCTGGTGCGACCCCACGGTGGACGCCGTCCTGTGCGCACGCGGCGGATACGGCGCCCAGCGCATGGTCGACCTGCTCGACTGGGACGCGCTGCGGGCCGCCGGGCCCAAGGTGTTCGTCGGGTTCAGCGACATCACCGCCCTGCACGAGGCGTTCGCGGTCCGGATGGGGATCGCGACGCTGCACGGGCCGATGGCCGCGGGCCTCGACTTCCTGAAGAGCGCCCGCGCGCAGACCATGCTCCGCCGGACCCTGTTCGCGCCCGAGACCGTCCGGACCGTGACGGCCGGCCGCACCCTGGTGCCGGGCCGCGCCACCGGCACCACACTCGGCGGCTGCCTCTCCCTGCTCGCCGCCGACCTCGGCACCCCGCACGCCCGGCCGTCGGCCCGCGGCGGTCTCCTCTGCCTGGAGGACATCGAGGAGGAGCCCTACCGGCTCGACCGCTACCTCACCCAACTCCTGCGCGCCGGCTGGCTCGACGGGGTCGCCGGGATCCTCCTCGGCTCCTGGGAGGAGTGCGGCGCGTACGAGGACGTACGGACGCTGCTCGCCGACCGGCTCGGCGGGCTCGGGGTCCCGGTCGTGGAGCAGTTCGGGTTCGGGCACTGCGAGGGGGCGCTGACGATTCCGCTCGGGGTCCGCGCCGAACTCGACGCGGACGCGGGCGTGTTGACGCTGGCGGAGCCTGCGCTGCGGTAGCCCCGGAGGGCGCGCGGCGCCGGACACCTTCACTGAATCTCCGTCAACAATGGCCGGTCGATGCCGTTGACCGTTGCACGACACGTGCCGGACCATGAGCGCGATCGGTACCTACCAGTCGGTAGCCCGTTGCCCTCAGCGTGGAGGTCTCCGTGTTCCGTGCCCGTACGCCCGCCGCCCTCGCCCTGGCCGCCGCGCTCGCCGCACCGCTCGCGGTCGGTGCGCCCGCGACGGCCGCCACCACCGGCCAGTACAGCGTCACCCCGCTGAAGTTCACCGTCGAGGCGGGCGGCCGGACCTGTGTGGTCGACGCCGATCTGTACCGGCCCGCCGGCGTCGACCGGGAGCACCCGGCGCCCGCCGTGGTCGCCACCAACGGGTTCGGAGGGAGCAAGTCGGACGGCTCGACGGACGCGATCGGCAAGGCGTTCGCCGCCCGGGGCTATGTCGGACTCGTCTACTCGGGGCTCGGGTTCGGCAAGTCCGGCTGTCTGATAACCCTGGACGACCCGCTCGTGGACGGCGCCGCCGCTTCCCGCCTCCTCGACTTCCTCGCCGGCAGCCGCGCCGCCGACGACGGCACCCGCGCCGACTTCGTCACCCTGGACCGCGCCGGCGACCCCCGGGTCGGCATGATCGGCGGCTCCTACGGAGGCGCGATCCAGCTCGCCACGGCCGCCGTCGACCACCGCGTGGACGCCCTCGTACCGATGATCACCTGGAACGACCTGGCGTACTCGCTCGACCCGAACAACGCGGCCGACCGCAGCGTCCCCGGCGCCTTCAAATGGCAGTGGACCAACGGCTTCTACCTCATCGGCGAGGGACAGCCGCTGCTCGTGCCGAGCCTCGACCCGTCCCGGTTCAACTCCCTGACCTGTCTGCACTTCGCCACCCGGGCCTGCGACACCATCCGCACCCTCAACTCCGGCCGCTACCCGGCCGGGGTGACGGGACCGATGCTCGACTACGCGCGCAGCGTGTCACCCGTGTCGTATCTGAAGAAGGTCAAGGCGCCGACCCTGCTCGTCCAGGGGCAGGCCGACACCCTGTTCAACCTCAATGAGGCCGAGGCGACGTACCGGACGCTCAAGGCGCAGGGCGTCGACACCCGGATGATCTGGCAGTCGTGGGGACACAGCGGCGGCATCACCGACCCCGCCGCCGGTGAACTCAACCTGGGTCAGGGCAACTTGGAGACCAGCTACGTCGGCCGCCGCATCCTCGGCTGGTTCGACCGCCACCTCCGGCACGACAAGAGCGCCGACACCGGACCCGCCTTCGCCTACTACCGCGACTGGATCACCGACCCCACCCGCACCTATGCCACCGCCCCGGCCGTCCCCGCACGCGACGAGAAGCTGTACCTCTCCGGCGACGGCACCCTCGTGGACGACCCGGCGGAGGTCGCGCGCGGCAGCCGCGAGTACCGGAACTGGCTCGTCCCCACCAGCCACTCCGAAAGCTCCCTCGCCGGCACCATCGGCCTGCCCGACCCGGCGCCCTACGACCTCCCCGGCACCCACCTCGCCTGGACCACCCCGCCGCTCACCCGTGACCTCGATGTCGTCGGCGCCCCGCAGGCCACCCTCAAGGTCGTCTCACCGCGCACCGAGCGCGTCCAGCACTCCGGCGACGCGGCCGACAAGCTGGTCCTCTTCGCCAAGCTGTACGACATCGCACCGGACGGCACCAAGACGCTCGTGCACCGGCTGGTGGCCCCCGTGCGGGTACCGGACGTGACCCGCGCGTTCACCGTCGAGCTGCCGGGGATCGTGCACCGGTACGAGAAGGGGCACCGGCTGCGGTTCGTGATCGCGGCGAGTGACGACGCGTACTTCGGCAACAAGGGCGTCAAGCCGGTGACGGTGGTCAGCGCGCCCGGGGACACCGGGGTGCTGCGGCTGCCGGTGGTCGGCGACTGACCCACCGCCCGCCCGGGGGAGCCTTCACCGTGCGTGAATCCGTACCCGTGTCCATGCTGGTGGGGGGAGGCGCAGTCGTACTCCGGCGGAAGGGTCCCCATGAGCCCCAAGACCAGCACGAGCGAGAGGCAGCGGAACTCGGCGATGACGACCGGACGGATCGTCGTCCTCGCCCTGGCCGTCCTCGGACTCGTCTTCATCTTCCAGAACACCCAGAGCACCGAGATCCGCATCCTCGTCCCGCTGGTGGTCACCCCGCTGTGGCTGGCCCTGCTGGCCACCGGCGTGATCGGGGCGCTCGTCGGATACGTGCTGGCGAGGCGGCGGCGCTGAGAGGGTCCCGGAGGGGCCCAGGACGCCGGGCGTACCGTGACCGGATGCCCGACGCCGCACCCGCGAGCCCACTCGATCCGTCGCCCTCGCATCGGCCCCCGCCGCCCTACCTCGCCGAGAGCGCCCGCGTCGGCATCCGCCGGATCCGCCGGGAGGACGGTGAGGAGTTCGTCGCGCGGGCGCGCGAGAGCCAGGACCTGCACCACCCATGGCTGTCCCCGCCGGTCTCGGCCGCCTCCTTCGCGTCCTACGCGGCCCGGCTCATCGACGACCCGACCCGGCACGGCTTCCTCGTCTGCACCCGCGACGACGGCGCCATCGCCGGATTCATCAACATCAACAACGTGGTCGAGGGCTCCTTCCGCAGCGGCGCCCTCGGCTACGGCGCCTTCGCGCACGCGGCGGGCCGCGGCCTGATGGCCGAAGGGCTCGCGCTCGTCGTCCGGTACGCCTTCCGGCGCCTGGGCCTGCACCGCCTGGAGATCAACGCCCAGCCCGACAACACGGCGTCCCTCGCCCTCGCCCGCTCCGCCGGCTTCCGCAGGGAGGGCTACTCGCCGGACTTCCTCTTCATCGACGGCGCCTGGCGCGACCACGAGCGGTGGGCGATCACCGTGGAGATGACGTCGCCCGGGGCCACGCGCGCGTGAGGAACCCCGTTGCCCCGCGCGGGACCGCCGGTGAGGATGGCCCCATGCGACGCCTCGTGGTCATCGACGCCCCCTCCAATCTGGGCCTGCGCCCGCCCGCGCCCGGCACCGTCCCCGGCGTGTACAAACTCGCCGGAGCCCTGCGCGAGCAGCGGATCGTGCAGCGGCTCGGCGCGTACGAGGGCGGGGTCGTCGTCCCGCCGCGCTACGACCGGGGCGGTTGGCAGGAGGGCGACGGCGTCTTCAACGCCGTAGCCATCGCCGCATACACCGTCAAACTCGCCGACCGGATCGAGCCCCATGTGCGCGCGGGTGACCTGCCCGTCGTCCTCGGCGGCGACTGCTCCATCCAACTCGGCGCCGCCCTCGCCCTGCGCCGCATCGGCCGGTACGGACTCGCCGCCATCGACGGCTCCGCCGACTTCCGGCACACCGGGAACTCCGACGCGATCGGCGCGGCGGGCGGCGAGGAACTGGCTCTGTCGACCGGCCGGGGACAGGCAGACCTCACCGACATCGAAGGGCTCCGCCCCTATGTCCAGGACATGGACGTCCGCCTCTTCGGCATGCGGGACTACGACGAGGACCGCGCCGAACTCGCCGAGCTGAAGATCACCCACGCGACGGTCGGCGAGATCCGCGAGTGGGGCCCGGGGGAGCTGGCCCGCGCGGTCGTGCAGACCCTGGAGGTCGACGTCCTCGACGGCTTCTGGGTGCACCTCGACGCCGACGTCCTCGACCCGACCGTGATGCCCGCCGTCGACGCCCCCGACCCCGGCGGCCTGCTGCCCGCCGAACTCACCGCGCTGCTGCGCCCGTTGGTACGGTCCCCGCGCTGCGCCGGTCTCAACATCACCATCTACGACCCCGATCTGGACCCCGACGGCTCGGCGGGCGCCCTCCTCGCCGACCTGGTCGTCGCGGCCTTTGCGGAATCCTGACCGGGGGTGCCCCTGGTCAGCACCCGGCTGACCCTGTTCCATGGTCATCGGGGCGTCCCGTACCGTCGGCACGCCCCGTACGACTGGGGAGGCCGCCTTGCCGTCGACCGCCACGACGATCCGACGTGACGTACTGACCCTGCCCGCCGCCGGGTTGGGCCCGCCCAACCCGCTGCCGCCGCTGCGCCCGCTCGACGAGGCACACCACATCGACGAGCGGGCCCGCGCCGGACTGCCCCGCGACATGGCCCGGCAGATCGGCTACGAGCCGCTGCGCGGAGTGCTGCCCGTCCGCGTCCTCGACGGCTACGGACGCGAGCGCGCCGACACGGCCCTGGACACCCTCGTCATCGAGAACGCCAAGCTCCGCGTCACCGTCCTGCCGGGGCTCGGCGGCCGGATCCACTCGCTCTTCCACAAGCCCACGGGCCGCGAACTCCTCTACCGGAACCCGGTGTTCCAGCCCGCCGACTTCGCGCTTAACGGCGCCTGGTTCTCCGGCGGCATCGAATGGAACATCGGCGCGACCGGACACACCACCCTCTCGTGCGCCCCCGTCCACGCGGCCCGCGTCCCCGCGCCGGACGGCGGCGAGATGCTGCGCCTGTGGGAGTGGGAGCGGCTGCGCGACCTGCCCTTCCAGGTCGACCTGTGGCTCCCCGACGGCTCCGACTTCCTGTACGTCGGCATCCGCGTCCGCAATCCGCACGAGAAGCCGGCGCCCGTGTACTGGTGGTCGAACATCGCCGTCCCCGAGGAGCGCCGGGTCCTCGCACCCGCCGACGAGGCATGGCACTTCGGGTACGACCACACCCTGCGCCGGGTACCCGTACCGGAGTTCGAGGACGCGGACCGCACGTACCCGCTGAACAGCGCCTACCCCGCCGACTACTTCTACGAGGTGCCCGACGGGCAGCGCCGCTGGATCGCCGCCCTGGACGACACGGGACACGGGCTCGTGCAGACCTCGACCGATCTGCTGCGCGGCCGGAAACTCTTCGTGTGGGGCGCGGGCCCCGGCGGGCGCCGCTGGCAGAGCTGGCTCACCGAGCCCGGCACGGGCGGGTACGCCGAGATCCAGGCGGGACTCGCCCGTACCCAACTGGAACACGTACGCCTCGACGCCGAGAGCGAGTTCGCGTGGCTGGAGGCGTACGGGCCGCTGTCGTGCGCGCCCGGTGCCGTGCACGGCGCCGACTGGGCCGCCGCGCGCGCCGAGACCGAGGGCCGGCTCGGGGACGTCCTGCCGCGCGACGCGGTCGACGCGGCCTACGACGCCTGGCGCCCGTACGCCGACACCGAACCCGGCGAATCGCTGGCCCGGGGCTCGGGGTGGGGCGCACTCGAAGTGCTGCGCGCCGGGTACAAACTGCCGGGCACACCCTTCGACGAGGCGCACATCGGACCCGACCAGGAGCCGTGGCGCGAGCTGCTGCGCTCCGGTTCGTTCCCGGTGCCGCGCCGGGTCGGACCGCCAGGTGAGACTTTGGTCGCCCCGCACTGGCGGGACATGCTGGAGACCGCGCCCGCCGAACCGCTCGCCGAGTACCACCTCGGTGTCGCCCAGTGGCACGCGGGCGACCTCGCGCAGGCCGTCCGCAGCTGGGAGCGCGGGCTCGAACTCGCGCCGTCGCTCTGGCCGTTGCTGCGGTGCCTCGCCGTCGCCGACATCGAGGCCGGCAACCGGGCGCGGGCCGCCGAGCGGTACGCGGACGCCTTCGACGACCTGTGCCAGGAGCGGCGCGACGACGGCGCCGTCTGGACGGCGGTGACGGCGGCGCTAGGCCGCGAGGCGATCGCGGCGCTGCTCGCCGTGGGCGCCACCGACCGCGCCCGCGCGGTCTGGGACCGCCTGCACCCCACCACCCGCGAACGGGGCCGCTTCCGCCTGATCGAGGCCCAACTCCTCCTGGCAGAGGGCGACCGGGCCGCGGCCCGAGCCCTCTTCGACAAGGGCTTCGAAGTGGCGGACCTAAGAGAGGGCGCGAAAACCCTCACAGAAACCTGGTCCCACCTGACGAAGGACCCGGTTCCCCCGCAGTACGACTTCACGATGCAGCCTCCGACGGAGGGGTAAGGGGGTAAGGGGGCAGGGGGGTGGTGTGCTCGGGGACCCGGCGGGTTCGCGGGGCGGGGCTGTGGTGTGTTCGGGGGTCTGGTGGGCCCCGGGGCCGTGGTGTGTTCGGGGGCCGAGTGGGTCCCTCTTCCCGCCGCGGCGGTGGCGCGTCGCGATGGTGGGTGTCCGGCGGCACATCCGCGACGGGCCGGGCCCCGGCGTCCGTGGTGTGTCCGGGGACCTAGCGGGTCCCGCTTCCCGCCGCAGTGGTGGCGCGCCGCGATGGCGGGGGTCCGGCGGCATCCGCTCCGGTCCGGGCCACCCGCCTCGGCGTCTGTGGTGTGCTGGGGGTCTGGTGGGCCCCGGGTGCCGGGGGGGGGGGCAGTGGTGTGTTCGGGGGCCCATCAGGTCCCTCTTCCCGCCGCAGCGGTGGCGCGCCCAGGCGGTGGGTGTCCGGCGGTATCCGTGACGGGCCGGGCCCCGGCGTCCGTGGTGTGTCCGGGGACCTAGCGGGTCCCTCTTCCCGCCGCAGTGGTGGCGCGCCGCGATGGCGAGTGTCCGGCGGCATCTGCGCCGGGCCACCCGCCCAGGCGTCTGTGGTGCTGGGGACCGGTGGCCCCGGGTGCCGGGAGGCCGTGGTGTGTCCGGGGGCCCAGCGGGTCCCTCTTCCCGCCGCGGCGGTGGCGCGCCGCGATGGTGGGTGTCCGGCGGCATCCGTGACGGGCCGGGCCCCGGCGTCCGTGGTGCGTCCGGGGACCTAGCGGGTCCCTCTTCCCGCCGCAGTGGTGGCGCGCCGCGATGGCGCGTGTCCGGCGGCATCCGCGACGGGCCGGGCCACCCGCGCTGGCGTCCGTGGTGTGCTCGGGATCCGGTGGGTCCCCCGGGCCGGGAGGCCGTGGTGTGCTGGGGTCCGTCGGGTCCCTCTTCCCGCCGCAGCGGTGGCGCGCCCCGGCGGCGGGTGTCCGGCGGCATCTGCGACGGCACCAGGCCGGGTGACTCCTCGTGGGTCGAGGGCGGAGCCCCGTGGGTCCCCCGGCCGGGGAGGCCGCCGGGCCTCGGTGTCCCTGCCGGTCAGGCTGCCGGCCGCCGGTCCACGTACTCGAAGACCGAGCCGTCCGGGTGCATCGCGATCAGGTTGCGGCCGGCCGGGGTGGGGATCGGGCCCGCGAGGATGCGCGCGCCGGATGAACTCAGGACGTCGTGGGCCTCGTCCACATCGCGGACCGCGATCGTCGCGGCGACGCGGCGCAGCACCTCCAACTCCTCCTCGGGCCCGCTCATCAGCAGAAAGCACCCGACGGCCGCCACCGACACACCCCCGCGGTCGAAGCGGAGCGCCGTCCCGCCCGCGAGCCGCTCGTAGAACGGCACCGAGACCTCCAGGTTCTCGACGCAGATACGCAGGGTGGTTCCCAGAATGTCCATGCGGGCGAGCCTAGTTGGGGCGGCCGGACCGCGTCACACGCGACAGAGGATCTCCCCGTGCAGAACCGAGAACCAGCCGTCCTCCTCGGCACCCCAGCTCCGCCACGCGTCGGACACCGCCCGCAGCCGCGCGGCGTCCGCGTGGCCGCTCTGCACCGCGCGGTCGGCGTAGGCCGACGCGAGAGTGCGGTCCGCCCACAGTCCGCTCCACCAGGCGCGCTCGTCGGCGGTCGCGTAGCACCAGGTCCCCGCCGTCGCCGTGATGTCCGTGAAACCGGCCTGCCGTGCCCACGCCTTGAGACGGCGCCCCGCGTCCGGCTCGCCCCCGTTCGCCCGGGACACGTTCTCGTACAGGTCGAGCCAGTCGTCCAGACCGGGCGACGCCGGATACCAGGTCATCGCCGCGTAGTCCGCGTCCCGTACCGCGACGAGCCCGCCCGGCCTGGTCACCCGCCGCATCTCGCGCAGCGCCCGTACCGGATCGCCCACGTGCTGGAGCACCTGATGCGCGTGCACCACGCAGAAGCTGTCGTCCGGGTACTCCAGTTCGTGCACGTCGGCCACGGCGAACTCGACGTTCTCCAGGCCGCGTTCGGCCGCCGTCGCGCGGGCCTGGTCCAGGATGCCGGGCGCGTGGTCGACGCCGGTGACCTGCCCGTCGGGGACGAGCGCGGCCAGGTCGGCGGTGATGGTGCCGGGCCCGCAGCCGATGTCGAGGATCCGCATATGGGGCTTGAGGGAATCGATGAGATAGGCCGCCGAGTTGGCGGCGGTGCGCCAGGTGTGCGAGCGCAGCACGGACTCGTGGTGGCCGTGCGTGTACACGGCGGTCTCCTTCGGCATGCCGTTTCCCCTTCGTGCTTCCCCGCGTACGGGCCACGCGCGGTCCGGCACCGCACGGTCCCCTCACCGTACGCCCCATGTCGCATGTTGAGACCATTCGTCTCATGATGCGAAACGGGCTGTCTGCGGGGCTCAGACCGTCAGCGGGCGGTACACCGTCAGCGACTCGTGCAGCTTGTCCACGATCAGCGAAGGACCGCACGGGGCAACCTCCCCGTCGTACGCGAGCGGCGTCCCGGGCGCGATCCCGTCGACCCGCAGCCGATGGCGCCGTACCGCCGCGTGCAGCGGCGACCGCGACAGCGGCCCCGCGAGCGCCGCGCCCAGGAGGCGGATGCCCGGCCACCGGCCGCCGTGCACGGCCCGTACGTCGAGCAGCCCGTCCGCGAGATCCACGCGCCGCCCGGCCGTCGGACCCATCCGGCTGTACGTGCAGTTGCCCGCGAACAGCAGCCACAGCGGCCGGCGCCGCCCGTCCAGGACGGCCTCCAGCGGATGGTCCCTGCGCAGCACATGGACGGCCGCGACCACATCCGCGAGCCGCCCCCCGATCCGCCGCGACCACCGCTCCCGCTCCCGCACCAGCTCCGGATACGCGCCCAGGCTGAAGGTGTTGAGGAAGTACCCGGAGGCGCCCGGTGCCCCGTCCGCGCCCGGTCCCTTCACCGACCGGAACCGGCCCACGTCCACGGCGACCGCGTCACCCCGTCCGACCGCCCGGACCAGATCGCGTGGATCCTCTATCCCCAGGTCGTATGCGAAGTGGTTCAGGGTGCCGCCGGGCAGCACCGCGAGCGGCAGTCCGTGCCGCAGCGCGACACCCGCCGCCGTGTTCACCGTGCCGTCGCCGCCGCACACCCCGAGGACGACCGCGCGGGACGCCGCCTTCTCCAGCTCGCCCGCCACCTCCGGGCCCGCGCACTCCACGATCTCCGCGTACGGCAGCGCGTCCCGCAGCGGACGCATCCGCTCCGGGGAGCCCGCCGCCGTGTTGACCACCATCACCAGGCCCCGGCCGTCCGGCAGCGCGGGCGCGTCCACCTGCGGCCGGCCAGGGGCCGGCATCTGGTCGCGCGTCGGCACGAGACCCCGTACGGCGAAGGCGGCGCCCGCGCCCAGCGCGGCGCCCGCCAGGACGTCGCCCGGATAGTGCACGCCCGTGTAGATCCGCGAGAACGCCACCGACACGGCGATCGGCGCGACGACCGCGCCCCAGCCCCGCGACTCCAGGGCCACACCCGTCACGAACGCGGCGGCCGACGCGGCATGCCCGGAGGGGAACGACGTGGTGACCGGCTGCCGCTTCAGCCGCCGTACCACGGGGACGGCGTCCAGTATCGGCCGCGCCCGGCGCACCGACCGCTTCCCGAGCGTGTTGATCGTCGCCGACGCCAGCGCCAGCGAGGCCATCCCGCGCACCGCCGCGCGGCGGCCCCGGGGCGTGCGCGTGGCGGCGAGGCCCACGGCGACACCGGCCCACAGCAGCCCGTGGTTCGCGCTCCGGCTCAGCCGGGGCAGCACCCGGTCGCCGCCCGGCCAGTGGTGCGTGGCGACCGCGTCGAACAGACCCCGGTCCAGCCCGGCGAGCCGGTCCCGCAGCCCCGGCGGAGGAGGCGGCGCGGACGGCGTGAACAGCCGGCCGGACGCGGCGGGCACCCGGCTCAGGAAGCCGGTGAGCCGTCCGAGGACGGCCGCCGGGCGGGGCGGGAGGGACGAGTTCGCGAAGGTGTCGATGGCAGGACGCATTCGGCACGGGTACCCGCTTCCCGGCGCCCCGACGCGCGGCGCGTCCCTCCGCCGCCCCGCGCGTGGGGAGGATCACTCGGGGAAAATCACTTGGACGCGGCCCCGGCGCGGCACGGACAATGCGCGGCATGGGACATCTGGAAGTCGCGCACCTGGAGTACTACCTGCCGGACGGGAGGGCGCTGCTCGGGGATGTCTCGTTCCGCGTCGGCGAGGGCGCGATCGTCGCCCTGGTCGGGCCGAACGGCGCGGGGAAGACCACCCTGCTGCGCATCGTCTCGGGCGACCTGAAGCCGCACGGCGGCACGGTCACGGTCAGCGGCGGCCTCGGTGTGATGCCCCAGTTCGTGGGGTCGGTACGGGACGAGACGACGGTACGGGACCTGCTCGTGTCGGTCGCGACGCCCCGGATCAAGGCCGCCGCGAAGGCGGTCGACGCCGCCGAGCACGGCATCATGACCGTGGACGACGAGGCCGCGCAGCTCAGGTACGCGCAGGCGCTCGCCGACTGGGCCGAGGCGCGGGGGTACGAGGCCGAGACGCTGTGGGACATGTGCACCACGGCGGCGCTCGGCGTCCCCTACGACCAGGCGCAGTGGCGCGAGGTCCGCACCCTCAGTGGCGGCGAACAGAAGCGGCTGGTCCTGGAGGCGCTGCTGCGCGGCACCGACGAGGTCCTCCTCCTCGACGAGCCGGACAACTACCTCGACGTGCCGGGCAAGCGCTGGCTGGAGGAGCGGCTGAAGGACACCCGCAAGACGGTCCTGTTCGTGTCGCACGACCGGGAACTGCTCGCCCGCGCCGCCGAGAAGATCGTCAGCGTGGAGCCGGGTGCGGCGGGCGCCGACGCCTGGGTGCACGGCGGCGGATTCGGCACGTACCACGAGGCACGGCGGGAACGCTTCGCGCGCTTCGAGGAGTTGCGGCGCCGCTGGGACGAGAAGCACGCCCAGCTCAAGAAGGTCGTCCTGGCGCTGCGTCAGGCCGCCGAGAACAGCGCCGAGCTGGCGTCGCGCTACAAGGCGGCGCAGACCAGGCTGCGGAAGTTCGAGGAGGCCGGGCCGCCGCAGGAGCCGCCGCGCGAGCAGGACATCCGGATGCGGATCGTCGGCGGGCGCACCGGGCTGCGGGCCGTCACCTGCCAGGGCCTGGAGCTGACCGGCCTGATGAAACCCTTCGACCTGGAGGTCTTCTACGGCGAGCGGGTCGCGGTCCTCGGCTCCAACGGCTCCGGCAAGTCGCACTTCCTGCGGCTCCTCGCGGGCGGCGACGTCGCCCATACGGGCGCCTGGAAGCTGGGTGCCCGGGTCGTGCCGGGACACTTCGCGCAGACCCACGCGCACCCCGAGCTGGAGGGCCGCACCCTCCTCGACATCCTCTGGCGCGATCACGCCAAGGACCGGGGCGCGGCGATGTCGCGGCTGCGGCGGTACGAGCTGACCGGCCAGGCCGAACAGTCCTTCGACCGGCTCTCGGGCGGCCAGCAGGCCCGTTTCCAGATCCTGCTCCTGGAGCTGACGGGGGTGACCGCGCTGCTGCTCGACGAGCCGACGGACAACCTGGACCTGGAGTCGGCGGAGGCCCTTCAGGAGGGGCTTGAGGCGTTCGACGGCACGGTACTCGCGGTCACCCACGACCGCTGGTTCGCGCGCTCGTTCGATCGCTACCTGGTGTTCGGCAGCGACGGACGGGTGCGGGAGACACCGGAGCCGGTGTGGGACGAGCGAAGGGTGGAGCGGGCCCGATAGCGCGGGGCCCGGCTGCTCGCGGGGCCCGATCGGCCGACCGTTCGTACAGTGGAGGCAAGGACACGACGACCGAGTGGGGTGCACCATGACCGGAGTCGACCCTGGCCGTCTGGACGACCAGCAGCTGATGCGGGAGCTGGAGACCATCCACCGCACCCGCCACGACACCCTGCTGCACGGCTCGAACGAGGCGCTGCACACCCACAACGAACGCATGGCCCAACTGGAGGGCGAGTACCTGCGCCGCCACCCCCGCCGCCCGGTCGCCCGGGGCAGGACCCGGGCGGGCGCCCGGGAACGGGAGGCCGATCCGGCCGATCCGGAGGGCGGGCCCGGGACGGGCGCGGGGGTCACGGACGGCGCGGGGGTCGGCGCCTGACCGGGCCGCGCGTGAAATCACCCGGGCGGCGGTGTGTGTAGCGCGAATGGGTCCGGCCGGGGGCGGCCTCGCGGTGTGCGGGCTCTGATGGGCGGGACGGGTGCGGGACCGTGCCCGTCGTTCCCGGTCGAAGGAGCCCGTCCCCATGCCCCGCATCGTCCCCTTCCTGGCCGTAGGCGCCCTGGTCACGCTGTCCGTGTTCTCCACGGTGTCCACGGCGTACGCGGAGCCGTCCGCCGAGGTCCGCCCGCACCGGGTCGAGCCCGGCGGCAGCGTGGAGATCCATGTGTCGTGCGAACGCGGCGGCGGACACGAGGGCGGGCGCGAGGGGGAGCGGGGCGGCGGGCGCGAAGGGGAGCGGGGCGGTGGCCGGGACCCCGAGTTCATCGAGGCGCACTCGCAGGCGTTCGAGGACGGCCGCGTCAAGCTGCACCGGGCCTCCGGCAACGAGGACCGGAAATCCGGCGCCTCCTACCGCGGCCACGCCCGGATCGCCAGGGGAGAGAACTTCGAGGGCGGTCCGCACAATGTGGGCCCGGTCTCCGAGTGGAGCGTCGAGGGCCACTGCCCCGGCGAGCGCCGCTGGTCCGCGAGTTTCACCGTGGTCCGCGAGACCGGCGTCCGGCACGGCGTGCACGCCGGTGAGGGCGGCACCTTCACGGACTCCCGTACCGCCCTGGTCACCGGCGGCGTCCTGATCGCGGGCGCGCTCGGCGCGGCCGTCTACCGGGTGCGCCGCAAGGACGCGGACAGCGAGACGACCGGGACCGCCGGGACGACCGGGAGCTGACGGCGCGCGTCCGGGCGAGGCGACAGGACACCACGGGGAGGCACGGATGCGGCGGACGGACCACGAGGGCCACGGCCCCGTCCGCTTCGGCCCGCCCCTGCCCGAACCCGGCTTCCCCGTCCTGCCCGAACTGTCCCGCGCGCTCACCGACGCGGCCGGAGCGACGGCGGCGCACCCCGTGGGCGGCGGCCCCGCGCTCCTCGACGCCGCCTGCGGCTACTGGGCGCGGCGCGGACTGTCCACGGGGCGCGGACACGTCGCCGCGGCCCCGGGCGCGCCCCCGCTGCTGCTCGCGCTGACCGCCGTGCTCGGCGGCGACGTCCTGCTGCCCCGGCCCTGCCCGGCCTGGTGGGGGCCGCAGGCGCGGCTCATCGGCCGCTCCGTGTTCCATGTGCCGACGCCCGCCGAGTGCGGGGGAGTCCCGGACCCGTACGCCCTCCTGGAGACCGTGCGCCGCGTGCGGGCCGAGGGCGGTGACCCCCGGCTGCTCGTCCTGTCGGTGGCGGACGACCCGACGGCGACCGTCCCGCCGCCCGAGGTCCTGCACGCGACGGTCGAGGCCGCGGCGGACGCGGGTCTGCACGTCGTCAGCGACGAGACCTGGCGCGACACCCTGCACCCGTACCCCACCACGCCCCGCGCGGACGACGGCTCCCGGCGGCCCGTCCTGCTCGGCCCCGCCGAGATGCATCCGGACCGCGTGACCGTCGTCGTCGATCTCGCGGGCGCCTTCCTGCCGGGCGGCTGGCCGGCCGCCGTCGCCCGGTTCCCGTCGACCGACGAGGGCCGCCGGCTGTCCGACGCGGTGCTCGACGTGCTCACCGCCGTCGGCGGGCGGATCGCGGCGCCGGTCGCCGCCGTGGCCGCCCACGCGCTCGCCGAACCCGAAGGCGTCACCGCCCGCCTCACCGCGTCCGCGCGCGTCCACGGCGCGGTCGCCACCGCCGCGCACCGCGCCGTCCAGCGCGCGGGAGCCTTCGCGCTGCCCCCGCGCGCGGGCCGCCATCTGTACGTCGACCTGGGCCCCCTGCGCCCCGCGCTCGCCGTCCGCGGGGTCAACGACGCCCAGGAACTGGAGGACTACCTCACCGGACTGCTCGGCATGCCCGCCCCCGGCGGCCACCGCTTCGGCGACGACCTCGGCGCCCTGCGCGTACGCCTGGCCACCGCGCCCCTGCTCGGTACGACGGAACAGCAGCGCGCCGAAACCCTCACCGCGTCGGACCCCCTGGAAATGCCGTACGTGGCACGGGCGTTGACGATGTTCGGCACGGCTTTCGACGACCTCCGCGCCGACGCCCAGCGAAGGGAGCCTCGATGACGCAGCAGACGCAGCAGACGGAGCCCACAGAGCCCACGGAGCCGAAGGGGACCACGGAGTCCACGGAGTCCACGGAGTCCACGGAGTCCACGGAGCGGACCGGGCAGACCGGGCAGCTCGCCGGACCGGCGCCCGCACCCGTACCCCTCCCCCTTCTCCCCGGAACCGCCCCGGCCCCCGGCCCCCCGCCGCGTCCCCTCGCCGAACCCCGCCCGCTCGGCGGCACCCGTATCTGGCCCAAGTCGTTCGCCGACCGGCTCACCGCACCCCTGCCCGGTCTGCGCGGCTTCGCCCGCTTCGCCCGCGAAGGTGCCGTACGGCCCCGCCCCGACGGCCTCGAAGACATCCCCCTGCTGCCGTTCGAGCCGGGTCCGCTGCCGCGCGTCGACGCCCGTACGACCGCCGTCACCTGGGTGGGACACGCCAGTTGGGTGGTGCGGATCGGCGGGCTCACCGTCCTCACCGACCCCGTGTGGTCCCGCAAGATCCTCGGCACCCCCGCGCGGATCACGCCCGTCGGGGTCGCCTGGAGCACGCTGCCCCGCGTCGACGCCGTCGTCATCAGCCACAACCACTACGACCACCTCGACGCGCCGACGCTCGCCCGGCTGCCCCGGGACACGCCCGTCCTCGTACCGGCCGGGCTCGGCGCCTGGTTCCGCCGCCGGGGGTTTCGCGGGGTCACCGAACTCGACTGGTGGGAGGCCGCGCGGATCGGCGGGGTCCGCTTCGACTTCGTCCCGGCCCACCACTGGTCCAAGCGCGGCATCCGCGACACCTGCCGCACGCTCTGGGGCGGCTGGGTCCTCACCGACGGCGACGGGCAGCGCGTCTACTTCGCGGGCGACACCGGCTACGGCCACTGGTTCTCGCGCATCGGCCGCCGCTATCCGGGCATCGACCTGGCGCTGCTGCCGATCGGCGCCTACGACCCGCGCTGGTGGCTCAGGGACGTCCACTGCGATCCGGAGGAGGCGGTACGGGCGGCGCGGGATCTCGGGGCGCGGCGGATGGCCCCGATGCACTGGGGCACCTTCCTGCTCTCGGCCGAACCCGTCCTCGAACCGCTGACGAGGGTGCGGGCCGCGTGGGAGCGGGCCGGGCTCGACCGGGCGGACCTGTGGGATCTGCCGGTCGGGGCCTCGCGGGTCCTGGAGACGTGAGCGCGCCCTGACACGCGGGGCGCCATCGGCTCCGCTCAGGCGGCGGGGCGGCGGACGCGGCGCCACAGCATCGGCACCGCGCTGATCACCAGCGTCAGCCCCACCGCCGTGGCGACGCCCTCCCACGGCTCCGCGAACAGGGAGCCGCCGAGTATCCCGATCAGCTGATACGTGACGGCCCACGCCAGACACGCCGGTACGTCGCCGCGCGCGAAGCGGCGCAGCGGCCAGCGCGCCATGAGACACGCCAGCATCACGGGGATACGGCCGGCCGGGACGAGCCGGGACAGCACGAGGACCGTCACCCCGTTGTCGGCGAGCTTGGTCTGCGCCTGTTCGAGGCGGTCCTCCGGCGCGTGGGAGCGGATCGCCTCCAGCCAGCGGGAGCCGTTCTTCGAGCGCATCCCGCGCTGCCCCAGCCAGTACAGGGCGATGTCCCCGAGGAACGCCGCGAGCGCCGCCACCACGAAGACGAGCAGCATCGAGAACGGCGCCGTCTGATGGAAGGCCACCACCGCCGCCGAACTCACCAGGGCACCGGTCGGCACCACCGGCACCAGGGCGCCGATCATCACCAGCAGGAACAGCGACGGATAGCCGATCGCCTGCTGGGTGGTCTCCGCGGGTACCGTCGCCGCGGCCAGCGGGATCACCGGGCGACCTCGGGCCGCACACTCTCGCCGTGCCGCAGCCGGTGCACGGCGACCTCCGGGGCGCGCAGCGCGGCGAGCCGTACGAACTCGTCGCCGGGGGAGTGGAATTCGTGCGGGCGGACCCCGTCCATGCCGATCGGCCAGTACGTGCCGTAGTGCACCGGCACCGCGCTGCGCGGGGCGAGTCTGGCCAGCGCCTCGGCCGCCCGGCCCGGGTCCAGATGGCTCTCGCCGAGGAACGGACCCCAGCCGCCGACCGGCAGCAGCGCCACGTCGACCGCGCCGACCTCGTCGGCCATCGCGTCGAAAAGGCCGGTGTCCCCGGCGAAGTACGTACGCGCCTCGCCGGTCACCACATAGCCGAGCGCGGGCGACAGATGAGGGCCCACGGGCAGCCGCCGCCCGTCGTGCTCCGCGCGCACCGCCCGTACGACGAGATCGCCGACCGTCGTCTCCTCGCCCGGGGACATCTCGGTCACGTCGAGCGCCCCGAGCCTGCGCAGGCCCGGGACGGAGCGGGGCGCGCCGCGCGGGACCAGGACGCGGGTGCCGGGGGCGAGCCGGGCCAGGGACGGCAGGTGCAGGTGGTCGGAGTGCAGATGCGAGACGAGGACCAGATCGGCGACCGTGGCGCGCGCGGGCGGGAGTTCGCCTCTGCGGCGCCGCAGATGCGCGAGGCGGCGGGCGAACAGCGGGTCCGTCAGCACGCGGACGCCCGAGTCCTCGACCGTGCAGGTGGCGTGCCCCCACCAGGTGATCTCCACCGGCACTTCCGTTTCCTCCCTCACGCGACTCCCCCCGAGCCTACGGGCACCGGTAGGGTCGTCGCCGAAGCGCGGGAGATGAGGGGCGCCATGGGACTGGCCGACGACGGTACGCCGGGCGCGCTGCGGGTCGCGGCGATCGCCAGCCTGATCCCGCTGGAGGAGCTGGACGCGGACCCCTTCCTCGTGGACTCGCGCAGCCAGTACGCGATGTGTGCCCGGTGGGCCACCGCACACGGCCATGTGATCACCCGTGAACTGCTGGTCCACGCCCTGCGCCCCGACCACTGCGCCCTGTGGACCGATGTCGAAGCGGGCGAGGTCGACCTGTTCGTCACCCCGAGCCGACGGGTCCTGGAGCGCGCGCTGCGGTCCGTGGACGACTTCACGGCGGAGTGCGCGCGGCGAGGCGTACCGGTGGAGGTGGCGGGCCTGGACGAGCCGCGTTACGACGCGGAGATGAAGGCCAGGGTCCACCGCCGCCTGTCCATGCCCACGGCCGGGTACGACGGCAGGTAGTCCCGCCGCGCGCGGCCCGGCCACTTCGGCGCCCCGGTGACCGGCCGGGGCGGGTCTGCCGGTCCGGTGTGGCAGGGTGGGTGGGCAGGGTCTCTCGTTTGGATCAGGCCGGATCAGGGAGCGGGGTCTGGTGCCGTGCATCGCAAGGCGGGGGAGGGAGTCAGGGCGGCGCCCTGGCGACCGACGACAACGCGGCGAGGTGCGGTGCCAGGGCCCGCGAGCCCGGCCTGATCCAAACGAGAGACCC
>NZ_JBIVUQ010000023.1:0-123110 GCF_044757265.1 Streptomyces sp. NPDC091292 | reverse complement strand
GCCGCGATCTGGCACAACCACAAGACCGGCCAGCCGGTCACACGATCCTTGATCGCCTACGACCACTGATCACATAGGAATGACTCGTCTAGCGGCCCTCGGGCTCGTCAACCCGGTGCCGTTGCGCGCGACGGTTCACGCGGCTGCCCTCGGGGCGGAGACGATTTGGCCCCCGCTGCTGTCCGCCCTTGCTGCCGAAGCGTGGCTAGAGGCGGTCGAACGCACGCCCGGGACCGAGTGGACGCAGACCGCACCGACCCCGGCGGGTGCGCGGTGAGCCGAACCAACACCGTGGTCGCCCGTGCCTCTCACGCGTCCGTCGTGATTGATTACGACACGGGGACGACCGAGCTACGCCCCACGTCCAACGAGGTAACCGCCATGGGTGCGAAGGTCGTTGACCTTCCCGAAACTGTGCTGACGTGGGGAACCGTCGAACAGTCTGCGGCTCCGCCCGAGCCTGCCCCCATTCCGATGCGGTGGCGGATCGTCGCCGTGCCGGTCGTCCTCGCCACCGCCGCAGCGTGGGCCGCCGGCCGTCGCCGGAACCGGTTCTCTCGGCTCGTCCGCCTCGCGTGCTGGGGGCGCGACTTTCCCCCGGCTACGGCCGCTCAGGCTCGCTACGCTGTCCGCGCCGTTCGCTGGGCCGCACAGCTCTTGCCGATGCGCTGGGCGTGCCTGGAAAACTCAACGGCTGCCGCACTCGTGCTGACGGTCGTCCGACGCCGCGCAGAGTGGCGACACGGGGTAGCTCTCGACCCCGTACGGCTGCACGCGTGGATAACCGGCCCGGACGGGGCCCCGGTCGAGGAACCGGCAGACACCGTCCTGTACACCCCCACCTACACACCAGACGGCCCCGGCTCGGCACGGGCCACCAGGAAGGTACGACCGTGAGTGATCCACACATCCTCTTGAGCGGCGAAACGCTCGCCCTCGCCATGCCCCGCGCGGACATGCTGCCCGAGTACCACAAGTGGGAGAACGACCCCGCAACGATCACGGGGTACGGGAACCAGTGGGCGCAGGCGTGGGAAGTTCGCGCCGCCGGGTACGAGCGGCAGCGCGGGAACGAGCGCTTCCAGCAATTCGAGCTGGTCCGGCTGGACGACAGTACGCCCGTGGGAATGACGATCCTGGAAGTCAATACCTACGTGCGCACGGCCGAGTTCGTCATGGTCCTCGCCCCCGAGGAACGCGGGAAGGGGCACGCGAGCGAGGCAACGCGGCTCACGCTGGATTGGGCGTTCCACCTTGCACATCTGCGGGTGGTGTGGCTCAAGGTGCTTGAGCCCAACAAGGCCGGAGCCCGCGCCTACGAGAAGGCGGGGTTTCGTCCCGCTGGTCGGCTCCGCCGTTCGGGGTTCTGGCTCGGCGAACCCGTTGACGAGCTGCTCATGGACGCCGTGCCCGAGGACTTCCCCGGAAAGTCCGCCGTAGCTGCCGCTCTCGGTAGCTGACTCGCTGCCCCTCGCGGCCCCGCTCGTCCATGTGCGGGCGGGGCTCTTTCACCCTTCCCCGTAGGACCACGCATGCGTCAATGCAAAGCCACCGCCGATGTACACCCCGGCTTCCTGGTCTTCGCGATCCTCGCCGGGCAAGGGCACGTCTACGGCAACGATCTCGAACGCGCGCCCTCGCTCGCCCGCTGCGAACTCGGGCTCTGGCATGAGGGTGAACACTCCGACCACGTGTGGGACTGGCCCGACAGCGCAGCACCACCGCTGTGGGTCCACTGGAACGCGGGCCACACCATGCGGTTCGAGTCCCTGGCCTGGTGCGAGACCCCGGGCGGCCCGGACGGCGACGCGTGCAAGCTCTACCGGGATCACGCCCGCGAGCACTCGTGGGACCTGTTCGACCCGGAGACCGAAGCGCTGCGCCGCAGGGTTCACACCGAGTGGGCGCAGTTGATCAAGCGGCTGGGCAGGAAGCCTGACTAGTCGTCCTGGGCGCCGTCCTCGACGACTGCCTCACCCGGCTCGGCCACGTAGGACCCTCGGCCCGTCACCGTATAGATGAGCCCCTGATCCCGAAGAACCGCGAGGGCGGACCGTGCGGTATTGCGCGCGACCCCGTACCGCTCCGTCAGCTCTTTCTCGGACGGAAGGGGCCGCCCCGGGGCCAACTCGCCTCGCTCAATCTCCCCGATCAGATCAGCAGCAATCTGCCGGTACGGGGGCTCCGGGGCTCGGGGGTCGATTTCGCGCGCTGCCATGGGCCGAAGCGTAGACAACGCGCCACTCCGCGAGCGCACCCTAGACAGGGTTAAACATAACTAGACGGACCTATACAGGTTGCCCTACCGTCAGACATGAAAGCGCCCCGACAGACCGCTTAGGACCGGTCCATCGGGGCTCGCCGAACCAGCTTCCAAGGAGCTGAAACGACATGCGCGATGCTATCGCCCGCACCCTCGTACGGGTGCTCTCCGTCCTCATCCCCCGCCCGCCCGGACGCCACAGCGCCGAATACCTCGCCGCACAAACCCCCGAGCCCGCCCTCACCCCCGCCTCACCCTGGTCCCGCCCGTGGACCGCCCCCTCCGCTCAAGAAGTGCGCGCCGTCTTCCGGGACGAGCGCACGCAAGAGCTGCCCGAGCTACAGCGCGAACGCGTCTACGCCGCCGAGTTCGCCGACCTCGGTCTCGACTACGACTTTCCGACCATGCCTCTCAGCAGTGTCGTAGTGCGAGAGCGGGTGGCAGCGTGACGCGCGACGGACTGACCAGCGAACCCGCCGTGACGGTCGCCCTGTGCGTCGAGTGCCGCACCCTCACCAATGCCCCCGTGGCAGTCCGCTGGATCCACAGCGACAGCGGCCCCGGAACCACCCTCTACGCCTGCCCCCAGCACGCAATGAAGCAGGGGGCGGGCCCGACCCCCGAGGACGAACTGGACGACGCCCGCTAGCGCACCCGCAGACCGCCAACAACCCCGGCCGGACCCGCCGTTGATGCCCTACCACGCTCAGGGAAGGACTCCCACCAAAGCATCAACGGCACCCGACCACCGACTGTCCGACGGAGTCCCGTAACCGATCACCAGCGCGTCCGGCGACTCCCCCGCCGCCCCGGGATGCCGGTACCTCCCCAACCCGTGCACCGCGAGCCCCTGCCAGGCCGCGGCCCGCACCACCGTCCCCTCCGTACCGGCCGGAAGCTCCAGCACCGCGTGCAACCCGGCCGCGATCCCCGACACCCGGACCTCCGGCGCGCGCTCCGCCAGCGCCGCGACCAGCAGATCCCGTCGCCTCCGGTACCGCAGCCGCATCGCCCGTACATGCCGGTCGTACGCCCCGGAGGCGATGAACTCCGCTAGCGTCAGTTGATCGAGGGCCCCGGACGGCCGTACGACCCGGGCCTCCGCGACCTCGGCCGCCAGCCGCGCCGGCAGCACCATCCAGCCGAGCCGCAGGCCGGGCGCGAGGGATTTGGAGGCCGTGCCGAGGTACACGACCCGGTCCGGGTCGAGACCTTGCAGCGACCCGACGGACTGGCGGTCGTAGCGGAATTCGCCGTCGTAGTCGTCCTCCAGGATCAGCCCGCCGCTCCGCCGCGCCCACTCGACCACCGCCGCCCGCCGGTCGGGCCGCAGCGGCATCCCCATCGGGAACTGATGCGCCGGCGTGAGCAGCACCGCACCCGGGGCCATATCCGCCAACTCCCGTGTATCGGTGCCGAGTTGATCGAAGGGCAACGCCCTCGTACGCAGACCCGCCTCGCCCAGGACATTCCAGTGGAAGTCGAGTCCGTACGACTCCACGGCCACGTCCCGTACGCCGCGTCGGCGCAGCACCTTGCCGAGCAGGGCGAGCCCTTCGAGGAAGCCCGCGCAGACGAAGATCCGGTCCGGGTCGGCCCGTACGCCCCGGGCGCGGGCGAGATATCCGGCGAGCGCGGTCCGCAGCTCGATGCGTCCGCGCGCGTCGCCGTAGCCGAGGGCCTCGTTCGGGGCGGCGGTCAGGGCGCGGCGGGCCGCCTTGAGCCAGGCGGCGCGCGGGAACGACGCGAGGTCGGGGGTGCCGGGCGTGAAGTCGTAGGCGGGGCCGGAGTCGGCGGGGCGGCGGCGGGCCGGGGTCTCGGGGTTCGGGATGGGGCGTTCGGCGACGCGGGTGCCGGAGCCCTGCCGGGCGGTGAGCCATCCCTCGGCGACGAGATCCGCGTACGCGTCGGCGACGGTGTTACGGGCGATGCCCAGGTCGGCGGCGAGCGTACGGGACGACGGCAGCCGGGTCCCGGGCGCCAGCCGCCCGCCGCGCACGGCGTCCCGCAGCGCGTCCGTCAGCCCTCTGCGCACCCCGGCCCCGCGGGTCTCCAGATGCAGGTCCACTCCGGAAATGGCCTCGGAAGTGGCCTCGGGAGCGACCTCAGAAGTGGCCCAAGATTCCTCCATGGAAATGGACCATACCCCTGGGCGACCCCGCGCCTAGGCTCGACAGCATGACGACGGAAAGCACGCACACGGAAACCACGAACTACGACACGCGGTACGCCCCCGAGCACACCCCCCGCCTGGCCTGGGCCCAGCACGCCCCCGAGGTCTTCAAGGCGATGGTCCGTCTGGACGCCGCGTCCCGGAAGGGTCTCGACCCGGTGATCCTCGAACTGGTCAAGATCCGCGCCTCGCAGCTCAACCACTGCGCCTTCTGCCTCGACATGCACACGAAGGACGCCATCGCCGCCGGTGAGAGCGTCGAGCGGATCATCCAGCTCAGCGCCTGGGAGGAGTCCCGCCACTTCTACACCGAGCGCGAGCTGGCGGCGATCGAGCTGACCGAGGCGGTCACGGTCCTCACCGACGGCTTCGTCCCGGACGAGGTCTGGGACACGGCGGCGAAGCACTTCGACGAGCCGGAGCTGGCGGCCCTGATCGCGTCGATCACGGTCATCAACGCCTGGAACCGCTTCGGCGTGACCTGCCGCAACGTCCCCGGCCACTACCGCGCGGGCGACCACAAATAACCCGACTACAAGTGACACGGCGACCACAAGTGACCCGTACCACTACCCGTCCAGCCACCCCCGCCACCTCTCCTCGTGCGCGCCCACCCACCTCTCCGCCGCCTCCTCCGGGCTGAGTTTCCGGTCGGCGATCAGGAGGGACACCTCGTTCTGGTCCTGCGTCGTCCAGTGGAAGTTCTTCAGGAGGGCCGCCGCTTCGCCGCCCGACCGGGCGAAGTCGGCGTTGAGGTACTTCTGCAGCGGGGTCTCCGGGTACGCGCAGGCCACCGTCTCGGGGTCGGCGTCGCAGCCCTCCTTGTACGCCGGGAGCTTCACCTCCGTCATCGGGACCTTCTCGAACAGCCACTGCGGTGTGTACCAGTACGTGAGGAAGGGCTTCCGTTCCTTCGCGAACTGTTTGATCTGCGTGATCTGCGCCGCCTCCGAGCCCGAGAACACGACCTGGTAGTCGAGGTCCAGGTTCTTCACGAGCGCCTTGTCGTTGGTGACGTACGACGGGGAGCCGTCGAGGAGTTGTCCCTTGCCGCCGCTCTCCGGCGTGCGGAACCGGTCCGCGTACGTGTTGAGGTTCTTCCAGTCCGTGACGTCCGGGTGCTCCTTGGCGAAGTACGTCGGGACGAACCATCCGATGTGTCCGGTGACGCCGAGGTCGCCTGCGCCGACGATGGTCTTCTTGTCCTGGACGTACCGCTGTTCCTGCTCGGGGTGGCCCCAGTCCTCCAGGATCGCGTCGACGCGGCCCTGGCTGAGCGCGTCCCACGCTGGCACCTCGTCGACCTGGACGGTGTCGACGCGGTAGCCGAGTTCGTGTTCGAGCAGGTACTGCGTGACGGCGACGTTCGCCTGCGCGCCCACCCACGACTGCACGGACAGCGTCACCGTCTTCGCGCCCTGGGCGCCCGCGAACGGCGACGCCTCCTTCGTCATGTCGGCGGCCCCGCATCCGGACGCGGCCACCAGTGCCATCGCGGCCAATACAACACCGCTCACCCGTACGCGCATGTCAGGCCCCCTTCCCCGCTCGGCGTTCCGTCGGCTGTGTCACCCGGTCGAGCATCAGCCCCAGGCACACGATCGCGGCACCGGCCACCAGACCGGTCGCCAAGTCGCCCTGCGCGAGGCCGAACACGACGTCGTAGCCGAGGGCGCCGCCACCCACCAGACCTCCGATGATGACGACGGCGAGCACGAGGACGACCCCCTGGTTGACGGCGAGCAGCAGGGCGGGGCGCGCCAACGGGATCTGCACCTGACGGAGTTGCTGCCCTGTGCTTGCCCCGAGCGACCGCGCCGACTCCAGCGCCGCCGGATCGACCTGCCGCAGCCCCTGTGTGGTGATCCGGACGACGGCGGGCAGCGCGTACACGACGGCCGCCGCGACGGCGGGCGCCCTGCCGACGCCGAACAGCGCGACGACGGGGATCAGATATACGAACTGCGGCATCGTCTGGAAGACGTCCAGTACCGGCCGGAGCAACCGTTCCACGCGCACGCTCCGCGCCGCCGCGATCCCCACCCCGAACCCGATGACCAGGGTGACGGCGACCGCCGCGAGCACCTGCGACAACGTGTCGAGGGACGGCTTCCACACCCCGAGCACCCCGATCGCGGCCATCGCGAGGACGGCGGTGAGCGCGGTGCGCCACGTGCCGATCAGCCAGGCGAGCGCGGCGACGATCAGCAGGACGGACCACCAGGGCAAGGCGTGCAGCCCGTCCCGCAGCGGATCGAGCACCCATGTCGTGAACCGTCCCGCCCAGTCCGCCGTACCGCCCACGTACGGCACTCCGGAGTAGAGGTGGTCGGTCATCCATTCGACGGCGCGGTTGACGGGCGCGGCGATGTCCACGTCCCAGGAGGCGGGCCATTCGAGCCGGTCCGCGAACCGCGCGGCGAGCGCGACGGCCAGGGTGGCCACGGCGGCGGCCCCCCACGCACCCCACCGGGGCGCCCCCGTACCGATCCGCGCGCCCGCCGCCCCGGTCGTCCGGTCCAGTACGACGGCGAGCAGCACGATGGGAATGCCGGCGGCGAGCGCGGCGCCGACATCGACCGACGCGAGCGCCTGGTAGACGCGGTCGCCGAGGCCGCCCGCGCCGATCACGGAGGCGATGACGGCCATCGAAAGAGCCATCATGATCGTCTGGTTGAGGCCGAGGAGGAGTTCGCCCCGGGCGAGCGGCAGCCGTGCGGTGAGCAGGCGCTGCCGCGCGGTGGTGCCGAGCGAGGTGACGGCTTCCATGACGCCCTGGTCGGCGCCGCGCAGCCCGAGCGCGGTGAGGCGGGCCATGGGCGGCGCCGCGTAGACGACGGTGGCGAGGACGGCGGCCGGGACGCCGATCCCGAAGACGAGGACGACGGGCAGCAGATACGCGAAGGCGGGCAGCACCTGCATGGTGTCGAGTACGGGCCGCAGCGCACGGTACGTACGGTCACTGAGCCCGCCCGCGAGCCCGAGGACGAGCCCGACGGCGACGGACACCAGCACGGCTACCGCCATCAGCGCGAGGGTCTGCATGGTCGGCACCCACATCCCGAGCAGCCCGCACGCGAGGAAGGCGAGCGCGGTCCCGATCGCGAGCCGCACCCCGGCGACCCGCCAGGCGATCAGCGCGGCGGCGGCGGTGACACCGGCCCAGCCGGCGGCGAGGAGTACGAGGTAGACGGCGCGCACGGCGAGCGTGACGAGGTGCGACACGTGCCCGAAGAAGTAGAGGAAGAGAGGGTGGCTGTCGCGGTGGTCGATGATCCAGTCGCTGGCCTCGCCGAGTGGCTCGGACAGGTCGACGGTGAGGACGGCGGGCCAACTCCCGCTGTTCCAGAGGGAATGGGCGACGGGTACGAGGAGGGCGGCGCCGATCGCGAGCAGCAGCAGCTTTCCCAGGGACCGGTTTCTGGTGACCGCTTCGAAGCGGGGCGTGCGCCGCCGCGTGCCGGGTGCCCCGACGACCGCCATCAGACGCCCTCACGGCGCAGGCCGCCGCCCTCGTCGACCCCGGCGACCCGCGCGTCGACCCCCGCGACCACCCGCAGCAGCCGCTCGTGGTCGACCACGCCCACACACCTCGGCCCGTCCATCACCCGCGCGGCGGCCCCCGTACGGGACACCGCCTCGATCGCCTCCGCCACCGTCGCCCCGGGTGCCACGGCGGCCCCTCGCGCGGCCTCGTCGCCGACGGCCGGCCGCATCGCGGTACGGACCGTCAGAACCGACTGGCGCGGCACGTCCCGTACGAAGTCGCGGACGTAGTCGTCGGCGGGTGAGCCGACGATCTCCTCGGGCGTACCGAGCTGGACGACCCGGCCGTCCCGCATCAGCGCGATCCGGTCGCCGAGGCGCAGCGCCTCACTCAGATCGTGGGTGATGAAGACCATGGTGCGGCCCTCGTCCCGGTGCAGCCGCGCGACCTCTTCCTGCATGTCACGGCGGATCAGCGGGTCGAGCGCGCTGAACGGCTCGTCGAACAGGAGCACTTCGGGGTCGACGGCGAGCGCCCGTCCGAGTCCGACACGCTGCTGCTGGCCGCCGGAGAGCTGTGCGGGGCGCCGCTGTTCCATGCCCTCCAGGCCCACCTTGGTGACGACCTCGGCGGCCCGAGCCCGCCGCTCGGCGCGCCCCACGCCCTGGATCTCCAGGCCGTACGCGATGTTGTCGAGGACGGACCGGTGCGGCAGCAGCCCGAAGTGCTGGAAGACCATGGCGGCCCGGTGCCGCCGCAGCGCACGCAGCCGCGTCCGGTCCATGGCGAGTACGTCCTCGCCGTCGATGGAGATCGCGCCGGAGGTCGGCTCGACGAGGCGGGTCAGACACCGTACGAGCGTCGATTTGCCGGACCCGGACAGGCCCATGACGACGAAGACCTCGCCCTTGCGCACGTCGAAGGAGACGTCGCGGACGGCGGCGGTGCAGCCGGTACGGGATCTCAGGTCGGCGGGTTCCAGAGTGGCCAACTCCGGGTCGTGGGGCACCCGTTCGGCCTTGGGTCCGAAGACTTTCCAGAGCCGGTCGACGGCGAATACGGGGGTGGCGGCGCCTCCCTCGCCGCCTCCCTCGCCGCCCTCCTCACCGGCAGCCTTCACCGCGCGCCCCCGACTGCCAGCATTTCCGCGCATTTCTCGCCCACCATCAACACCCCGATCATCGGATTCACCGCGGGCATGGCCGGAAACACGGACGCGTCCGCGATCCGGATGCCGTCGAGACCCCTGATCCTCAACTCCGGGTCCACGACGGCGAGTTCGTCGTTCCTGTCACCCATACGGCAGGTTCCGGCCGGATGGTAGACGGTGTGCGCGACTTGGCGGGCGTAGGCGCTCAACTCCTCGTCCCCGGTGATCTCGGGTCCGGGACACACCTCCCGCTTGAGCCACCCGGCGAGCGGTTCCGTCTGGGCGATACGCCGGGCGATCCGGATGCCGTCGACCAGGGTGCGCCCGTCGTAGTCGTCCTCGTCCGTGAAGTAACGGAAGTCGAGGGCCGGTTTCTCGGCGGGATCGGCGCTGGTGAGGTAGAGCCGCCCACGGGAACGGGGCTTGGGGATATTGGGGGTCATCGATACGCCGTGCGGGGGGCGTTCGTAGCCGATGCGCTCCGGATTGTCGGTGAACGGTATCTGATAGAAGTGGAACATCAGATCGGGCCCGGCGTGTTCGGGATCACGGCGGACGAAAAGTCCCGCGTCGCTGTCCATCGCGGAATTCTCGGGAATGGGCCCTTCGGTCTCCCAGACGATGACCGACTCGGGGTGATCGAGCAGATTCTCACCGACACCCGGCAGGTCGTGTACGACGGGAATGCCTAGGTGGTCGAGGTCGTGGCGGGGGCCGATGCCGGAGTGGAGGAGCAGGCGGGGTGAGTCGACGGCGCCGGCGCAGAGGATCACCTCCTTGCGGGCCTGTACGAGAATGTCATCGCCGTCCTTGGTCCGCACCCGCACTCCCGTGGCGCGGGTGCCCTCAATCTCCAGTCTGTACGCCCAGGTCTCCAACATCAGGTGCAGATTGGGGCGGTCGAGGAAGGGGTGGAGATACGCGACGGAGGCGCTGGAGCGTTTGTTGTTCTCGGGGTGATAGGCGAGGTCGAAGAAGCCGACGCCTTCGGAGAAGGGTTTCTTGTTGAACCCCTCCACCCGGGGTACTCCGGTGGCGGCCTGGGCGGCGTCCACGAAGTCCCGGGCGATGGCGTTCCGGTCCTTTTCGTCCACCGGCACGATGTGGTTGAGCAGCCGGGCGAAGTACGCCTCCATCGGCACCGCGCCCCAGCCGCGCGCACCGGCCGCCTCCCATTCGTCCCAGTCGGACGGCAGCGGTTTGAAGGCGATGAGGGTGTTGTGCGAGGAGCAGCCGCCGAGGACGCGGGCCCTGCTGTGGCGGATGTGGGAATTGCCGCGAGGTTGTTCGGTGGTGGGGTAGTCGTAGTCCAGGTCGCCGCCGAGGAGGGTCATCCAGCGGCGGAGGGTGAGGACGTCTTCGCGGTCGATGTCGGTGGGGCCGGCTTCTATGAGGGCGACGGTGGTGTCGGGGGTTTCGGTGAGGCGGGAGGTGATGACGGAACCGGCGGTGCCGCCGCCGATGACTACGTAGTCGTATGTGGGGTGGGGCATGGGGGGCTCCTGGATTTACGGCGGGGCGGGGTTGGTTGCCGTTGTCTTTTGTGTGTTTGGGTGGGTGGGTGGGAATCACCGGTGGGAAAAGTGCCGGGTGCGCCCAAGTGCCGTGTACCTACCCCCGGAACCACCGAACCGGTGCGGCGGAAAGGTTCTCGTACACATGCTTCGGCTCCCGGTACTCCGCCAAGCCGGAAGGCCCCAGTTCCCGCCCGACCCCGCTTTTCCCGAACCCACCCCACTCGGCCTGGGGAAGGTAGGGATGGAAATCGTTGATCCAGACGGTCCCGTGGCGAAGTCGCCCGGCGACGCGCCGCGCCCGCCCGGAATCACTGGTCCACACAGCTCCCGCAAGCCCATATTCGGTGTCGTTTCCGAGGGCGACGGCTTCCTCCTCGGTAAGAAAGGTCTCCACGGTGAGAACAGGCCCGAAGACCTCCTCCCTCACCACCCGCATTCCGCGATGACACTGATCAAGAACGGTCGGCTCGTAGAAGTACCCGGTGGCGGGCCGCACATCGGAAGGCTCCGGCCGCTTACCCCCGCAGCGCACCACGGCACCCTCGCCGATCGCGGAAGCGACGTACTCCTCGGTCCGTGCCCGCTGCTGCTCAGATACGAGGGGCCCGCATTCGACGCCGCTCTCGGTACCGCGCCCGAGCCGGATCTTTCCGGCCCGCCGGGCGAGTTCGGCGACGAACCGTTCCCGTACGGACTCCTCGATGATGAGCCGCGACCCGGCGGAACAGACCTGCCCGCTGTGGATGAAGGCGGCGTTCAACGCCTGATCAACGGCGGTGTCGAAACCCTCACTCGTAGCACAGGCATCGGCGAAGACAACATTCGGATTCTTGCCGCCCAACTCCAGGGCGACCTTCTTCACGCCCGCGGCGGCGGCCCGAGCGACCTTCGTACCGCTGACCAGCCCGCCGGTGAACGACACGAGGTCCACGTCGGGATGCTCGGCGAGCCGCGCACCGACCGTCTCGCCCGGCCCCGTGACGACATTGGCGACCCCGGCCGGCAACCCGGCCTCACCGAGCAGCCGGATCAGCGCGACCGTGGTGAGCGGGGTGATCTCACTCGGCTTGATCACAAAGGTGTTCCCGGCGGCGAGCGCGGGCGCGATCTTCCAACTGGCCTGCAACAGCGGATAGTTCCAGGGCGTAATGAGGGAACAGACCCCGACGGGCTCGTACACGACGACGCTGTGGACGGTGTCGGACCCGGCATCGACAACCCGTCCCGCCGCTTCCCCCCGGACAAGATCGGCGAAGTAGCGGAACGCGTCGGCGACACAGTCGACGTCGACGCGCCCCTCCTCGACGGTCTTGCCCGCGTCGCGGCTTTCAAGCAGCCCGAGGGATTCCCGGTCGCATACGAGCAGATCGGCCGTACGCCGCAACAGGGCGGCCCGTTCGGCGACGGACGTACGGCGCCAGGGCCCGTCCTCGAACGCCGCGCGCGCCGCAGCAACGGCCTCATCGACATCCTCGGCACCGCCCTCGGCGACCTGTGCGAACGGCTTGGCATCCGAGGGGTCGATGATGTCGCGCGTGGCGCCCGAAAGAGCATGCCGCCACTCCCCGCCCACGTGAATACTGTGCTGTACCGACACGTCGTGTATGCCTTCCGTTCCGTAGCGCGACCGCCGCATCCCACCCGACGGGGGTGAGCACCTGCCCTGAGAAACAAAAAGCATGCAAGCCCCGACCGGGAACGTGAGCGGAGTCACCACAGCCCATCGGACCCTGTACCGAAACTGCGAACACCGGCAGGAAACCGCTTCAGATCGCCACATCCCACCCGGGCCCATCCTCCGTACACATCCATATGTGTTGACCACCGGCCGAAAACTTCGGCCCACGCGCGGGGGACCCAACTTTGGGAAGTGGCCAGATGCTTGTGGTTATGGTCGAAAGCGCCAAAGTTCAGATTCGCCTTGTCCCGGAAGGGGCGGCAAAGCGGGTCCGGTGAAGTCCGCTGCAGTTCGGCAACGCCCTGAAGGGGCGCGGGGAACTGCGCGACCAGCCACAACGGACCCGCAGGTAGGTAGTGCACCGGAGTTCCAGCGGAGCGCTCAGCGGCGCTTCCTGCGGATTCGCCGGATCAGTTGTGCGCCTTCCGCGAGGACCCGGCGGCGGAGTGATTCGGTTTCGGGGTCGTGCACGTTCCACGCGTGCTCGCGGGCGTGGTCCCGGTACAGCGTGCAGGCGTCGCCGTCCTTGCCGCCCTGCGTCTCGCACCAGGGCAGGCACTCGAACCGCAAGGTTTCGCCGGTGTGCCAGCGGGCCCAGAGCGGTGGGGCCATGCCGTCGGGCCAGTCCCACACGTGGTCGGCGTGCTCACCCTCGTGCCAGAGCCCCAATTCGCAGCGAGCCCACCGGGGCGTGTAGCTCAGATCGTCGCCATAGATCCGCCCTTGTCCGGCGAAGATGGCATAGAGGAGGGCGGCGCGCGGCACTTCGGCCGTGGCTTCGCATTGACGCATGGCTGGTCCTTCGGTCATGTGGTCACCCGCTCGATGGTGCGCGGGTCCACATCTGCGGGCGGGTCCCACTGGACGGTGTCGCGGACGGTCCGTTCGTAGCGGCGGTGACCGGTGCGGCGGAAGTGGAATTCGGCCCACTCCTCAACTCCGACCGGGGTGAGCCCTTTGGCGGCATCGGGCGGTTCCGCCCCACAAGGCGGAGAACCGGATACGCACGCGATAGATGCGCGGACGCCCTCGAACTCCACATACATCAGCGTCCATAAGAGGTGACGGAACGACCGAGTCATCCCCATGGAGAGCCCCCGCTGCTGCGCTCGTTCACTTCGGTGAGAGCGGGCCGGAGTCGGTCCGCCGCCGTGGCCGGCCGCACATCCGCACGCGACGCGTCCCACTCGATGCCGCCCCGGGGCGGACGGAGCACGTAGTGGGTGCCGTAGTCATCCATGACCACCCCAACGCGCTTGGCGCGGGCGTCGTAGGCGATGGCACCCACGGAGAGTTCGCTGCTCATGTCGCCCCCATTCGAGCGGGGCAGTCGGCGAGCCTCGTGCAGGAACGAGCGAGGGGGACCCGCTCCACCCTGGGGTAGGGCGCGGCGCTCCGCGTCGTCAGGCTGTGCGCTGTTGGTCATTCGGCTGCCTCACTCGCTCGCTCGCCTGGGGGTTTCGGTGCGAGACCAGATGAGCACAACTACCGTTGCGGTGATGACTGTTGAGCGATGAGAGTTAACGGTTCGAATCGTCGTTCGGTTCAGCTCCAGAACGAGACCAGGAGGTCAAATCGATGGAGGCTGAAGTCTCCGGAGTCGCGTTGAATCCCGTTGAAACCTTTGGTGTTGACGTACGGGAGATGCGCGTGGCGCGCAAGATAGGTGTTCGGGGGCTGGGCAAGGCGACGGGCTACTCAGGTGCCTACGTGTCCAAGGTGGAGAACGCGAAGGTGGTTCCGAGCGCCAAGTTCGCGGAAGGATGCGACCGGGCTTTTGGGACCGGCACGATGATGGCGCGGCAGCGTCAAGCGGCCGTTGAAGGCGATCACCCGTCGTGGTTCATGCCCTACCTTCAGCGTGAGCGCAAAGCGACGAGGATTCTCAACTACTCGACGCTCTACGTGATGGGGATGCTTCAGACGCCGGAGTATGCACGCGCGCTCTACCAGATGGGAGCGGCCCGTTTCTCGGCGTCTGAGATTGAGGCCAAGGTGTCCGAGCGAGGAGCGCGACGCGACATCCTTGATCGGGTGGATCCGCCGCCACCTGTGCTGTGGGTCGTCCTTCATGAAGCCTGCCTACGGGTCGTGGTCGGCGGACCCGGGCTCATGGCGCGGCAGATTCAGCGCCTTCTGCAGGATGCCGAGCGGCCGAATGTGAGCGTTCAACTCCTGCCCTTCGGCGTCGTGCCTGCTGCCGACGCCCCATTTACGTTGCTGGCTCTCGGTGGTGCGCCTACGGTGCTTCATGCGGATGGTCCGCAAGGGGGGCGTCCACAGGAGGCACCCTCAGTCACTGCGTCGGCGGTTGAAACCTACGATCGCTTGCGAGCAGAAGCTCTTGGCCACAGCGAATCCCTGATCCGTATTCGCAAGATTTTGGAGGAATACTCGCAATGACCAGCCTTCCCGCCCTTCGCGACATGGATTGGGTGAAGTCCAGCTACAGCGCCCCGAACGGCGGTGAATGCGTCGAGTGGGCGCCCGAGCGCGCGTCAGCTACCGGCATCGTCCCGGTCCGGGACAGTAAGTGCACGGACGGTTCCGTTCTGATGGTCTCCGCCCATGCGTTCGCCGGACTGGTGACGCTCGCGCGCAACACAGATGTGAGCTGAGGTTCACCTGCCGGAGAGCCCCGTCTGGACCGACCGGACGGGACTCTCATGTCCCGTCGGCAGATGCAGAAAGCCCCCGCCCCCGCCGCCCTGTTGGGTAGCGAGCAGGTGCTACTTCGGGGAGCCCCGAACGCCTGGGCGGCTGGGCCCTTCCGGCGGACGAAACCCTGACTCCGCGGCGGACGGACCTGGACCTCAGATCGGCAGATCCCAGCCGGGACCGTCCTCGGTGCCGATCCATACGCGCTGACCGGCGGCCGAGACAGTGATACCGAAGCCGTCCTGATGAGGCGCACCGGCGCTCTGCCACACGAGAACGGCGTGCTCAACCCGATCCCACAGCCGCACGGGCCCACGCTGTACGACGGTCCAACCGCCATCGGGCCCGGGTGAGGTCCGCGCCTGCGAACCGGTGGACACGTCCCAAAGGATCTGTTCGGCGCCATCGCCGAGACGCTCGGCGGAGGGCGCCGCGAGTTGGGCGACCCAACTCCCCGTCCAGGTAGCGATGATGGCGGGGTCGATCAGGCTGGGGCGCTCCTCGCCGGGCAGAAGGGCCAGTGCGGGCCGAGGCGGACGGTCATGGGGCCGGGCCGGCATGAAGCTGGTGAAACCAGGTAGAAACCGCCCGCCGGCAACGCCGGGCCGCTCGACGGTGAGCAGCGCGAGGCCGGACGCGTAGCTCCACCCGGAGAGGGTGACGAGAATCTTCCCGCCCGGCCGCACCTGATACAGCCAGGGCAGCGGAAGATATCGGACGGAACAGGTGGCGATGAGCCGGTCGTACGGTGCGCCGCCCTCCGGATCTCCGCGAAGACCGTCACCGATGATGAGCCGGGGATGGTACCCGGCGGCTGTGAGCGCCGAGGCCGCCGCCTCCCCGACCACGGGGTCGTACTCGACGCTGCTGAGGTGGCCGTCTCCGAGCCGCTGCGAGCCCAGAGCGGCCGAGTATCCGGTCCCGGTCCCGATCTCCAACACCTTGTGCCCTGGCTCGACTTCAAGCTGCTGCCACATGCGGAGCACGAGGGACGGCAGGGTGGACGAGGAGGTCGGCGAGCCGGTCACGGTGCCGCTCGCGACATCACCGGGCCGAGTGCGGCCGTCGAGCTGGGTGATGAGCGTCTGATCGGCGTAGACACCGGAAAGCCATCCGTCGTCCCCCTGCCGCACGGCCCGGTACCGGGTCGGAACACTGCCCGGGACCGGGTCGAAGTAGGCCCCGGCGAACAGTTCCCGAGGCACCGCCTCGACAGCGCGCCGCCAGGCGGGGTCGGCAAGGACACCCTCCCCGGCAAGCGCATCCACCAGAACGGCACGCAGCGAAGCAGATGCGCTCACGCGTCAGACCCTTTCTCCAACCGGTCGGCGGGGGCCTGGGCAATGGCGTCAGCGATCCCGTCCGGCTGCCATGCCCACTGCCCGCTGGGGTTGCACTCCAGGAAATACCAGACACCGTCGGTCGTCACGGCGAAGTCGAACGCGCCGTACTCCAGCCGGAAGCCGGCGCGATAGGCGGCTACGGAGAGCGCGACCGTCTCGGGGACAGCGATCGGTGTGCACCGCATGAGGTCCTGCCGACGGCGCCAGTCGAGATCGGGGCTGTCGATCCGGGCCCCGAACAGGCGGTCGCCGACGGCTGTCACCCGCACGTCGAACGCCTTGTCCACCTTGGCTTGGAACATGTGCGGGCACACGGCCACGGCGCCCGTGATCTCCTGCGCGCGTACCTCGCGCACCCACACGCTGTGCGGTCGGCCGTCCACACGGTAGGGCGTGTTCCAGATGGGCTTGTAGACCACTCCACCAGGCTCACGCGCCACGAAATCCCGGGCCTCGCGCTCGTCACTCGTGATCAATGTGGCAGGCACCTGGAACCCGCTCCGTCCCGCGGTCGCGAGCTGAGCGGGCTTGTGCTCCGCCGCGCGGTTGTTCCATGGATGGTTGACGTAGTGCGCTCCCGGGAGGGACGCGAGGATGCCTCCTGTGCCCCAGAACGACTGCTCTGCGGCGAATCTGCGGTCCTGCCCTGCCAGCCCGGGAGGACCTGCGTAGGGCGAGGGTCTGCGGACCCAGACCGACCGCACCCGCATCAGATCGAGTGCCCGGCTCGGGGTAGTCAGGGTGCCTCGCTGTCCGCCGGTGCCGTACATCGCGGACAGCGAGGCACCCGAGTGCGGGTCGGCGCCGGGGTCGAGACGGACCACGGGAACGCACCTCTCGGCGAGTATCCGCAGCACCACGTCCGAGGTCACGTCATAGCTGTTGGTCAACACCAGCACCGAACGGCCTCGGCCACCCATCAGTCAGCACTCGTCACCGGACTCGTCCTGGTCATAGGACTCGGTACTGTCGGCGTCGGTCGCTCCACCCGGCCCGGAGCCGTCGCCCGGATTGGTCGCCGTCGGCGTGACCCCGCTGGTGCTGGTGCCGTGGCCGCCCAAATCGACCCTGCGCCCGTGCTCGTCCAGGATCACAGCGATCTGAGTCTCGGGGTCGATCACAGGGGTGACCTGCGGGACGGTGGCAGTGGCCGCGTAGGGCTCCATCCGACCTGTGCCCCAAGGTGTGTGGGTCTGCGTCATCTGAGCTGAGCCTCCGCTTCCTGCGTCACGTTCGACCGTTCCGGATGCGTGGTGTCGGGTGGCCAGTACTTCAGTCTCCGGGGCGCCACCCGGACGCGCCGCAATGTCATGGTTCCCCCCACTGCGTCGCATGACGCTCGATGAGAGGTTGTGCGGGGTGCACGGGGAGGCTCCACGGCGCGGGCCGCCGCGCTTCTCCCTCCCCCGTCGCTCGCCGGGCGCCGCGTAAATGCGTTGAGGTGGGGACGCGTTGCAGGTGATGATCTCGCGGTGAATCGTGAGGGCGGACGGGATCTGCTGAGCGGTGGTCCGGACATCGTCGCCGTCTTCGTGCGGTGGACCTGGTCGCGGGCCGTGTTGCACAACGGGTGGTGGCTGGTCGCCAGTGTGTATCTGGTGGTCGACGCCCGGCTCAGCGCCGCGCAACTGGTGTGGGTCGGGGCGCTCCAGGCCGTCACGGGGCTGCTGTGCGAAGTGCCGGCCGGCGTCGTCGCGGACACGATCAGCCGGAAGTGGTCCCTCGTGGTCTCCCATGTCCTGATGGGCACCGCGATGGTGGGCACCGCTCTGGTGACCGACTTCTGGGCGGTGGCGGCGACACAGATGCTGTGGGGCCTGTCCTGGACGTTCGCCAGCGGGTCCGACGTGGCATGGGTGACGGACGAGTTGGCCGATCCGGAGCGGACGCCGGGCGTCCTGGTGAGGGCGGGCCGCGCCCAACTCACCGGCTCGGCGGCGGGAATGACGGTCATCGGCGTTCTGGCGACGGTGACGGACCGGCGTACGGCCATGGTGGCGGCGGGCACGGCGATGCTGCTGCTCGGGCTGTACGTGGCGTACCGCTTCCACGAGAAGCGCTTCACACCGACCCGCAGCGGCGGCCGTCTGTCGGCGTCCTGGACGATCGTGCGGCGGGGATCGGCGCTCGTGCGGGGCAGCCGGGCGATCCTGGTGGTGTTCGCGGCGACCTTCCTGGTGAACGGCGCGGCCGACGCCTTCGCCCGCCTCTATCCGCAGCGGCTGTTCGCGGCGGGGTTCCCGTCGGAACCGCTGATCTGGTTCACGGCGCTGGGCGTCGTCACCCTGGTGGTGGGGGCCGGGGCGCTGCGGGTGGTGGAGGCGCGGGTGCACGAGCCCGGGGCGGCCCGGCGGGGGTACGTGTGGGCGTGCGCGGCGGGGGCTTTCGGGCTCGTGGTCCTGGCGGTGGCGCCCGACGGGGTGACCGCGGCGGCGGCGGTCCTCCTGATCGCGGGCACGGCGCTTCCGCTGACGCGGACGATCGGCATGATCTGGGTCAACCAGCGGACGACGGGCGATGTCAGGGCGACCGTCCACTCCTTCCTCGCGCAGGCCGAGTACGCGGGCGAGATCCTGTGCGGGGCCGCGCTCGCGGGAGTGGCGGGCGCGGCGGGCCTGCCGTACGCACTGGCGGCCTGCGGGGCGCTGTTCGGGGTGACGGCCTGGCTCATAGGGGCTTCGCGCTCCCCGTCGAAACCGCAATAGGCGGCCACCCCGCGCCAATTTGAAGTGGACATGTAACTCACTCCCATTCCCGCGTCCGTGAATCCAGTTGAACCGGTCGCCCCGGCGGGACGTTGTCCCTCACAGACCTGTGTCAACAAAAGGAGAGCCGGCTTCCAGCGCTTCCAGCGAAATCAGCTATGTGAGCGACGCCAGCGCACTCGGGGCGCAGGACCATCACACCCCGGCACAGCAAGCGGGCCTGAACAACCTCCACCAGCTTTTCAGGCAGAACGAACAGGACGGCTGGAGGCAGTACTTCTCCAACAACCCCATGGAAGAACAAATGCAGGCATCGCTACAGAACGCGGTGTCCACGGCGCAATACTTCATAGAGACCGGGGTCCAGCTCAGGGACGCCCGAGCCGTATATTTCGAGGAGTCCCGGAGGTCACAGTCCGACGACCCGGAATCGGTGCCCGGGTATCAGGAATACGCAGCCGCATCGGCGGCACATGACGCAGCTACTGAGCAGTGGATAAGCTACGGGACCGACTTCCACAACCAAGTGCGCACTGCCATGGATTCCCGGAACCAGGACGCCATAGGCATGGCCCAGATGAACAATGTGGATGTGGCATACACTCTGGCGTACCTGAACTCCAATGACCCACAGGGGTTTCAGCAGTGGATACAGGGCGCCAACCGCAACGCCGGCGCCGCCAACCGCGGCAATGACAACCGCCGCAATGACAACGGCACCAACCAACACCGCGGCCACGGAAACGGTCACGGAAACGGCCACGGTGGAGCGAATACCGGAGGCCGGTCCAACAGGCGCACCCGGTAACGTCACACGTGATCCCGCCGGATCACACCGGGTCCCGCCACCCCCCCGAGGACGGCGGGACCCAGGCATGTTCCTGCCACTCCGGCACCACCACTCTCCCCTGCCACCCCGGCACCTGTCTTTGGCAATGCGTGCACAGTCCTTTGACGATGCGTCCACTCCACGTACTCCGCGTACTCCGCCACCCGGCCGCCGGCCGTCCCGGCATGACACCGCCCCCGGCCGGCGGTCCGGTCGGGGGCGATGACGGAAAAAGGTGAGCGGGTCAGATCAGACCCAGGCCCTGCACCGCTTCGCGCTCCTCGGACAGTTCCTTCACCGACGCGTCGATCCGCGCGCGCGAGAACTCGTTGACGTCCAGACCCTGGACGATCGAGTACGTGCCGTTCGCCGTGGTCACCGGGAAGGACGAGATCAGACCCTCGGGCACGCCGTACGAACCGTCCGACGGGATACCCATCGACGTCCAGTCGCCGTCGGCCGTGCCGTTGACCCAGGTGTGGACGTGGTCGATGGCCGCGTTCGCCGCCGAGGCCGCCGAGGACGCGCCCCGGGCCTCGATGATCGCGGCGCCGCGCTTGGCGACGGTCGGGATGAACTCGTCGGCCAGCCACTTCTCGTCGCTCACGACCTCGGCGGCGTTCTTGCCGGCGACGGTCGCGTGGAAGATGTCGGGGTACTGGGTCGCCGAGTGGTTGCCCCAGATCGTCAGGCGCTTGATCTCGGAGACCGGCACGCCGGTCTTCTTCGCGAGCTGCGTCAGCGCCCGGTTGTGGTCGAGGCGGGTCATGGCCGTGAACCGCTCCGCCGGTACGTCGGGCGCCGCGGCCTGCGCGATGAGCGCGTTCGTGTTGGCCGGGTTGCCGACGACGAGGACCTTGATGTCGTCCGCCGCGTGGTCGTTGATGGCCTTGCCCTGGGGCTTGAAGATGCCGCCGTTGGCCTCCAGGAGGTCACCGCGCTCCATGCCCTTGGTACGGGGGCGGGCGCCGACGAGGAGGGCGACGTTCGCACCGTCGAACGCGACGTTCGGGTCGTCGGTGATGTCGATGCCCTGGAGCAGCGGGAAGGCGGAGTCGTCCAGTTCCATCGCCGTGCCCGCGGCGGCCTTGAGCGCCGGAGTGATCTCCAGGAGGCGCAGCTTGACCGGCACGTCCGCGCCGAGCAACTGGCCGGAGGCGATGCGGAAGAGCAGTGCGTAACCGATCTGGCCGGCCGCGCCGGTGACGGTGACGTTCACGGGAGTGCGGGTCATGGCGTTCTCCGTAGGACAGCGGGTTCGACGATCGATCTCTTGGCATCAAGAGAGATCCGTCGGTCAGGCTATCGCGCCCCGCCCCGGCGGACGTGCGGACCCCTGCGGGGATCCGTGTGGGTCACCCCACAACCACCGATCCGTTCGGGTCACCCTCCGCGGGTGGCGGCCGTCCGGCCGGGAGAGGAGATGCCGGACGGCCGCCTGTGGGGGTGGTGACCACTCCCGTGGGGGGTAACGGTCGTGTGCCCCGAACCCCGCCGGGCATGCCACCCCCACCGGAAGAAATCCGTACCGGCCGCTCGGGGGGAACCCGTACCGCCCCGCTCAGGGGGAACCCGTACCGCCCGCCCGCCGGAATCCGTACCGCCCACTCCCCCTACTCCGTGCAGCCCTCCTCCGCCGACTGGAGCGTGGCGCACGCCTGCGCGTCGGCCGCCGTCTTCACCGCCACCATCGGCGTGTAGGCGTCCGTGTCCGGTGCGGCGCCCACGGCGCTGCTCTGCGCGGCGCCGCCGGGCGCCGTGATGCGTATCGCGTCGCCGGCCGCCGCCTGGGTGATCCGCGCCCACGCGGCGCCGCACGTCTTGCTGTAGCGGACCTCCACCAGGCTGGTACCGACCCGGACGCTGCCGGCCGTCTGCGCGAACTCGCCGCCGCAGCCCATGCTTTCGGGGTCCTGCCCGGTGCAGTCCTTGCCACTGCACTCGACCCCGGCGGGCAGCGCCGTCTTACTGGGCTTCGGGGTCGGGGACGGCGTGGGGTCGGCGCCCGCCTTGTCGTCCTCGCCGCCACCGGTGAGGAACACGGCCGCGCCGATGACGGCGGCGGCGCCGACCGCACCGGCCAGGAACATGGTGATACGGCGCTTTTGGCGCTGCCGGTCCGGCGAAGGGCCGGTGCCGGGGCGCGCGTCCTGGGGTCCCGCGGGTCCCGGCGGGCGCGGCGGGGCGACGGAGCCGTTGCCGTACGGGGCTCCGGGACCGCCCCCGTACCGCACGCTCTGGAAGGTGACGCCCTCACCCGGACCGCCTCCGGACCGCGGATCGCCGCCCGGACCCCGATGTGCCTGCGGAGCAGCCGCCCCTGTACCGAACCCCGTGCCCGCACCGGAACCCGCACGGGCACCCCCACCGGCCGCCCCCGCCCCCGACTCCCCGAGCGCCGCCCGCGCCTGTGAGATCCGGATGGCCTCCATCGTCATGTCGTGCCGCATCTCGGAACGGCTCCACGACCGCTCCGCCAGCTCCCACATGGTGGTGAGATGCAGCGGATTGGTACCGGTCACCTCGGCCAGCGCCACGATCGCGCCCTTGGGCGCGAGCAGCCGGCCGTTCAGATACCGCTCCCACGACGTCTTGCTGTAGCCGGTGCGGTCCGCCACCGCCGCGATGCTGAGCCCACCGCGATCGACAAGCCTGCGCAGCGCTTCGCAGAACTCCTTGATCTCCGGATCCAGCTCGTCCGGCAACGCCTTCCAACGAGGCATGTGCCCCCCTATTCCCCAATCCCCCCGAATGTGCCTGTTCCCCGCACCCGTGCGCAGCCCACGTCGGCAGCCCTCGACCTCGCTACCCATGGGGATGCCCCCGGCCAGGATGTCAGTTCCCCGCCAAGGGGCGCACGGACGCACCCGGCCCAACCACGCGCCCCGTCGCACGCCTGGAACCGCCCTCCGCGCGCCCCAGTCTCCCACCGCCCCGGGCCCCGGCGATACGGAACCTCACGTTCATTTCACGGGCGGGCGCTGCTCAAGGGTCCGGCAGACGGCATGACGGCGGGCCCGCACTCCTCCGGGGAGTGCGGGCCCGTCGTGCGCGCGCGGCAACCGGGCCGTGCGGCCGGCTACTTGATCGTGAAGTGCAGGGTGTCGTCCAGGAACGGGATCACCAGCCAGGGTTCCGGCTGGGCCATCAGCGCGAGCAGCACGATGGCGATGCCGAGAATCCCGTACGTGACCATGTCCGTGAAGCGGGAGCGCACCGCGAGCATGCCGACGGACGGCAGCGCCCACCGCATCACCCCGGCCATGATCAGCGCGACCCCGATCAGCATGATGCCGATCCGGAAGACGTCGAACGCGGTCAGCAGCAGGCCGAGCCCGGTGGTCGACAGGACAGCGAGCATCGGCCACTGGCGGGCGGGCGCGGGGGCGTCGCCGGGTGCCGCGCGTCCGCCGCCCTCGGGCCGGGCGGTGTCCCGCGTGATCGACGGGAAACGCCGGCCCTTCCGCTTCCCGGACCGCACCGCGACCCCTTCGGCGGTCGCCGCGCCCCCCGGAACCGCCGCCTCAGCCGCCATCACGCGCGTCCCGTTCCGCCGCGTCGACGACATTGGCGAGGAGCTGGGCGCGGGTCATCGGGCCGACGCCGCCCGGGTTCGGCGAGAGCCAGGCGGCGATCTCGGCGACTCCGGGGTGGACATCGCCGACGATCTTCCCCTTCTCGTCGCGGGACACGCCCACGTCGAGCACGGCGGCGCCCTGCTTCACGTCCTCGGGCTTGACCAGGTGCGGGACGCCCGCCGCCGCGACGATGATGTCCGCGCGCCGCAGATGCGCGGACAGATCCCGCGTACCGGTGTGGCACTGCGTCACGGTCGCGTTCTCGGAGCGGCGGGTCAGGAGCAGCGGCATCGGGCGGCCGATGGTGACGCCACGGCCGACGACGACGACCTCGGCGCCATTGATCTCCACGCCGTGCTGCCGCAGCAGCCGGATGATGCCGTACGGGGTGCAGGGCAGGGGTCCCGGCTCGTTCAGGACGAGACGGCCCAGGTTGGTCGGGTGGAGTCCGTCGGCGTCCTTCGCCGGGTCCATCAGCTCCAGGACACGGTTCTCGTCGATGCCCTTGGGGAGCGGGAGTTGCACGATGTAACCGGTGCAGGCAGGGTCGGCGTTCAGTTCGCGTACGACCGCCTCGATCTCCTCCTGCGTCGCCGTCGCGGGCAGTTCGCGCTGGATCGAGGCGATGCCCACCTGGGCACAGTCGCGGTGCTTGCCCGCGACGTACTTCTGGCTGCCCGGGTCGTCGCCGACGAGGACCGTGCCGAGCCCCGGGGTCACCCCCTTCTCCTTGAGGGCTGCCACGCGGGCGGCCAGTTCGGACTTGATCGCTGCTGCGGTGGCCTTGCCATCGAGAATCTGGGCGGTCATGCCCCCATCTTCCCGGATGGCCGGTGCGCGGTTCCAATCCGGGATGGTTGGCGTGATCACACAGGTTGCACTTGCACAACGCCCGTCTTTGCGGCTGGACAAATACGCCCATGCTTTAGAACGATGATGGGCGCAGTACGCGGGCAGTGTTGGGGGGGCAGAACCGCTCAAAACAATCCAATGCCTCCGCGCGACCGCGACGTCCCCGCAATGTCAACGGAGGAAACCCGCCATGAGCTTCGGCGACCCCAACAACCCCTACGGCAACCCCCCGGGCGGCCAGCAGCCCGGACAGCCCGGCCAGCAGCCCGGACAGCCCGGCCAGCAGCCCGGCTACGGCCAGCAGCAGCCGGGCTACGGCCAGCCGCCGCAGCCGCCCCAGCAGGGCTACGGCTACCCGCAGCAGGCCCCGCAGGGTGTCCCGCCGCAGCAGGGTTACGGCTATCCGCAGCAGGGCCAGCAGCCGGGCCAGCCGTACGGTGCGTACCCGCAGCAGGCCGGGCAGCCCGGCTACGGCTACGGGGGCGAGCCGCCCTACGCGCACTGGGGTCTGCGGTTCGCCGCGACGCTCGTGGACGGTCTGATCTTCGCGGTCCCGTACCTGCTCGTCATCATCGGCCGCAACAACACGTTCCTCTCCCTGATCGGCTTCGTCGCGCTGCTCGCCATCGCGATCTGGCAGCTCATACAGGAGGGCAAGACCGGTCAGACGGTCGGCAAGAAGGCGCTGAACATCCGCCTGCTCCGCGAGTCCGACGGCCAGCCGCTCGGCATCGGCATGGCGTTCGTCCGCCGTATCGCCCACTTCCTCGACAGCATCGCCTGCTACCTGGGCTGGCTGTGGCCGCTGTGGGACGCCAAGAAGCAGACGTTCGCGGACAAGGTCTGCTCGTCGGTGGTCGTCCGCTCGCAGTGAGCAAGGCCCTCACCAGGGCGACGGGCCGCACACCACTGAAGGTGTGCGGCCCGTCGTCGTGCTCAAGGGAGTCAAGGGAATCAGTGGAAGAAGTGCCGCGTCCCCGTGAAGTACATCGTGACGCCCGCCTTCTTCGCCGCCTCGATCACGAGTTCGTCGCGGACCGAACCGCCGGGCTGGACCACGGCCTTGACGCCCGCGGCGGTCAAGATCTCCAGGCCGTCCGGGAACGGGAAGAACGCGTCCGACGCGGCGAACGCGCCGTGCGCCCGCTCCGCGCCCGCCCGCTCGACGGCGAGCTTCGCCGAGTCCACGCGGTTGACCTGACCCATGCCGACGCCGACCGACGCGCCCTCCTTGGCGAGCAGGATCGCGTTCGACTTCACGGCCCGGCACGCGCGCCACGCGAACGCCAGCTCCGCCAGCTCGCCCGCCGACAGCGCGTCGCCGGTGGCCAGCGTCCAGGACGCCGGGTTGTCGCCGTCGGCCTGGAGCCGGTCGGTGACCTGGAGCAGCCGGCCGCCGTCGATCTGCTTGACCTCGACGTCCCCGGCCGGGGCGCGGTGCGCGCGCAGCACGCGGATGTTCTTCTTCCGCGTGAGGACGTCCAGCGCGCCGTCCTCGTACTCGGGCGCGACGATGACCTCGGTGAAGACCTCGGCGACCTGCTTCGCCATCTCCTCCGTCACCGGCCGGTTGACGGCGATGACCCCGCCGAACGCGGACAGCGGGTCACAGGCGTGCGCCTTGCGGTGCGCCTCGGCGACGTTCGCGCCGATCGCGATCCCGCACGGGTTGGCGTGCTTGATGATCGCGACACAGGGCTCGTCGTGGTCGTACGCGGCCCGGCGCGCGGCGTCGGTGTCCGTGTAGTTGTTGTACGACATCTCCTTGCCGTGCAGTTGCTCGGCGTCGGCGAGTCCCCCGCTGCCGTCGACGTACAGCGCGGCGCCCTGGTGCGGGTTCTCGCCGTACCGCAGCGTGTTGCGGCGCTCGAAGGTGGAGCCGATGAAGTCGGGGAACGGCGACGCGTCGACGGGCGCGTACAGGCCGGAGAACCAGGAGGCGACGGCGATGTCGTACGCGGCGGTGTGCTGGAACGCCTCGGCGGCGAGCCGCTTGCGGGTGGTGAGGTCGAAGCCGCCGGAGGCGACGGCGGCGAGCACGTCCGCGTACCGGTCGGGGCTGGTGACGACCGCCACGGACGGGTGGTTCTTGGCGGCGGCGCGGACCATGGAGGGGCCGCCGATGTCGATCTGCTCGACGCACTCGTCGGGGCTCGCGCCCGAGGCGACGGTCTCCTTGAACGGGTACAGGTTGACGATCACCAGTTGGAACGGCTCGACGCCCAGCTCGGCGAGCTGTGCGCGGTGGCTGTCGAGGCGCAGGTCGGCGAGGATCCCGGCGTGCACGCGCGGGTGCAGCGTCTTGACCCGGCCGTCCAGGCACTCGGGGAAGCCGGTGACGTCCTCGACCTTGGTGACCGGCACCCCGGTCGCGGCGATCTTCGCGGCGGTGGAACCGGTCGACACCAGCTCGACGCCCGCCTCGTGCAGCCCGCGCGCGAGATCTTCCAGACCGGTCTTGTCGTAGACGCTGACGAGTGCCCGGCGGATGGGCAACTGCGCACGGTCGTTCGTGCCTTCGGCGGTCACGGCGGTCACGGGATAACTACCTTTCGTCCCTCGATCGAGAAGCCGTCGCGGGCCAGACGCCCCACGACATAGACGAGCAGCGTTCGCTCGACTTCCTTGATGCGCTCGTGCAGAGCGGCACCCTCATCCGCGTAGTCCTCGTCCCTGACCTCGACCACGCCCTGGGCGATGATCGGGCCGGTGTCGACGCCGTCGTCGACGAAGTGGACGGTGCACCCGGTGACCTTGGCGCCGTACGCGAGCGCGTCCCGCACACCGTGGGCCCCGGGGAAACTCGGCAGCAGCGCGGGGTGCGTATTGATGAACCGCCCCCCGAACCGGGCGAGGAATTCCTTCCCCACGATCTTCATGAACCCGGCCGAGACGACGAGGTCCGGCTCGTACGCGGCGGTCGCGTCGGCCAGCGCCCGGTCCCACGCCTCGCGCGTGGGGTGGTCCTTCACCCGGCACACGAAGGTCGGCAGGCCCGCGCGCTCGGCCCGTTCCAGACCGGCGATCCCGGAGCGGTCGGCGCCGACGGCGACGATCTCGGCCCCGTACGCCTCGGCGCCGGACGCCGCGACGGCGTCGAGCAGAGCCTGAAGATTCGTACCTGATCCGGAGACCAGCACGACGAGGCGCTTCGCGGCCACGGGGAAGGCCCTTTCTCACGGGAGCGTTCTTGCGTTCCTGCACGGCCGCCGCGCCCGTTGCGTTCGCCTGTACGTTCATACGAAGGCTTCGGGTCCCTGGATACGGGGAACTCTACGAAGCGGCCGACCGTCAGCAACGATACCGGCACGGGGAACGGACCCCGTGGGACGGGGGCGTGGCCGGAAGGTAGCGTCAGGGGAGGATCCCCTCACCGGAACGGAGGATCCGTCCGCAGGAACCCCACCGGGACATTCCACGTTGACCTGGGGACGAACGGATCCACCGCCGCTGTACGCCACATCCGCCCACGCCACATCCACCAAGGGGAAGACGCACTCCTGATGCCGGACCTGAGCCTCCGACTCCTCCCGCTCCACCCGCGGTCTCCCCAGCTCCTCCGGGACCGCCGCCCGACGCCGCCCCGCGAGGACCAGGACCGCTCGGACAACCCCTTCGCACCGCCGCCGGAGGGCGCCCCCGACCAGCCGTGGCAGCCCCGGCACCGCCCGGAGGACAGCGGCGGCGACCCCTCCGGCGACGAGGGCGACGACAAGGACAAGAAGCGCGCGCCGTCCCCCTGGGGCGGTCAGTGGAGCGACCGGCAGCCGGGCCGCTCCCCCGGCGGCTTCGGCGAGCGCCCCGGCCAGCAGGGCCCCGGCGGCCCGGAGGGCCCGCGGCCCGGCATGCGCTGGGACCCGACGGACCCGGCCCAGCGCCGCGCCCGCTATGCCCTCCTCTCGGGCATGTGGGCCTTCTTCTTCGTCCTCTTCACCTGGCCGTACGTGTCGCTGCTCCTCGGCGCCCTCGCGGTGTACTGGGGCACGAGCGCGCTGCGCGCCAAGCCGCGTACGCCGGATCCGGACACCCCCGCCGAGCGACAGCAGCCGCCGTCCGGCGCGCGCCCGCAGACCACCGCCGCGATCGGCGGCCTGGTCACCGGCTCCCTCGCCCTGGCGATGGTCGCCGCGACCTTCACGGCCCAACTGGTCTACCGGGACTACTACACGTGCGTCAGCGACTCGCTGACGACGACGTCGAAGCAGGCCTGCAACGACTTGCTCCCGAAGGAACTCCGACCGTTGCTGGGCGTGAAGGAGTAACGGCGCAGCCAACCCCACCCGCACCCCGGTCCCGTTGTGGGCAGGCGTCCCGCACGGCGCCCCCGCCCCCACCCCCGGTCCCACCCCCGGTCCCGGTCCCGTTGTGGGCAGGCGTTCCGCACGGCGGAACGGGTGGGCACAACCCGAGTCGACGGTTACTTGTCGTCCGAGGTCGCCCCAACTGGGTTCAGCAACAAGTCGAACGGCGCGAACTCGGCATCGTCAGACTCGTCGGAACCACGAAGTCGCCAAGCCCGCACGACCAGTGCAACAGGTACCCCGACCACCGAAACCCACCCGACGGCCACCCCACCCACCGCCCACCACACCGGCCCGAACCGAGCCAACGCGTCCACCCCGAGCGCACCCCCGGCCCCGGCCCCCAACACCCCGACCCCCACCCCGCACAGAACCGCCGCCCCCACCACACACCCCACGGTCCGACGCAGCCCCCACGCGTCCTCCCGCTCCCCGTACGCCGGCGCCGCCGCCTCCACCACGAACCACGCGACGATCACCCCGGCGACGACCGGCAGCCCCAACACGGCCCAGTTCCAAGGCGATCCCACCCCCGCGTCCGGCACCGCGGCCAGCAGCGGAAACGACGGCAGCACAGGCCCGGACGCCGCCCCGAGCGGCCCCACGACATGTCCCGTACCGAGCAGAAACCCCGGCCCGAGCGCGTAAGAGGCGCCCCAGACAGCCGCGTTGGGCACCATCGCGAGCGCGAGCAGCAGCACCGCGAACCGTCCCGACCACCCCTCGGTGAGCGCGAGGAACCCCTCCCGTGTCCCGTCGCCGTGCACCACCAGGGACACCGCGACCAGCAGCGCCCCGCCACCGACCAGGGTGAGCACCCCGGCGCTCGCGGCGCGCACCGCGGCCGACGCCCAGCGGCGCGCCGCCGCCGACGCCGGCCCCTCGCCCGCGATCCGGCCCACCGGTTCGGGCAGCGCGCCGACCCACTTCCGTGCCCTCGGCGGCAGCGGCACCCGGGACCGGCCGTGCGCCGCCCACACCCCGGAGGCCGCGCCGACCGCGGCGAGCAACGGCAACTGGACGAGGACGCTCCACCAGGAGGGCCGCAGGACTCCGCCGGTGGCGTAGAGCGCGGCGGCCCCGCCGACCAGCAGATACCCGGCGACGACTCCCCACCACGCGGTCCACGGCGGCACGGGGGACACCGGGGCCACCGGGGCCACCGGGGGCAGCCCAGGCGGAGCCACCTCACCCTTGCCCGCGGTGACGCCCCCCTCACCGGAGCCGGAGCGGGAATCGGGGTCGGATTCGGAGTCGGGGTCAGGGTCCGCCGCGTCCCGGGCCGCGCGGTGCACCAGCCACGCCGGCACCAGCAGCAGCATCAGCGGGGTGACGCCGAGCGGCGCCGGAACCCCCGAGAGCGTGTCCGTACGGACGAGGTCCACGCCGTGCGCGAGCAGCCACAGGGCCGCCGCCACATGCAGCGCCCCACCGGGACCGCTGTCCGGGTACGGCGAGCTGATCCACAGCACCATCACCAGGACGGCGAACGAACCGAGCCCGAGCCCGGCGGCCACGACACCGCCCAGGAGACAGGCGGCGAGCCCCGGGGAACGGTCCCGTACCCGGGTCGGAAGCGGTGGCGACGAAGGGCTGCGCTGGGTCATCTGGGTCACCCGGCCATGCTCCCAACGACACGCGCTTTCTCCGCGTAACAGGAGATTGCCGGAAGTGTCGCTCAAGATACGTTTATGTACTTTTCTGCTTGGCGGGGCGCCCTGACATGAACCGGTCCGATCCCACTCCGCTGCCCTCCCCCAAGGAGCGCCGCAGACTCCGCGAGGCGCAGTCGCTGAGCCAGGCTCAGGTCGCGGCGCAGGTGGGCGTCAGCCGGGAGACGGTGCGCTCCTGGGAGACGGGGCGCACCGACCCGCGCGGACGCGAGCGCGAGGTGTACGCGCGGCTGCTGACGAGCGCCGGGCCCGACACCACGGCGACGCCCGCACCCGCCCCCGAACCCGTGTCCGCGTCCGCGTCCGCGACCGCGTCGGTGACCGATCCGGTGCCGGAGCGGGAACGCGTCGGCGCCCTGGTCGGCGCGGGCGCCGCCCCCGTAACGGCGGAGGTCGAGGCGGACACCTCGGCCGCCGCACCTGAAGACGGCGAGCACGGGGACGACGAGCAGGGGGAAGACCTCCCCGACGACGCCCCGCTCACCGCCCTTCCCTCCCCCGAAGGGTTGACGCCCGACCAGGCGTTCGACGCGCTGTACGCGTTCACGGCGCCCGCCCTCGTACGGCAGACGTATCTGCTGACCGGGCGGCGGACGCTGGCGCAGGAGGCCGTGGAGCGGGCGTTCCACATGGCCTGGCAGCGGTGGCCCGAGGTCGCGGTGGACCGGGATCCGGCCGGGTGGGTACGGGCGGCGGCGTACGAGTACGCGATGTCGCCCTGGCACCGCTTCCGCCCGGGTTTCCGCCAGAAGGAGGCACCGCCCGCGCTGCCCGGGGACCGCGCCCTGCTCGACGCGCTGCTCAGCCTGCCGCCCGCGTACCGCCGCACGCTGCTGCTCTACGACGGTGTCGGGCTCGGCCTGCCGGAGACCGCCGCCGAGACGGAGGCCAGCACTCCGGCGGCGGCGAACCGGCTGCTGCACGCCCGCGAGGCGGTCTCCGGACGGCTGCCCTCGCTCGCCGATCCGGCCGCGCTGCACCGCGGACTCGAACAGCTCGCGCGCGGCGAGAAGCTTCAGGCGCCGCAGGTGGCGCTGGTCCGCAGCGGCTGCGAGCGGCGTACGAAGTTCTGGACGCGGTCCGCCATCGCGTTCACAGTGCTGATCCTGGGCGCGACGGCCCTGACCCTGCGGTCCGCGCCCGACCACTACGACCCGCCGCAGGCCCCCGGCGAGACGGTGCGCGGGGTGCCGCCGCGGATGGGTCCCGGGCCGCTGTCCGCCCAGGCCAAAACGCTCCGCGGCAAGCTGATGACCAGCGAGGGAAGGGGCCCGGAGCGGATTCGCCCCGAGCCGCGGTGATCCGTAACCGGTGATCCGTACGCGGTGATGTGCGGCCGGGAACGCCGGTGGGCCCGCACCCCTCGGGGTACGGGCCCACCGGCACCGCCTTGTGTACTACGTGTCGCCTCGCGTGCTACTTGAGGAGTTCCCGGGCGAGCTGCGCGGTCTCGGTCGGCGTCTTGCCGACCTTCACACCGGCGGCCTCCAGGGCCTCCTTCTTCGCCTGCGCCGTACCGGACGAGCCCGACACGATGGCACCGGCGTGGCCCATGGTCTTGCCCTCGGGCGCGGTGAAGCCCGCCACATAGCCGACGACCGGCTTGGTGACGTTGGCCTTGATGAAGTCGGCGGCCCGCTCCTCGGCGTCGCCGCCGATCTCACCGATCATCACGATCAGGTCGGTGTCGGGGTCGTCCTGGAACGCGGCGAGCGCGTCGATGTGCGTCGTCCCGATGACCGGGTCGCCACCGATGCCGACGGCCGACGAGAAGCCGATGTCCCGCAGCTCGTACATCATCTGGTACGTCAGCGTGCCGGACTTCGAGACCAGGCCGATACGGCCCGGCTTCGTGATGTCGCCCGGGATGATGCCGGCGTTGGACTGGCCCGGCGTGATGAGGCCGGGGCAGTTGGGGCCGATGATGCGGGTCTTGTTGCCCTTCGACTTCGCGTACGCCCAGAAGGCGGCGGAGTCGTGGACGGCGATGCCCTCGGTGATGACGACGGCGAGGGGGATCTCGGCGTCGATCGCCTCGACGACGGCGGACTTGGCGAAGGCCGGCGGCACGAAGAGGACGGACACATTGGCGCCGGTCTTCTCGATCGCCTCGGCGACCGTCCCGAAGACGGGTACCTCGGTGCCGTCGAAGTCGACGGTCGTGCCCGCCTTGCGGGGGTTCACGCCGCCGACGATGTTGGTGCCGTCACCGAGCATGAGCTTGGTGTGCTTCATGCCCGTGGCACCGGTCATGCCCTGGACGATGACCTTGCTGTCCTTGGTGAGGAAGATAGCCATGGCTGTGGAGTCCCTCGTCCTTTACTTGGCCGCGGCCAGCTCGGCGGCCTTGTCGGCCGCGCCGTCCATGGTGTCCACGCGCTGCACGAGCGGGTGGTTGGCGTCGGAAAGGATCTTGCGACCCAGCTCCGCGTTGTTGCCGTCGAGACGCACGACGAGCGGCTTGGTGACCGCCTCGCCCTTGTCCTGGAGCAGCTGGAGGGCCTGGACGATGCCGTTGGCGACCTCGTCACAGGCGGTGATGCCACCGAAGACGTTGACGAACACGGACTTGACGTCCGGGTCGCCGAGGATGATCTCCAGGCCGTTGGCCATGACCTGCGCCGACGCGCCGCCGCCGATGTCGAGGAAGTTGGCGGGCTTGACCCCGCCGTGGCCCTCACCGGCGTACGCGACGACGTCCAGGGTGCTCATGACGAGCCCGGCGCCGTTGCCGATGATGCCGACCTCGCCGTCGAGCTTCACGTAGTTGAGGTTCTTCGCCTTGGCCGCCGCCTCCAGCGGGTCGGCCGCGGCCTTGTCCTCCAGCGCCGCGTGCTCCGGCTGGCGGAAGTCGGCGTTCTCGTCGAGGGAGACCTTGCCGTCGAGGGCGATGACCCGGCCGTCGGCGACCTTGGCCAGCGGGTTCACCTCGATGAGCAGGGCGTCCTCGGCGATAAAGGTGGCCCACAGGGTCACGAGGATCTCGGCCACCTGCTCGGCGACCTCGGCCGGGAACTTCGCCTGGGCGACGATCGCGCGGGCCTTCTCGATGTCGACGCCCTGGTTGGCGTCGACCGGGACCTTCGCGAGGGCCTCGGGGGTGTTCTCCGCGACCTCCTCGATGTCCATGCCGCCCTGCACGGACGCCATGGCCAGGAAGGTCCGGTTGGTCCGGTCGAGGAGGTACGAGACGTAGTACTCCTCGGCGATCTCGGGGGCGGTCTCGGCGATCATCACCTTGTGGACCGTGTGGCCCTTGATGTCCATCCCGAGGATGTCGGTCGCGCGGGCGACGGCCTCGTCCGGGGTGGCGGCCAGCTTGACGCCGCCCGCCTTGCCCCGGCCGCCGACCTTCACCTGCGCCTTGACGACCGACTTGCCGCCCAGTCGCTCGGTGGCCTCGCGCGCCGCCTCAGGCGTGTCGATGACTTCACCGGCCAGCACCGGTACACCGTGCTTGGCGAAGAGGTCCCTCGCCTGGTACTCGAACAGGTCCACGCGCGTCCGTCCCTATCGTGATCTCGCGGTTCGTTGTCTGCGTGGGCGTGCCGCGATCGGCAACGTGACTCCGCTGTCACAAGGGAGGCGTACACGGTCACCGGGCACGCGGCATGTCCGCCTCGCAGGTTATCGCCGCCGGACCGACGACCCTAAATCGCGGGTGACCCGAGAGCGGTGATAACAGTCACAAACCCCTGCCGGGGGCTGACCGGAGGCTTGACCGGGGCCTGACAGAGGGGTCTGACGGGCGGATCGGGCAACCACCCCTGGCCGGGGACCGGACCAGCGCACCGGGCGCCCCCGGACGAGCCCTGGCGGAGCTGTTCTCAGTGCTGGGGGTCCGGTATCGGGAGCGGGCGGCGTTCTATTGCTGCTGCCATCACCTCCGGGAACAGGTCCGGGGTGCAGGCGAAGGCCGGGGCGTCTAGGGCCGCCAGGGATGCCGCGTGCTCGCGGTCGTAGGCCGGGGCGCCCTCGTCCGAGAGGGCGAGCAGGGCGACGAACTGCACCCCGGACGCCTTCATCGCCGCCACCCGCTTCAGCATCTCGTCCCGTATCCCCCCTTCGTACAGGTCCGAGATCAGCACGACGACCGTGTCCGCGGGGCGGGTGATCTGGGACTGGCAGTACGCGAGGGCGCGGTTGATGTCCGTGCCGCCGCCGAGCTGGGTGCCGAAGAGGACGTCGACCGGGTCGTCCAGCTGGTCGGTCAGGTCGACCACGGCCGTGTCGAACACGACGAGCCGGGTCGCGATCGACCGCATCGACGCCAGGACCGCCCCGAACACCGACGCGTACACGACCGACGCCGCCATCGAACCCGACTGGTCGATGCAGAGGATCACGTCCTTCTTCACCGACTGGGACGCCCGGCCGTACCCGATCAGCCGCTCGGGGACGACCGTGCGGTGCTCGGCGATGTAGTTCTTCAGGTTGGCCGCGATGGTGCGGTTCCAGTCGATGTCGCGGTGGCGCGGCCGGCTGATCCGGGCGCTGCGGTCCAGGGCGCCGGTCAGCGTGGCGCGGGTCCGGGTCGCGAGCCGCTTCTCCAGGTCGTCGACCACCTTGCGGACGACGGCCCGCGCGGTCTCCTTGGTGGTCTCCGGCATCGCCTTGTTGAGCGAGAGAAGGGTGCCGACCAGGTGTACGTCCGCCTCGACGGCCTCCAGCATCTCCGGCTCCAGGAGCAGCGCGGACAGCCCGAGCCGGTCGATCGCGTCCCGCTGCATGATCTGCACCACGGAGGACGGGAAGTACGTACGGATGTCACCGAGCCAGCGGGCCACCGACGGCGCCGAAGCGCCGAGCCCCGCCGACCGGTCGCGGCCCCGCCCGCCCCGGTCGCCCTTCCCGTACAGCGCGCTCAGCGCCCCGTCCATGGCGCCGTCCTGCCCCTGGAGCCCGTACCCCGTGCCGTCCGCCTCGCCACCGCCGAGGACCAGCCGCCACCTCCGGACCCGCTCGTCCGCCGCCTGCTCGTCCACACCGTCACGCGTACTCATGCGATCCCTCCTCCAGACCCAGCAGCGCCACCAGTACCGGCAGCACGGCGTCCGCCCTCGGCACGTCCAGGTGCGGGGCGAAACCGGGCGGCGCGGTGGAACCGGTCGGCGTCGCGCGGGCGGCGGTCGCGGCCGGGCCCCGGCTGATCAGCTCGCCCAGAGTGCGGCGTACGCCCGTCTCGTACGCCGAGAAGGTGCGCCGCAGCAGCGGCAGTACATCCGTGAAGGCGTCCGCCGGGACCGCGCTGAGCCAGCCGTCTACCAGCGCGAGCAGCCGCTCGTCGTGCACCAAGAGCATCCCGCCGCCCGATCCGCCGCCCACGAACCCCTCGATCCACGCCGCCGCTTCGGCCGGTGGCGTCCCGGGCGACAGCGCGAGCCCCATGAGCCGCGCCGCCTCCTCCTCGCTCAACTCGCCGTCGTCGAGGAGCAGTCGCGCGCTCCGCCCCTGGATCACCCCGGGCACGGTGTCCCGCGCGGCCAGCACCCGCAGCACCCGGTGCCAGCGGCCCCGTATCCCCGCATCGACCCCCGATCCCGACCCCGTACCCTCCTCCCGCGCCGCCAGCGACTCGGCGAGCAGGCCCACCGCGCCGTGCACCGCGTCGACATGGCCCCGCAGCTCCGCCGCCGCGTCCGCGTCGAGCTGTGCGCACGCGGGCGGCAACCCCACGAAGACGCGCTCCGCGAGGCCCGCCGCGACCCCGGTCAGCGCCCGCGTGTCCGTACCCCGCACATCCCCGTACCGCAGCGAGCGGACCAGGGCCGGGAGCGCCTGCGCGAGGTGGCCGACGTCGGTGTCCAGGGCCGCGCGGTCCGCGAGGATCCGCATCACCACCGGGAGGGCGTCCGGGAGTTCGGCGAGAAGGCACCGCTCGGCGAGCCCCGTCACCTCGGCGAGCGCCCGCGCCCCGACCGCGTCCGCCTCGGCCTTCGCGGTCGCCGCCGACAGCACCGTGGTGCCCCACACCCCGGCCTCGGCGACCCGCACGGACAGCTCCGGCTCCCACCGCATCCGCCAGGTCTCGCGGAACGTACCCGTACTCCCCCGGGCCGAGCGGGCCGGCTCGCCCCAGTCGACACCGAGCAGCCGCAGCCGGTGCAGCAGCCTGCCGCGCGCGGCATCCGTGTCCTTGCGCAGATCCAGCTCTACCTCCCGCTCCAGGGCCTCCGGCTTGAACCGCAGCGTCCGCTGAAGCCGCGTCAGATCCCGCTGCAAGGGCACCGCGGGCGCCGACTCCGGGACTTCCCCGAGTACGTCACCGACGACCAGCCGGTCCCGTACGAGTGCGAGCGGTACGTCCGATCCGTCGCACATCACCGCCCGTACGGCATCGGTCGTCTCGGTGAGGCCGGGCAGCGGGCGCCCGCGCATCGCGGCCAGCGAACCGGCGAGCCGGACCGCCTCGATGACATGCGCCGACGACACGATCCGGTCCTCCTCGCGGAAGAGCCCGGCGACCTTCGTCATCCACCGCTCCACGGGGCGGTCCATGGCGTGGAACAGATGCCCGTACCACCCCGGGGACTCGATGCCCGCGCCGTACCCACTCGCGCGGGACAGGCGGCGGTGGGTCCACGGCACCCAGGTCATCTCGGCCTTGGCCTTGGGCAGGCCCTTGAGGAGGGCCCGGTCGGCGGTCACGGTGGTCCTGCGGCGCAGCGCGGGCACGTGCCAGGCACCGCAGACCACGGCGACGTCGTCCCCGAACTCCTTTTGCGCGGCGCGCAGTTGGAGCCGCATGTGCGCCTCGCGTACGAGATCGCGGTCGTGTCCCCCGTCGCCGTACGTCTCGCGGAGCGCCTCCATCGCCTCGCCCAGCGCGTCGAACGGCGCGAACACGTCGCCCGCCGTGGCCCGGTGCTCGATCACGTCCTCCCACCAGCGCTCCGGATCGTCGTACCCGGCGGTCTCCGCCAGGACGGCCAGCGGGTCGATCCGCAGCCTCAGCGACGCCTCCTGGTCGGGCTCCTCACCCTCGGAACCCTCCGACTCGGCATCAGGGAGGGCGGCTTCGCGCTGCCAGGCCAGGGTGTGCGCCGCCGGGATGTCGATGAACCGCGCCGGTACGCCCTGCCGCAGCGCCCACCGGATCGCCACCCACTCCGGCGAGAACGCGGCGAACGGCCAGAACGCGGACCGGCCCGGCTCGTCCACGACATGGGCGAGCAGTGCGACGGGAGGCCGCAGCTCGGGATCGGCGGCCAACGGGATCAGTGCGTCCGCCTCCGGCGGGCCCTCGATCAGGACCACGCGGGGCGCGGCGGCGTCCAGCGCGGCGGCCACCGCCCGCGCCGAGCCGGGACCGTGGTGCCGGACGCCGAGCAGCAGCGGCCCCCGGCGCGCAGTGTCCTGTGATGTCACGCGCTCACCTCCCGGCACGCGCGGTAGAAGTCCTTCCAGCCGTCGCGCTCACGGACGACGGCCTCCAGATACTCCTGCCAGACGACCCGGTCGGCCGCCGGGTCCCGGACGACCGCGCCGAGGATGCCGGCGGCGACATCGGCGGGCCGCAGCACGCCGTCGCCGAAGTGCGCCGACAGCGCCAGGCCGCTGGTGACGACCGAGATCGCCTCGGCCGTGGACAGGGTGCCGCTCGGGGACTTGACCTTCGTCCGGCCGTCGGTCGTGACGCCGTCGCGCAGCTCCCGGAAGACCGTGACGACGCGGCGGATCTCCTCGATGCCCTCGGGCGCGGACGGCAGGTCCAGGGAGCGGCCGATCTGGTCGACGCGGCGGGACACGATCTCCACCTCGGCGTCCGCGCTCTCGGGGAGTGGCAGCACCACCGTGTTGAAGCGGCGGCGCAGGGCGCTCGACAGGTCGTTCACCCCCCGGTCCCGGTCGTTGGCCGTGGCGATCAGGTTGAATCCGCGGACGGCCTGGGTCTCCGCGCCCAACTCCGGGATGGGCAGGATCTTCTCGGACAGGATCGTGATCAGGCTGTCCTGTACGTCCGCCGGGATACGGGTCAGCTCCTCGACGCGGGCCGTCATCCCCTCGGCCATCGCCCGCATGACGGGGCTCGGCACCAGGGCGGCCCGGCTCGGGCCGTTCGCCAGCAGCTCCGCGTAGTTCCAGCCGTACCGTATGGCCTCCTCCGAGGTGCCCGCCGTGCCCTGCACGAGCAGCGTCGAGTCGCCGCTGACCGCCGCCGCGAGATGTTCGGACACCCAGGTCTTCGCGGTGCCGGGCACGCCGAGCAGCAGCAGCGCCCGGTCGGTCGCGAGGGTGGTGACGGCGACCTCGACGATGCGGCGCGGACCCACGTACTTCGGGGAGATCACCGTGCCGTCCGGCAGGGTGCCGCCCAGGAGATAGGTGGCCACCGCCCAGGGTGAGAGGCGCCAGCGGGCCGGCCTCGGGCGGTCGTCCTGGGCAGCCAGCGCGGCGAGTTCACCGGCGAACGCGTCCTCGGCGTGCGGCCTCAGCGCCTCCGCCTCCGCTGCCGCTTCCTGTACAGGGCTCGTGGTCGGTGCGACGGACGCCGGGTCGACGGACGTCGTGGCGGCGGGCGTCGGGTCGATGGACGCCGGGTCGACGGACGTCGGATCGATGGACACGGACATGAGGCTTCCCCCTCCAGCTGAGCCGGTTCTGATCTGGTGTCCACCGTGCACCACGCCACTGACAATCCGGCCTGACCTGCGAAGACGTCGGCGCCGGGGCCGATTGTCAGTGGGGGGATCTACCTTCGGAACATGACTCAGCAGGGGGTGCGCTGGACGGCGGATCAGGTGCTGGCACTGGCTCCTGACCCCTCGTCACGCAAGGCGGGAAGCAGGCTCGGCGGTGCCGGGCCGTGGTCGGACGCGGGCTGTTCGGGAGAGGGGGCGGTGTGGGGCCTGTGCAAGGGAAGCGGAAGCAGGCCGTATCAGACGGTGGTGGACATCGCGGATGTCACGGGCCCGGCGTACAAGTGCAGTTGTCCCAGCCGGAAGTTCCCGTGCAAACACGCGCTCGGGCTGCTGCTGCTCTGGGCGGGCGGGGACGGCGCGGTGCCGGAAGGGCCGGCTCCGGACTGGGCCGACGAGTGGGTGACGGGGCGCAGGAAGCGGAGCGAGGAGAAGAAGACTCCGGCCGCGGCACCTGCGGCGGGCGCCGATCCGGAGGCGGCGCGGCGCCGGGCCGAGAAGCGGGCCGAGCGGGTCACCGCGGGGGCGACGGAGCTGGAGCAGCGGCTCACGGACCTGCTGCGGGGCGGCCTGGCCACGGCGGAGCGGGCGGGGTACGGGCTGTGGGAGGAGACGGCGGCCCGCATGGTGGACGCCCAGGCGCCCGGACTGGCCGCGCGGGTACGGGAGTTGGGGGCGATACCGGGGTCGGGGCCCGGCTGGCCGATGCGGCTGCTTGAGGAGTGCGCGCTGCTCCACCTCCTCGACGAGGGCTGGTTGCGGCGGGACGCGCTGCCGGGCGGCCTGGCGGCGGCGGTCCGCTCCCGGATCGGCCTGCCCGCCTCGGCCGACGGACCTCCACTGCGGGACCGTTGGCTGGTTCTCGCCCAGTACGACACGGCGGACGGCCATCTGACGACCCGTCGTATATGGCTGTACGGAGTGGAGTCGGGTCGGACGGCGCTGCTGCTGTCGTTCGGTGCGGCGGGCCGGGCGCCCGCGCTGGCGCTGCCGGTGGGGGTCGCGCTGGACGCCGAGCTGGCCGCGTACCCCGGCACCGGGCAGCTGCGGGCCGATCTGCGGGAGCAGTTCGCGGCGCCGGAGCCGTCGGCGGCGCGCCCGCCCGGGACGAGTACGGAGGGGGCGGCGGCGCGGTACGGGGAAGCGCTGCGGGACGACCCGTGGCTGGACACCTGGCCGGTGACGCTGGCCCGGGTCGTGCCGACCCCGGTGGAGGACACCTGGCAGCTCGCCGAGGCGGACGGCTCGACGGCGCTGCCGCTCGCTCCGTCGGCGCTGGTCTCGCCGGGCCTGTGGCGCCTCGTGGCGCTGTCGGGCGGCGCCCCGGTGACGGTGTTCGGGGAGTGCGGCCACCGGGGGTTCAGACCGCTCACGGCGTGGGCGGACGAGGAGTCGGCGGAGGCGGTAACGCTGACCTAACGGGACCGCGGGGACAGTGGGGCGGGTGGTGCGCGTGTCGCGTATGCCGATGCGCGCCCTGGCGATGGCCGGTCCCGGGACCGGCGCCCTTGACTGACGGACATGACGACGCGCGGCAACAGACATACGAGTACGGCGAGTTCGGGGGACACGGCGAGTACGACCAGTACGACGCGCACGACGCGCACGACAGGAACGACCACTTCGGGGAACGCGGACGAACGGCGGTGGACGATGCGACGGACACGAAGGACCGGGACAGGCGACAACGGCGGCACCACGGGCGACGAGGACACCGGCTGGGGCCTGACACGGCCGGGACCACGGGGTACGCGACGGGTGGAGGCGGTATGACGGGGTCGACGGAGACGGGTACGGGGACGGAGTCCGGGACGGCGGGCGCGCCGACGACGACGGTGGGCGTGGTCGGGGAGCTGGCGGACGCCTCGTGGGACGAGCTGGTGACGGCGGCGTTGCTCGGGACCGAGCGGCGGCGGCCCGCCGTGGCCGTCGAGGGGCGGAGCGCGCCGGCGGCGCTGCTCGACGCGGCGGCCGTCCAGACCGTACGACGGAGGGCCGGGCTGCGGCCCGCCCCGGCCGCGCCACCCCTGGAGCGGGCCGCGCCGGACCGGCGGCCCGCGCTGCCGCCGGCCGCCGGGCGGCGCCTCTCCCTGCTGCTCGCCGACCGGCACGGCACGGGCAGCGGCGGCAGACGCGGGACGGCACCCGATCTGACGGAGTTGCTGCCGCAGTGGCTGACCACGGCCAACTCCCTCGGGTACGCGGCCCCGCCGGAGCTGCTGCCCGCACTGCTCGACGCGGCGCGGGGACGTACGGATCTGCGTCCGCAGGTGCTGGCGTTCGCGGGTCCGCGCGCGCTGTGGCTGGCGCGGCTGAATCCGGACTGGCGGTTCGCGCTGCGGGCGACGCCCGGCGGCGGGACGGCGCTGCCCGCGCCGGAGGAGACCGCCGAGGTCGAACGGCTGTGGCAGGAGGGGCTGTTCGCGGAGCGGATCGCGTTGCTCGGGGCGGTCCGGGCGCGGGACGCGGATGCCGCGCGGGACCTGCTGGGCTCGACCTGGCCGACGGAGCGGGCCGAGGACCGGCTGATGTTCCTGGACTCGCTGCGTACGGGCCTGGGCGCGCAGGACGAGCCGTTCCTGGAGCGGGCGCTGGCGGACCGCAGTCGGAATGTACGGGCGACGGCGGCGGAGTTGCTGTCGGCGCTGCCCGGTTCGGCGCTGGCCGGGCGGATGGCGGAGCGGGCGGCGACGTGTGTGGCGCCGGACCGTACGCGGGGGGTGCCGACGATCGTGGTGGAGGCGCCGCACGAGTGCGATGCGGCGATGGAGCGGGACGGGGTGGTGCCGAAGCCGCCGGCGGGGCGGGGTGAACGGTCGTGGTGGTTGGGACAGTTGGTGGAGGCGGCGCCACTTGGGCGGTGGTCGGAGCGGTTCGGGGGGCGGACACCGGAGGAGATGATCGCGCTGCCCGTCACGGACGGCTGGCAGGGCGAGGTGCACGCGGCGTGGTGCCGGGCGGCGGTCCGGCAGCGGGACGTGGCGTGGTCGCGGGCGCTGCTCGGGGCGCCCGCCGCGCCCGGGGCCGGGGGGCCGGGCGCGGTGTCGCTGGCGGAGCGGGCGAAGCTGCTCGCGGCGCTGCCCGGGGACGAACGGGCGGCGTGGGTCGCGGGGTTCATAGCGGCGCACGGCCTGTCGGAGGCGTTCCAGTTGCTCGGCGGCTGTGCGGTGCCCTGGACGGGGACACTCGGCGGTGCGGTGGTAGACGCGCTGAACATCGCGCGGGACGCGGGCAGTTACCCCTGGAGCTTCAGCGGGGTGATGGGCCTGGCGGAGCGCTGCCTTGATCCTGCGGAAGCCGACCGGTTGGAGTCGCTGACCGGGACGCCCGAGGAGCCGGAGGATGCGGCGCCGGGTGCCGGGGGGTACTGGGCGGAGGCGTTCCAGCGCCTCCTCACCACGCTGAGGCTACGAGCCACGATGACCCGTGAACTGACCGCCCCGTAGGGGGGCGAGAAAGAGGGTGGGCCCTGCGGGCCCGTGAGCTCCCTCGCCAGGATCGGCACCTCCGGACAGCCCGGCGGGGGCCGAGCGGCGCGCTGCGGCGGGAAAGAAGATGATGAGGCCTGCGGGTCCTTGCACCGGCCCTGCCCCGATGGACACCGCCGGACACCCCGGCCGGGGCCGAGCACCGCCGCGGCGGGAAGGAAGGTAGGCCCTGTGGGCCCGTGAGCCTCCCTCGGCAGGACCGGCACCGCCGGTCGCCCGCCGGGGGCCGAACGTCGCTGCGGCGGGAAAGAGGGTGGGCCCAGTGGGCTCCTGGGGCTGGCCCGACCCGAATTGGGCACCGCCGGACAGGCCGGTCAGGGGCGATTTCTTCCCGTCCTTCTGTGCCGTCGTCAATGCCGGACGTTCGACTCGACCCACGTCACGATCGATGCCGTTGTGGCTCCGGGGGTGAAGATTTCCGCTACGCCCTGGTCCTTGAGGGGAGCGATGTCGGCCTCGGGGATGATGCCGCCGCCGAAGACCTTGATGTCCTCGGCGTCGCGTTCCTTGAGCAGCTCCAGGACGCGGGCGAACAGGGTGTTGTGGGCGCCCGACAGGATCGACATGCCGATCGCGTCCGCGTCCTCCTGGATCGCCGTGTCCACGATCTGCTCGGGCGTCTGGTGCAGCCCGGTGTAGATGACCTCCATACCGGCGTCCCGCAGCGCCCGTGCGATCACCTTGGCCCCGCGGTCGTGCCCGTCGAGCCCCGGCTTGGCGACCACCACACGGATCGGCCCGGCTGACACACCCATCACTGCCTCCCTGTACCGGCCGCTACCGGCCTCCACCGACCCTCGGCCAAAGACCACCGACAGCTTCCGCGCCACCGCTCACCGTGACGATGCCACTGTCCGCCCGCCCGCGCCCCTCAGAGGGCGCCAGCAAGTGAACGAACGTTATCGCCGACATCCCCCAACCAGGCAGTTTCGCACCGCCGCCCAGCGGGGAAAACCACCCATAGCGCAAGGGAGCCGCGACGAGGTCGCCGCACCACCGGGCCGCCGGGCGAGCGGCAGGGTGGGGCGGTGGCGGCCGGTGACGGTTCCGGCCGCACCGACCCGGGTGCCGACCGGACCCCGCCCCCGGACCGACCCCAGCACGACTTCCATGAGGGCACGCGGGGGACAGAGACGTCCTCCGGTGTGCCGACGAGGAGGTCGGCCGCATGAAGGTCCTGAGGGTCCTGCCCGTCCTGCCCCTTCTACAGCTGTGGGAGCGCCTGCTCCCGACCCCGCTGTCCGACCTGCCGGCGCTGGCCGCCGGACGGGCCGCCGGACTCTCCGCCGCGCTGTTCAAGGCGACGGTCCTGGAGTGCGCGATCCTCGCCGGACATGTCGTCCTCTACCCCACCGGGATCACCCAGGAGCGGCACCCCACGCCCCGCCCCCGCACCCCCGACGACGACACCGCACCCGCGTCCGACGCCGACCCCACCTCCGCACCGGACGCCGTACGACTACCGACCGCGACCCCGCCACCACCCCCCGTGATGCTGCTGCACGGCTTCATCGACAACCGTTCCGTGTTCGTGCTGCTGCGGCGCGCGCTGGCGCAGGGCGGGCGGGAGCACATCGAGTCGTTGAACTACTCCCCGCTGACCGGCGACATCCGCGCCGCCGCCGAGTTGCTGGGACGGCACATCGAGGAGCTGTGCGAGCGGACGGACCGCGGCGAGGTGGACATCGTGGGGCACAGCCTCGGCGGGCTGATCGCGCGGTACTACGTGCAGCGGCTCGGTGGTGACCTGCGGGTGCGGACACTGGTCACGCTCGGTACGCCGCACTCGGGCACCCGCGTCGCCCCCTTGATGAACGCCCACCCGATCGTGCGGCAGATGCGCCCCGGTTCGGACGTGATGAAGGAGCTGGCGGAGCCCGCGCCGGACTGCCGGACCAGGTTCGTCAGCTTCTGGAGCGACCTCGACCATTGGATGGAACCGCTGGAGACGGCGTCCGTGGAGCACCCGGACCTGATCGCGGAGAACGTCCGGGTGAGCGGAATCGGCCATCTCGCCCTCCCGGTACACCCCGCGGTCGCCGCCGCGATCCGCCAGGCGCTGGACGACCCCGCAGCGGCGTCCGAAGCCGCCGGGACACGCGCGGGACGCACGAAGCGGGGGCCGGTAAAGAGTTCGAGCCATCTGACCGTCGCCTGACCTCACCCACCGGAGCCACCCACCGGAGCCCCCCGGCACCGCCCGGCGCCGCCCGACCCCGCCAACAGGTCCGGAACACAAACCTCCGGCGCCCAACATCTCTCGAACGGGTCTCGAACACACGGCCAAAGCTCTGCCCACAGTCCGCCGAAAGGCGGCCGAATGCCCGTTTCACGAGAGCACGAAACCTGCGGAAGATTGTCGCGCCCTCATACCGCCGGGTACAGTCGCCGCACTGCTCCGCCCCCCCCTGGGACCGCAACCTCAGCGGCAGCCGCCGTCAGGACCCAGACCCAGCTCCTGCTGTCGAGGCGAAAGAGAAGTTGGTGAACGACCCTCACCCGTCGGGGATCGCGACTCCCCCGGCACCCTCTCCGGACACCGCCTCCGCGCCTTACGCGCAGTACGACCACAGCACGCAGCACGGCGGTTACACGGGGTACGAGGGCTATGACGCCTACGGCACCGGCTCGTTCACCACGACGACGGCCGCGACAGCCACCGCGACGGCGCCCGGCACCTTCGAGTCGGACCCCCTCTTCGGGGACCTGCCCGGCGGCGGTACGGCGCCGAACACGGCGTACGACAGCGGACAGTGGCCCGTCGCGGAGGCTCAGTACGCGACCGGCACGCACCAGACCATGAGCACGGGTACGCACCAGACCCTGCACACCGGTACGCATCAGACCCTGAACTACGACGCGTACGCCGCCCAGCACCACGCCGCGTACGACACCGGGGTCTATGACACCACCGGCGTCTGGGATTCGGCCGGGTATCACCACCTCGGCGGCATCCCGGCGCAGGGTCAGCCGTCGGACGTCTCCGGGCAGTGGGACGCGCAGCAGTTCACGGCGGCGCCCGCCTTCGACACGCAGTCCTTCCAGACGCAGACATTCCAGGGCCAGACCTTCGAGACCACGACCTTCGAGGCGCAGACCTTCGAAGCGCAGAGTTTCGAGACGCAGACCTTCGAGACGCAGAGTTTCGACACCGGCGCCTATGACGCCACCGCGTGGAACTCCGACGGCAGTTCACCGTCGTACGAGACCCCCGCGCCCTACGAGGAACCCGCGTCCTACGAAGCCCCGGCCCCGTACGACGAGTACGAGGAACACGCCCCCTACGCCGAGGAACCCGGCGACGAACCGGACGCCGAGCACGCCTACTCGGCCGACCCCGCCGACCTCACCGACGCCGGCGACTCCACCGACCTCGCCGACCTCGCAGACCCCGTCGTCACACCGCGCCGCTCCGCCCCCGCCCCCCGCTCCCGCGCCCGCCGCCGCTCCCCCGCCAAGCGCTCCGCGCTGCTCACCGTCGCGGTGCCGTCCGCGTGTGTGATGGGGGTCGCGGGGATCGCCGCCGCGTCCGTGGGGATGTCACCCGACGCGGACAAGGACACGACGACGGCGGCGCCCGATCCGACCGCCGTGAAGCCGTCCGTCGCGAACAACAAGCTGGACACCCAACTCGCCAACCTGTCGGCGGACGCCGGTGACTTCGCGGACCGCGCCAGCCGTACGCAGGAGCGCATCGACCTCAAGGCCAAGCAGGAGGCCGACCGCAAGAAGGCGGCGGAGGAGGCCGAGCGCAAGGAGCGGCTGCGGCCCAAGTTCATGCTGCCGGTCAAACAGCACGGACTGAGCGCCTACTTCGGGCAGGCGGGCGTCAACTGGATGTCCGTGCACACCGGTATCGACTTCCCCGTCTCCTACGGCACCCCCGTGATGGCGGCGACCGACGGCACCGTACGCACCCAGTTGAACAGCGCCTACGGCAACATGGTGATCGTGACCGCCGCCGACGGCACCGAGACGTGGTACTGCCACCTCTCCAGCTACAAGATCATGAGCGGCACCGTGAAGGCGGGCGATGTCATCGCCTACTCCGGGGACTCCGGCAACTCCACCGGGCCGCACCTGCACTTCGAGGTCCGGCCCGGCGGCGGCGCCGCGATTGATCCTCTTGCTTGGTTGCGCAGCCACGGGGTCGACCCGACTTAAGACTCAAGGTCTGCCCGGCCGCGCCTTATCGTGGCCTCAAACGCCGGCCGGGCTGAGAGTGGGCAAGCGCCCACTTGTCCGTCTACAGCTTCTCCACCGGTGCGTACCTCAGCAGCAGCCGCTTCGGCTTCGTGTCCCCGAAGTCGATCGTCGCCTCGGCGTTCGCCCCCGTGCCCTTGGTGCCGACCACCGTGCCCAGGCCGAACTGGTCGTGCGTGACGCGGTCGCCCACCGCGAGGGCGACGACCGGCTTCTCGGTCGCGCGGCGCGTCGCGAAGCCCGAGGCTCCCGAAGCGGCCGTACGCGACCGGGTCGAGGAGAGCGAGCCCGCGATACCGGCGGCCGGGCCCGACGCAGCCGCGGCCATCGGGGCGGCCGAGCCTCCCTTCCGCTTCCACCGCAGATGGGTGTCCGGGATCTCTTCGAGGAACCGGGACGGCGGGTTGTACGAGGGCTGACCCCAGGCGCTGCGCAGCGTGGAACGGGTGAGGTAGAGCCGCTCGCGGGCGCGGGTGATCCCGACATAGGCGAGGCGGCGCTCCTCCTCCAGCTCCTTGGTCTGGCCGAGGGCGCGCATGTGCGGGAAGACGCCGTCCTCCATGCCGGTGAGGAAGACCACCGGGAATTCGAGGCCCTTGGCGGTGTGCAGCGTCATCAGGGTGATGACGCCGGAGCCGTCCTCCTCGTCGGGGATCTGGTCCGAGTCGGCGACGAGCGCAACCTTTTCGAGGAAGTCGGAGAGCGTGCCCGGCGCCGCCGCACCGGCCGCCGCGTCCACCCCCACCGCCGCGTCCGCATCCGCCGCGTCCGCCGCAGCCCCATCCGCCACGGCCCCATCCGCCACGGAATCCGCCCCGTCCGCCACAGATTCGGCGCCGCCCGCTCCCCCGCCGCGCTCCTGCTCGAACTCCAGAGCCACGGAGGCAAGCTCCTGAAGGTTCTCGATGCGGGTCTCGTCCTGCGGGTCGGTCGAGGACTGCAATTCGGCCAGATACCCGGTCCGTTCGAGCACGGCCTCCAGGACCGTCGCCGGCCCGGCGCCCGATTCGACGATGGTGCGCAGGTCCTCCATGAGCGTGTTGAACCGCTGCACGGCGTTGGTGGAGCGGGCCGCCATGCCGTACGCCTCGTCCACGCGGCGCAGCGCCTGCGGGAAGCTGATCTTCTCGCGCTGCGCGAGCGCGTCGATCATCGCCTCGGCGCGGTCGCCGATGCCGCGCTTGGGGACGTTGAGGATACGGCGCAGCGGTACGGAGTCCTCCGGGTTGGCCAGGACGCGCAGATACGCGAGGACGTCCCGGACCTCCTTGCGCTCGTAGAACCGGACGCCGCCGACCACCTTGTACGGGAGGCCGACGCGGATGAAGATCTCCTCGAAGACACGGGACTGGGCGTTGGTGCGGTAGAAGACGGCGACGTCGCCCGCCTTCGCCTCGCCCGCGTCCGTGAGCCGGTCGATCTCGTCGGCGACGAACTGCGCCTCGTCGTGCTCGGTGTCGGCGACGAAGCCGGTGATCTGGGCGCCCGCGCCCGCGTTGGTCCACAGGTTCTTGGGGCGGCGGCTCTCATTGCGCTCGATGACGGCGTTGGCCGCGCTGAGGATCGTCTGCGTGGAGCGGTAGTTCTGCTCCAGGAGGATCGTGGTCGCGTCCGGGTAGTCCTCCTCGAACTGGAGGATGTTGCGGATGGTGGCGCCCCGGAAGGCGTAGATGGACTGGTCCGCGTCACCGACGACGCACAGTTCGGCGGGCGGCAGGTCGTCGGGGCCCGGCGGTACGTCCGCCGGGTGCTCGGAGGTGCCGACCAGTTCGCGGACGAGTGCGTACTGCGCGTGGTTCGTGTCCTGGTACTCGTCGACCAGGACGTGCCGGAAGCGGCGGCGGTAGTGCTCGGCGACGTCCGGGAAGGCGCGGAGCAGATTGACCGTCGTCATGATCAGGTCGTCGAAGTCGAGGGCGTTGGCCTCGCGGAGACGGGACTGGTACATCGCGTACGCCTGCGCGAGGGTCTTCTCGAAACCGTCGCTCGCCTGCGCGGCGAAGTCCTCCTCGTCGATCAGCTCGTTCTTCAGGTTGGAGACCTTGGCGCTGAACGACTTGGGCGGATAGCGCTTGGGGTCCAGGTCGAGATCGCGGCAGACCAGGGCCATCAGGCGCTTGGAGTCCGCCGCGTCGTAGATCGAGAACGACGACGTGAAACCGAGCTTCTTCGACTCGCGGCGCAGTATCCGCACGCACGCGCTGTGGAAGGTCATCACCCACATCGCGTGGGCGCGCGGACCCACCAGGTGCTCGACGCGCTCCTTCATCTCGCCCGCGGCCTTGTTCGTGAAGGTGATCGCGAGGATCTGGCCCGGGTGGACACCGCGCGCGGCGAGCAGATACGCGATGCGGTGGGTGAGCACCCGGGTCTTGCCGGAGCCGGCGCCGGCCACGATGAGCAGCGGCGAGCCCGCGTGCGTGACGGCGGCCTGCTGGTGATCGTTCAGCCCGTCGAGCAGCGCCGCCGGGTCCAGTACGGGACGGGGGGCGCCGTCCCGGTAGTACGCGTCCCGGGGCGGGGGCGCGTCGAACTTCCCGCCGAACAGGTCGTCCGGGATCTCCTCCGGGGCCAGGTGCTCGGGGTCCTCATGGGCCCCCGGGTCCTGGGAATCCTGGGGGTCCTCGGGGTGGGGCGGGTGCTCCTCGTGGGCGGCGTGGGGCGCCTTGAGGTTCGCCAGGAAACTGTCGTCAAAGAGGCTGCTCATCGCCTCCCGAGTCTAGGCCGCCCCACCGACAACCGGCCCCGGGTTCAGGGTCCCCGTACCCCATTCCATAAACGGAGCGAATCGGTCCGCTCACTCAGTGCTCACTCAGCGCTCACTCGGCGAGAAAGTCACGAAAATGTATCGGGCATATCGCACATCAACCTTCACAGGCTTCACAGGAGTTGGCTAGCGTGCGCGGCAGGCCTCCCGACCCCCGCCGGCGAACGACGCCGGGACGGGTGGCCTCCGCTGAGTCCGGTGCGCCGCGAGGCAGCCGGAGCCGGGGACCCACTCAGTTCCTGGGGTGAATCGGTGCCGTCGCCGTGACAGGCGTACGGAACCGTAGGGCAGCCTTCCGAACCACCCGCCCGAACCCGACAGCTAACCCGGTAGGCGGTCCACGGAAGGAGCGCCTCCGTTGGCGTCGCACCGCAGAGAACGGCAGCCGGGCACACGTGTCGCCGGGCTCCGTACATCCCCCGCCCTCGGGATCACGACGGCGGCCCTGACCTCCGTCGCCCTCCTGTCGCAGAGCGCGCAGGCCGCGCCCGCCGACGACAAGCCGAGCATCGAAGAGGTGCAGCGCAAGGTCGACGACCTCTACCACGAGGCCGGCGTGGCCACCGAGAAGTACAACGGCGCCAAGGAGCGCAGCGCCCAGCAGAAGAAGAAGGTCGACGGGCTGCTCGACCAGGTGGCGCGCGGCACCGAGAAACTGAACGAGGCGCGGCGGGCCATGGGCTCGTTCGCCGCCGCGCAGTACCGCACGGGCGCGGTCTCGGACACGGCGACCCTGCTGCTCGCGGACAATCCGCAGGACTACTTCGACCAGCGCCAGTTGTCGTCCCGGCTCACCGAGCGGCAGAAGGAGGTCGTCGACGACTACCAGACGCAAGCGCTCGCGACGGCCAAGAAGCGGGAACAGGCGGCGAAGAGCCTGACGAAGCTGACGGCCTCGCAGTCGGCGCTGCGCACCAGCAAGCAGGATGTGCAGACGAAGCTGGGCGAGGCCCGCGACCTGCTGTCGAAGCTGACCGCCGAGGAGAAGAAGCGGCTGGCGGCGATCGAGAAGAAGAAGCAGGAGGAGGCGCGCCGCAAGGCGGAGGAGCTGGCGCGGAAGCAGGCGGCGGAGGAGAAGAAGCGGCAGGAGGCCACGGCGGAGAACCCCTCATCGGGTACGGGTTCCGGTACGGGTTCGGATTCCGGCACAGGCTCCGGCACCGGCTCCGGTACGTCGGCGGGTGCGTCCACGCAGACCGCCAAGGTGATCGCCTTCGCCGAGGCGCAGTTGGGCAAGCCGTATGTGTGGGGGGCCACGGGCCCCGGCTCGTACGACTGCTCGGGGCTCACGCAGGCCGCGTGGAAGGCCGCCGGTGTGACGCTGCCGCGCACCACCTGGGACCAGGTGAAGGTGGGCACGACGGTGTCGACGGCCGACGCCCGCCCCGGTGACCTGGTCTTCTTCTACGACGACATCAGCCACGTCGGTATCTACACGGGCGACGGCAAGATGATCCACGCGCCGAAGCCGGGCGCGAACGTCCGCGTCGAGTCGATCTACTACATGCCGATCCACAGCGTGGTGCGCCCGGCGTAACGACCGACCCGGCACGGAAAGTCACAGCACCGGGAGTCACGGCACGTGGGGACCGACATCGACGGCGCGATCGAGACCCGTACGACGGACGGGCGCTGGCAGGTCGCGCGCGATCTGACCGCCTTCGCCCTCGGACGGGACCACGACGCGTGGGACTGTCTGTTCGGCGTCGGCCGGGCATCGGGCATGGAGCGGCCCCTCTTCCCGTACCGGGGTCTGCCCGACGACGCGTCGGACCCGGTACGGGAAGCCGGCGCCGTCGACTACACGCACGGCCACACCTACGCCACCTGGGCCGAGGTCGCCGCCGTCGACTGGGACGCCCCGCTCGCCGACGCGCCCGCCTGGTCGTGGGTGGCGGTGTGGCGGCCCGGACGCGACGGGGCGCCGGTCCTGGGCGAGGTCGTGGAGGCGACGCCCGACCTGTGCGACGCGGCGGCCGACGTCTTCGGCGCGCGGACGCTCCTCGCGCCGCCGGAGTGGCCGCCCGGAGGCGAAGTGCGGCGGGACGGTGCGGTGTACCGGCCGGTGGTCCTCACGGCGCGGATGCCGGCGCCGCCGGACGGGGAGCGCTGGGCGCCGGTGTGGACGGCGATGCGGGAGCACGCCGACGGGTGCGGGGACGAGCGGGTGCGCCTGGTGGTCTGGTTCGGCTGACGGCGCAGGAACTCAGGTCCAGAGGACGGCGATGAAGATGTTCGCCGTCGTGAGACCCCCGACGGTGGCGAACAACCCCTTGTCGACCGCCTCCTCGTCGCGCTTCACGTACACGAGGCCGAGGATCACGATCAGCAGGGCGAGCTTCACGCCGATCTTGATGTTGTTGACGGTGTTGTCGTCGGCCTGGTTGAGACCGACCAGGGCGACACCGGTGACCAGCATCGTCAGGGCGCCGTGCAGCATCGCGGGGCTGAAGCGGGCGGTGCCGGCGCTCATGGCCTTCATCTGGGTGAGAAACCCACCCAGAAGGGAGGCTATGCCGACGATGTGAAGCCCGACGAAAAGATGGATAAGCAGATCCATACCCCGGACCCTAGCTGTCGCCCTATCAGAGGGACCCACCGGGTGGATCGGGAACGTGAGGTTCGGTCGGAGTCAATCGGAGTCAACGGGGATTGTGGAGGGGCGGGTGGGTGGGGGGTGTCCGATGTGGTCGGGGTGGGGGCACAGATGGTCAGTTCCTCGCATGGGGTCACGGGAGGGTCACGTACCCGCATAGCGTCCTGCGTCAGGTGACCGGCGACCCGCCGCCGGTACCCGTACCCGACGACGAAAGGACGTGACCCCCGTGGCCGCCCATCGGAGAGCCCGGCAGCGTTCCCTCGGGGGGCGCACCGCCCGTGGCGCCGCCACCCTCGCCCTCGCGGGCGCCGCCACGGCGACCGCCTTCGACGGCACGGGCCACGCCGAACCCCGGCTCACCCCGGCCCAGGTGAAGGCCAAGGTCGACAAGCTGTACCACGAGGCCGAGATCGCCACCGAGAAGTACAACGGCGCGAAGGAACAGGCGGACGCGGCGAGGAAGGCGTACGCCGACCTCCAGGACGAGGCCGCCCGGAAGACGGAGAAGCTCAACACGGCACGGGACGCGCTGAGTTCGGTCGCCACGGCCCAGTACCGCACGGGCGCCCTCGACCCCTCCGTACAGCTCGCGCTCTCCGCCGACCCCGACGAGTATCTGGAGGGCGCGGCCCTCGCCGAGCGGATCGGGGACCGTCAGGCGCACGCCGTCACCGGCGTCGGCCGGGACCTCGCCGAGATCGGGCGGCTGCGCGCCGAGGCCGCAGGCGAACGCACCCGTCTCGCCGCACGCCAGGCCCAGCTCCGGGCACACAAACGGGCCGTCACCGACAAGCTGGACCAGGCCGAGCGACTCCTCGACCAGCTCACCGCCCCCCAGCGCACCGAGGTGACCGCAGCACCCCACGCCTCCCGGGCCGACAGCCGCAGCGCCCCCGCCCCCGCCCCCTCCCTCGCCGCCACCAGCCCGAACTCCCGCGCCGCCGCAGCCGTCTCCTTCGCGTACGGCGCCCTCGGCAGCCCCTACGTCTGGGGCGCGTCCGGACCCCACGCCTTCGACTGCTCCGGCCTCACCCAGGCCGCCTACCGCGCCGCCGGAGTCGCGCTGCCGCGCACCACGTACGCCCAGATCAACGCCGGACAGCGGGTCTCACGTTCCCAACTCCAGCCGGGCGACCTGGTGTTCTTCTACTCCGGCATCAGCCACGTCGGCCTCTACGTCGGCAACGGCCAGATGATCCACGCCCCCAACCCCAGCGCCCCGGTCCGCCTGGCCCCCGTCGACCAGATGCCGTTCGCCGGAGCGACCCGGGTCGCCTGAGGCCGTGCCGTCAGACCAGCCGCCGAGCCGTCGCCCACCGGGTCAGTTCATGCCGGTTCGACAGTTGGAGTTTGCGCAGGACCGCCGAGACGTGGGACTCGACCGTCTTGACGGAGATGAAGAGCTGCTTGGCGATCTCCTTGTACGCGTAGCCCCGGGCGATCAGCCGCAGGACCTCGCGCTCCCGCTGCGTGAGCCGGTCCAGGTCCTCGTCCACGGGCGGCGCGTCCGTCGAGGCGAACGCGTCGAGGACGAACCCGGCGAGGCGGGGCGAGAACACGGCGTCCCCGTCCTGCACCCGGAAGATCGAGTCGACCAGATCGGTACCGGTGATCGTCTTGGTGACATAGCCCCGGGCGCCGCCCCGGATCACCCCGATGACGTCCTCGGCGGCGTCCGACACGGACAGCGCGAGGAACCGTACGGGCTGCTCGGGGTCCGCCATGAGCGGTGCGCAGCGGCGCAGCACCTCGACGCCGCCGCCGCCGGGCAGGTGCACGTCGAGGAGGACGACCTCGGGCCGGGTCGCCGTGATGACCGTGACGGCCTGGTCGACGTCGGCGGCCTCGCCGACGACCTCCACGCCGGTACGGTCGGTCTCCCCGATCTCGGCCTGGACGCCGGTACGGAACATGCGGTGGTCGTCCACCAGGACGACCCGCGCCCGCCGCCCGGCCGGCTCGCTCGCCCCTGTCGCGTCGGTCGCGCCGGTCGCGTCGCTCATGACGTTGTCTCCGCCCTCTCCATGGTCAGCTCGACCTCCGTACCGCCGTCGGGCACCGCGCGCAGCCGGGCCGTGCCGCCGTTGCGCTGCATACGGCCGATGATCGATTCTCGTACGCCCATGCGGTCGGCGGGTACCGCGTCCAGATCGAAACCGGGGCCCCGGTCGCGTACCGACACGAAGACGGTGTCCGACTCGACCTCGGCGTAGACCTGTACGGCGCCGCCCTCGCCACCGTACTTGGCCGCGTTCACCATCGCTTCCCTCGCGGCCTGCATCTGTGCGCCGAGGCGGTCGTCCAGCGGGCAGTCGCCGACGACGACGACCTCGATCGGGACGCCGTGCTTGTCCTCGACCTCGGCCGCGTGCAGCCGTACCGCCTCGGCGACCGTGCCGGGGCCCTCGTCGCCGTCCTCGGTGGACTTGCCGGTGCCGTCCGGCTTGTACAGCCAGGCCCGCAGATCGCGTTCCTGGGCGCGGGCGAGCCGGCGGACCTCGCCGGCGTTCTCCGCGTTGCGCTGGATCAGGGTGAGGGTGTGCAGGACGGAGTCGTGGACGTGCGCGGCGACCTCGGCCCGCTCCTGGGCGCGGATGCGCATCAGGCGCTCCTCGGACAGGTCCTGCGTCATGCGGACGAGATAGGGCCCGGCGAGCAGCGCGATCCCGACGAGGACGGCGAGCGCGGCCTGGAGGATCGAGCCGAGGTGGGCGGCCGAGCCCTGGAGTACGAAAATGCCGGTGACGCCCGCGCCGACCAGCACGACACCGGCCGCCGACCGCAGCAGCGTCAGGGTCCGGCGCCGCCGGCCGACCTCCATCCAGCGGGCCCGGCGCGCGTTGTCCGCCTGCCGCCACACCAGGGCGACACCGGCGGCGACCAGCAGCGTCGGCCAGATGTAGCCCTTGGCGCCCGCGCCCAGGTTCACATTGCCGACGAAGATCATGGCGACGACGACCATGGCGAGCAGCGCGACGAGCTGCCCCTTGTCCGGTTTACGGGCCACCAGGCGCCGCCGCCCGTCGGGCGCGGTCTCACTGGTGAGCACGGAGTGCCGCTCCCCGCCGACACCGCCGATGCCGAGGGGTACGAAGAACCAGAACGCGGCGTAGAGGAGGGCGCCGAGTCCGTCGGCCATGAACAGCCCGACGAACACCAGCCGCACCCAGACCACCGGCAGCCCGAGATGCCCGGCGAGCCCCCGCGCCACTCCGCCGAGCCAGCGACCGTCGCTGCTGCGGTAGAGCTTGCGCGGGGTCCAGGTCGGATCAACGGGTGCGGCGAGAACGTCCGGCATGCCCCCGATCCTCACACGCCACCCCCGGCCCCCACATCAGGGTCGGACCCGGAACTACCCCCGACGTACCCGGCGCACTGGCCCACTCACACCTCCCGCACAACCCAAATCCCGCCGCAACGGCGCTCCACCCCCACGGCGAGTGCCCGGCGGAATCGAGACCATCCGCACCACCCCCCAAGGGCCCCACCACCCCGAAATCAGGGACACCCCAGGGTCACCCCCGGTCCCACCGCCCCCCGCCCCCCGTCACCATGGACCCATGACAGCAGCTCAGCACCCGGCCGCCGAGCGCAGCGAAGGCGGCCCCCCTCCGCCACCCCCTCCCGCACCGGAGAAGTTCCGGCGCGACCGGCAGCACAAGGTCTTCGGCGGGGTGTGCTCCGGACTCGGCCGCGCCTGCGACATGGACCCGGTGATCTTCCGGATCGTGCTCGTGGTGCTCTCCGCCACGGGCGGTATCGGTCTGCTCTTCTACGGCTTCGTCTGGCTGTTCGTCCCGCTGGACGGCGAGGACGAGAACGAGGCGCGCAGGGCGCTGTCGGGCCGGGTGGAGGGCCCCGCGCTGACGGCGGTCCTGTTCGCCCTGGTCGGCTGCGGACTGTTCCTGTCGATGCTCGGCAACGGCGGCGTCCTCACCTTCGGCTGGGTCGTCGCCCTGCTCCTGGCGGGCGCGGGCTACTGGTCACGGCAGCGCGACACCGCCGACCCGGACCCCCTGGCCGCGCAGGCGTCGGCCGACGCGCCGCCGGAGGCCAAGGCGCCGCCCGCGCCGCACGCGCACCCCTCCTGGTGGCGGGAGCCCATCGTCAAGGACGGCACACACGACGGCGACACCGGCTATCTCTGGGGGCCCGAGGGCATGAGCGGTACGAGCGCGGCCCGGGTGCCGCACCGGACGGCATGGCAGCAGGCCCGGGTGCCGTGGACCCCGGAGCCCCGGCCGCGCGGCCCGCGCTGGATCGGCGGCTGGGTGTTCCTGCTCGCGCTGGTGGCGGGCGGCCTCGGCACCTGTCTCACCTGGGAGCACCTGGCGCTCGGCCAGAGCCTCCAGACGGGCCTGGCGTGCGCGCTCGGCGTGCTGGGCCTGGGCATCGCGGTCAGCGCGTTCCTCGGGCGAACCGGCGCGGGCTCGATCATCCTCGCGGTGATCACGGCGGCCCTCCTCGCGGGCGCGACCGCGCTGCCCGAGAACATCAGCACCCACTGGATGCGCACCGGCTGGACCCCGGCGACGGCGACGGACGTCCGCGACCGTTACGACCTGGGCTCCGGCATCGGCACCCTCGACCTGAGCAAGGTCAAACCCGCGAAGGACACCACGGTCACCAGCCACGTCGCGGTCGGCGCGGGGCAGCTCAAGGTGGTCGTACCGGACAACACCACGGTGAAGCTGCGTATCCACGTCGGCATCGGCGACATCCAGTTGCCCGGCGACCGGAACGGCGATGTCGACATCGCACCCGGCAAGGAGAAGACGGTGACCCTGCCCCCGACGGACGGCTCGAAGAACCCGGGCACCCTCGATCTCCGGCTCGACGTCGGTCTCGGACAGGCGGTGGTGACCCGTGTTGCGCCATGAGTTCCAGCCGGGACGGCTGATCGCGGGCGTCGCCCTGCTCGGCGCCGGAGTGCTGTACGCGCTGGACGGGCCGCTCGGCTGGAGCGTCCCGTGGTTCGTGGTCGGGCCGGTGGTCGTCGGCGGCCTGTGCCTGGCCGCGGTCGCCTCGGGCGCGGTCGCCGCGGTCCGCCACGCCCGCGCGAAACGGGCCGCGGTGCCGGGAACGACGGGGAAGGACACCTGAGCCGATACGCGGGACCGTACGGGTCTCGGCCACGGAATCCGTCGCGGCAGGGCCTGTCGTCAATTTCCCGTCGTTCGCCCGGTAGGGCGGGCCGTGCGGCGTCTGGTGCGTGCGATCGCAAGGCGCCGGAAGGTCCTCGATGGGGGTCCCCCCTGGTCCTCAAGACCTTGGGGGAGGCGCTACGTGGGCCTTTCGGCAACGCCGCATGGGGGTCCCCCCTGTTCGAGCGCAGCCGAGAACTTGGGGGAGTGCGTGCCAGGCGTCGCACGGCAGACGGGAAATTGACGACAGGCCCTGGTGAGCCGGGGCAGCTTCGCGTACGTATGGTCTCGTGAAGGGTCCCCCGACCAGGCGCGCGAGAGGCGGCGGAGCGATGGCTCACGGCATGCGAACGGACCTGCACACCGGCTATGTCGACGAGGGGCGCGGAGGCGACTGGCGGGACACCGCCACCCGGTACGCGCTGGTGCCGCTGAGGCTGTTCCTCGGCGTGACCTTCATCTACGCGGGCATCGACAAACTCACCGACAGCGCCTTCCTCTCCGCGTCCGGCGCCGGTTCCATCGGTGATCTGCTGCGGGCGGTGCACGACAGCGCGGCGATACCCGCCATGGTCGACCTCGCCGAGAAGAGCCCGGTCGGCTTCGCGTACGCCATCGCGTTCGGTGAACTCGCCGTCGGTATCGGCACGTTGCTGGGGCTGCTGACCCGGCTCGCCGCGTTCGGCGGGGCCCTGATCTCGCTGAGTCTGTGGCTGACGGTGAGCTGGACGGCGTCGCCGTACTACTACGGCAACGACCTCGCGTACCTGGTGGCGTGGACCCCGCTGGTCCTCGCGGGCGCGTCGGTCCTGTCGGTCGACGCCCAGCTCAAAGGGCGCCGCCGCCGGAACCGCGACCAATACGCGTAAGGGCGGGCGTCCTCAATCGGTGACCACGTCGATCGCCCGGCTGTTCGTCTCCAGGCCCGCCGCCGTCACCACCTGCACCTCGACCCGGCCCGGCTCGACGTCCACCGGTACCGGCACCGTCAGCACCGTGTCGGACGGGTTGGTGAAGCCGCCCGGCACCGGTACCAGCGGCACATGGACGTGGACCGGGCCGATCCGTACGACGAGCCGCGCCAGCAGGTCCGCGCCGCCCGCGCCCGGCGGGACGAAACCGGCGCCGCGGATCTCGATGTCGTCTCCGGTGCGGATCGGCGCGTCCAGGTCCCCCGCCTCGCGCGCCCGGACGACGGAGAGGATCACCGGACGGCCGCCCTCCGCGTACTTGCCCGCGAGATAGGTGAGCGCCGACACGACGACGAGCAGCGCCAGCGTCCACGGCAGATCGGGCACCTGCTCGGGCCGCCGCGCCAGCCGTACCGCCGCGAAGACGAGGGCGACCGCGCAGACGACGACGTACTGCACATCCGTGAAGGTGGCGCGCCCCGCGTCGTCGGTGAGCAGGTCGGCGGCGCGCGGCCGGTCCGCGGGGACCTTCTGGAGCCGCTGCCCGAGTACCCGTACGGCGACGACCCGGCGGACCAGGACGGCGACCGCGCACACCACCGCGAGGACGGTCACGGCGCCCGCGCCGCGCGCGAGGCCGAGCCCGTCGATCAGCGCGTCCCGGTCGCCGTGCCCGGAGGCACCAGCGAGTTCGCCCGCGAGGACGAGGACGGCGAAGACGGTGAACAGGACGAAGGTGAGGGCGACGGCGCGCGAGGTCGACAAGCGGTTGTCCTCGCCGATCAGCGGCGCCAGGACCCCGCCCCGGGCGCGGTGCAGCCACGCGGCGGCCGTCAGCAGCCCGGCGGAGACGACCGCGGCGACAAGTCCGGCGGTACGGGCGGTCGTCCAGCCCGCGCCGATCGCGGTGAGCGCCTGCACGACGAGCAGCAACCCGGCGGCGGCCCACACCGCGTACCTCGTGCGCGGCCACAACGCGGTCCGCCACGCCTGGCCCTCGGCCCGGCCGCGCGCGGCGACCAGGCCCGCGGACTGGGTGAGTTCGTCGGACACCCACTGCCGGGTCGCGCCCGCCGAGTGCGCGACGGCGGCGGGCAGCCCCTCGCCCGCGGCCAGTTCGTCACGCCGGGCGACGAACGCGGCGACCGCGCGCCGGTGCCCCTCGCGCGCCCCGTACGGACAGTCCCCGCACGTGCACCCGCTCTCGTGCGTGTCCCGCCCCTCCACCTGCACCGCCACCGCGCCCACTCCCGATAGGTCCCGCCGTACCCCGCCGCCGGTGCCAACTCCCCGCCGTGAGAGCGCATTGTGCCGTACGGACATGGTCTCCTGACAAATACCGACCGGACGGCTCTGTTCGGTAGTCGTGAAGCCGCCGACCCCGTGTTGACCGGGCTGCGAGAATTCCCTTATGGCCGAGATCATCCAGCGCGACGGGACCTGGGCCTTCGACGGCGCCACGGTCCGGATCACGCCGGGGCTGCACCGCTCCGTGCCGCTGTTCCGGCAGACGTACGGCGAGGTGGCCGTGCCGCTGCGGGCGGTCGCGGGTGTCGCCCTGGAGCCCGAACGCAAGCGCGGGCGGCTCCGGTTGCGGCTGCGCGAGGGGGCCGATCCGCTGCTGTACGCGACCGGCGGGCGGCTGCCGGACACCGCCGACCCGTACCGGCTGCTGGTCGAAGGGGACCGCGCGGGCGTCGCCGAATACCTCGCCGACGAGATACGGCAGGCGCTGCTCCTGGAGGAGATCCCGCCCGATCCGACCACGGGCTATCTCCTCACGGGACCGCAGGTGCCGGTGTCGGTGCGCTCCAGCGACGGCACGGTCTCCTTCGACGGGACCCGCGCCCGCATCGACTGGAGCGAGACGTCGGACCGGGTCAAACGGGCGACCGGGCCCCGGATCATCGAACTGGCCGACCTGGTCGGTGTCGAGTGGCTGCCCAACTCCGGTTACGAGAACGGTTTCCTGCGGTTCCTCACCCGGGAGACCGCGCTGTCGAAGCTGCCGCCCGAGAAGGACCCGTACACCCTGGATCTGTGGGGCAGCGCGCGCCGCGATCTGCTGACGGCGCTGGTCGCGACCGCCGTCACGGCCCGGCTGCCGCATCCCTCCACACGGGCGGCCGAGTCGGCGGCGAACGGGAAGCGCATCGGGCCCGAACCGGCCGACCGCGTTCCGGTACCGGAACAGACGCCCGAGAACCACGACGTCCTGCTGCGCCGGCTGCGCGAGTTGGGCGCACTGCACCGCGAAGGGGTCCTCACTGACGAGGAGTTCGCGGAGACGAAGCGGGCGGTGCTGCGGGGGTTCTGATGCGGGGGTTCTGATCCATGGGTGGGGCTGGTTCAGGTGAGCAGGTCGGGTTCGGCGCGGCTGATCATCTGCCACTGCGCCTGATAGTTGATCCACGCCACCAGATCGCTGCCGAGCTGCTCCCGGGTCGACGCGGCCTGCCGCCGGTCGATGAGCACCGGGCGTCCCGCGGCCCGCGCGGCGAGCTGCACCTGGGCGCACCGCTCCATCGACAGGAACCACCAGGCCGCCGCGTCGACCGAAGCCCCGACGGTCAACAGCCCGTGGTTGCGCAGGATCACCGCTTTCTGCCCGCCGAGCGCGTCCGCGATCCGGCGGCCCTCGTCGGCGTCCACGGAGACTCCGGTGTACGTGTCGTAGAGGGCGTGGTCCTCGTAGAAGGCACACGCCTCCTGGGTGAGGGGTTCGAGGAGTTCCCCGAGTGCGGACAGGGCGCGGCCGTACGGGGTGTGGCAGTGGGCGACCGCGACGACATCGGGCCGGGCCCGGTGCACCTCGGCGTGCACGGTGAACGCGGCCTGGTTGACGTGATGGCGGCCTTGAACGACCTGACCCTCGCCGTTGACGAGGACGAGGTCGCCGACGGTGACATGCGCGAAGGGCATGCCGAACGGGTTGACCCAGGCGCAGTCCGTGAACTCCGGGTCCCGCGCGGTGACATGGCCCGACACGCCGTCCTCGAAGCCGAGCCGCCCGAAGATCCGCAGCGCGCCCGCGAGGCGTTCCTGCCGGTGGCGGCGCTCGTCCTCGACGGTGGTGTGCGTGGGCGGGTAGGCGAACTGGAGCTGATCGGTCGGTACCGGCGCGGGCCCTTGCATACGCGTCTCCATCCCTGACGTCCCTGGGAGACCCCCGGGAGATCCCTGGTGTCGGACCGGAAGGTACCTCCGCCGGGCGCAGGCCACCAGAGAAAGCCCCGGGGAACGCAACCGTGGTGCCGGGCCGGGTGTCTGGATGGGTGGTTCACCTTCTGGTTCGCCTTCCGTTCACCAACAGGAGTCCCTGTGCGTCATCTTCCCCTCACGCTCGCGGCGCGCTGCGCCGCGCTCGCCGCACTCCTGACCGCACCCGTCGTGGCGCTCGCCGCTCCCGCGTCCGCCGCCGCCCCGGCCGCACCGCGCGCGGCGGCCGGCGCGCCCGTGGCCGACTTCGACGGCGACGGGTACGCGGACATCACCGCCGCGGCCCCCGGCAAGGGCTACGCGGCCGTCCGCTACGGTGGCCCCGGGGCGCGTCAGCAGACGCCGGCCGCCGATCCGGGCCGTATGGTCGCGCGCGACCTGGACGGCGACGGCCACACCGATCTGGTGGCCGGGGCGTCGATCCGCTGGGGCTCCGCGTCGGGTCTGAGCGCCACGCCCACCGCCATCCCCGCCTCCCTGGAGTTCAACGGCCTCGACCTCACCGCCGGGGACTTCAACGGCGACGGACACCCGGACCTGATCGGCGGCCGGACGAACGGCGAGTGGGACGAACTGACCCTCCTGTACGGGCCGTTCGACCGCTCCGGCACCCCTGCCTCCACGTCCACGATGTCGACGGGCCGCACCTTCGACCCGGTCGACACGGTCGTCGGCGACCTCACAGGGGACGGCAAGGACGACCTGGTCACGCTGCACGCCTTCGAGGAGATGTCCGAGACCTCACAACTGTGGAAGGGCGGCGCGAACGGGCTCTCCACGACGTCGACCCGGCTCCCGGCCGCCGCGTCCGCCGCGATCGGCGACGTCGACAAGGACGGCCACGCGGACCTCGTCATCCGCACCGTGCCGGGCGGTATCGCGGAGGAGCTGCCGTACGACCCGGGCACCATCCAGGTCCTCTACGGCACCGCGTCGGGCCCGTCGACCACCCGCACGAAGACGCTCACGCAGAACTCGGCCGGGGTGCCCGGCGTCAGCGAGAAGGGCGACCAGTTCGGCTACCGGCTGGCGGCGGGCGACGTCAACGGCGACGGGTACGCGGACATCCTCGCCGGAGTGCCCGGCGAGGACCTCACGGTCGGCGGCAGGAACGTCAAGGACGCGGGCGCGGTGGTGCTGCTGAAGGGCGGCGCGGGCGGGCTGTCCGGCACCGGGGCGCAGGCGTTCCACCAGAACACGGCGGGCGTTCCCGGTGTCGCCGAGGCGGGCGACGCGTTCGGCTCGGCCGTTTCCCTGGCCGACACGAACCGCGACGGCCGTGCGGACGCGGCGGTCGGCGCGCCCGGCGAGGACACCACGGCGAACGGCTCGGCCGCCGTGGATTCGGGCGCCGTCTGGGTCCTGCGGGGCGCGAAGGCCGGCCTCACGGCGACCGGCGGCTTCGCCTTCAACCCCGGCGACCTGGGCGCCCCGGCGAAGGGCGCCCGCCTGGGCGAGTCGTTCGCCCGCTGAACCCACGGGATCGGCCATGCCGGGGATACCCGACAGAAGATGACGGGTATCCCCGGCAGACTCCCCGTATGACATCGAACGATTCCACGGCCTCGAACTGGTCGGCCTTCGCCGCCGCGCAGCCGGCCCTCGCCACGACCGTCGAGGAGCGGTTCGCCGCCTTCACGCACCACACTCTCGCGACGCTCCGCAAGGACGGGTCGCCGCGCACGTCCGGGCTCGAAGTGCGCTTTCTCGACGGCGAGTTGTGGCTCGGCATGATGCCGGACTCGGTCAAGGCGCTCGATCTGCGCCGCGATCCGCGCTTCGCGCTCCAGGCGAACCCCGGCGCCGGTACGGAGATGGCGGGCGGGGACGTACGGATCGCGGGCCGCGCGGTCGAGGTGACGGACCCGGCGACGGTCGCCCGGTATGTGGGCGAGGTGAAACCGCCGGAGCCGTTCCACCTCTTCCGCACCGAACTGACGGAGGTCGTCCGCATCTCCAACGAGGACGACCGCTATCTCGTGGTCGAGAGCTGGCAGCCGGGCCGCGAACTGCGCACGGTCAAACGGACATGACCGCGCGCCGGCCTCAGGTGCCTACTCCCACTCGATGGTGCCCGGCGGCTTGCTCGTCACATCGAGCACGACGCGGTTGACGTCCGCGACCTCGTTGGTGATGCGGGTGGAGATCTTCGCGAGCACGTCGTACGGCATCCGCGTCCAGTCCGCCGTCATCGCGTCCTCGGACGAGACCGGGCGCAGCACGATCGGGTGGCCGTAGGTGCGGCCGTCGCCCTGGACGCCGACGCTGCGGACATCGGCGAGCAGCACCACCGGGCACTGCCAGATGTCCCGGTCGAGCCCGGCGGCGGTCAGCTCCTCGCGGGCGATGGCGTCGGCCTCGCGCAGCAGGTCGAGCCGGTCACGGGTGACCTCGCCGACGATGCGGATACCGAGCCCGGGGCCCGGGAACGGCTGCCGCTGGACGATCTCGTCGGGCAGCCCCAGCTCGGCGCCGACCATCCGGACCTCGTCCTTGAACAGCTTGCGCAGCGGCTCGATGAGCTGGAATTCGAGGTCGTCGGGGAGGCCGCCGACATTGTGGTGGGACTTGATGTTGGCGGTGCCGGTGCCGCCGCCGGACTCCACGACGTCCGGGTAGAGGGTGCCCTGCACCAGGAACTCGACGGGCTGGTCGCCCGGCGCCTCGGCGACGATCTCGGCCTGCGCCTGCTCGAAGACCCGGATGAACTCCCGGCCGATGATCTTCCGCTTCTCCTCGGGGTCCGACACACCCTGGAGCGCGGTCAGGAACCGCTCCTGCGCGTCGACCACCTTGAGCTGCACGCCCGTCGCGGCGACGAAGTCCTTCTCGACCTGCTCGGTCTCGCCCTTGCGCATCAGCCCGTGATCGACGTACACGCAGGTCAGCTGGGAGCCGATGGCCTTCTGTACGAGGGCGGCGGCGACGGCGGAGTCCACGCCTCCGGAGAGTCCGCAGATGGCCCGCCGGGTGCCGACCCGCTCACGGATCGCGGTGACCTGCTCGTCGATGACATTGCCGGTCGTCCAGGACGGCGTCAGCCCCGCGCCCCGGTAGAGAAAGTGCTCCAGGACCTGCTGGCCGTGCGTGGAGTGCATGACCTCCGGGTGGTACTGGACGCCGTACAGCTTCTTCTCGTCGTTCTCGAAGGCGGCGACCGGGACGACGTCCGTGGACGCGGTCACGGTGAAGCCCTCGGGCGCCGCGGAGCAGGCGTCGCCGTGCGACATCCAGACGGGCTGCTCGGCGGGGGTGCCCTCGAAGAGGGTCGACGCGGACTTGCTGACGTGCAGCGCGGTACGGCCGTACTCACGGGCGCCGGTGTTGTCGACGGTGCCGCCGAGCGTGGTCGCCATCAACTGGAAGCCGTAGCACATCCCGAACACCGGGACGCCCGCCTCGAACAGAGCACGGTCGACGCTCGGTGCGCCCTCCGCGTACACCGACGAGGGGCCGCCGGACAGGATGATCGCCGCCGGGTTCTTGGCGAGGATCTCCGCGGCCGGCATGGTGCCGGGGACGATCTCGCTGTAGACCCGGGCCTCACGGACGCGACGGGCGATGAGCTGGGCGTACTGCGCACCGAAGTCGACGACCAGGACGGTGTCGGGGGTGGTGGCGGGGGACGCTGAGGGCACGGCGGCGGCCTTCCGGCATGGAACGGGGGTCTGCGAGGCGCAGGGGGGCTGTGCCTCGATTCTAACGGGGCCCCCGCCGACGACCTTCCCGTCTCCCGCCACCCGCCACCCGCCACCCGTCTCAGCATCCGAACCCCCCGCTCCCCCGGATTGACCCCGGGACCGCGCCTGTGGCCATACTGGGCCCGTGACTCAGCACATGACCTCCGTCTTTACCTATGGCACCCGGCCCGCCGGCTGCCATGGTCGTGCTGCTTGATCACCTGACAAGCGACTTCCCAGGCGCCCCGGGCCGACAAGGCCCGGGGCGCTCTGGCATTCCGGGCCTTGCCGCTCCGGGGCACCGACCGAGCAGAGGAGCCCCGCGATGACCACCACCAGCACCGAGAAGACCGGCGCCCGTACCGAGGAGGCGGCCGGGGTGATCACCGGTGCCCGGGACCGTATCGACGCCCTGGACGACCGGATCATCGGTCTCGTCCAGGAGCGGATGGCGGTGTCCGCGGTGATCCAGGACGCCCGGATCTCCTCCGGCGGGCGCCGCGTGAACCTCTCCCGCGAGATGGAGGTGCTCGGCCACTACCGGGACGCGCTCGGCAAGCCGGGCACGACGCTCGCGATGACGCTGCTCGAACTGTGCAGGGGCCGTATCTGAGGGCCGTGTCCGAGGGCGTATCCGAGGGCCGTATCCGAAGGTCGCGGCTGCGGGTCGCATCTGAGTTCGGGGCCGCTCTCACCCGTACGGCGCGTGACCGGGGCACCGCGGGCTTCGTTGGTCCCGGTGTCCGTGCCAGCCAGGGGCGGGCCGAAACAACCACGCGTGGCTTCGCTGGAGCGATGAGACGTACGGATCGTGCCGTGTGTCGTGGGACCTCGCTCCAGTATCTGTGACCGGACGGCAGGGGACAGCAGCCCGGTCACCCAAGTGAACGGTCGGCTCCGGGGACGCCCGGGGCCGACCGTATCCGGCCCTGTCAGGCGGAGGACAAGCCCAAGTCCCGCTCCGCGACCCCGCAGTACAACTCCATGACCTCATCGGCGGCGCAACCCCCCGGCGCCGCCGTTCCCGAGGCGCCGACGCCGCCCTGACGTCGGTGCCGGCAGCGAAGGGCCCCGCGGCTCCGTCCCGCGGGGCCCTTCGCTACGCCCACCCACGCCCACTACGGTTTCGCCATGCCGCAACTCGACGCCGCCCGCCGGGACGCACTCGCCGAGGAGTTCCGCCGGGCGCTAGGCGCGTACCGGCCCGGCTGCCGTGCCGTGCCGCTCGGCTCGCTCGCGGCCGGTACGGCGGACGCCTATAGCGACATCGACCTGCTGTGGGTCGTGCCGGACGAGATCTTCGGCGCCTGTGTCGCCGGCGCCGCCGACTGTCTGGGGCAGGTGCTGCCCGTCACGTCGCTGCGCGCCGACCCGGACCTCCAGCGGTCCGCGAAGCACCGGCTGCTGTTCGTCACCTTCACCGGGCTGCCCCTGTTCTGGCGGCTCGATCTCGTGGTGCGCGCCGCGTCGGTGGCGGACGACGATCGGTTCGACGTGGGAAACCCGGCGGCGCGGGGCGACGACTGGTCGCCCGCCGCCAGCGCCCTCGCCAACGCGGTCGCCTCCGTCAAGGCGGTGTGCCGGGACCGTCCGGAACTCGCCGTCGGCCTGCTCGCGAGGGGGCTGCACCGGGTCGGGGCGCCGGACCAGGTCACCGGCGTATGGGCCGACGACATCGCCCGGCTGACCCGCGCCGCGGTGGCCGCGGATCCCGCCACCGCCGACCTCGCACACCAGGTGACGCGGCTGACCGAGGAGTTCCTTCCGGCCGAACGGTGAGGGCCGCGGCCCGGAGGGGTGAAGACCTCGGCGCGGATCTGCGACCGCCCCGAGGGGGGGCCGGTGCATGACAAGTGATGCAGGCCACATAAGAATTGTGTGAGTTTTTGGACAACCCTTTGCCGCGTCGGCATGTCACACCTGCTGAACAAACCGCCACACCCGCGCCCCCACACGCGGAGGCTTCCGCATCTCGTACCGCCCCGCCGCGGTACGACGGACTCTTCGAGGTCTTCATGAAGCTTCGCCGCGCCATGGTCGCTGCGGCAGCGACGGCTGTCATAGGCCCGCTCGCCCTGCTCTCGGCACCGGCCGCGTTCGCGACCGACGCGCCGACCGAGACGCCGAGCACGTCGTCGCCCGAATCCACTCCCGAATCCACTCCCGAGTCGACCCCGCCGACCTCGGCGCCGGAGTCGACCCCTGCCACGTCGCAGCCGGAGTCGACCCCCGAGAGCACGCCCGCCACGACGCCGCCCGTGTCGAACAGTCCGACCGGCCCGACCGGCACCCCGAGCACGACACCGCCGGCGCCGACCGACGAGCCGACCGACCCGTCCGGCCTGTGCCAGGACGACGAGAACTACAAGGCTCCCCTGAAGATCAGCCTCTCCGGCCTGCCCGGCAAGATCGCCGTGGGCAGCGGCTGGCACCCCTTCACGCTGACGGTCAAGAACTCCTCGGACGTCACCTTCGAGGACACCTTCTTCTACGCGGGCGTCGGCCCGAACGACGAAGAGGCCGAGAACCCCTTCCGCGCCAGCCAGGTGAGCCTCCAGGCAAAGGTCGGGGGCGTCTGGGAGGACGTCGTCGACGACGAGGGCTACTCCATGAACTTCCTCGACCTGTCGACCATCCCCGCCAAGAAGACGCTCAACTACCAGCTCCGTCTGAACGTCAAGTCGAACGCCCCGATCGGCTCCGCGCTCACCATCGGCGGCGGCGCGTACCTCGATGAGGCCGCCGAGTGCATCGGCTCGGAGCAGGTCGGCTACGTCATCGACATCGTCAAGTCCGGCACGGACACGGACGGGACCAAGCCGCAGGAAGGCGGCAAGGCCCCGATCCCGACCGAGAAGCCGAACGCCGGCAACACCCAGAAGGTGACCGGCAACCTCGCCGAGACCGGTTCCTCGTCGGCCCTCCCGGTCATCGGGCTCGTCGGCGGTATCGCCGTCGTCGCCGGTGCCGGTGCGGTGTTCGTCGTCCGGCGCCGCAAGTCGGAGGCGGGCGTCCCGGCGTAACGCTTCACGCGTCACACCGGGCCCACGTCAGGAAGGACCCGCACTCGGAGGGGGGTGCGGGTCCTTCCGTCTGTCCCGAGGTCCCTCAAGGCTGTCCGGCGCCGTCCCCTACGGGCGCGGCCTCAGCCCGGTGGTGCCACCAGGCCCATCTCGTACGCCGTGATCACCAGGTGCACCCGGTCGCGGGCGCCCAGCTTCGTGAACAGGCGCGCCACGTGCGACTTGGTGGTGGCGACCGAGATGAACAGTTCCTCGGCGATCTCGCTGTTGGTGCGGCCACGGCCGACCAGGGTCAGGACCTCGCGCTCGCGCTCGGTGATGCCCTCGACCGGCCGGTGCGGGCGGCGCGGCGCGGGCGCCGGACGCTCCACGAAGTCCGCGATCAGCCGGCGCGTGACGCCCGGCGCGATCAGGGCGTCCCCGGCGGCGACCACCCGGATCGCCGCGAGGATGTCGTCCACGGCCATGTCCTTGACGGCGAATCCGCTCGCGCCCGCGCGCAGCGCCCCGTACACATGCTCGTCCTCGTCGAAGGTCGTCAGGACGAGGACTCTCGTCGGGCCCGGGTCGGCCATGATGCGGGCGGTCGCCTCGATACCGTCCAGGCCGGGCATCCGGATGTCCATCACGACGACGTCCGGGCGGGACTCCCGGGCAAGGCGGACGGCCTCCGTGCCGTCGGCCGCCTCGCCCACGACCTCCAGATCCGGGTGGTCGGCGATCAGGACGCGCAGCCCGGAGCGTACGAGGGGCTGGTCGTCGGCGAGGAGCACGCGGACCCGGGCCGTCATCGGGCGGCCTCCGTCTCTCCGCCGCGCACGATGTCCCCGGGACGCTCACCGGCCCGCTCCGGCAGCGGCACCCTCGCCCGCACCAGGAACCCGCCCCCGGGACGCGGCCCCGCGCTGAACTCTCCGTGCAGCAGCCCGACCCGCTCCCGCATCCCCGTCAGCCCGAACCCCTCGCCCAGGGCGCCGCCCGGCACCGCCTTTCCGTCGTCGGTGATCTCCACGGTCAGTTCGCGGGGGCCCTGGTCGACGGTGACCAGGCAGCGCCCGGTGCCCGCGTGCCGGACCACATTGGTCAGCGCCTCCTGGACGATGCGGTACGCGGACAGGTCGATGTCGGACGGCAGCGGGTGCCGGTCGCCGACCCTGACCACCTCGACCTCGACGCCCGCGTCCCCGGTGGCCGCCGCGAGCCGGTCCAGGTCCGCGAGGCCCGGCGCCGGAGCGCGGGCCGCCGACTCGCCGCCGTCCCCCGCGACCGGTTCGGCCTGCCGCAGGGCGACCAGTGTGCGCCGCAGCCCGGACAGGGTCTCCCTGCTGGTCGTCTCGATCGCCCGCAGCGCCTCCCTGGCCTCGGCGGGCTGGGTGTCGATGACCCGGCGGCCCACGCCCGCCTGGATCGCGATGATGCCGATGCTGTGCGCCACCATGTCGTGCAACTCCCGGGCGATCCGCAGCCGTTCGGCGGTGATCGCCTGCTCGGTGGCGCGCGCGTGCGACGCCACGGCGAAGGCGCGCTCACGGCGGATCGAGTCGCCGATCAGCCAGGCGAGGACGACGGCGGGCAACTGGAGCTGGTCGAGCACCGTCGGACCGCCGGGCCCCGGCATGCCGAGCTGCGTGACGATCAGCTCCAGCACGGTGAGACAGCCGACCGGCACCGCGAACCGGCGCGCCCTGGTCCCCGCGATCCGGCCGAGCGCGACGGCGGCCGGCGCCATCGCCGCGATCGTCAGCCATGGCGTCAGGGTCACGAAGACGAGCGTCTGCTGGATGAGCAGCAGCAGGACGAGCGTCGTCAGCGGGTACCGCCACAGCAGCACCCCGGCGAGCACGACACCGGACATCGCGAGCAGCGGCCCCGGCTGCCAGACCGTGCTGCCGAGACCGATCGGGACCCGCAGCACCAGATTGGACAGGATCAGCGTGAACAGCGCGGCTCCGGCCCACAGCAGCACCGTCCGCACGCGGTGTGCGGCGCGCGGACGGCCGGCGGTGGTGGAAGGGGTGGCGTCCATGGCGCGAGCGTAGCCAGGACCTGGTGGGCGGGTCATCGGCCCGTGGGCGTAAACCCGCAGGCCGAGGGCGACACCGCCACCGACACCTTCCCCTCCCCTCCGGCCCCTCCGCTCCGGTCACTTCTTGGGCGGCACCGCCGGCATCCCCAGGAACGGCAGCCGCAGCTCCCCGAACGCCCCTTCCGGCACCGAGGGTGTCCGGGGAGCGACCGCCGCGACCCGCTCGTACGCGGCGCCCTGCGCGGGGCGCGGATCGGGCTCGCCCTTGTTCGGCCAGTACGCCATGGCCCGCTCCGCCTGTGCGGTGATCGTGAGGGACGGGTTCACACCGAGGTTCGCGGAGACCGCGGAGCCGTCCACGACGGAGATCCCGGGGTGCCCGTACAGCCGGTGGTACGGGTCGATCACGCCCGTCTCCGGGGACGCGCCGATCGGGCAGCCGCCGAGGAAGTGCGCGGTGAGCGGGGTGCCCATCAGCTCACCGATGTTGGAGCCCGCGAAGCCGTTGATCTCCTCGGCCAGCAGGGTCGCGGCGCGGGTCGCCGCCGGGATCTGGTCCGGGTTGGGCGCCCCATGTCCCTGTCGTGCCGTCAGCAGCCCTTTGCCGACGCCGGACGTCTTGCGGTACGTCGTCAGGGAGTTGTCGAGCGACTGCATCACCAGACCGATGATGGTCCGCTCCGACCAGCGCCGACCGGACAGCGACCGCAGGGCGAGCAGCGGATGCCGGGCCATGGAGCCGAACCAGCCGGCGACGCGGTGCCGGGTGGCGTACGGCACCTGAAGGATCGTCAGTCCGCTCATCGCGTTGGACCCCTTGCCGTACCGCACCGGTTCGATGTGGGTGTGGGCGTCGGGGTGGATGGACGACGTGATGGCCACACCCCGGGTGAAGTCGGCCTTCGCCGCGCCGTGCTTCTTCCGGTAGCGCCGGTTGTCGGTCTGCGCGCCCACCAGGGCCTCGGAGTTGGTACGGGTCAGGGTGCCGAGCCGGTCCGAGATCCCGGGCAGCAGACCGCTGTCCTTCATCCGGTGCAACAGGGTCTGGGTGCCGTAGGTGCCGGCCGCCACGACGACGCGGCGGGCCGTGACCGTACGCCCCTCGCCCTCGCCCCTTCTCCCGTCCTTGCCCTTGCCCTTGCGTTTGGCGTCCGTGGGCAGGGTGGTGATCGCGAAGCCGCCCCGCGAGTCCTCGGTGATCGCGACGACGGAGGTCATCGGATGGATGACGGCGCCCGCCCGCTCGGCGAGGTGCAGATAGTTCTCGTTGAGGGTGTTCTTCGCGCCGTGCCGGCAGCCGGTCATGCACTCACCGCACTCGGTGCATGCCTTACGGGCGGGGCCCGCACCCCCGAAGTACGGGTCGGCGACCTCCTCACCGGGCTTGGCCCTGCACCCGCCATCGGCGTCCTCGCCGTCCCCGAAGAACACCCCCACCGGCGCCATGTGGAAGCTGTCGCCCACGCCCATCGCCTGCGCGGTCGCCTTGAGGTGGACGTCGGACGGGGTCATCGTCGGGTTCAGCCGCACCCCGAGCATCCGCCGCGCCTGGTCGTAGTACGGCTTCAGCTCGTCCTGCCAGTCGGTGATGTCCTTCCACTGCGGGTCGTCGAAGAAGGCGGCGGGCGGTACGTACAGCGTGTTCGCGTAGTTGAGGGACCCGCCGCCGACTCCGGCGCCCGCGAGGACCATCACCTTGCCGAGGAGATGGATGCGCTGGATGCCGTAGAGGCCGAGGGCCGGGGCCCAGAGGTAGTTCTTCATGTCCCAGGAGGTACGCGGCAGTTCCGCGCGGGTGAAGCGGCGCCCGGCCTCCAGGACGCCGACCCGGTACCCCTTCTCGGTCAGCCGCAGCGCCGACACCGCACCACCGAATCCGGAGCCCACGACGACCACGTCATAGTCGTGGCCATGGTCGTCCCGGCGGTCGTCCCGGCCGGGGACAGACTTGTCCTGTGACACTGATACCTCCCGGTAAAGGTGCTGGTCAGCGCAGTCGAAGGGCCTTCATCGCGCGCAGGCTGCGGCTCATGAAAGCGGCGTACTTGGCGTCGTCCATGCCGAACGCGGGCGCCATCGGCATGACGCGCTGCTGGGCGACGGTCTGCGCCTCCGTGTACTTGAGGATGCCCTCGGAGCCGTGCCGCCTGCCGAGCCCGGAGTCCTTCATGCCGCCCATCGGCGCCTGGACGCTGCCGTACGCCGACGCGTAGCCCTCGTTGACGTTGACCGTGCCGGAGCGCAGCCGGGCGGCGATGGCGCGACCGCGCCGGCCGTCCTTCGTCCACACCGAGGAGTTGAGGCCGTACGAGGTGGCGTTGGCGCGCTCGATCGCGTCGTCCTCGTCCGTGAAGCGGTAGAGGGCGACCACGGGTCCGAAGGTCTCCTCGCCGCACACGGCCATCGGCGCCTCGACGCCGTCGAGGATGGTCGGCTCGTAGAAGTACGGGCCGATGTCCGGGCGCGCGACCCCGCCCGCGACGACCGTGGCGCCCTTCGCGACGGCCTCGTCCACATGCCGGGTGACCGTCTCCAACTGCCGGGCGCCCACGAGGGAGCCCATCTCGGCGCCGTACGCCAGCGAGCGGCCCAGCCGCATCGCCTTCGTCCGGGCGGCGAACCGCGCGACAAAGGCGTCGGCGACCGACTCATGGACGTACAACCGCTCGATGGAGATGCAGAGTTGGCCCGCCGACGAGAAGCAGGCGCGGACCGCCCCGGCCGCCGCCTTGTCCAGGTCGGCGTCGGCCAGGACCAGCATCGCGTTCTTGCCGCCGAGTTCGAGCGAGACGCCGACCAGACGGGCCGCCGCGCCCTGGGCGACCTCGCGGCCGGTGCGGGTCGAGCCGGTGAAGGAGACGTAGTCGGCGTGCCGGACCACCTCGGGCCCGACGACGGGTCCCTCACCGAGGACGACCTGGAACACGCCCGCCGGAAGCCCGGCCTCGACCAGCAGGTCACGGGCCCACAGGGCGGTGAGCGCGGTCTCCGTGTCGGGCTTCATGACGACGGCGTTGCCCGCGACGAAGGCGGGCAGTGCGTCGCCGACGGACAGTTCGAGGGGGTAGTTCCAGGGCGCGATCTGTCCGACGACCCCGCGCGGCTGGCGCAGCTCGGTGACCTTGGTGAGCGTCGGCACGGCCCCGGTGTGCCGCCTGGGCCGCAGATACGCGGGCGCCTTGCGGCCGTAGTGGCGCGCGGCCACCGCGACGGCCTGCACCTCCTCGTGCGCGTGCAGCCGGGCCTTGCCGGTCTCCAACTGGATGAGGTCGAGCACCTCGGCCTGCCGGGCGAGCACCAGGTCGTGGAAGCGCAGCAGGACGGCGGCGCGCTGCCGTACGGGGGTCGCGGCCCACACGCTCTGCGCGGTACGGGCCCGCTCGAAGGCGGTGGCCACGTCCTCGGGCGTCGACTCGGGCAGATCGGCCAGCTTCTCGCCGGTGAACGGGGTGTGGTTCGCGGTACGGCCGGAGCCGACGACGTCCCGGGTGAGCTGGGCGACCAGCTCGGGCGTCACGACGTCCGCCGCGGTGCGGGCGCCGGCCGGGGCGGGGGCGAGGGGGTTCGTGCCGATCGGCTCCGGAGTCGTGCCGTTCGGGTCCGGGATGGCGCCGTGCGGAGCAGCGGCCTGCGAGTCCGTCATGGGCGTGAGCGTAAGCCCCTGTCCCGCTTTTGGGTACCCGTCGGTAACGAGCTTTCACGGACCACACACACCGCCACCGATCACTGGCAACAAAGCCGCTGATCAGCGGGTTGTCACTCGCTACGAACCATTCACCGCGGATCGCCCGGGGTGAAGGAATCCACCGCCGAGTCGAAGTACGCGCGAGCCTCCGCCACCCGGGTGAGCGGCGCCGAGACCCAGATGTCGTACATCCGGCCGTCCTCCTCCCAGCACAGGTCGAAGGTGTGCCGGGGGCCCTCGGTCTTCGTGAAGCCGTTCCAGGTGAACTCCCACAGGGCCGCCGTACGCCCGTCGTGCGTCGTCGGCGTCACCTCGCCCTCGCGGTAGCCGGGGTTGTTCGCCGGGCCCCTGGCGGCCGAGCGCCGCATCACGGCGACCGGTCCGCCCGGCTCGGTATCGGCCGCCTTGATACCGATGCGGAAGACGCCGTCCGGCGAGAGATAGAAGATCCGGGGGCCCTCGGGGCTGCGCGTGAACCCGTCGGGGACGGCGACCGTGAAGCCGTCGGGGTCCCGGGCGACGCGGTAACCGGCCGGTGCGGTCGGCGGTTTGCGGCTGACCGGTGACGGGGAACCGGCGGTCGGGTGCTCGCGGGTGACCGTCACGGTCGGGGTCGGACCACGGGTGTCCGGCGACGCGGCGCCCGCCGCCCGGTCGTCCACCCGGTCGTCCACCCGGCCCCGGTCCATCAGAAGCGCGACGCCGGAGACCCCGGCGCCCGCGAGCGCGGCGACCAGCGCGGCCGTGACGAGCAGCCGCCGCGGGGAACGCCCGCGCCCCGCAGGCGCCTTGGGCGCCTCGGTCCCACCGCCGGTCGCCTGGGCGGGCGGCGGGGTGGCGGCTCCGCGCGGCGCCGGGGTGCTGGGCACGTCGCGCCGGGTGGGCGTGTAGCCGGAGGCGGGGGCGGGGGGTGCGGCGGTACGGTCCCCCGGGCGCGGGTCCGGCTGGCCCGCCTGGTCACCGTCGGCCACCCGGTCCGATACGGCGCCCCCTTCCCCGTACTCCCCGTACTCCTGGTATCCCCGCAACAGCTTCTCCGCCCCCGCCGCGTCCAGGCGGGTGTCCGGGTCGCGGTCGAGGAGTCCCCGTACGACGGGGAGCAGCGGTTCGGCCTCGGCGGGCGGGTGGATCTCGTCGTGGAGGACGGCGTGCAGGATGCCGCCGAGCGAGTCCCTGCGGAACGGCGACGCACCGCTCAGCGCCGCGCACAGCAGCGCCCCCAGCGACCACAGGTCGGCCTCGGGTCCTGTCCGGGAGCCGGAGATCCGCTCGGGCGCGGTGTACTCGGGCGAGCCGACGAACTGCCCGTTCTCGGTGAGCGTGGTGGCGCCCGCGACGCGCGCGATGCCGAAGTCGGTCAGCACGACCCGGCCGGTGGCGGCCTCCAGGAGGACGTTCGCCGGTTTCAGGTCGCGGTGCAGGACGCCCGCCGCGTGGGCGGCGCGCAGCGCGCCGAGCAGCGCGAGCCCGATCCGCGCGGCCTCGCCCGCGTCCACAGGGCCTGACCCCGAGAGCCGGTCCGCGAGCGAGCCGCCCTCGATCAACTCCATGACGATGTAGGGGCGTTCCTCGTGCTCCACGACGTCGTGCACGACGACCAGATGCGGATGCCGCAGCCGCGCGACCGCGCGGGCCTCGCGCAGGGACCGCTCGCGCTGCTGCCGTGCGTCGTCGTCGGACAGCGACAGGTCGGGGATCAGCTCCTTGACGGCGACATCGCGGTCGAGAAGCTGGTCGGCGGCGCGCCACACGATGCCCATACCGCCCCGGCCGAGCCGTTCCTGAAGACGGTAACGCCCGGCGATGACACGGACGTTCTCCCCCGTGGTCCCCATGCGACCCATCATGCCGCACCCCGGCCGGGCCGCCCCGGTGTCAGGGCCGCCAGCCGCGCAGCATCGCGTCGAACTGCTCCCGCGCGGTCTCCCAGTCGGCGGCGGGCGAGGACAGGTAGAGGGCGTACTCGACACCGTCGCCGTCTATGTACGTCTGCTCGATGGCGCGGCGCGGGCCAGGGAACGGGTCCTTCTCGGACGCCGTCCAGGTGAACTCCCAGAGGGCGCCCGGCTGGTCGCGGAAGAAGTTGGAGCGCAGGCTCTTCCGCCGGTACTCGGGCAGCCGGGAGAGCTGCCTTTCGAGGTCGAGCTGGTGGAGGTAGGCGTTCTCGAAGTCGGGGTTCTCGTCGATGGCGATCCGCAGGAAGTGGTCGCCGTTGTCGGGCGTGTAGTCAATCTGGCTGCCGAAGACCTGCCGCTTCCAGCCCGGCGGCAGGGCGAGGCTGAAGCCCTCGGCGTCGTGGACACGTGTCCAGTCGTCGGGTATGGCACCGGTGGGCTCCTTGGAGGGGCCCGCAGTGGGCTGCCCCGACCCGTCCGACGCCGAGATCAACGGGGTGCCCTCGTCACCGCGCTGCCCGTCCGCGTACCGCATGACCAGCGCGCCGCCCCCACCGACGAGCGCGGCGGCGACCAGCACGGAGACGACGAGCAGCCAGCGGGGGCGGCGGCGGGGGGCGGCCGGCGGGGGCGCGGGGTGTCCGGGGTACGCGCCGGGGCCGGGGTGGGTGCTGTGACCGGGGTAGGAACCGGAGCCGTGGCCGGGGTACGAACCAGAGCCGTGCCCGGGGTACGAACCGGAGCCGTCGCCCGCCAACCCCGGCTCTGTCCTGCGTACCGCCGTGACCTCGTCCTCCGCGACCGCGCGCGTCGGTACATACGCCTGTGCGGCCGACGGGCGGCGCCCCTCCGCTGCTTCCGCGAGCATCTGCTCGGCCTCGGACGCCGTCGGCCGGGTCTCGGGGTCCTTGCGGAGCAGCGCGGTGATCACGGGGCCGAGCGCGCCCGCGTGGACGGGTTCGGCGGGCTCCTCGTCGACCACGGCCTGCATCGTCGTGAGCGGTGTGGTCCGGCGGAACGGGGACAGGCCCTCGACCGCCGTGTACAGCGTCGCGCCGAGCGCCCAGAGGTCGGAGGACGGGCCGGGGTCGGCGCCGCGTACCCGCTCGGGGGCCAGATAGTCCACCGACCCCACGATCTCGCCGGTCTTGGTGATGGTGGTGTCGCCCTCGACCTGGGCGATCCCGAAGTCCGTGAGGAGCACCCGGCCGTCCCGGGCGAGGAGTACATTGCCGGGTTTCACATCCCGGTGCAGGACGCCGGCGGCGTGCGCGGCCCGCAGCGCGCGCAGCACCCACAGGCCGACCCTGGCGACCTCGGCGGGCTCCATGCGGCCCGACTCGCGCTCCTTGGCGGCCTCGGCGAGCGAGTGGCCCTCGATGAGTTCCATGACGATCCACGGGCGGTCGTCGTGTTCGAGGACGTCGTGGACGGTGACGACGGCGGGGTGCGTGATTCTGGCGGCGGCTCTGGCCTCCGCGCGGGTGCGGGCGAGGAGTACGGCGCGTTCGCTCTCGGGTGCGTACAGCGCGGCCGTCAACTCCTTGACGGCCACCACGCGGTGCAGCACCTCGTCGTGGGCGCGCCACACCCGGCCCATCCCACCGCGCCCGATGGACTCACCGAGCCGGTACCGTCCGGCCAGCAGCAGGCCCTGCATCTGATTCACGTTCCCCCGCAATGGTCTTGGCACGGATCAGCGTAGGGATGCCGTCGGCCCCAGGGAACAAGGGGGCCCCGACAGCAACAGCTCTGTGACGCTTCCCGGAGCCTCAACTCTCCACCGCCGGGTACAACGTTCGGCCGCGACCGGCGGTTCACCGGTCGCCCTGCGACAGGCCCCGGGCCTCAGCCGGTCGGCTCGTACGTGGCGGACGCCTGCTCGTACAGACGGGTCACCTCGTCCCGCTCCGCGTCCGGGCCCCTGACCTGGAGTACGTGGTACCGGCCGCCGACGATCATGGCGAGGTTGCGGACATAGGTCGTACGCCCGTCCGTGTCCTGCCAGGTGAACTGGCCCTCGGCCATGGCGCGTCCGCCGACGTCGATCCGCCGCATGCCGCTCGACGTGGCCCACGTCGAATCGCGGAACGGCTGCAACTCGCTCTCCCGCTCCCGCTGATACGTCATCGGATCGGAGCCGTACTCCTTGGTGGTGTCCCGGCCCGGCACCACGATGAGCTGGAAGTCGCCGTCGCTGTAGACGATTTGGCCCCGCTCGTTCCGGGGCGCGCGGTCCCAGCCGGAGGCCACCGCGACCTGGAACCCCTCGCGGTCCTTGCGGAGCGTGAATCCGCGCGGCAGATCGGGCCCCGTGGTCTGCGGCTGCTGCGAGCCGGGGCTCTTAGACGGCTTCGCGTCCCCGCCCGTGCCTCCGCCCGCGTCCCCGGCGGGGCTCGCGGACGACCGGTCGGGCGTGGGGCTCACGCTCCCCGTCGCGCCGGTCCGCTGGGCCGCCCCGCTGTCCCCGCCCGCCGTGTCGGCCTTCGGCATGAACACCACCGCGTACGCCACGGCCGCCACGAGGCCGAGCAGGATCAGCACCAGCAGGGTCCGCCCCAGCTTGGCGGGCGCGGTCCGATCGCCTCCCCTGCGCGCGCCCTCTCCCCCGCGCGCACCGGCCCGCTTGTGCCGCCCGTGGGGGCCGGTGGTCGTGGACTGACGGGATCGGCGCCGCCGGCGCACCAGCTCGCCCCGGCGCCGCAGGATCGGCAGCCGGCGCGGGTCGGCCGGCGGTGCCGCTATCACGTCGGCACCCGCCTCGGGCTCCGGCGCCGACCGGACCAGCGACCGCAGCCAGCCCCGCAGCTCCTCGAAGTCGGGCCGCTCGGTCGGGTCCTGACGCAGCAGCGACTCGACGACGGGCCGCAGCGGCCCGCACTCCTCGGCGAACGCGGGCGGCTCGGCACATACGAGCTGCACCAGCTCGGTGGTGCTGTCCTCCGGATACGGCGCGTGCCCCTGCACGGCACGGAACAGCAGCGCGCCCAGCGCCCACAGATCCGTGGCGGGTCCGATCGGCGCGGCGAGCTGCCAGTTGTCGTGCACGGGCCCGGCCTGCTCGGGCGCCCACCGCTCGGTGACGGGCCCCACGACGGCCATCCGCGCGTGCCGCGCCCGCTCGGCGGCGAGCGCGGTGGCGGGGCCACGCCGGGGGTGCGGCACGTCCCACGCGGGGCTTTCCGGTACGGGTCCACCTGGTACGGGGGCGGGGGCAGGGCCCGGTACGGGCGCGATCTCGTTGCCCCGGGCCGCGCCCGGCGCCGTGGACCCCGGTGGCAGCGCGGCGGCCGAACCGCCCCGGGGCAGCGCCCCGTGCCACGTACCCGGCGGCCGGCGCACCCCGTACGGATCGGTGATCCGGCCATGCGGATCGGCGCCGTCCGGCTCCGGCGCGGAGGCTGGTGTCAGCCCCGCGGGCAGCTCGGGGGATCCGCCGCCGCGCTGCTCCTCGTTGACCCGGGCGGCGGCCCTGGCCCCGGCCCGGTACGCGGCGATGGCACCGGCACGCGCGGCGCGGGCGTCGGTCTCGGCGGACGGCAGCCGAGGCGTCAGAGCGCCACCCCCGGGACCACCCCCGAAACCACCTCCGTGGCCGGCCCCCGTACCGCCCCCGAAGCCACCTCCGGCACCCGCCCCCGAACCCGAACCGCGCGCGGGGGGCAGCGAACCGCCAGGCACCGGGGGGCCGTTGACCTGGGAGTAACCGGGCCCGGCGGCCCCGCCGCCGCCCCGGCCGGGACCAAACCCGGGATCAATCCCGGGGCCGTACTCAGTTCCGTACTCGGGCTCGGGCCGCGGGTCGTATCCGCACAGCGCCTCCTCGGCCGCCCCCGCCGCGAGCCCGGTGAGCATCACGCGCCCGTCGTCGCAGACCAGCACGGTCCGGATGGTGATGTTGCGGTGCACCCAGCCGTGTGCGTGCAGCGCGCGCAGCGCGGTGAGCACGTCGGCGGCGATCTCGGCCGCGCGGTACGGCGTCAGCGGCTCGTCGGCGAGCAGCGCCGACAGCGGCCGGGCGGGCACCAGTTCGCTGACGATCCAGAGCGAGCCGCCCTCGGCGAACACGTCGAAGACCTGGTCGAGCCGGGGATGGTCGGGGATCTGCGCGGCGGCCTGCGCGGCCTCGATCGCGCGCCGCACCGCCGGATCGGCGGACCTCGCCGCCGCGTCGGGCCCCCGGCGCCCGGCCCCGCCGCCCGGTGGCACACCGTCACGGCGCACGAACCCCTCGGGCAGCCCGTCCGCGTCGAGCACCTCGGCCTCGACGATCTCCGGCAGCGGCACCTGCCGTACGTGGACCTCCTGGCCGCTGTAGGTGTCGAAGGCCCGGGTGTACGACGGCTCGTACGCGTCGGACGGCGGCAGCGGCAGGCGGTAGCGGTCCGCGAGCACGCGCCCCGCGTAGTCGTCCACGACACCTTCCCCCTGTCCGCCCGGCGGTCAAATCCGTTCGTTCCGCGACCCGTTACGGCTGCGTACGGTCGGCAACCACTCACGATACGTGCCCCATGCGTACCCGCACGGAGGGATCCCGGAACTCACGGAGAGTGACGGATTCAGGACTTCGGCTGGAAGGTCCGCGTGAACGTCTGCCACGTGGCGCGCCGTTCCTTGTCGTCCCAGTTGTCCGCCTTCGCCGTGTACATCAGCGCGTACCCCTGCTTCGAGTTGACCACGAACCCACGGTCTATCGAGCGGTACTTGGTGCCCCCGTCGACATACGTGAATTCCCAGTCGGCCGTCTCCCAGCCCCGGAAGTCCACACTCTCTATGCGGATCTTTTCGTACTGCGCCCGGCGCATGGACTTCTCCTGGTTCTCCCAGTCGGCCACCGCGTCGTCCTTGGGCGTGGTCGTCCAGCCGACGAGCAGCCGCTGCCCGTCGGGCCCGGCGAAGCGGGCGCCGGCCGCGTCCGTCGACGTGAACTTCCACCCCTTGGGCAGCCCGATCGAGAAGCCCTGCGGATGGCGGTACGTGGTCACGTCGCCGTCGGTTCCGGAGCTGCTGTCCGCGCTGGGGTCGGCGGGGTTGTTCCCGACACCGGACCCGGAGCCGGAGTCCGAGCCGGAACTTGAACTGTCCCCGGTCTCCTTGTCCGACCCCTTGCCCTTGTCGTCCGAGTCCCCGGAGCCGCTGCCACTGCCGCTGTTGTCGTCCTTGCCCTGGTCGCCCCCGGCGGTGGCCCCACTGGACGCGGACGGCTTCCCGCCGGTCCCGCCGTCGGCCGACGCCTCGTCCCCGCCCGGAAGCGTGAGCGCCAGGACGACGCCGAGCACCGCGAGCGCGACGACGACGGCGATGACGACGAGGGTGCGACGGGGCACGACATCGGTGAGGGACGCCTTGGGGGCGGGCGAGGTGGGCGGGGCGGCGACGGAGGCGTTCGCGGCGGCCACGGGGGTGTGCGCGGGCGCCTTGGTCCTCGGCCTCGGCACCGGCTTGGGCGAGGCTTTCGGTACCGGAGGCGTGGGCGGCACGGGCGGCAGCGGGACGACTCGGGTCGCGTCGGCCGGGGGCTCCGGCTTGGTCTCGGGCGCGTTGATGACGCCGAGCAGCATGGTCCGGGTCGCCGCGTCGTCGAGCCGCTGATCGGGGTCCTTGGCGAGCAGCCCGTAGATGACCTCTTCCAGCGGGCCCGCGTTCTTCGGCTGTTCGACCGGTTCCGTCATCACGGCCGTGAGGGTCGCGATGGCGGACCCCTTGTCGTACGGCGGAACGCCTTCCACCGCCGCGTACAGCAGTCCGCCGAGCGACCACAGGTCGGCCGCGGGCCCCGGCCGGTGGCCGCGCGCCCGCTCCGGCGAGATGTACGAGGGCGCCCCGACGAGCATGCCGGTCGAGGTGATGGACGGGTCGCCCTCGACCTGGGCGATGCCGAAGTCGGTGAGGACGACGCGGCCTTCGTCGGAGATGAGGACGTTCGACGGTTTGACGTCGCGGTGCAGGATGCCTTCACGGTGGGCGGCGCGCAGCACGTCGAGGACCGCGAGTCCGACCTCGGCGGCGCGGCGCGGCTCCAGGAGCCCGTCCTCGCGGATGGCCTCGGCGAGCGACTTGCCCTCGACGAGTTCCATGACGATCCACGGCCGGTCGTCCTCGTCCACGACGTCGAAGACGGTGACCGCGCTGTTGTTGCGGATCCGCGCGATGGCCTTGGCCTCGCGGAGGGTACGGGTGATCAGGCGGCGCTTCTCGTCCTCGTCGATGCTGCCCGGGAACCGGAGTTCCTTGACGGCGACGGTCCGGCCGAGCATTTCGTCCTTGGCCCGCCAGACGGTCCCCATCCCACCGCGCCCGAGCACGTCACCGAGCCGATAGCGCCCGGCGAGGAGCCGATCGGTGCGGCCGTCGTGGGCGGCGGCTCTGTCCCGGGGAACCTTGGGAGGGGTGTCCGACTCTTCCTCAGCGACCTCAGCGGCCTCAGCGCCCTCAGCGATCTCGGCGGCCTTGCCCGTGCCGGACCGGACGTCCTCCGCCACGGGAACGTCCTCCCCGGCCGCTTCGGCCGGCCTGTCTGCCCGGTCCACCCGGTCCGCCCCCTGACGCGGCACCTGATCCGCCACCTCATCCGGCCGAGCCTTCCGCGGATCCGCACCGGACACACCGTCCCCCTTGTCCGAACCGGTCCCACCGGCCCCCCGGTCCCGCTCCGCCTCCGACATGCGTCCCCTCATGCAACCCGCCCTGACAGAGCCTTCATTGTCCCCTACCCGGGGACCGGTCGGCGCTCAGGGTCCGCCGTCGCGCATGATGTTCCGCACACTGGGAGGGACCCCCGATGCCCGTACGCCACATACGCCACACGCTTCTGGCCCTGTCGCTGGCCGTGGCCCTGCTCTTCCTGGCCCCGGGCAGCTCGCCGGCTCACGCTCCCCCGCTCTCGAACGCCACCCTTCCTCTGTTCACGGGCGAGGGCAAGGCCCGTACGGCCGCGCTCCTGTCCGGCGGCCGGTTCGCCCGCACCGGTACGGCCATCCGCCGCGCCGACCGCTTCCGCGCGGGCAGCGTCACCAAGACCCTGCTCGCGACCGTCGTCCTCCAACTCGCCGCCGCACACCGACTGTCCCTCTCCGACCCCGTCGAACGCCACCTCCCCGGACTGATACGGGGACACGGCAACGACGGCCGCGCCCTCACCCTGCGCTCCCTGCTCACCCACACCAGCGGCCTGCGCGACTTCGCCGCCGACACCCGGGGCCGCGTCCCCCTGACCCCCCGCCAGGCGATACGCGTCGCCCTGACCCACTCCCCGTCACCCCCGGGCCGGTTCGCGTACTCCAACACCAACTACGTCGTACTCGGGATGGTGATCGAGGAGGTCACCGGGCACTCGTACGCCGAGGAGGCCGAGCGCCGCGTGATCCGCCCCCTGCGTCTGACGGGCACGTCCTTCCCCGGGTCCCGCACCACGCTGCCCGCACCGCACGGCACGTCCTACACCGCCGGCGGGCGCGAGGTCACCGAGGTCGACCCGCGCGTGGCGGGCGCGGCGGGCGAACTCGTCTCCACGCTCGACGACCTGAACCGCTTCTACGCGGCCCTCCTCGGCGGCGACCTCCTGCCGCCCGCACAACTGCGCGCCATGCTCGACACGACCGCCACCGACGGCACGTACGGCATGGGCATCGACGCGGTGACCCTGCCGTGCGGGACGACCGTCTGGGGCCACGACGGCCGGATCACCGGCAGTTACGTCCGGGTGGCCGCCACCCGCGACGGCCACCACGTCCTCACCTACCGCACCGACTCGGACGCCCTGGTCGCCCCGAGTACGGAACGGGCCCTGCTGACCGCCGAGTTCTGCCCGAACGGTTCCACGCCGTGAGCCGGCGGGGTCAGCCCAGCGGGACGATGTCCGGTGCGCCGAGGCGCGCCGCGTCCGCCGTCAGGTCGTCCGGCTGCCGCTGCGACTCCCGCTCGGCCTCCACCCTCTTCTCGTAGTGCTGCACCTCCCGGTCGATCTGGTCCTTGTCCCAGCCGAGCGCGGGCGCCATCAGCTCCGCGACCTCCCGCGCGCACCGCGTACCCCGGTCGAAGGTCTCGATGGAGATGCGGGTCCGGCGGGTGAGGACGTCGTCCAGGTGGTGGGCGCCCTCGTGCGTCGCCGCGTACACCACCTCGGCGCGCAGATAGTCGTCGGCGCCCTGAAGGGGTTCGCCGAGTGTCGGGTCGGCGGCGATCAGGTCGAGGACTTCCTCGCTGAGCGATCCGTACCGGTTCAGCAGGTGTTCCACGCGGGCGACATGGATGCCGGTGCGCGCGGCGGTCCGCGCGCGGGCGTTCCACAGCGCGTGATAGCCCTCCGCGCCGAGCAGCGGCGTCTCCTCGGTGACAGAGTCGGCGACGCGCTGGTCCAGGCCGTGCACCGCCTCGTCCACGGCGTCCTTCGCCATCACCCGGTACGTCGTGTACTTGCCGCCCGCGACGACGACCAGGCCCGGCACCGGATGCGCCACCGTGTGTTCCCGGGACAGCTTGCTGGTGGCGTCGGACTCGCCGGCGAGCAGGGGCCGCAGGCCCGCGTACACCCCTTGGACGTCATCGCGCGTGAGGGGCACCGCCAGCACGGAGTTGACGTGCTCCAGCAGGTAGTCGATGTCGGCGCTCGACGCCGCCGGGTGGGCCTTGTCGAGGTCCCAGTCGGTGTCGGTGGTGCCGACGATCCAGTGCCGACCCCACGGGATGACGAACAGCACGCTCTTCTCGGTCCGCAGGATCAGCCCGGTCGAGGAGTGGATGCGGTCCTTCGGTACGACCAGATGGATGCCCTTGGACGCGCGGACGTGGAACTGGCCGCGCTCGCCGACCATCGCCTGCGTGTCGTCCGTCCACACGCCCGTGGCGTTGACGACCTGCTTCGCCCTGATCTCGTACTCCCCGCCGCCCTCCATGTCCTGCACGCGCGCGCCGACGACCCGCTCGCCCTCCCGGAGGAAAGCGGTGACCCGCGCGCGGTTGGCCGCCTTCGCGCCGTACGCCACCGCCGTGCGCACCAGTGTGGCGACATAGCGGGCGTCGTCCATCTGCGCGTCGTAGTACTGAAGGGCCCCCGTCAGCGCCTCCTTCTTCAGGCACGGCGCGACCCGCAGGGCATGACGGCGGGTCAGATGCCGGTGCCTGGGCAGCCCCCGGCCGTGGCCCCGCGCCATCGACATCGCGTCGTACAGCGCGACGCCCGAGCCCGCGTACAACCGCTCCCAGCCCTTGTGCTGCAAGGGGTACAGGAACGGCACCGGTTTCACGAGGTGCGGGGCCAGGCGCTCCAGGAGCAGTCCGCGCTCCTTCAGCGCCTCGCGGACCAGCGCGAAGTCGAGCATCTCCAGATAGCGCAGCCCGCCGTGGATCAGTTTGCTCGACCGGCTCGATGTGCCCGACGCCCAGTCGCGGGCCTCGACGATTCCGGTGCTCAGACCGCGGGTCACGGCGTCGAGGGCGGTCCCCGCGCCCACCACGCCCGCGCCCACGACCAGGATGTCCAGCTCCCGATCGGCCATGGCCGCCAACGCCTCGGCGCGCTCCTCCGGCCCCAGTGTCGCTGTCCTCACCGCTGCCTCCCGTCACAGGCGAGCCGGCCGCACCGAGCGGTGCCCGTACTCACGTCCCCCTGATTCCCATCTCGTTCCCATCCTTTTCCGATTGTTGCCGGGCCGCCCGACTTCAGCCACCACTCATCGCTCGCCTGTGGACAACACTCGGTGAATCTCGGGCGCCCAATACCGCATAACGGTCATATTTACTCCTAGTGTGACATTGCGCTGGTCCACTTTGTCCACAGGGCTTGCGCGATCCTCCCGCCCCGGCTATTGGGAAGGACGGCCCACCGCCATGCCCGCAGATCTCGCCGTCATCGGACTCGGCCACCTCGGCCTGCCCCTCGCCCAGGCAGCCGTCGCCGCCGGCATCGACACGCTCGGTTACGACCCGGGCCTCTCGCCCGACCGCCCGGCGGCCCGTCTCCCGGCGGACGCCCTGGACGGCTCCGTCCTGACCTCGGCCGATCTGCGCCGGATGCTCTCGGGGGGCTTCCGGCCGACAGCGGACCCGACGGGCCTCGGCCGGGTCCGTACGGCCGTCATCTGCGCCCCGACACCACGCGGCGCGGACGGTTCGCCCGAACTGGGCCAAGTGGGCGACGCGGCACGTGCCCTCGCCGCACGGCTGCGCCCGCACACCACCGTGATCCTGGAGTCACCGGTGCCGCCCGGCACCACCGAGGAGTTCCTGCTGCCCCTCCTGGAACAGGGCTCCGGGCTGCGGGCGGGCCGCGACTTCCACCTCGCGTACTCGCCGAGCCGCGTCGACCCCGGCAACCGCGCCCACCGCTACACCGCGACACCGAAGGTCATCGGCGGCCTCACCCCCGCCTGCACCGAGTCGGCCGCCGCCTTCTACGGGCGCCTCACCGACAAGGTCGTCCGCGCGCGTGGCCTGCGCGAAGCGGAGACGGTCCAGCTCCTGGAGACCAACTTCCGGCACGTCAACATCGCCCTCGTCAACGAGATGGCCGTCCTCTGCCAGGACCTGGGCGTCGACCTGTGGGACGTCATCCGCTGCGCCGAGACCAAGCCGTTCGGCTTCCAGGCGTTCCGCCCCGGCCCCGGCGTGGGCGGCCACGGCGTCCCCCAGGACCTCTCTGGCCCGCACCACACGGTCCGCCCCCTCCGCCTGGTCGAACTCGCCCAGCAGGTCAACAACCACATGCCCCAGTACGTCATCCAGCGCGCGGCGACCCTCCTGAACGAACACGGTAAGTCCGCACGCGGCGCCCGCGTCCTGCTCCTCGGCGTCACCTACAAACCCGACCTCGCGGACCAACAGAACTCCCCCGCCCGGGAGATCGCCACCCGCCTGATGGAACTCGGCGCCTCCGTCAGCTACCACGACCCCTACGTCCCCGCCTGGAACATCCTGGACCGCCCGGTCCCCCGCGCGGACTCCCTCTACGAAGCAGCGGCCGAAGCAGACCTGACCCTCCTCCTCCAACACCACCGCACCTACGACTTGCAGGGCCTGTCGGTCAAGGCCCAACTCCTCCTGGACACCCGGGGAGCGACCCCGACGGGGGCGGCGCACAGGTTGTGAAGGGGGGCGCACGAAGCACCCCGAGCCCCCGAGACCGCTGGCGCCCGGAATGGCCCCGAAGCTACCGTGGAAGCTGGTGGGGCCCACCGCAGCGGGTACTGCGGCAGGCTCCTGATGGCTTACGGAGTGTCCACCCCTAATTCCTGTAGGGGTGGCCGCTCACCATCCAAAAATCCGCAAAATCCACCTCCTCCGGCACCACACCGCCCGTCGGCGGATCGGGTAACGTTCAAATAGGTGGAGCCCACCGCAGTGGCCTCTGCGGCAGGCTCCTGGTCGAATCATGGGTGTCCGCCCCTAGTTCTTATAGGGGCGGCCAGTCATCGACCGTAAATCCGCAAAATCCACCTCCTCCGGCACTGAACCATCCGAAGACGGATCCGGTCCCAGCGGGTGGGCTTGCGGTGGCGACCCATGGTGCGCCCCCTTCCACATCGCCACCCATTGACCCGGTAGGCGGCACGTCAGAACTCGGGCCGGGCCCCGAGGGCCGAGGTCCGGAACGAAGTCCTTGGAAGGGGGCGCTCCATAGAACTGGGGCGCCACACAGGGACACTATCGGCGCAATACGGTTGTCAGACCCGGATTCGTCCCAAACGCAACCGTGCGCCCCCTCTCTGCAACACGCGCCCCCTCAGCCCCACTTGGGTACGCCCTGAGCACGCGAAAGAGCCCGGACCGTCACTCAGGTCCGGGCTCTCGCCGTATCCGTGTATCCGCTGGGCTACCGCTTGTGCTGCGAGTCCGCCACCGTGACCTCGACCCGCTGGAACTCCTTGAGTTCGCTGTAGCCGGTCGTCGCCATCGCGCGGCGCAGGGCGCCGAAGAAGTTCATCGAGCCGTCGGGGATGTGCGAGGGACCGGTCAGGATCTCCTGTGTGGTGCCGACCGCGCCCAGGTCGACGCGGGTGCCGCGCGGCACGTCCTCGTGGACGGCTTCCATGCCCCAGTGGTGCCCCTGGCCCGGCGCGTCCGTGGCGCGGGCCAGCGGGGACCCCATCATCACGGCGTCCGCACCGCAGGCGATGGCCTTGGGCAGGTCGCCGGACCAGCCGACGCCGCCGTCGGCGATGACATGCACGTACCGGCCACCGGACTCGTCCATGTAGTCGCGCCGGGCCGCCGCCACGTCCGCGACGGCGGTGGCCATCGGCACCTGGATGCCGAGGACATTGCGCGTGGTGTGCGCGGCGCCGCCGCCGAATCCGACGAGGACACCGGCCGCGCCGGTCCGCATCAGGTGCAGCGCCGCCGTGTACGTGGCGCAGCCGCCGACGATCACCGGTACGTCGAGTTCGTAGATGAACTGCTTGAGGTTCAGCGGCTCGGCGGCACCGGAGACATGCTCGGCGGAGACCGTGGTCCCGCGGATCACGAAGATGTCGACGCCGGCGTCCACGACGGCCTTCGAGAACTGGGCCGTACGCTGCGGCGACAGCGCGGCGGCGGTGACGACGCCCGAGTCCCGGACCTCCTTGATGCGCTGCCCGATCAGCTCTTCCTTGATCGGCGCCGCGTAGATCTCCTGGAGGCGCCGGGTCGCGCCCTCGGCGGGCAGTTCGCTGATCTCGTCGAGCAGCGGCTGCGGGTCCTCGTACCGCGTCCAGAGCCCTTCGAGGTTGAGCACGCCGAGGCCGCCCAGCTCGCCGATGCGGATGGCGGTGCGCGGGGACACGACCGAGTCCATGGGCGCGGCCAGGAACGGCAGCTCGAAGCGGTAGGCGTCGATCTGCCAGGCGATCGAGACCTCCTTCGGGTCGCGCGTACGACGGCTCGGGACGACGGCGATGTCGTCGAAGGCATACGCCCGCCGGCCGCGCTTGCCGCGCCCGATCTCGATCTCAGTCACGTGTGTGGCCTTTCCCTCTGCGCTGGAGCGCCTTCCAGTATCCCCGACCCGGCCGGCGCGACTACTTGCGGCTGTAGTTCGGCGCCTCGACCGTCATCTGGATGTCGTGCGGGTGGCTCTCCTTGAGGCCCGCCGAGGTGATCCGGACGAAACGGCCGCGGTCCTGGAGTTCGGGGACGGTGCGTCCGCCGACGTAGAACATCGACTGGCGGAGTCCGCCGACGAGCTGGTGCACGACGGCCGAGAGCGGTCCGCGGTACGGCACCTGGCCCTCGATGCCCTCGGGTACGAGCTTCTCGTCGGAGGCGACGCCCTCCTGGAAGTACCGGTCCTTGGAGAACGACTTCCGCTCGCCCCGGGTCTGCATCGCGCCGAGCGAGCCCATGCCGCGGTACGACTTGAACTGCTTGCCGTTGATGAACAGCAGCTCACCCGGCGACTCCTCGCAGCCCGCGAGCAGGGAGCCGAGCATCACCGTGTCGGCGCCGGCGACCAGGGCCTTGGCGATGTCACCGGAGTACTGGAGTCCGCCGTCACCGATGACGGGGATGCCGGCGGCCTTCGCGGCGAGCGAGGCCTCGTAGATCGCGGTGACCTGGGGGACGCCGATACCGGCGACGACCCGGGTCGTGCAGATGGAGCCGGGGCCCACGCCGACCTTGATGCCGTCGACGCCCGCGTCGATCAGGGACTGGGCGCCGTCCCGGGTGGCGATGTTGCCGCCGATGACGTCGACGCCGGACGAGTTCGACTTGATCTTGGCGACCATGTCGCCGACCAGCCGGGAGTGGCCGTGCGCGGTGTCGACCACGATGAAGTCGACGCCGGCCTCGATGAGGGCCTGGGCCCGCTCGAAGGAGTCTCCGGCGACCCCGACGGCCGCGCCGACGAGGAGCCTGCCCCCGGCGTCCTTCGCGGCGTTCGGGTACTTCTCGGCCTTGACGAAGTCCTTGACCGTGATCAGGCCCTTGAGGATGCCCGCGTCGTCGACGAGCGGCAGCTTCTCGATCTTGTGGCGGCGCAGCAGCTCCATGGCGTCCACGCCGGAGATGCCCACCCTGCCGGTGACCAGCGGCATCGGCGTCATGACCTCGCGCACCTGGCGGGTACGGTCCGCCTCGAAGGCCATGTCACGGTTGGTGACGATGCCGAGAAGCTTGCCGCCACCGTCGGTGACGGGTACGCCACTGATGCGGAACTTGGCGCAGATCGCGTCGGCCTCGCCCAGCGTCGCGTCCGGGTGGACGGTGATCGGGTCGGTGACCATGCCGGACTCGGACCGCTTCACCAGGTCGACCTGGTTGGCCTGGTCGGCGATGGACAGATTGCGGTGCAGGACACCGACGCCGCCCTGCCGTGCCATGGCGATGGCCATCCGGGACTCGGTGACCTTGTCCATGGCGGCGGACAGCAGCGGGATGTTCACCCGCACGTTCTTCGAGATGTGCGAGGCGGTGTCGATCTGGTCGGGCGCCATGTCGGACGCGCCCGGCAGCAGCAGCACGTCGTCGTAGGTCAGCCCGAGTGTCGCGAATTTCTCGGGCACTCCGTCGACGTTGGCAGTCATGACACCTTCCCCAAATGGCCTTGCTCGATACGGATGTCCATGCTACGGGAATCCGACGACTCCCCTCCCCAGTATCCAGCCCGCACCCGGATACCCGGAGGCGTCGGGGCGGCGGGGGCCTCCCCGCCCGTGCCCCGGTCAGGCATGTTCTGGTCAGGCATGTCCTGGTCAGGCGCCGCGGGCTACTGCTCAGCCAAAGCCCGCAGCCGGCTCAACGCCCGATGCTGAGCGACCCGTACCGCCCCCGGCGACATCCCCAGCATCTGGCCCGTCTCCTCGGCCGTGAGCCCCACCGCGATACGCAGCAGAAGCAGCTCGCGCTGGTTCTCCGGGAGGTTGGCCATGAGTTTCTTGGCCCATTCGGCGTCGCTGCTGAGCAGCGCCCGCTCCTCGGGGCCGAGGGAGTCGTCGGGGCGCTCGGGCATCTCGTCCGACGGCACGGCCGTCGATCCGGGGTGCCGCATCGCCGCCCGCTGGAGGTCGGCGACCTTGTGCGCGGCGATGGCGAAGACGAAGGCTTCGAAGGGCCGGCCGGTGTCCTTGTAGCGCGGCAGGGCCAGCAGCACCGCCACGCACACCTCCTGCGCCAGGTCCTCCACGAAGTGCCGCGCGTCACCCGGCAGTCGGGACAGCCGGGTGCGGCAGTACCGCAGGGCCAGGGGGTGGACGTGGGCCAGCAGGTCGTGCGTGGCCTGCTCGTCGCCGTCGACAGCACGATGGACGAGCGCACCGATCACCGTCGTCCCGTCGTCGCGCATCGGTCCATGGTGCCTTGGCTCCGTGCGCTCCGCGGCACCCGGTCCGTAGTTGTGCACCGAAGCGTTATGAGCAGGTGCGCCGGAACTCATCTCCTGCGCCCTCCCCTTCCGCTCGTCCGACTCGTCCCCAGGGAACTCCACACCTCAAGGATGCGACATCCGACGGGAAACGAGCGGCGGGCACCGCAGGAACCGCCCCGCCCACCCTCCGGCGGGCGGGGATCACCGAACCCCCGCGGCGGCTCACGTGCTCACCTAACGGACCAGGCCCCAGCGGAAGCCGAGCGCCACCGCGTGCGCGCGGTCCGAGGCGCCGAGCTTCTTGAAGAGCCGTCGTGCGTGGGTCTTCACGGTGTCCTCGGACAGGAACAGCTCTCGGCCGATCTCCGCGTTGGAGCGGCCGTGGCTCATGCCTTCGAGGACCTGGATCTCACGCGCCGTGAGCGTGGGGGCGGCCCCCATCTCGGCCGACCGCAGCCGGCGCGGGGCGAGCCGCCAGGTGGGGTCGGCGAGCGCCTGGGTGACGGTCGCGCGCAGCTCGGCGCGCGAGGCGTCCTTGTGCAGATAGCCGCGGGCACCGGCGGCGACCGCGAGTGCGACCCCGTCGAGGTCCTCGGCGACCGTCAGCATGATGATGCGGGCGCCGGGGTCCGCCGAGAGCAGTCGGCGCACCGTCTCGACGCCGCCCAGTCCGGGCATGCGCACGTCCATCAGAATCAGGTCCGAGCGGTCGGCACCCCAGCGGCGGAGGACTTCCTCGCCGTTGGCCGCCGTCGTCACACGCTCGACGCCGGGCACGGTCGCGACCGCGCGACGGAGCGCTTCTCGGGCAAGCGGGGAGTCGTCGCAGACGAGGACGGATGTCATGACCGCCCTCCGCAGCTGATGCGCGTCACCTTGAGCCTCCAGGCTGGTACGAATCGTCACCTGTGCGGTTGACGCACTCGGACATGTGCCCGAGCACTTCTCTCTTCAACCGCCTCCGGCACTCTCAACGATGGTCACCCGAAAGAGTTACGGGTCACTCAGCCACCTTCGGCACTCTACGTGAGGGAGCGGACACACCCCAGGCACCGCGCGTGACTGAAAGTTTTCACCAAGAGCTACGCCCCATTTGGCGGCTTTTCTTCCCATTCCTTGGTGTCTGAGGCTAGATTCCTAAAGAGTCATATTTTCATCTCCTTAGACAGTAGATGTACGGTCGTGGGCACTGTCCGCGTCAGAACGGCTACAAGGGGACCAGCAATGGCAGATTTCTCCCGCCTTCCCGGACCGAACGCAGATCTGTGGGACTGGCAGCTCCTCGCGGCATGCCGCGGGGTCGACAGCTCGCTCTTCTTCCACCCGGAGGGCGAGCGCGGTGCGGCACGGAGCGCACGTGAGAACTCGGCCAAGGAGGTCTGCATGAGGTGCCCGGTGCGCGCCGAGTGCGCGGCCCACGCCCTGTCGGTGCGCGAGCCGTACGGCGTCTGGGGCGGATTGACCGAGGACGAACGCGAAGAGCTGATGGGGCGCGCACGCAACCGGCTCGTCACGGCATCGGCGGCGGCGTCGGCGACGTCGAGCGCCGGAGCGGCACCACCACACTGAAGGAACGTTTCTCCAGAGCCGAGCAACACCTGTTGTCCGTAACGCAGTAACGCTTCTTACAAGCCCGCGGCCCGCGTCAGATGGTCGAGGGTGGCCGAGACCGCCGGGACCTGGGCCAGGTCCGGCAGCGTGAGCGCGACGATTTCGCGCCGCACGGCCGGTTCCACCGTGACGGTCCTGGCCCGCTTCGGCCGCACCGACTCCAGCGCGAGTTCCGGCAGTACGGCCACGCCGAGACCGGCGCCGACCAGGCCGATCACGGCCGGGTAGTCATCGGTCGCGAAGTCGATCCGGGGCTCGAAGCCCGCACTCGCGCAGACCTCGACCAACTGCCGCCGGCACCGGGGGCACCCCGCGATCCACGGTTCGCCCGCCAGCTCCCCGATACCCACCGCACCGGCCCTGGCCAGCGGATGCCCTTCGGGTACGAGACCCACCAGACGGTCGGCCAGCAGGGGCCGCACCACCAGGTCGGACCAGTCGTCGACGGCCGACGCACCCTCGTAACGGAACGACAGCGCGATGTCGCAGTCGCCCTCGCGGAGCATCTCGACCGAGCGCGGCGGCTCGGCCTCGACCAGCGAGACACGCGTACCGGGGTGGGCGGCGCGCAGGGCAGCGAGCGCGGTGGGTACGAGCGTTGAGCTGCCGCTCGGGAACGAGACCAGCCGGACCCGGCCCGCGCGCAGTCCGGCGATGGCGGCGACCTCCTCCTCGGCGGCCGTGAGCCCGGAGAGGATGCCCGCGGCATGCCTGACCAGGGCCTCTCCCGCCTGGGTCAGCCGGGTCTCGCGGCCCGCGCGGATCAGCAGCGGGGTTCCCACGGAGGCTTCGAGCGCCTTCATCTGCTGGCTGACGGCGGGTTGGGTGCAGCCCAGCTCACGGGCCGCCGCCGAGAAGGAGCCGGTGGCGGAGACGGCACGCAGGACACGGAGGTGTCGGGCCTCGATCACCCTTCGAGCATAAGCGAATCTTGGACAGTACGGAAAATATTGCGTCGACTCTTTGACCTCGTATCGCTAGCGTGCCGTTATGAAGCTTTTGTCAGTGAATCTTGGACGCGCCCGGTCCGCCGCGTACACCGATCAGCGGGACGGCGTCACGGGCATCGACAAGCGGCCGACCGAGGGGCCCGTGCGGATCACGGCTCCGGGGCCCAAGGGGATCGGCGCGAGCGGGGTCGCGGGGGACGCCGTGTGCGACACCCGCCACCACGGCGGGAACGACCAGGCCGTGTACGCGTTCGCGCGCGAGGACCTGGACGACTGGGAGCGCGAGCTGGGCCGCCCGCTGGCGAACGGCTCGTTCGGCGAGAACCTCACCACGTCGGGGGTCGAGGTCACCGGCGCCCTGATCGGCGAGCGCTGGCGGATCGGACCCGATGTGCTTTTGGAGGTCACCTCGTCGCGCATCCCGTGCCGTACGTTCGCCGGCGCCCTCGGGGAGCGCGGCTGGGTGCGGCGGTTCACCGAGAAGGGCGTACCGGGCGCGTATCTACGGGTGATCGAACCCGGTGAGATCCGGGCGGGCGACGAGATCGCGGTAGTGCACCGGCCCGTGCACGATGTGACGGTCGGTTTCCAGTTCCGGGCCGTCACCACCCGCCGTGAACTGCTGCCCCGGCTCCTCGCGGCCGGCGACGCCCTGCACCCCGAATCGATCGAGCAGGCCAGGACGTACATGGAGAAGTACGCGTCGTAGCTCACTAACCTTGGCCCATGACTACGGCTCTGATTACGGGATCCACCGCCGGTATCGGCGCCGCGTTCGCGCGCCGGCTCGCGGCCGACGGCCACGACCTCGTCCTCGTGGCGCGCGACACCGAGCGGCTGCGTGACCAGGCCACCGAACTGCACGACCGGCACCGCGTGGAGGCCGAGGTCCTGACGGCCGACCTGTCGACGGACGACGGCATCGAAGCGGTCGCCACCCGCGTCGCCGACCCGCGCCGCCCGGTCGACCTTCTCGTCAACAACGCGGGCTTCGGCAACAAGGGCCGCTATCTGGAGGTCTCCGTAGCGGACGAGTTGACCATGCTCAAGGTGCACTGCGAGGCGGTCCTGCGGCTGACGTCGGCGGCGGCCGGGGCGATGCGGGCGCGGGGGCGCGGGAGCGTGATCAACGTCGCGTCGACAGCGGCCTTCGTCCCCCGCGGGACCTACGGCGCGTCAAAGGCGTGGGTCGTCCAGTTCACACAGGGCGTGGCGATGGACCTGTCCGGTACGGGCGTCCGGCTGATGGCCCTGTGCCCCGGCTTCGTCCGCACCGAGTTCCACCAGCGCGCCGGCATGGGCACCGACAACATCCCCAAGTGGATGTGGCTGGACGCGGACAAGGTGGTAGCAGCAGCCCTGACCGACCTCACCAAGGGCAAAACAATCTCCATCCCGGACCCGAGATACAAGGCATTGATGGGGGTGGCAAAGGTGACCCCGAGATCCCTCCTGGGCGGAGTCACGACAAAGACGGGCCGCAAGTACGGCCCGAGGTAGCCAACCGGGTTGTTGAGGGGCGCGGGGAACTGCGCGACAGGGCCACGGCGGCCGGCCGACCACCCATCAGGGGCGCGGGGAACTGCGCAATCAGGGGCGCGGGGAACTGCGCACCAAGCCCCGCAGGGGCGAGGAAAACCAAAGGTCCGGCACCCCCAGAAGAAAAGGGGCGCCGGACCTCCGGCTCAGGCAACACGCCTAGTGAGAGTGACCATGCCCGTGACCGCCGGCGGCCTCTTCTTCCTCGGCCGGCTTCTCGACAACCAGCGTCTCGGTCGTCAGCAGCAGCGAAGCGATGGACGCGGCGTTCTCCAGGGCGGACCGCGTCACCTTGACCGGGTCGATGACACCGGCCTTGACCAGGTCCCCGTACTCACCGGTCGCGGCGTTGTAGCCACTGCCCTGCTCCAGCTCGGCGACCTTGGAGACGATGACGTAGCCCTCCAGGCCGGCGTTCTCGGCGATCCAGCGCAGCGGCTCGACGACGGCGCGGCGGACGACGGCGACACCGGTGGCCTCGTCGCCCTCCTTGCCGAGGTTGCCGTCGAGGACCTTGGCCGCGTGGACGAGCGCGGAGCCACCACCGGAGACGATGCCCTCCTCGACCGCGGCGCGGGTCGCGGAGATGGCGTCCTCCAGACGGTGCTTCTTCTCCTTCAGCTCCACCTCGGTGGCGGCGCCGACCTTGATCACGCACACGCCGCCGGCCAGCTTCGCGAGGCGCTCCTGGAGCTTCTCGCGGTCCCAGTCGGAGTCGGTGTTCTCGATCTCGGCCTTGATCTGGTTGATCCGGCCGGCCACGTCGTCCGCGTTGCCGCCACCGTCGACGATGGTGGTGTCGTCCTTGGTGACCGTCACACGGCGGGCGGAGCCGAGCACGTCCAGGCCGACCTGGTCGAGCTTGAGGCCGACCTCCTCGGCGATGACCTGGGCGCCGGTGAGGGCGGCCATGTCGCCGAGCATCGCCTTGCGGCGGTCGCCGAAGCCGGGGGCCTTCACCGCGATGGCGTTGAAGTTGCCGCGGATCTTGTTGACGATCAGCGTCGACAGGGCCTCGCCCTCGACGTCCTCCGCGATGAGCAGCAGCGGCTTCGAGGAGTTCGTCTGCATGATCTTCTCAAGCAGCGGCAGCAAGTCCTGGATGGAGGAGATCTTGCCCTGGTGGATGAGGATGTACGGGTCCTCCAGGACGGCCTCCATGCGCTCCTGGTCCGTCACGAAGTACGGCGACAGGTAGCCCTTGTCGAAGGCCATGCCCTCGGTGAAGTCCAGCTCCAGACCGAAGGTGTTCGACTCCTCGACGGTGATGACACCGTCCTTGCCGACCTTGTCCATGGCCTCGCCGATCAGGTCACCGACCTGCTGATCCTGGGCGGAGAGCGCGGCGACGGCGGCGATGTCCGACTTGTCGTCGATCGGCCGGGCGGTGGCGAGGAGTTCGTCGGACACGGCCTTGACGGCGGCGTCGATGCCCCTCTTCAGGACGGCCGGGGAAGCGCCCGCGGCGACATTGCGCAGGCCCTCCTTGACCAGGGCCTGGGCGAGCACGGTGGCGGTGGTGGTGCCGTCACCCGCGATGTCGTTGGTCTTGGTCGCCACCTCCTTCACGAGCTGCGCGCCGAGGTTCTCGTACGGGTCGTCCAGCTCGACCTCGCGGGCGATGGTGACACCGTCGTTGGTGATGGTGGGTGCGCCGAACTTCTTGTCGATGACGACATTGCGGCCCTTGGGGCCGATCGTCACCTTGACCGTGTCGGCAAGCTTGTTGACGCCGCGCTCAAGGGCGCGACGGGCGTCCTCGTCGAACTTCAGAATCTTCGCCATGGGAGCGTTCCAGCCCTCTCGGGAACGGTGGTGAACGAACTGCGCCCCGGACCCCCGGCTTCCTTGGGGTCGCGGGGGCCAGGGGCGCAGCTCACATGCAGAGGTGGTGAATTACTTCTCGATGATCGCGAGCACGTCGCGGGCCGAGAGGACGAGGTACTCCTCGCCGTTGTACTTCACCTCGGTGCCGCCGTACTTGCTGTACAGCACGACATCGCCGACGGTGACGTCGAGTTCGACACGCTTGCCGTCCTCGATACGGCCCGGACCGGTGGCCAGGACAACGCCCTCCTGGGGCTTCTCCTTGGCCGTGTCCGGAATGACCAGGCCCGAAGCCGTGGTCTGCTCTGCGTCGAGCGGCTGGACCACAATGCGGTCCTCAAGCGGCTTGATGGCAACCTTGGAGCTGGCGGTCGTCACGATCCGACCTCCCCCTTCGGAGATCTCACGGGGTTAACTGTCTGAGGTGGCGACCAGGTCGATCCGTCGTCGCGGGTGCCGGACCTGCCCGTCGCGTATTGGCACTCTCCAGTGGGGAGTGCCAGAGCCGAGACTATGACTGCGGTTAGCACTCGGTCAAGCGGAGTGCCAACGCGCCACCCTCGCGGCTGGATCGCGGCCCCTGCCCGGTCCCCTTCCGGCGCTGCGCGCCCGGCCACAGCGGGACGCCTGCCCACAACGAGGTCAGCCACCGGATCTGCGTAACGTGCTGTGGGCAGTCGTCCCGCAGGGCGGGACGGGTGGGCACAGCCCAAGACGCCGGGTGCGCCTAGAGGTAGTCCTCCAAGCGGGCCACCGTCAGGCCCTCCGCGTGGATTCGGCGGAGGAGCGCCGGGGTCGACTCCGCGTGGGCCAGGAGGATGTCGCCGCGGTGCAGGGGGGCGTCGGGGGCGGCCGGGCGCCAGAGGATCAGCGCCGAAGCTCCGCAGGACGCCGCCGCCCGCAGCGTCTCCCTGTCGTACGCGTTGTGCGGCGGGCGCAGCAGCCGGGGCCGTACCCCGAACCGCGCCAGCACCTTGTCCCGCTGACCGCAGATCTCCGCCCGCTGACCGGCGTACGGCATCCCCGGCAGGTACGGATGGTGCAGCGTGTGGTTCTGCACGGTCGCGCCCACCGCCCGCAACCGGGCGAACTGCGCGTACCCGGGCCCGACCACGCTCTCGGTGAGGAACAGACTGACCGGCAACCGCAGCTCCCGCACCATGTCCACGAAGCGCGGGTCCTTCTCGGCGCCGTCGTCGAAGGTGAGGAAGACGACCTTGTCGGTGGTACGGACCCGGTCGACCACGGGCGGCAGAGCCGTATCGCCGCTGTCGCCGCCACCCCCCGGCCCCGGCCCCTTGGCCCCCGCCCGTTTCCCGCCCGGCGCCCCCGCCGTGGGCGGACGCGCGGGCGGGCTCGGCGCCGGGGCGAGCGGCGCCGGCAGCCCCCAGCGGCGGTATGTCTCGGCGCTCGGCCGCTTCACATGCGGGCCGACCTTCTGCGCCGCCTTGCGGCTGAGCCGTTCGATCGGGTCGACGGACTGCGCGCAGCCGCCGAGCAGCGCGGGCGCGAGCACCCCGGCCACCAGCACCCCGGCCAGCGACCGGCGTACCTGCGCCCGGCGGGTCACAGATAGTCCTCCAGCTTCGCCACCGCGTACCCCTTGTCGGTGATCAGCTTCATGAACCGGCGGATGTCGTCCGGCATGGTGCCCTTCCAGTCGTTCTTGCCCCGGAAGTGGGTGAGGACGATGTCACCGGGACGCAGGTTCTGGTCCCACTCGCGGTACTCCCAGTGGTCGACGAAGACCTCTTCGTTCCACAGCGGTACGGCCTTGATGCCGCAGGACTTGGCGGCGCGCAGGGTGTCCTGGTTGTAGTTGCCGTACGGCGGCCGGAAGACCTCGGGCCGCTTGCCGAACTCCTTGCGCATCAGGTCCTGCATGCCGCAGATCTCGCGCTTCTGGTCGTCGTAGTCGAGGCCCGGCAGGTAAGGGTGCGTGAGGGTGTGGTTGTTGAGCGTGACGCCCTGGTCGCGCATCTTCCGGAAGTAGCCGTAGTCCTCCTTCGCCAGGTAGTCGCTGAGGAAGGCGGTGTACGGAAGCTTCAGGTCGTCCATCATCCTGAGCAGGTCCGGGTCCTTGTCGGCGCCGTCGTCGATGGTGAGGAAGACGATCTTTTCCTTGGTGGGGATCGTGGTGAAGACCGGCGGCAACTCCTCCTGGCCCTCGACCTCGAAGCCCTCACGGGTGGTCAGCCGCGGCTTCTGCGCGGGCGGCGGCGGCGCGGGCAGCGGTGTCTTCTCCAGGCCCCAGCGCTTCGCGGCGGCGGCGCGGGCCGTCTGCTCGGCGCGCTGCTTGGCGGCGGCCTCCTCCTTGGTCAGTTGCCGCTCCTGACCGGGCGCGCCCTTCACCTTGCCGCCGCCCGCGGCCTCCCCACCCCCGGTGTCCCCGCAGCCGGACGCGAGGGCGGTGACGGCGGCGGCGAGCAGGGCCGCGCAGACCACGCGGGTACGCGGACGCGTGCGGGAACGGGTGGGTGTACGGGCCCCCGGGCGCCCCACTCCGACGGTAACTTGTTCCTTTTGTCCTACTAGTTGCATGGTGCCGCATCTTGTCAGCGCCCCTGCGCGGTGCGACGCCGACACCGCCGCCCGGCGCCGACCATCCACCGACTGGCCCACAGCGGCCGGGCAGCGGCCGGGCACGCGCCCGCCTGGTGAACAATGGCCCGGTGAACGCCCCCGCCCCTGGTCCCCTCTCCCCCCTCTCCCCCCGCTCGCCTCTCGACGAATTCGCGGCCCTCCTCACCGACGAGGGCCGCGCCCTCCTCGACGAGGTGCGGGACACCGACCCCGCCCAGGAACTGGCCGTGGCGACCCGGCTGCGCCGCGACCACCCGGCGGACCTGGTGTCGGCGGCGCTCGGCCAAGCGCGGCTGCGGCAGCGCGCGGTGGCCAAGTTCGGTGCCGGGGACGCCGGGCGGATGTTCTTCACGCCGAACGGTGTCGAGCAGGCGACCCGGACCACCGTCGCCGCGTATCGCGCCGCCCGGCTGCGGGAGCAGGGCGTCCGGTCGGTCGCCGATCTGTGCTGCGGCATCGGCGGCGACGCGATCGCCCTCGCACGGGCCGGGATCAGCGTCCTCGCCGTCGACCGCGACCCGCTGACCTGCGCGGTCGCTCGCGCCAACGCCGAGGCACTGGGGCTCTCCGACCTGATCGACGTCCGCGAGGCCGATGTCACCGAGGTCGAAACGGCCCCGTACGACGCCGTGTTCGTGGACCCGGCGCGGCGCGGCGGGCGGGGCCGGGTCTTCGATCCGGAGGCGTACTCGCCGCCGCTGTCCTGGGCCGTTCAGGCCGCCCGGCGGGCGCCGCGCGCCGCGCTGAAGATCGCGCCGGGCGTGCCGCACGAGGCGCTTCCCGACGGCGTCGAGACCGAGTGGATCTCGGACGGCGGGGACGTGAAGGAGGCCGTGCTGTGGTTCGGCCTCGGCGGCCCCGAAGCGCGCCGGGCCACGCTCCTGCCGGGCGGCGCGTCCCTCTGGTCGCCCCTCGCGACGCTGCCGCCCGATCCGACGGTGCGCCCGGTCGGGCGGTATCTGTACGAGCCGGACGGCGCCGTCATCCGCGCGCATCTCGTCGCCGAGGTCGCCCGCGAGGTGTCCGGCGGACTCCTGGACGAAACAATCGCGTACGTCACGTCCGACACCCTGCGCCCGACCCCGTACGCCACCGCCTACGAGATCACGGACCATCTGCCCTTCAACCTCAAACGTCTCAAGGCCCTGCTGAGGCAGAGGGAGGTGGGTGTCCTCACCGTGAAGAAGCGCGGCTCAGCGGTGGAGCCGGAGGAGTTGCGCCGCAAGGTGAAGCCCCAGGGCCCGCACGCGGCCACCGTCTTCCTGACCAGGGTCGACACCGCCCCGACGATGCTCCTGGGCCACCCGGCGCCACGCTAGGAAGGACCTCTCGAAAAGTTCCGGAAGAAAATTCTCCGGACGTGTCGATCCCGGTGGCCCTCGTTCGACGCGTTGAGTGAGAGGCGGGGAACGACCCCGCCCCCCAGCGAAGTGGAGAGGCTCATGCCGCGCTATCTGTCCCTGATCCGGATCGACGAGAACAACGCGCCCGCCGATGGCCCCAGCGAGGCCCTGATGCAGCGCATGGGCGAGCTGATCGAGGAGATGACCAAGGCCGGGGTCCTGCTGGACACCGGCGGTCTGCTGCCGACGTCGGACGGTGTGCGGGTGCACTGGGAGGGCGGGAAGACGTCCGTGACGGACGGCCCGTTCACCGAGACCAAGGAGGTCATCGGCGGGTACGCGATGCTCCAGGCCAAGGACAGGGCCGAGGCGGTCGAGTGGACCAAGCGGTTCCTCCAGGTGCACGAGCCGTACTGGACGGTGACCTGTGAGGTCCGGGAGGTCGTCGAGGGCTGACGCCCCGACGAGGCCGGAAAACTTGGCGGTTCGCGTACCGGGGTGTCTGATGGTGGGCCGTGAGCACCGAACCCACGGCCCCCACCACCCACGCCGTCGAGACGGTCTTCCGGATCGAGTCGCCCCGCATCATCGCGGGCGTCGCCCGGATCGTGCGGGATGTCGGCATCGCGGAGGAGCTGGCGCAGGACGCCCTGGTCGCCGCCCTTGAGCAGTGGCCGGAATCAGGCGTCCCGGACAACCCGGGCGCCTGGCTCATGGCCACGGCCAGGCGGCGCGCGATCGATCTGGTACGGCGCCGGGAGACGTACGCCCGCAAGCTCGCCGAGGTCGGCCGTGACCTGGAGACCGCGCCGCCCGCGCCCGACCCGGGTGACCTGGTGGACGATCCGGACGCCATCGACGACGACCTGCTGCGGCTCGTCTTCACGGCCTGCCATCCCGTGCTCTCGCCCGAGGCCAGGACCACGCTGACGCTGAGGCTGCTCGGCGGCCTGACCACCGCCGAGATCGCCCGCGCCTATCTGACGGCCGAGGCGACCGTCGCGCAGCGCGTCGTCCGCGCCAAACGCACCCTCGCCACCAAGGGCGTGCCCTTCGAGGTACCGACAGGACCGGACCGGGACGCCCGGCTGGGTTCGGTGCTCGACGTCATCTACCTCATCTTCAACGAGGGGTACGCGGCGACGGCCGGCGACGACTGGCTGCGGCCCGCGCTCTGCGAGGACGCGCTGCGCCTCGCCCGGGTCCTCGCGGGGCTGATGCCGAAGGAGCCCGAGGTGCACGGCCTCGCCGCGCTCCTGGAGATCCAGGCCGCGCGCGCCGCCGCCCGCACCGGACCCGGCGGCGAACCGGTCCTCCTCAAGGACCAGAACCGCTCCCGCTGGAACCAGCCGCTGATCCGGCGCGGATACGAGGCGCTGGCCCGCGCGGAGTCCGTGGCCGGCGAGGGAGCGCCGGGCCCGTACGTCCTCCAGGCCGCCATCGCGGCATGCCATGTGCGGGCGGTGCGGTACGAGGAGACCGACTGGCGGCGGATCGCCGCGCTGTACGGGATCCTCGCCGTACGGGCGCCCTCACCGGTCGTGGAGCTGAACCGCGCGGTCGCCGTCTCGATGGCCGAAGGACCGGCGGCCGGACTCGCCCTGGTCGACGCCCTGTCCGCCGAACCGGCCCTGAAGGACTACCACCTGCTGCCGAGCGTACGGGCGGATCTGCTGGCGCGGCTGGGCCGGGACGCGGAGGCGCGTACCGAGCTGGAACGGGCCATCGCGCTCACCCGCAACGAACCGGAACGGAAACTCCTGCGGGCGCGCCTGACGGGCCTCTAGACGCCGATTCGGGGGCACCCCGGGTGCGCCCGGCTGTCCCAGTGGACCGCCTACTCCACCCCCACCGACTCGAACCGCCACCGATGCACCGCGCGCCGCACCAGCGCCGCGTCCGGCTCCGGAATCTCCGGCAGGTCGTCCTCGTACGCGGCGTGCCACCACGTGATGACGAGGACCCGGTCGCCGGGGGCCGAGAAGGTCTCCCGCCGCACCGGTTCCGCCGCGAGCCCCTGCTCCCGTACCCACGCGAGCAGCTCCGCGCCCCGGCCCGGCGCCGCCGCGGCCTCCCACATCAGTGCGACCGTCATGAGTACAGGTTGTCCTTCGCCACCTCGTGCACGTGGTCGTGGTCGTGGCTGTGGTCGTGGCTGTGGTCATGGGCGCGGCCCGGCACGTGCGGGTCCGTCACCGGGAGCGACGAGTCCGCGGACAGGTCCCAGTCGGACGCCGCCCGCCCCCGCGCCACCATCTCCGCGCCGAGCGCGGCGACCATCGCGCCGTTGTCCGTGCACAGCTTGGGCCGGGGCACCCGCAGCCGGATACCGGCCGCCTCGCAGCGGTCGGCGGCCAGCGCGCGCAGCCGCGAGTTCGCCGCGACCCCGCCGCCGATCATCAGATGGTCCACGCCCTCGTCCTTGCAGGCGCGCACCGCCTTACGGGTCAGCACATCGACCACGGCCTCCTGGAAGGACGCGGCGACGTCCCGTACCGGCACATCCTCACCGGCGGCCCGCTTCGCCTCGATCCAGCGCGCCACGGACGTCTTCAGACCGGAGAAGGAGAAGTCGTACGGGGCGTCACGCGGGCCGGTGAGTCCGCGCGGGAAGGTGATGGCGGACGGGTCGCCCTCGCGCGCGTACCGGTCGATGACGGGACCGCCCGGGAAGCCCAGGTTCAGGACGCGGGCGATCTTGTCGAACGCCTCGCCCGCCGCGTCGTCGATCGTCGCGCCCAGCGGCCGGACGTCCGAGGTGATGTCGGTGGACAGCAGCAGCGACGAGTGCCCGCCGCTCACCAGGAGCGCCATCGTCGGCTCGGGCAGCGCGCCGTGTTCGAGCTGGTCGACGCAGATGTGCGAGGCGAGATGGTTGACGCCGTAGAGCGGCTTCCCGAGCGCGTACGCGTACGCCTTCGCCGCCGACACGCCCACCAGGAGCGCGCCCGCGAGCCCGGGACCGGCGGTCACGGAGATGCCGTCCAGGTCGGAGGCGGCGACCCCGGCGTCCTTCAGGGCGCGCTCGATGGTCGGCACCATCGCCTCCAGATGCGCCCGCGAGGCGACCTCCGGTACGACACCGCCGAAGCGGGCGTGCTCGTCGACGCTGGAGGCGATCGCGTCCGCGAGGAGCGTGGTGCCGCGCACGATGCCGACTCCGGTCTCGTCGCAGGAGGTCTCGATGCCGAGGACGAGCGGTTCGTCCCGGAGGGCGCGGGCGGGGCGGGAAGCACGGGGGGCGGGGGGCGAGTCAGCCATGGGTCGCGGTTCCTTGTACGTCGGTGCCGGGCGCCGTGGTCAGGCGCATGACCAGGGCGTCCACATTGCCGGGCTGGTAGTAGCCGCGCCGGAAGCCGATGGGTTCGAAGCCGAAGCGTTCGTAGAGCCGCTGGGCGCGCGTGTTGTCGACGCGCACCTCCAGCATCACCTCGGCGCACTCGAATGCCGTGGCGTACTTCAGCAGGTCCGCGAGCAGCAGCGACCCGAGGCCCGTGCCCCAGTGGTCGCGGGAGACGGCGATGGTCTGGACGTCGCCCACGACGGAGGGCCCGTCCTCGGTCCCGGTACCGGCCGCGGCGAACCCCGCGTACCCGACGATCTCGCCGCCGGACTCGGCCACGACATAGCGGCGGGTGGAGCCCGCCCCGCGCGCGTGGGCCAGCTCGGACCAGAACATGCCGCGGGACCAGGCGTCGTCGGGGAACAGGGCGCGTTCCATGGCGAGCACCGGATCGATGTCCCACCAGCGCATCTCGCGCAGGGCGACGGTCGCTTCGGCGGTCACTTCGGGGTGACCACCTTGTAGTTCTTGGGTACCTGCGCGTCCGGGCGGCGCAGATAAAGCGGGCGCGGCGGCGGCAGGTCGTCCCCGGCGCGCAGCCGCTCGGCGGCGAGCGAGGCGAGCGCGGCGGCCGACACGTGCTCGGGGCCGCGCGCGTCCGGGAAGGTGTCCGGGTACAGCAGCGCGCCCGCGCCGACGGCGGGCAGGCCGGCGACCTCGGCCGCGATGTCGGCGGGCCGGTCGACGGCCGGTCCCGACACGCGCGTACGGGCGTCCGCGTACCGGGCCCAGTAGACCTCCTTGCGGCGCGCGTCCGTCGCGACGACGAACGGCCCGCCGAGGCCGCTGTGCGCAACCTCGTACGCGAGCGCGTCGAGCGTGCACAGGCCGTGCACCGGCACGCCCAGGGCGAGCCCGAAGGTGTCCGCGGTCATCAGTCCGACCCGAAGGCCGGTGTAGGGCCCCGGGCCCGTACCGGCGACGACGGCGGTCACCGACGAGAGTTTCAGCCCGGCGTCGGCGAGCACCCGGTCGACGGCCGGAAGCAGCAGTTCCCCGTGCCGGCGGGCGTCCACCTGGCTCGACACGGCGACGACGGACGCACCGTCGTGCAGGGCGACGGTGGTGGCGGGGGTGGCGGTATCCAGAGCGAGCAACAACACACAAACAGCCTACGGCTCCGGCGGCGGGGGCACGGCCGCCCCGGTCTGCCCGGTGGTGGCTGCTACCGTCGGCGCTGACGGGCAGCAGGTGCGGTACGGGAGCGGTACGAGAGGTGGGCACGGTGGCAAGGAGCAGCTCGGGATTCGTGGCCGGGCTCACCGCGGTGGCAATCGCCGCGGTCGCCTTCCTCGCCTATCAGGCGTCGGCCCAGGTGCCCGACACTCTCGGCAAGCCGAACGCCGGCAAGTCGCCGTCGGCGACCAAGTCCCGGCCGCACAAGGACAAGAAGAACCCGACGGCACTGCCCGCCGAGACGGGCGCCGGCGAGCGGGTGGTGTACTCGCTGGACGACGACCGGGTGTGGCTGGTCGGCGGGAACGGCAAGGTCCGGCGCACCTTCAAGGTCCAGCCGAGCACGGTCGACCCACTGCCCGGCACCTACAGCGTCACCTCGCGCTCGGGCTCGGTCGCGGGGTCCGACGGCACGCCGATCGAGCACGTGGTGCGGTTCGCGTCGGTCGGCGGGGTCGCGATCGGGTTCAGCGCGGCGGTCGACGGCTCGACGCCGGAGCCGGACCCGGACAAGAAGACGGGCGGCATCCGCGAGACCCGCGAGGACGGCGACGCGATGTGGGAGTTCGCGGGCGTCGGCGCGAAGATCGTCGTGATCCCGTAGTCAGGTCGTAGGGGCGGGTCGGTCGTACACATCACGCGTACGGATGACCCTGCGGGCGGCCGTGCGGTTACGCGGCTTCCGGGTGCTCCTCGGACCGCTCCGCCGGGCACTCGGTCGCGGGTTCCGGCTCGGGCTCGGGTCGCGCCGGGGGCGTCGACACCTCTTTCGCGGCGGCACAGGACGCCAGCAGGTCGCTCATCGCCACGCCGGACGGCGCGGGGTGTTCGGTGGCCGACATGGATGCCTCCTGAAGCTGAGGGGGCAGACGCGGTTAGGTAGACCTAACCAGGTACCGGTCTCCATACGACCACGCCCGGCCGCCGCAATGCAAGAATTTACCGACGCCTTGTCGGAACGTTCGGGCGAACGTACGAGCCTGAGGCGCTCAGACGGCCAGTCCGGCCAGCTCACCGGCGGTCCACCGGGCCCCGAACCCCTTGACGGTGACCTCGCGCACCTCGTCCGCCGTGTCGGCCGTATCGGGCACATCGGCCGTGTCGCCCGCGCCGCCGACCGTCCGCCCGATCACGACGTGCAGCCGGTCGTCCGACAGATCCTCGACCTTGCCGTCGCCCCACTCGACCACGATCACGGACTCGGGCAGCGACACATCGAGGTCGAGGTCCTCCATCTCGTCCAGGCCGCCGCCCAGCCGGTACGCGTCCACGTGCACCAGCGGCGGTCCGTCGCCCAGCGGCGGGTGCACGCGCGCGATGACGAAGGTCGGCGAGGTGACGGCACCGCGTACGTTCAGGCCTTCGCCGATGCCCCGGGTCAGCGTGGTCTTGCCCGCGCCCAGCTCGCCGGTGAGCATCACGAGGTCGCCGGGGCGCAGCACCCCGGCGAGCCGACGGCCGAGCGTGCTCATCCGCTCGGGCGAATCGACGGTGAGCTGGAGGGTGACGGGAGCGGTGGGGGTGACGGGGTCAGCCGGCGCCGGGTGTGGTGGACGTTCCATAACCGCCCACGGTAGCCCCCGCCGGGACCGCGCCGACGCGCGTCAGCAGGTCCGCGAGCCGGTCCGTGACCACCTCGGGGTGCTCCAGCATCACCAGATGCCCGGCGTCCGGTACGAGGACCAGCTCGGCGTCCGGCAGCAGATCGGCGATGGCCTCACTGTGCTCGCTCGGCGTGACCAGGTCCTTGTCCCCGGCGAGCACCAGCACGGGCAGCTCCGCGAAGTGCGCGAGCGCTGCCGTCTTGTCGTGGTCGGTGAAGGCCGGATAGAACTCGGCGACCACGTCGATCGGCGTGCCCTCGATCATCCGCTCGGCGAACCGCGCCACCGCCGGATCCACGTCCCGCGACGCGAACGAGTACCGCTTGATCACCCCCGCGAACAGATCCGCCGTGGCCCGCCGCCCCCGCTCGACCAGCTCGGCCCGTTGCCCCAGCGCCTTGAGCACCCCGGGCAGTACCCACCGCACGGCGTTGACGCCCGCCGTCGGCAGCCCGTAGTTGACCTCGCCGAGCCGCCCGGACGACGTACCGACGAGCGCCACACCGACGACCCGTTCGCGTACGAGATCGGGGTACTGGTCCGCCAGCGCCATCATCGTCATGCCGCCCATGGAGTGGCCCACCAGGACGAGCGGGCCCTCGGGGGCCGCCGCGTCGATGACGGCCTTGAGGTCGCGGCCGAGCTGGTCGATGGTGACCGGCGCTCCGTCCCGCGTCTGCGCCTCCCCGCGCGCGGACCGTCCATGGCTGCGCTGGTCCCAGTGGACCGTACGGACGACTCCGCGCAGGGCCGCCCGCTGGAAGTGCCAGGAGTCCTGGTTCAGGCAGTAGCCGTGGCTGAAGACGACGGTGACGGGCGCGGGCGCGCGGCGGCCGAAGAGGCGCCGGCGGCGCGGGGCGAGTCCGGCGTCGGGCTCGACCTCGTCCACCTCGTAGTACAGCTCGGTGCCGTCGTCGGCGACCGCCTTGCCCGGCGTGCCGCGCAGCGCTCCGTAGGGCCCGGTCGAGTCGAGCGCGAGCTGTGCCTTGCGGCGCATCCCGCGCCCCACGGTCATCCGCTCCAGCGCCACACCGGCCGCCGCGCCCGCCGCGACCACGCCGATCGCGGCGCCCGCGATACCGGCCCGGCGCCAGTTCCCGGCCGCCGTGGCCGCCCCCGCGACGACATCCGCGCTGCTCTCGCTCACCTGCCGCTCCCCTTCGCCCCCGGTGCGCCCACGTCGGTGGGTGCGCCCTCGTCGACGTAGACGCGCGGGACGCGGGATCCGATGCGGGTGACGATCTCGTACGCGATGGTGCCGGCCGCCTGCGCCCAGTCCTCCGCTGTCGGCTCGCCCCGGTCGCCGGGGCCGAACAGCACGGCGTCGGCGCCGACCGGGGGTTCGTCGCCGCCGAGGTCGACCACGAACTGGTCCATCGCGATCCGCCCGGCGACCGTACGCCACTTGCCGCCGACGAGTACGGGGCCGGTGCCGGAGGCGTGGCGGGGGATTCCGTCGCCGTAGCCGAGGGGGATCAGGCCGAGGGTCGTGTCGCCCGGGGTGACGTAGCGATGGCCGTAGCTGACGCCGTGCCCGCCGGGGACGTGCTTCACCAGCGCGAGGGACGCCGTCAGGGTCATCACCGGGCGCAGCCCGAAGTCGGCGGGGGTGCCGCACTCGGGGCTCGGCGAGATCCCGTACATCGCGATCCCCGGGCGGACCAGGTCGAAGTGTGCGTCGGGCCGGGTCAGGGTGGCCGGCGAGTTCGCGATGTGCCGCACGTCGGGCCGGGCCCCGCGCTCCTCGGCGTACGCCACCAGCTCGCGGAACAGGGTCAGTTGGGCGTCGATCGAATCGTGGCCCGGCTCGTCGGCGCACGCGAGGTGGGACCAGAGTCCGGTGATCCGCAGCAGCCCCGCCGACTCGGCGCGCAGCGCCTCGGTGACCAGTTCGGGCCAGTCCGCGGGCTGGCAGCCGTTGCGCCCGAGGCCCGTGTCGGCCTTGAGCTGGACCTTCGCCGGGCGCCCCGCGGCACGGGCGGCGTCGGCCACCTCACGCAGCGCCCACAGACCGCTCACCGAGATGTCGAGGTCGGCCTCGATGCCCTCACGGAAGGGGCCGCCCGGGGTCCACAGCCAGCACATCACGCGGGCACGGTCGGGGCCGATGCCTCCGGCGCGCAGGGCCAGCGCCTCCTCCGGGGTGGCCGTCCCGACCCAGGTCGCGCCGGCGTCGACGGCCGCCCGCGCGCACGCCAGCGCGCCGTGGCCATAGGCGTCCGCCTTGACCACGGCCATGAAGGCCGCGCCGGACGCACGCGCGCGCAACGCCCGCACATTGCCCCGCAAGGCCCCCAGATCGATCAAAGCCCCAGCACGCAAACTCCCACTCCCACTCATCCCCCTCAGTCTCTCACCGCCCACCCGAAACCAAGGGCCCCCGACCTGCCGGACCCCGGCAATCGTCCCGAAACGCACCCACCCTCGTCCCCGCACCGGCCGCACCCCGCACCCCGCACCCACCTCGTACCCGCACCCGTCGTACCCCGTACCCGTTGTGGGCAGGCGTTCCGCACGACACCCACCCACCCCGCACCCCGCACCCCGCACCCCGCACCCACCCTCGTACCCGCACCCGTTGTGGGCAGGCGTTCCGCACGGCGGAACGGGTGGGCACAACCCCATCCGACGGTGCCCCGTAATCAAGTCCCGCCCATCACCCCCGCCCATCACCCCCGCACACCTACCGCCGCCACAACTACCCCCGAACATCCCGCCAAGCCCGAGGCAACGCCTCAGCCACATCATGCGCCCCGACAGGAGCCCCCTCAGCGGCGAGCCGACCCGCGAGCCCATGCAAATACGCCGCCACAGCCCCCGCATCCCCCGCCACCAACCCCGCCGCCAACAAAGACCCCCCAAGCCCCGACAACACATCCCCACTCCCCGCCGTGGCCAACCAGGCCGTCCCGGTCGGATTCACCCGCACCACCCCCCTCCCCCCGGCCCCCACCACCAAAGTCGTCGCCCCCTTCAACAGCACCGCCGCCCCATACCGCCCCGCCAACTCCCGCACCGCCCCCAACCGAGCCCCCTCGACCTCCCCCCGCTCCACCCCGAGCAGAGCCGCCGCCTCCCCGGCATGAGGAGTGAGCAGCGTCGGCGCCGACCGCCCCCGCACCACCGCCCGATCCGCGAGCCGCAACCCGTCCGCGTCCACCAGCACCGGCACATCCGCCGCCAGCACCTCCGCCACGGCCTCCGCGTCGTCCCCGATCCCGGGCCCCACCACCCACGCCTGCACCCGCCCGGCCTTCGACGGCGGCCCGTCGGACACCAGCGCCTCGGGGAACCGCGCGATCACCGCGTCCGCCCGCGACCCCACATACCGCACGGCCCCCGCCCCACCCCGCAACGCCCCCGCGACCGCGAGCACCGCGGCCCCCGGATACCGCGCCGACCCCGCGACGATCCCCACCACACCGCGCCGGTACTTGTCACTCTCGGCCCCCGGCTCCGGCAGCAGCCGCGCCACCTCCGCGAACTGGAACGCCTCCAGCTCCGGTTCGCCCGGCAGTTCGAGACCGATCTCGACCAGCCGCACCGCGCCCGCGTACTCACGGGCCGGATCGATCAGCAGCGCCGGCTTGTACGTCCCGAAGGTCACCGTCACATCGGCCCGCACTGCGTCTCCGTGGACCTCGCCCGTGTCCGCCTCGACCCCGCTCGGCAGGTCGACGGCGACGACGACGGCGTCCGACCGGTGGGCCGCGTCGGCGAGTTCGGCCGCGCGGGGGCGCAGTCCGCCCTTGCCGCCGATCCCGACGATGCCGTCCACCACGAGACCGGCCGCCGCGATGTCGGATTCCGGGTCCGTGGAGACCCGGCCGCCGGCGCGCAGGAACGCCGCGAGGCCGGCGGCGTGGGTGCGGTCGGCGGCGAGCAGGACCGCCGTGACCGCCGCGCCGCGCCGCGCCAGCCGGGTGCCGGCGTAGAGGGCGTCGCCGCCGTTGTCACCGGAGCCGACGAGAAGCGTGGTTCTGGTCCCGTACACGCCCCCCTGGAGGTCGGCGCACGTCGCGGCCAGCCCCGCCGCCGCCCGCTGCATGAGGGCCCCCTCGGGAAGCCGCGCCATCAACTCCCGCTCGGCAGCCCGAACCGTCTCCACGCCGTACGCAGTCCGCATACCCCCGAGTCTCCCGTACGAAGACGGCCCCCGCCTTGTCCGGGGCGCCGGAATCACGCCTCCGCGACGACCACCGCCGAAGCCACCCCCGCGTCATGGCTCAACGACACATGCCAGGACGTCACCCCCAGCACCGCCGCCCGCGCGGCCACCGTCCCGCTCACCCGGATCCGGGGCTGCCCCGACTCCTCGACCCACACCTCCGCGTCCGTCCAGCGCAGATCCCCCGGCGCCCCGAGCGCCTTCGCCAGCGCCTCCTTCGCGGCGAACCGGGCGGCGAGCGAGGCGATCCCCCGCCGCTCCCCGCTCGGCAGCAGCAACTCCCGCTCCACGAAGAGCCGCTCGGCCATTCCTGGCGTGCGCTCCAGCGCCGCCCGGAACCGGTCGATCTCCGCCACGTCGATCCCCACCCCGATGATCACGGCGTCACTCCACCGTCACGGACTTGGCGAGGTTCCGGGGCTGATCCACCTCGTTGCCCCGGGCGGTGGCGAGTTCGCAGGCGAACACCTGGAGCGGCACCGTCGACACCAGCGGCTGGAGCAGCGTCGGCGTCACGGGGATCCGGATGAGGTGGTCGGCGTACGGCACGACCGTCTCGTCGCCCTCCTCCGCGATGACGATGGTGCGCGCACCCCGCGCCCGGATCTCCTGGATATTGGAGACGATCTTGTCGTGCAGGACGGAGCGCCCGCGCGGCGACGGCACCACGACCACCACCGGCAGGTCCTCCTCGATCAGCGCGATCGGCCCGTGCTTCAACTCCCCCGCCGCGAACCCCTCGGCATGCATGTAGGCGAGTTCCTTGAGCTTGAGAGCACCCTCAAGGGCGACCGGATAGCCCACATGGCGGCCCAGGAACAGGACCGTGTCCTTGTCGGCGAGCGACCGCGCCAGGGCCCGGACCGGTTCCATGGTCTCCAGGACCCGCTCCACCGCGTCGGAGATCTTCGCGAGGTCCCGGATGACGGCCTGGATCTCGTCGCCCCACTTGGTGCCGCGCACCTGCCCCAGATACAGCGCCACGAGATAGCAGGCGACGAGCTGTGTCAGGAACGCCTTGGTGGAGGCGACGGCGACCTCGGGCCCGGCGTGCGTGTACAGCACCGCGTCGGACTCGCGGGGAATCGTCGACCCGTTGGTGTTGCAGATCGCCAGCACCTTGGAGCCCTGCTCGCGGGCGTGCCGCAGGGCCATCAGGGTGTCCATGGTCTCGCCGGACTGCGAGATGGCGATGGTGAGGGTGCGCGGGTCGAGGATCGGGTCGCGGTAGCGGAACTCGCTGGCCAGCTCCACCTCGCAGGGCATCCTCGTCCAGTGCTCGATCGCGTACTTGGCGATCAGCCCGGCGTGGAAGGCGGTCCCGCAGGCCACGATGACGACCTTGTCGACCTCGCGGAGCACCCCGGTCGCGATCCGCACCTCGTCCAGGGTCAGCGCACCCGACGCGTCGATCCGCCCCAGCAACGTATCGGCCACGGCCTTGGGCTGCTCGGCGATCTCCTTGAGCATGAAATAGTCATAACCCCCCTTTTCGGCCGCCGATGCGTCCCAGTCCACGTGGTAGGACCGCACATCGGCGGGCCTGCCGTCGAAGTCGGTGACCGTCACTCCGTCCCGCCGAAGCTCGACCACCTGGTCCTGCCCCAGCTCGATCGCCGACCGCGTGTGGGCGATGAACGCGGCGACGTCCGACGCCAGGAAGGACTCACCCTCTCCAACGCCCACCACCAGCGGGGAGTTCCGCCGCGCGCCCACCACCACATCGGGTTCGTCGGCGTGCACCGCGACCAGCGTGAACGCGCCCTCAAGCCGCCGGCACACCAGCCGCATCGCCTCCGCGAGGTCCGCGCAGCCGGAGAACTCCTCGGCGAGCAGATGCGCGACGACCTCGGTGTCCGTCTCGGACAGCAGTTCGTGCCCGCGCTCCGCCAACTCGGCGCGCAGCGCGGCGAAGTTCTCGATGATCCCGTTGTGGACGACCGACACCCGGCCCGCGTTGTCGAGGTGCGGGTGCGCGTTGAGGTCGGTGGGTCCGCCGTGGGTGGCCCACCGGGTGTGCCCGATGCCCGTGGAACCGGCCGGCAGGGGCCGTTCGAGGAGTTCCTTCTCCAGATTGACGAGCTTGCCCGCCTTCTTCGCGGCGGCAAGACCCCCGTCCGCGAGGACGGCGACGCCCGCCGAGTCGTAGCCCCGGTACTCCAGCCGTTTCAGGCCCGCGAGTACGACATCGAGTGCCGACTGCGACCCCACGTATCCCACGATTCCGCACATGGCCCGCAGCCTACGGCGCCGCTCAGCGCTCCTCGGCGATCCGGTCGAGCGCGTCCCGCAGCAGGGTGAGGTACTCCACCTCTTCGCACCGCGGCTTACTGCCCCTCACATACAGGTCGAGACAGTCGTCGAGGTACTCCCCCAGGTCCTCGTCGGGCAGTTCGACGGCCAGTTCGCTGTGCACGAGCCCGGCGATGTCCGGGGCACGGGCCCCGGTGACGGGTCTGCGGCGTACGAGATCACGCAGGCGTACGGGCATGGCGCCCCTTCCAGAGTTCCGGGGGCGGCTCCGACCCCGGCTCCGGGGAACGTATCCGCCGCTCCCCGGGCCCGACCACCCCCCGGACGGACCGGAAACACCTGTCCCGAAACATGCACCGCACACCGAGCCATCACCGCAGCCCCACAGCGCGGGCACCGAACCAGCACAGTTCAGCCATATGCCTCGGCACCGAGTGACATAACCCACCCTGCCGTCCCGCCATACAGCCGTAACAATGAAGGGTGATCTCCCCGGTCTCTTCGCCGCCACGAAGCGCCCACCGGCCCCGGCCGGAGGCGACTCCCTACGTCGATCTCACCCGGGCGGAGTGGAGCGCGCTGCGCGACAAGACGCCCCAGCCGCTCACCGCCGACGAGGTGGAGCGGCTGCGCGGCCTCGGCGATGTCATCGACCTCGACGAGGTACGCGACATCTATCTGCCGCTGTCCCGCCTCCTCAACCTGTACGTCGGCGCCACCGACGGGCTGCGCGGCGCCCTGAACACGTTCCTCGGCGAGCAGGGCTCCCAGTCCGGGACCCCGTTCGTCATAGGCGTCGCGGGCTCCGTCGCCGTCGGCAAGTCGACGGTCGCCCGGCTCCTCCAGGCGCTCCTTTCCCGCTGGCCGGAGCACCCCCGGGTCGAACGGGTCACCACGGACGGCTTCCTGCTGCCCATGAAGGAGTTGCAGGCGCGCGGCCTGATGTCCCGCAAGGGCTTCCCCGAGTCGTACGACCGCCGCGCGCTGACCCGTTTCGTCGCGGACGTCAAAGCGGGCCGGAGCGAGGTCACGGCGCCGGTGTACTCGCACCTCATCTACGACATCGTCCCCGGCGAGCGGCTGACCGTGCGCCGCCCCGACATCCTCATCGTCGAGGGCATCAACGTCCTCCAGCCCGCCCTCCCCGGCAAGGACGGCCGCACCCGGGTCGGTCTCGCGGACTACTTCGACTTCAGCGTGTACGTGGACGCCCGGCCCGAGGACATCGAGCGCTGGTACCTGAATCGTTTCCGCAAGCTGCGGATGACGGCGTTCCAGGACCCGTCCTCGTACTTCCGGAAGTACACCCAGGTCTCCGAGGAGGAGGCCCTGGACTACGCCCGTACGACCTGGCGGACCATCAACAAACCGAACCTGCTGGAGAACGTGGCACCCACGCGCGGCCGGGCAACCCTGGTCGTCCGCAAGGGCCCGGACCACAAGGTGCAGAAGCTGAGCCTGCGCAAACTGTGACCGCCGTACCTGCGCACGCGGTGACCGCCGCACCTGCGCACGCGGTGACCGCCGTATCCGCGCAAGCGGTGACGTCTACGCTGCCCCCATGCTGCATCTGCGTCTGATCACACCGGCGGACCGCACCGACGAGGTGGTCCGGCTGATCGAGGACACCGTCGGTACGACTCATCTCGCGGTGCTCCCGGGGGCCGCCCGCAATCCGTCGGGCGACGTGGTGATGTGCGATGTCGCGCGCGAGGCGGGCGACGAACTCATCGGCGGGCTGCGCGCGCTGGGCGTCGACGACACCGGTTCCATCGCCGTCGAGTCCATCGACCTGTCGCTGTCGAAGGCGGCCGACGAGGCGGAGGAGGAGGCGCCGGGCGAGGGCGCGGACGCCGTGCTGTGGGAACAGTTGCGGGAAGTGACGCACGAGGAGTCGACGCTCACCGTCACCTATGTGGCGTTCCTCGCGGTCGCGACGATGATCGCGGCCTGCGGTGTGATGCTCGACAACGCGATCCTGATCGTCGGCGCGATGGCCGTCGGCCCGGAGTTCGGGCCGCTCGCCGGGATCTCGACGGCGCTGGTGCAGCGGGCCCCCCAACTGGTGGCGCGCTCGATGTGGGCGCTGCTCGCGGGGTTCGCGGCGGCGATGGCGCTGACCGCCGGATTCAGTTGGCTGCTGGACACGCTCGGTCTGTTCACGCGGGACATGGTGGAGGCGGCCCGGCCGAACACGTCGTTCATCTGGAAGCCGGACTGGATGTCGTTCGTCGTGGCGCTCCTCGCCGGTGTCGCCGGGACGCTCTCGCTGACCTCGGCGAAGTCAGGGGCGCTGATCGGCGTCGCGATCTCGGTGACGACGGTGCCGGCCGCGGCGAACGCGGCGGTGGCCTTCAGCTACCGCGACTACGAGCAGACGTGGGGCTCGACCCTCCAGCTCCTGGCGAACCTGGGCGGCATCGTGCTCGCCGGAACGCTGACACTGCTGGCGCAGAAGGCGTTCTGGGCTGTGCAGCGCTCCCGCGCCGCCGAACGAGAGGCGTGAGGCGCGCGGAACGAAACAAACGGAATGAAGTGAGCGCCGCCGCAGTACGACGACGCTCCCCTCTCCATCGGTCGGCGGATCAGCCGAGCGCCGACTTCACCACATCCGCCAGCCGCCCCGCGACCGACCGGGCCTGGTCGATGTCGGCGGCCTCCACCATGACGCGGACCAGCGGCTCGGTGCCCGACGGCCGGAGCAGGACGCGTCCGGTCGAGCCGAGTTCCCGCTCGGCCTCGGCGATGGCGGCGGCCAGCTCGGCGGAGGTCTGGACGCGGGACCTGTCGACGTCGGGGACGTTGATGAGGACCTGCGGCAGCCGCTGCATGACGGCGGCGAGGTCGGCGAGCGTACGTCCCGTGGCGGCGACCCGGGCCGCGAGCAGCATCCCGGTCAGGGTGCCGTCGCCGGTCGTCGCGTGGTCGAGGACGATGACATGCCCGGACTGCTCGCCGCCGAGCGCGTACCCGTGCTCCTTCATCTCCTCCAGGACGTACCGGTCGCCGACCGCGGTCTGCACGAACGCCAGGCCCTCGCGCTCCATGGCGAGCTTGAAGCCCAGGTTGGACATGACCGTGGCCACGACGGTGTCGGAGCGCAGCTCGCCCCGCTCCCGCAGCGCCAGCGCGAGCACGGCGAGGATCTGGTCCCCGTCCACCTCGGCACCGGTGTGGTCGACGGCCAGGCACCGGTCGGCGTCGCCGTCGTGCGCGATCCCGAGGTCGGCGCCGTGCTCCTGTACGGCGGCCTTCAGCAGGTCGAGGTGGGTGGAGCCGCAGCCGTCGTTGATGTTGAGGCCGTCCGGCTCGGCGCCGATCGTGACGATCTCGGCACCGGCGCGCGCGAACGCCTCCGGCGAGACCCGGGCGGCGGCGCCGTGCGCCTCGTCGAGGACGACCTTGAGCCCGTCGAGCCGGTTCGGCAGGACACCGATGAGATGGGCCACGTACTGGTCGAAGCCCTCGGCGTAGTCCTTCACCCGGCCGACGCCGGCGCCGGTGGGCCGCTGCCACGACTCCCCCGTACGCTGCACCGTCTGCTGGGCGTACTCGGCCTCGATACGGTCCTCCAGCTCGTCGGCGAGCTTGTGGCCGCCGCGGGCGAAGAACTTGATGCCGTTGTCGGGCATCGCGTTGTGACTGGCGGAGAGCATCACGCCGAGGTCGGCACCCAGGGCGCCGGTGAGATACGCCACCGCGGGGGTGGGCAGCACACCGACGCGCAGCACGTCGACGCCCGCGCTCGCGAGGCCCGCGACGACCGCGGCTTCCAGGAACTCCCCGGACGCACGCGGGTCTCTGCCGACCACCGCCGTTGGGCGATGTCCTTCAAAGCTGCCCGCCTCGGCGAGTACGTGTGCCGCTGCCACGGAGAGCCCGAGCGCCAGCTCGGCCGTCAGATCCGCGTTGGCGACACCGCGCACGCCGTCCGTGCCGAAGAGTCGTCCCACTGGTGTCCTCCGAACTTTCGCAATCCTCGAAGAAGCGTCGGAAATCATCCGAGCATGCAAACCTTTGAGCGTCTTGTGCCGTTATACGCCCACAACCGCGATAAACGAACGCCCCGACAGCACACAGCGTGCCGCCGGGGCGAGCGAATGAAGCATTTGGATGCACGGAGGGGGCAGACGCCCCGTGAAAGGCGCCGCAGGCGCCTCCCTAAGGGGTGCGGGGAACTGCGCACCCAGCCACGGCGAACCCGCAGCCGACCGACAACAGAAGCCCCACGAACCGCGCAACCGAGCGGAGTGTTACCGCTTGCTGTACTGCGGAGCCTTACGAGCCTTCTTCAGACCGGCCTTCTTCCGCTCGACCGCACGGTCATCGCGGCGGAGGAATCCGGCCTTCTTGAGGGCGCCGCGGTTGTTCTCGACGTCGGCCTCGTTCAGCGCGCGGGCCACGCCGAGGCGCAGGGCACCGGCCTGACCGGAGACGCCGCCACCGGCGATCCGGGCGACCACGTCGTACCGGTCGTCCAGCTCCAGCACCTTGAACGGCTCGTTGACTTCCTGCTGGTGCACCTTGTTGGGGAAGTAGTCCTCAAGGGTGCGACCGTTGATCTTCCACTTGCCGGTGCCCGGGACGATCCGGACGCGGGCGATGGCGTTCTTACGACGGCCCAGACCTGCGGCCGGCTGGGGGTCACCGAAGCGGCCCGCGAGGTCCGAGGACTCCGCGGCGTACTCGCCCTCGACGGGGACCTCGGTCTCGGTGGTGTACTGCTCTACGTCGACAGTCTCGTCAACGGTCTCGTCGAGAGGCTGCTCGGCGGTGGTCTCGGCCACGATTCTCCTCAGATTCTGTTCAGTCTTAGGGGGTGGCCGGACTTACTGCGCGACCTGGGTGATCTCGAACGGCACCGGCTGCTGGGCAGCGTGCGGGTGCGTGTCGCCCGAGTAGACCTTCAGCTTCGAGAGCATCTGACGGCCCAGGGTGTTCTTCGGGAGCATGCCCTTGACGGCCTTCTCGACGGCCTTCTCGGGGTTCTTGTCGAGCAGCTCGTCGTAACGCACGGAGCGCAGACCACCCGGGTAGCCGGAGTGGCGGTACGCCATCTTCTGCGTGCGCTTGTTGCCGGACAGGTGCACCTTGTCCGCGTTGATGATGATGACGAAGTCACCGGTGTCGACATGGGGCGCGTAGATCGGCTTGTGCTTGCCCCGGAGAAGGGTGGCGGCAGTCGTCGCCAGACGGCCCAGGACGACGTCCCGGGCATCGATGACGTGCCACTGGCGAGTGACATCGCCGGGCTTGGGGCTGTACGTACGCACGGTTCGTAGCCTTCGCTTCTTCAGTGAGTGGGTCCTGACAAGGCCACCACGGACGATCACGACAGCCCTGGCCGCACGTCGGTGACGCAACCGAGTGCTTGCCGCTGGTCATCGGCCCGGTGGACCGGTGTAAGGGCCCCTCACGTGAGAATGAGAAAGCCAATACACATAACGAACATGCAGAATACCCGCGCTGCCCCGTACGGGTCAAAACGGCGCCGAGTGCTTCTACCACCGCCCAGAGTACGGGGCCACCCGACACAGCAGAAACCGAGCCGAACCATCCGCCCGCCCCGGCCCGCCCCGGCCAACGCTATCTGTCCAACCTGGCTGTGGGCAGCTGTTCCGCTGGGGCGGAACGGGTGGGCACAGCCCCAAGTGCCGGGCGCCCCGGACAATCACGTTGCGTCACGACACCGGCACCCCTAACACCCCGTACCGCCACAGTCACCGCCAAAACACAAAGCGTCACCGCGTCCCGGAACGCCCGCCGAGTCCCCGCCTCCAGCCCCGGCCAGGAAACCCCCGGCACCTGCGGCACCATCGCCAGCCAGAACCACGGCGACCGCGCCACCGCCCCCTCCCGCAGCACCCCGGCCACCAGCACCGGCACCACGACCAGCAGATAGTGGTCGTACGACGGCCGCGACACCAGAAACGCGGAAAGCATCACCATCGCCCCGGCCTCCCCCACCCGCTGCGCCCCGTCGCCCCCACCCCGCCGCCACCGCCCCCACGCACACCACACCCCGACCCCCGCCCCCACGACAGCCACCAGCCCCGCCCCGGCCTCCGGCACCCCGAGCCGCGGCAGCACAGCCGCGGGCGACGCCTCATACAGCCGTACGAACTCGTCCCGCCCGCTCAACAGGAACGGCAGCGTCCGGGTGAGGAACCCGGCCGGATCCGGCATCACCAGCGCCGCGAGCACCGAGCCGACGATCGGCACCCCCACCATCGCGGCCAGCGCCCCCGGCCGCCGCGCGAACACGAACAGCAACGCGACCGGCACCAGCAGCGGCTTGACCGCCACCGTCACCCCGATCACCACCCCGGCGGCCGTCCACCACCCCCGATGCGCGAGCAGCAGCGCGAACGGCAGCACCGCCACCGCGGCCACCGTCCAGTTCCCGAGCGCCACCAGATGCCCGAACGGCGCGAAGCCCACGGCGAGCCCGAACAGCCCGAGCACCGCGAACCGGCTGCGCAGCGACTCGCCGTGCAACCGCAGCGCACACCCCCACCCGACGACGAGCGCGGCGACCACCCCGGCCGGCACCGCGTACCGCACCACTCCGACCGGCAACAGCGCCTGCGGTACGGCGGCGAGGACCGCGGCCGGAAGATAGAGGAAGTGCCGGTCGGCGTACGGCGATCCGCCGTCGAGCCAGGTGCGGGCGGCGTGCACGACGATCGCGTTGTCCATCCCGCCGTCCACCGTCACCCGCCCCGCGTGCACGACGAAGGCGGCGAGCACCGCACCGAGCGCCACCCACAGATGCCAACTCGCCCCACCCCTCAACCACCTTTGCCCAGCACTGACCGAATTACCCGAATCATCCGCATACATACGGCTCACGCTAGGCAGCACGGCGAGACGAGTTCAAGGACCCGGCCCTGTCGGCCAGTTCCAGCCGGACCGGGCGGCTCACGGCGTGAACGGGCGGCGCACGGCCCGTCTAAGATGCGCCCCATGAGCTTTGGGCAGGGGGGACCCGAGTGGGGTCCCGGCGCATCCGGCGGCCGGCCGCCACGGTGGGGATCAGGGCCCGGCGCGGGCGGTACCCCGGACTGGGCGGCACTGGCCGACGCGTCGGCGGCGCGCGCCCGCCGCCGGAAGATGCTGTTCATCGGCGGCGGCGCACTCGCGACCGTCGCCGTCGCCGCGGCCGTCGCGGTCGTCGTCGTCTCGGCGAACAGCGGCGACCAGGCGTCCAACAAGCCGTCCGACCAGCTACCGACCGCCGCGGACATCCCGAGCGACACCACCGAGCCCGGCCCGTCCTTCGCCGAGACGAGCGCGCCCCCACCGCTGGATCCCAAGGAATTCATCTCCAGCGCCGACAAGGACAAGGCGCCGCTCAGCCCGGACACGCTCTACCCCGGAACCAAGCTGACCATGGGCGACGCGGTCTACAAGAAGGGCGAGACGGGCAGTTCCCCGAGCTGCCCCGACATCGCCCGCGGCGACCTGAGCAAGGTCCTGAAGTCCAACGGCTGCACCCGGATGATCCGCGCCACCTACACCAAGGACGGCATCGCGGTGACGGTCGGCGTCGCCCTGTTCGACACCGAGGCGAAGGCCACGAAGGCCAAGACCCAGGCGGACAAGGGCAACGTCATCTCCCTGCCCGGCTCCGGCGTCCCCACCTTCTGCCGTACGTCGATCTGCCGCTCGACCGCCAACTCCTACGGCCGCTACGCCTACTTCACGATCGCCGGCTTCACCAACGGCAAGAGCGTGACGGAGAAGGACAGCTCGGTCTTCAAGACGGGCGACGACATCGCCGAGTTCACGTTCCGTCAGATCATCAGGCGCGGCGAGGCCCAGGCATCAGCAGCAGCGAACGCCCCGTAAAGACACCCGCCGACCACACCCGTAACAGCACTGCTCAACAGGGACACCCGGCGACACCGGGCAAGGACCGCTTGTTACGGGCCTCTCGACTGCGCTCGGCCAGCAACTCGTCGGCGGGGTAACCGACTTCCTCCAGGGTCAGCCCATGGGGCCGCACCACATGGACGGCGGAGTCCCGCACCCCGGCGGCGAGCACCTTCCCCGGCCAGTCGGGCGCCCGGTGCCCGTCCCCGACGAACAGCAGCGCCCCGATCAGGGACCGCACCATGTTGTGGCAGAAGGCGTCGGCACGCACGGTCGCGGTGATGATCCCGTCGGCACCCCGCTCCAGGCTCAGCTCCTGAAGCGTACGGATGGTCGTGGCGCCCTCGCGCTTCTTGCAGTACGCGGCGAAATCGTGCTCCCCGACCAGCGCCCGCGCCGCCTCGTTCATCGCGTCGACGTCCAAGGGCCAGTCGTGCCACAGCACATGTCCCCGCAGCAGCGGATCGACACCACCGGGATGATCGGTGACGCGATAGGCGTACCGCCGCCAGATCGCCGAGAACCGCGCGTCGAACCCGGCAGGCGCCTCGGCGACCGACCAGATCCGGACATCCTTCGACAGCCGCCCGGCCAACCGCTTCAACAACTTCTCGCGCTGCGCGTCCCACAGCTCATCGGGCAGATCGACATGAGCCACCTGCCCCCGCGCATGCACCCCGGCATCGGTCCGCCCGGCCACGGTCAACTCGAACGGCACATCCCGAGCCCGCGTGACGGTCCGCAACGCATCCTCGATCTCCCCCTGAACAGTCCGCCGCCCCCCGGCCTGCTTGGCCCACCCGGAAAAACCGGCCCCGTCATAGGAAAGATCAAGTCGAACCCGAACACTCACGAACTCTCCTCCTCAGGCCGACACTCGCGGACGCGAAAACGGGCCCGCCCCCGCAGGGGGCAGACCCGCTCAAGCACAGCGCAGCGTCACGCGTCCTTGGACTCCGGCTTGGCGTCCTCGACGACCTCTTCGGCAGCCGCCTCAACCGGGGCGTCGTCCTTCTTCAGAACGTCGTCCTTCTTGATGGCGTCTTCCTTGACGGCACGCTTGGTCGCCGCCTCGGCCTCGCCCGTGGCCTGCTGCGCCACGGTCAGCGCCTCCACCAGCTCGATGACGGCCATGGGCGCGTTGTCGCCCCGGCGGTTACCGATCTTGGTGATACGGGTGTAGCCACCCGGACGGTTCTCGTAGCGCGGGCCGATCTCCGTGAAGAGCGTGTGGACGACGCTCTTGTCGGTGATGACCTGAAGCACCTGGCGACGGTTGTGAAGGTCACCCTTCTTCGCCTTGGTGACCAGACGCTCCGCGTAGGGACGCAGACGACGGGCCTTCGCCTCGGTGGTGGTGATGCGGCCGTGCTCGAAGAGCGAGCGGGCGAGGTTCGCCAGCAGCAGCTTCTCGTGCGCGGCACTGCCGCCCAGTCGGGCACCCTTGGTGGGCCTCGGCATGGTGTTTCTCCTCGATGTCTGCCCCGGCCGTATCAGGTACCGGGGTCAGTTCCCGCAAAGCGGCTGCCTTGCGGAAGATCTTTTCAGCCCGTCCGGCGTTTGAGGACGAGGCCGCAGGCCGACAAAGACCTCAGCCACCCTCAACCGCCAGACCGCGACTAATACTGCTCGGTCTCCACGAACCCGGCGTCCGCGTCATCGTCCGCGCCGAAGGCGTCCGCGGCGGCCGTCGGGTCGAATCCGGGCGGGCTGTCCTTCAGGGCCAGGCCCATACCGGCGAGCTTCGCCTTGACCTCGTCGATCGACTTGGCACCGAAGTTACGGATGTCGAGCAGGTCCGCCTCGGAGCGGGCGACGAGTTCACCCACGGAGTGGATGCCCTCACGCTTGAGGCAGTTGTAGGAGCGGACGGTGAGTTCCAGCTCCTCGATCGGCAGCGCCAGGTCCGCGGCGAGGGCGGCGTCCGTCGGCGACGGGCCCATGTCGATGCCCTCGGCGTCGATGTTCAGCTCACGAGCCAGACCGAACAGCTCGACCAGGGTCTTGCCGGCCGACGCCATGGCGTCACGCGGACGCATGGCCTGCTTGGTCTCGACGTCGACGATCAGCTT
>NZ_JBIVUQ010000022.1:80675-125566 GCF_044757265.1 Streptomyces sp. NPDC091292 | reverse complement strand
GACGGGTCGAAGGCGGTGCGCTGGTACCGGATGGCCGCCGAGGCCGCCGACCGGTCCGGCGACATCGACACCCGTGTATGGGTACGGGGCCGCGCCGCCATCGCCCTCGGCTACGAGGGTGCCGCACTGCCGGTGGCGGACCGGCTCGGCCGCGAGGCGTTGCAGATCGATGACCGGCCGTCGCTCGGCCGCCTCAACGCCGTGATGGGCGCCGCCCATGTGGCCGCCCTGCGCGGCAACCCCCGTACCGCCCTCGCCCTCGCCGACGAAGGACGCCGCATCCACGACCAGGCCGGATCACACGAGCAGGACTCGGACTACGCCGTCCCGTACTGGCGCCAGAACGTACTCCTGTCCCTGCTCCTGGCCCGCCTCGGCAAGGAACACGACGCAATCGAGGCGCAGGACGCGGCGGCCCGCGAACTGCCCGCCACCCTGCCCAGGTTCGCCACCCACCTGGAACTCCACCGGGGCCTGATGATGGCGCGCGCAGGCGACCAGGCGGGCGGCGCACGATACGCGCGGACCGCACTCGACCGACTCCCGCCGGAGAAACACTCACTGACGCTGCGGATGCTACTCACCGAAATCGAAAGGGCCCCAGCACCCGCCTGACGGGGACTGGGGCTTTTCGGTTTGTCCGGGGTCAGGTGGCCTTACCGTGCTCCGTGCCCGCCGGCCGCCGCCTCGATGCGTCGGGCCAGTTCGATGTCGTGCTCTGCCACGTACCCGCCAAGGTCGCTGCTGCTGATCGAGACGTGCACGCCCCGGTAGCTGAGCGTGGTGTCCGAGTGGTGTCCGAGGTCGTCCTGGATCGCCGCGATGTGCACGACGAACGCGGCACCGGGAACATGCTCGATCGCATACGACCGTTCGATCTTCCGGCCGTCCGTGGACCTCCCTTACCGACCTTGCCGACCGTTCGTCATGTTCTGTCTGTCGCCTGCTCGATGGCGTCGAACGCCAGGTCCCACGGGTACGCGCGTGGCTCGCCCGGCTGATTCGGCACGAAGCCTTCCCCGCCGTACAGCACCTCGACCCGCATCGCACGCAGCCGGGCCACGCTCTCGTCGAGTTGCGTGTGCTGCGCGTACGCGGCGTTCACGCAGGGCATCGCCACCGTGGGAATGCCCTTGCCGACAGCCTCCGCCACGACACCCACCACGAAACGGTCGGTCAGACCGAGGGCCCACGCGTTGAGCGAGTTGAAGGTCGCCGGGGCGAAGAGGATCACGTCCGCGCGCGGCCACACATCCGCCGCACCGGGACGCTTGTACGCCGACCGCACCGGATGACCGGTCAGCGCCGCCAACTCCCCGATCCGCTCCCCCAGCCAGTCCGCGGCAGCGGGCGTCAACCCCAGACACACATCCCACCCGCGCCGTTGCAGTTGCTCGACGGCCCGGTCGATCGCCAGCACAGGAGGGGCCGCACTTCCGAACAGGTACACAGTCCTCGACATGCCGCCTATCCGACCACGCCCGAAACCATCCTCGGCCAAAGCGAGATCTGCCTTGCAGGCGCGACCTGGCTTCGCCGCCGCGGCACCCAACTCTCCCGTGCGGGGCTTCCGTTCGTGCACGACATCGCCACCGTGGGCTGTCCTCGCCCCGTTCCGGCGCGGTACGCCCCGCCGGGCGGCCGGGCGTACCGTGAGGGGTACAGCCTTCTGGTGGGGGTCACTTGTGTTCGGTATGGGTGAGCGGATCGCGGAGTTGCGTCTGCGCCGAGGGATGACGCAGGAGGGCTTGGCCGAGCGGGCCGGAGTGTCCGTGGACACCGTACGGAAGCTGGAGCAGGGGCGGAGGACGACAGCCAGGCTCGCCACCCTCAACGCCCTCGCCACGGCCCTGGACACCGAGCCCAGCCATCTCGTAGGCCAACCGACCACCTTCGAAACCCCCACCGCGCCGGACGACGGTCTCCCCTCCGTACGGGCGCTGCGCGAGGCCGTGTCACCCGTGGCCGACCTCCTCGGCGGCGACACAGACCCGGAGGAACCCCCGACCATCGCCGCGCTACAGGCTTCCCTCCGCTCGACGGAGACCATCCGCCGCGAGGGACGCCTCGGCGAAATCGGTGCGCTCCTGCCCCAGCTCATCAGGGACGCCCGCGCCGCCGCCCACGCCGGCACCGGCGCCGAGGCAGCCGCCGCCCACTCGGTCCTCGCCGTCGCCTACCAGGTCGCCGCGACCACCCTCACCGCACTCGGCAAGGAAGACGCCGCGTACACGGCGATGGAACGTTCCCTGGCCTCGATCCGGCAAGGCGACGACCCCCGCCTCGAAACCCTCGCCGTCTCCACCCTGTCCTGGGTGTTCACGAAGCAGGGGCGTCTGGCGGACGCCGAACGGATCGCCCTCGGCCATGCCGACACCATCGAACCGGGCTTCCGTTCCCCGTCGCGGGATCTCGCCCTGTGGGGCGTCCTGCTGCTCCGCGCCGCCACCGCCGCCGTACGCCAGGAGAAGCACGACACCGTGACCGACCTGCTGCGGCAGGCCCAGGGCGCCGCCGAGACCATGGGCGAGGATCTTTCCGTGTACGCCACCCCGTTCGGACCCACCAACGCGGGCGTGGCCCGGGTCAACTTCCTGGTGGAGATGGAACAGCCCGACAGGGCCGTACGCGCGTTCCGCTCGATCCCCGATCTCGGTTCCCTGCCGCCGACCTGGCGGGCCAGGGTCCAGGTCGACCGCGCCCAGGCGTACGCCGAACTCGGCAAGGACGATGCCGCCGCGCACGCCCTGCTGCTCGCCGAGGACGACGCCCCCGAGTGGATGCGATACCACTCCACATCCCGCCGCCTGGTCAACGCCCTGCGCGAACGAGCGCCCCGCCGCGACGCCCCGGTGGTGGGCCTGTCCGACCGACTCGGCCTGCTCAGGTAGGGCGCTGTGTCCTACCTGATCCGCAAACTGGGACGGCTCGTCCCTGGGCTGTGAACGGCGCCCACCCTCAACACCCCTGGGCAGAGGGGCCGGTGCCGCCCCAAGGACCCTGGAGCAGCCGCACATGACCCCCACCAAGGCCACCACCAAACCAAACGACGCCAGCGAGACCACCCCGCTGCTGAGCGATCGACTCATGGCGTGGGTGCGGGATCAACCCCCTTGTGAACGGTTCGCCTTGGCCGCGCTCATTGAAGAGGACGAGTTACTGGCGCGGGAGTGTGTGCGGCGGATTCTCGTCGCCGAACACGACGGTGGTTCAGTCTCGTGCGACTGGTTGGCGTTCGAAGCCCGGTACAGCCGGGCGCCTGGGCTCACGTCATCGGACAAGGCGTTCCTCGCCCTCATCGTCGCGGTCCGCTTCCCCCGCAACATCACCTTCTGGAACCTGGAGTCACTGGGCGACCGCCGCCTCGCCATTGTGCTGCGCGCGATGGCCAAGCTCGCCGGGTCCGACACCATCGCCGTAGGGACACGGGTATGACCCGGAGCCTGTTCACCCTCACCGAAGACGGCCGCACCGTAATGCTCCCCGACGCCGCCGTTGCGTACAGAAATCTGATCGAACACACCGTCACCTGCACCCAGTGCAATACCGACCAGCGGAAGTGCGCACCCGGCACCGCCCTGCGCCGCACCCTCAGGGAGACCCGCCGATGACCGCCACCGAAGACCAGAACCTCACCGACCTCCAATTCTTCGAAATCCCCCACATGCGCCAACTCACCGACCAACAGAACTCCGGCGCCGCCTGCGTATGGTGCGCCGACACACTCCCACCCACCACCGGCATCAACCTCCGGGCGGGCATCGGCTGGGCACCGTATTCCTGCCAGCCCTGCTACCCGATCCGAACCGCCGTCGTCAGTACATACCGAGACCTCTACCTCCACTGGACCTCCTGCGAGCCCTGCGAAGACGCCGCCCTCACCGGAGACCCCCTCTGCCCCACCGCCACCCCACAACAAACCGCACTCCTACGAGCCCGCACCGCCGCCCACAAGAGCCAGCCCATCTGCGCCTCCTGCCACGACCCCCTCACCCAGCAGGAGCTACAGGCCGGCACCTTCGTACCCCTCGTCTGGATGGGATACAGCTCCCCGCACCGAGGCTTCCTCCACACCGGGGCCTGCATGTGGAACGGGAGCCCCTTCTGACCCGTGCGTCAGGACCCGGTCTGAGGTCGGCCCTCGCGGAGGGACTCCACCGTCGTGGCCCAGCTTTCGCCGCCCCGCCCCTCCGCGATCGCCCGCGCAGCCACCGCCTGGATCGAGCGAAGCGTCCCCGCGTCCAAGCCCCGCCGCTCCGACGCCTCCACCAAGTGGTCCACCGCCGCCGCCATCATCGCCAGGTTCGCCCCGTCGCCGGGATACTCCCCCGCGTCGATGTCCCGCGCCGACCCGGCCGCGATCCCCGGCATGATCCCCGTGATCGTGCCGAGGTACGGCGCCAGCTCCGTCGCCGACACCCCGTCCGCCGCCGCCAGCGCGAACGCGTGGACGAGCCCGGCCATGCTCCCGTAGAAGTAGTCGAGCAGCGCGAAGTCGTACACCGCGGCCTTCCCCGCGTCGGCCCCCACGTACGCCGACCGCCCGCCCAGCGCCCCGAGCACACCCTCGTACCGCTCGAAAACCTCCCCCGCGCCGCTGTAGAAGACCAGCGCCTCGGGCCGTCCGATCACCGGGACCGGCACCATGATGGCGCCGTCCAGATAGGCGATGTCCCGCTTGGCCGCCCAGTCCGCCGCCTCCCGTGCCCGTTCCGGGCTGTCCGATGTGAGGTTGACCAGGACCCGGCCGCCGCCGGGCAGCGCGTCGGCCGCCTGGTCGAGGATCGCCTGCACGCCGTCGTAGTCGACGACGCAGACGACGATCAGCTCGCCCGCCCGTACGGCGTCCGCCGGGCTCGCCGCGGTACGCGCGCCTGCCGCCACCAACTCGCCGTCCCGGCCGGGCGAACGGTTCCACACCGTCGTCGGGTGCCCCGCCCGCAGGAAGGCGCCCGCGAGCGCCCGCCCCATCGCACCCAACCCGAGCACAGTGACCGGCGTCTTCAGAGCATCAGCAGGGTCAACAACAACAGTGGACATAAGAACCAGTTCCTTTGTTTCGTCCGGTCGACCGAATGGACCGAGCCGACCGGAAGGCGTCCCCCGATCGTCGTCCGTACCTCACCATCCAACAAGTACCGACTATTTGGTCAGGTACCCACCAGAAGGTAAGTAAGGAGCCCAGGGGCATCCCCGTATCAACTCCCCTCCGCCTTCGAGAAGTTGACGATGCACAGCCATTGACCGCCCTCGTTGCTTCATCTACAAAATCTGAGAGCGCTCTCAAAGATGCTCTCAAAGATGCCAAGAGCCCCCCTCCGGAGGTGTTCCATGAACACGACCGCTCCCCCGCACTCCCCCCACCCAAGACGCGCCACCCCCCGCGCGATCCTCGCCACCGCCCTCGCCGCCGTCCTCTCCCTCGCCGCGCTGATGTACGGCGGCCCGGCCGAAGGCGCCGTACCTCCGCCAGGGCCCGGCTGGACCGTCCAGTGGAGCGACGACTTCAACGGCTCGGCCGGCACCCTCCCGTCGTCCGCGAACTGGCAGATCGACACCGGCCACGGCTACCCGGGCGGCCCCGGCAACTGGGGCACCGGCGAGATCCAGAACTACACGAACTCCACCAACAACCTCAGCCTCGACGGCAGCGGCAACCTCAAGATCACCCCGCTCAAGGACGGCGCCGGCAACTGGACATCGGCCCGTATCGAGACCAAGCGCGCCGACTTCAAGGCCCCGGCCGGCGGCACCCTCGCCATCGAGGGCCGCATCCAGATGCCCAACGTCACCGGCGACCAGGCGCTCGGCTACTGGCCGGCCTTCTGGGCGCTCGGCCAGCCCTACCGGGGCAACTACTGGAACTGGCCCGCCATCGGCGAGTTCGACATCATGGAGAACGTCAACGGCATCAACTCCGTGTGGGGCGTGCTCCATTGCGGCGTGAACCCCGGCGGCCCGTGCAACGAGACCACCGGCATCGGCGCCAGCCGCACCTGCCCCGGCGCGAGCTGCCAGTCCGCTTTCCACACGTACCGCTTCGAGTGGGACCGCTCGGTCAGCCCGAACCAACTGCGCTGGTACGTGGACGGACAGCAGTTCCACAGCGTCTCCGAGAACAGCATGGACGCCACCTCGTGGGCCAACATGACCAGCCACGCCGGGTACTTCATCCTGCTGAACGTCGCCATGGGCGGCGCCTTCCCCGACGCGCTCGGCGGACCGACCCCGACCGCCGCGACCGTCTCGGGCCGCCCGATGCTCGTCGACTACGTGGCCGTGTCGACCAAGGGCGGAGGCGGCGGCAACCCCACCGATCCGCCCGGCTCCGCGACCCGCAACCTGCTCTCCGGCGGCGGCCTCGGCGCCGCGGGCTCCGCGTCCACCGTGACCCTCGCATCGGCGGGCGGCGGGAACTTCGACGGCGCCCCCAACAATCCGCAGACCTTCACGGCGACCGGCGTCAGCGGTACGTACACCGGCGGGTCGACGGCGTTCGACCTGTTCGTGGACGCCGGTTCGACCATCGCCAACGCCCAACAGGCCAGAGTGAGTTACGACCTGACCGGTGACGGGAGCTGGGACCGGACGGAGACGTACAACTACTTCGCCACCGACCCCGTCCCGGGCTACGAGCACTACACGCAGGCCAAGGGGCTCAAGTCGGCGACCGGTTCCCTCGGGAACATGAGCAACGGCAAGGTCCGGGTCGAGGTGTGGAACGCCATCGGCAACGGCAGCAGCACCCTCGGCACCGGCAATCAGTCCCAGGTCACCATCCCGTTCAGCTGAGACGCGCCCCTGGCTGAGTCAGGGCCAGGGAACTTCAGCCGACCCCCATGTGTTTCGGGCCGGACCCCCTCCCGCGGGGGTCCGGCCCGAAACGTCGAGCGGTGACGGCGTCAGGGGTGGGGGGACCCCCGGGCCGGGGGGCCTACGCCTTCACCGGCTCCTTCTCGCCGTCGTGCCGCTGCTCCGGCACGTCGTCGCCGGGCGCCGTGCCCGGGTAGTCGGATGCGGGCGCCTCGTCCAGGAGGGTCCGCTCGTCGAACGGCAGCTTGCCCGCGAGGACCTTGTCGACCCGCTCGCGGTCGACCTCCTTGGTCCAGACGCCGATCAGCAGGGTGGCCACCGCGTTGCCCGCGAAGTTGGTGAGGGCGCGTGCCTCGCTCATGAAGCGGTCGATACCGATGATCAGGCCGACGCCGTCGACCAGGGCGGGCTTGTGGGACTGGAGCCCGCTCGCCAGGACGGCGATACCGGAGCCCGAGACACCCGCCGCGCCCTTCGACGCGATCATCATGAACAGCAGCAGACCGATCTGCTGGCCGATGCCCATCGGCTGGTCCATCGCGTCGGCGATGAACAGCGACGCCATCGTCAGATAGATCATGGTGCCGTCGAGGTTGAACGAGTAACCGGTCGGCACGGTGATACCGACGACCGGGCGGCTGACCCCCAGGTGCTCCATCTTCGCGATGAGCCGCGGCAGCGCGGACTCCGACGACGAGGTGGAGAGGATCAGCAGGAACTCACGGCCCAGGTACTTCAGCAGGTGCAGCAGATTGACCTTGGCGACCAGGCGGAGCAGGGTGCCGAGGACGATCACGATGAACAGCACACAGGTGACGTAGAACCCGATCATGATCGTGGCGAGCGCCTTGAGGGCGTCCACGCCGGTCTCGCCGATCACGGCGGCCATCGCGCCGAACGCGCCGACCGGCGCGGCCCACATGATCATGCCGAGGACGCGGAAGACCAGCTTCTGGATGTGCTCGATGCCGCGCAGCACCGGCTCACCGGAGCGGCCCATGGCCTGGAGCGCGAAGCCGACGAGCAGCGCGACGAGCAGCGTCTGGAGGACTTCGCCCATGGTGAAGGCGGAGACCAGCGTGGTCGGGATGATGCCGAGCAGGAAGTCGACGGGGCCTTCGCTGGCGCCCTCGGCGGCGGTGTGACCGACGCCCTTGACGGCCTCGGTCAGGTGCATGCCGTCGCCGGGGTGCAGGATGTTTCCGACGACGAGGCCGATGGCGAGCGCCACGAACGACATCGAGAGGAAGTAGCCGAGGGCGAGGCCACCGACCTTGCCGATCTTGGCGGCCTTCCTGACCGAGCCGACACCCAGGACGATCGTGCAGAAGATGATGGGGGAAATCATCATCTTGATCAGGGCCACGAAGCCGGTCCCGATCGGCTTCAGCTCCTTGGCGAAGTCCGGCGCGGCGAATCCGACGCCGATACCGAGGATGACGGCGACGATGACGGAGATGTAGAGATAGTGGGTCCGGTCCCGTTTGGCGGCGGGTGCCACCTGTGTTTCGGCCACGGGGTGCCTCCTTGACGACTTCATCGGCGTGCGCGAAGTTCTGCGATGACCTCGCGAGGGTCGCGAAGAGCGGTGGGGGGCTACCTCGCGGAAGTACGCGCAGTGCGTGCGGCTCACGTCCTGGCGGGCGGATCCCGGTGAATATCTCCCAGGCTGTGAGAGCGGTCACCCTTACGTTCATTTAGTTCACGCTTATACGAGGATGCAGACTGAGTTCATGCGCCTTTTCCGTGTGCCACGCCCCCGCAGCCTGGCCGGCCAGCTCTTCGCGATGCAGGCCGTCCTGGTCGCTTTCGTGGTCGCGGGCTGCGCGCTCTTCACCTACATCAGCGATGGGCACCAGGCCCAGCAGGCGGCCCGGCGCCAGGCCGAGGCCGCGGCCCGCGCGGTCGCCGACTCGCCTTCGGTACGGGAGTCGATCCGCTCCAGCGATCCGACGCGGACGCTTCAGCCGTACGCGTCCCAGGTGCAGCGGGACACCGGCGTGGACTTCGTCACGATCATGAATCCGCAGGGCATCCGCTGGACGCACCCCGATCCGGACCAGATCGGCGCGCGGTTCCTCGGGCACACCGGGCCCGCCCTGCGCGGCAAGACCTTCGCCGAGACCTACACCGGGACGCTCGGCCCCTCGGTCCGTGTGGTCACGCCGATCGACGACAACGGCAGGATCGTCGGCCTGGTCAGCGCCGGGATCACCATCGACGAGATCAGCGCGCAGGTACGGGGTCAGGTGGTCGCGCTGGTCGGGGTCGCGGCGGGCGCCCTGGTGCTCGGCGGTATCGGTACGTATGTGATCAACGCCCGGCTGCGGCGGTCCACCCATGGCATGAACGCGACCGAGCTGAGCCGGATGCACGACTATCACGAGGCCGCGTTGCACGCGGTGCGCGAGGGGCTGCTGATGCTCGACGGTCAGCGCAGGATCGCGCTGGTCAACGACGGCGGGCGGGTACTGCTCGGGCTCTCCGGCGACCTGGTCGGCCGCTCGGTCGCCGATCTCGGGCTGCCGCCGCCGCTCACCGGGGCGCTGCTGTCGGCCGAGCCGCGCGTGGACGAACTGCATCTCACCGCCGAGCGGGTCCTCGTCGTGAACACCTCGCCCGTGTCCAGCGGCGAGCAGCGCGGCACCGTCGTCACCCTGCGTGACCACACGGAGCTTCAGTCCCTGACGGGTGAGCTGGACTCGGAGCGCGGCTTCACGCAGGCCCTGCGCTCCCAGGCGCACGAGGCCGCGAACCGGCTGCACACCGTCGTGTCCCTCATCGAGCTGGGCCGCGCGGACGAGGCCGTCGACTTCGCCACCGCCGAACTCGAACTCGCCCAGGCCCTCACGGACCAGGTCGTCGCGGCCGTCGGCGAACCGGTCCTCGCGGCCCTCCTCCTCGGCAAGGCCGCCCAGGCCAACGAGCGGGGCGTGGAACTCGTCGTCTCCCCCGACAGCCGCATGGACGACGGTCTCCTGCCGGCCTCACTCCCCGCCCGCGACCTGGTCACCGTCCTCGGCAACCTCATCGACAACGCCATGGATGCCGCCCAGGGCACCCCGCACGCCACGGTCACGGTCACCGCCCGCGCCGACGACGACGGCCTGCTGCTGCGCGTCGCCGACACCGGCGAGGGCGTGGACCCGGCCCACACGGAAGCCATGTTCGAACGCGGCTGGTCCACGAAGCCGTCGGGCCCGGCGGGCCGCGGCCTGGGCCTGGCCCTGGTCCGCCAGACCATCACCAGGAACGGGGGCACTCTGACGGTGAGAGAGTCGGGGGAGGGCGGAGGCGCGGAATTCACGGCAGAACTACCGTTGGGCCCCAGAACCGACGCCCCCGACGCCGAAGCTCTCCGCGAACCCGCCGCGGGCACACCCCACACCCGTCCCCCCGCCCCCGAAACGCCCACCGAACCCGCCGCGCACAGACGCCCCGCCGGCGCCGAAACTCCCCCCCAACCCGTTGTGGGCAGGCGCCCTGCCGGCGCCGAAACTCCCCCCCAACCCGTTGTGGGCAGGCGCCCTGCCGGCGCCGAAACTCCCCCCCAACCCGTTGTGGGCAGGCGTTCCGCACGGCGGAACGGGTGGGCACAACCCAAGGTGCCGGTTCAGCCGAAAGACTCGTCCAGCCCGGAAAGGGAGACCCAGGCATGACGGCGCCCCAGGACATCCGGGTCCTCGTAGTAGAAGACGACCCCGTAGCCGCCGACGCCCACATGATGTACGTCCAGAGAGTCCCCGGCTTCAAGGCCGTGGGCAAAGCCCACACCGCCGCCGAAGCCCGCCGCACCCTCGACCGCGTACCGATCGACCTCCTCCTCCTCGACCTCCACCTCCCGGACGGCCACGGCCTGGCCCTGGCCCGCTCCCTCCGCGCCGCCGGCCACCACGCCGACGTGATCGCGGTGACCTCGGCCCGCGACCTGGCGGTGGTCCGCGAGGGCGTCTCGCTCGGCGTCGTCCAGTACGTCCTGAAACCGTTCACCTTCGCGACCCTCCGCGACCGTCTCGTCCGGTACTCCGAGTTCCGTACGACGGCGGGCGAGGCCAGCGGTCAGGACGAGGTGGACCGCGCGCTCGCCACCCTGCGGGCACCCTCGCCCGCCGAGCTGCCCAAGGGCCTGAGCGCCCCGACCCTGGACCGCGTGATCCGCACCCTGCGCTCGGCGGCCGGCGGTCTGACCGCGGCGGCGGCGGCCGAGTCGGTGGGGATCTCCCGGATCACCGCCCGCCGCTATCTGGAGCATCTGGTCACCACGGGCCGCGCGAACCGCAGCCCCCAGTACGGGCAAGTGGGCCGCCCCGAGCTGCATTACCGGTGGTTGCACGGCAGTTGACGGTGCGTCACCGCCAGTGGTGCGACCAATGGCGGTGCGGCGTCCGCGACAACAACGTTGTCACGGTCTCCACTTGGGACGATGCACGACCATTGACCTTGCCTTGACGGCCGCCCTAGGTTCACCGGGCAGCCAACGAAGGCTCGTAGGAGGTCGTGCCCGTGCGCCCCACCGCCGCCCCATTGCTTCTCGCCGCCGTCCTCGCGGCGTCCACCCTGTCGCTGACCGCCTGCGGAAGCGGGTCCGGAAGCGACGCCGACACCATCAAGGTCGCGTACAACAGGAGTACGGACAACAAGGTCCGTTTCAAGGACGAGTACTTGCAGGACATGAAGAAGCAGTTCGAGAAGGAACACCCCGGCAAGAAGGTCGAACTCGTCCCGATCCAGGCGCCGGACAACGATTACGCGACCAAGGCGCAGCAAATGATGCGCTCCCCGAAGACCGCTCCCGATCTGGTCTACGAGGACACGTTCCGCATCAACTCCGACATCAAGGCCGGCTATTTGCGCCCGCTCGACGAATATCTCGCGAAGTGGGACACCTGGGACCAGTTCGTCGACACCGCGAAGGCGGCGGCGAAGGCCGAGGACGGCAAGACGTACGGGGTTCCCGACGGTACGGACACGCGGGGACTCTGGTTCAACAAGAAGATCTTCCAGAAGGCCGGGCTGCCCGAGGACTGGGCGCCGAAGAACTGGGACGAGATCTTGGAGGCCGCCCGCACCATCAAGAAGAAGGTGCCGGGCGCCATCCCGCTGAACGTCTACACCGGCAAGGCTCCCGGTGAGGCGGCCGTGATGCAGGGCTTCGAGATGCTGCTGTACGGCACGGGCGACGACCCGCTGTACGACCCGTCGGCGAAGAAGTGGGTGACGGGCAGCCAGGGGTTCAAGGACGCGCTCGGCTTCGTGGAGACCGTGTTCGGCGAGAAACTCGGTCCCGATGTGTCGGACTCGCTCGACCCGAATGTCGGTACGACGGTCGCGAATGAGTGGTTCCCCGAGGAAAAGCTCGCGATTTCGCTGGACGGTTCCTGGATGGGCCAGTTCTGGACGGGCAAGGGAACGACCGCGTGGCCCGAGTGGAAGACGGATCTGGCGCAGGCGCCGATGCCGACACAGAACGGCCAGGCTCCCGGAAAGGTGTCCATGTCGGGCGGCTGGACCTGGGCCATTCCGCAGAAGGCAGGAAATCCGGATCTCGCGTTCGACTTCATCAAGACGATGCAGACGAAGGAGAACGCGACCCGCTGGGACGTCGTAGGGGCGCAGATCGCGGTCCGTAAGGATGTCGCGGCGGACCCGTCGTATCTGAAGTCGATGCCGGGCATCGAATTCTTCACCGGTCTCGTCCAGTACACGCACTACCGTCCCGCGCTGCCGGTGTACCCGCAGGTGTCGACGGCGATCGGCGAGGCGATGGAGGCGGTGACGACCGGGGACGCGGACGCGGCGAAGGCGGCGGGCGCGTACGACGGGCAGGTGAAGGACATCACCGAGGGCGCCGTGGTGGCGAAACCGTGACGGTGGCTCCCACGGTGCGCGAGGTGAAGCCCGGCCGCCGGCCCCGCGAGGTACGAGGGGCGCGCGGCGGCCGGCTGCGCCCCCTCCGCTGGCTGCCGCTCGCCCCGGCGACCGTGCTCCTGGTGCTGTTCCTGGCCGGGCCGATCGCGTACTGCGCGTACATCGCGTTCACGAACATGCAGCTCACCGGCTCGTCGTCGGCGGACTTCGTGGGCTTCGAGAACTTCCGGCGGGCGTTCTCGGACCCGAAGTTCCGTAACGCGGTGTGGCTGACGCTGGTGTTCACGGTGCTGTCGTCGATCGTCGGGCAGAACACGCTCGGGCTCGCGCTCGCCGGGCTGATGCGGCGCGCGTCGAAGCCGGTGCGGACGCTGACGGGGGCGCTGGTGATCGCCGCGTGGGTGCTCCCGGAGATCGTCGCGGCCTTCCTCCTGTACGCGTTCTTCCGCCGCGAGGGCACACTCAACGCGGTCCTCGACTGGCTCCATCTCCCGTCCCAGAACTGGCTGTTCACGCTGCCGATCCTGGCGGTGTCGTTCGCGAACGTGTGGCGCGGTACGGCGTTCTCGATGCTGATCTACTCGGCGGCGCTCTCGGAGATCCCGAAGGAGATCACGGAGGCCGCCGAGGTCGACGGGGCGAACGGTGTGCGCAAGGTGATCCATGTGACGCTGCCGATGATCCGTCGGTCCATCGGCACCAATCTGATGCTCAACACACTTCAAACACTGTCGGTGTTCGGGCTGATCTGGGCGATGACGCGGGGCGGGCCCGGGGACCGGTCTACGACGCTGCCCGTGTTCATGTACGACCAGGCGTTCAACAAGAGCCTCATCGGCTACGGCACGGCGGTCGCGCTGCTGCTTCTGCTGGTCGGGGCGCTGTTCTCGGTCGTGTATCTGCGGCTCGCCCGAGCGGAGGTGTGACGCGGTGGCTCTGCGCCGCAAGACCCGTCAGCGGTTGGCGGTGGACGCCGCGCTCCTTGTGGCCGCCGTGTCGTTCGCGCTGCCGCTGATGTGGCTGCTGCTGTCGTCGGTGGCGCCCGACGCCGATCTGCGGGTGAGGGTGCCGAAGTCGGCGACCTTCGACAACTTCTCGGCGGTCCTGACGGACGAGATCACCTTCACGCCGATGCTGAACAGTCTGCTGCTGTGCGGGGGCGCGACGCTGCTCACGGTGGTGTGCGCCGCGCTGGCCGCGTATCCGCTGTCGCGCTACCGCTCCCGCGTGACCCGCCCGTACCTCCTGACGATCCTCTTCTCGACCTGCCTGCCGATCACGGCCGTGATGGTCCCGGTGTACGGGCTGTTCGTACAGGTCAATCTGATCGACACGATGTACGGCACGGCGCTGTTCCTCGCCACGTCCCAACTCCCGTTCGCCATCTGGCTGATGAAGAACTTCATGGACGGCGTTCCGCTGGTCCTGGAGGAGGCCGCGTGGACGGACGGCGCGTCCTCGCTCCAGACGCTGCTACGGGTGGTGCTGCCGCTGATGGGCCCGGGTCTGACGGTCGTCACGATCTACAGCTTCATCATGATGTGGGGCAACTTCTTCGTCCCCTTCATGCTGCTGCTCACCCCCGACCAACTCCCCGCCTCGGTCTCGATCTTCACCCTCTTCGGCAACTACGGCCAAGTGGCGTACGGCCAACTCGCCGCCTTCTCGATCCTGTACTCGACGCCGGTGGTGCTGCTGTACGTCGTGATAGCGCGACGGTTGGGCGGGGGGTTCGCTCTGGGGGGAGCGGTGAAGGGCTGACCCCGGGCCCAACTCCTTGTAGGAATCGGCGGGCGGACCGGCAGACCGGTCGGCGGCTCAGGCCCGGCGGCCGACCGCCTGACACACTGGCCTCGTGAGCACCGCCGTCGGCGGCGCCCAAGGGGAGGGAACCGATCGAGAATGTCCCGTTGGATAGTGCTGGCCGTCCCTGTTGACGGCGTCGCGGAGGCCAACCGCGACGCGCGTACGGTCGTGGAGCTGGAGGGCGGCCCGGAAGAGGCGGCGGCGGCGCTCCGTCAGGCGGTGAACACGTTCGAGCTGGGCCTCGGCAAGGTGCGCCGCCGGGAGATCTTCCAGTGCGGCGACCGGTCCTACTTCCTCCGCCTCCATGGGCGCCTGGCGACGTACGGCTTCCTCGTCCAGCTCGCCGAACTGGTCCACGACTCCGAGGCGAAGCCCGTGTCCCAGCCCTGAGTACGCGTCACGCCCGGGGTCCGCTCAGAAGACGGACTCGGCCTCGTCCATCCGGTCCTTCGGGACCGTCTTCAGTTCCGTGGTGGCCTCGGCGAGGGGGACCATCGTGATGTCGGTGCCGCGCAGGGCGGTCATCTTGCCGTGGTCGCCCCTGTGGGCGGCCTCGACGGCGTGCCAGCCGAAGCGGGTGGCGAGGACACGGTCGTACGCGGTGGGCGTTCCGCCGCGCTGGACGTGGCCGAGGATGACCGGCTTGGCCTCCTTGCCGAGGCGCTCCTGGAGTTCGAAGGCGAGTGCGGTGCCGATGCCCTGGAAGCGCTCGTGGCCGAACTGGTCGATCTCGCCCTTCCGGTAGTCCATGCTGCCCTCGACCGGGTGGGCGCCCTCGGCGACGCAGATCACCGCGAACTTCTTGCCCCGCGCGAACCGCTCCTGGACCATCTCGACCAGGTCGGCCGGGTCGAAGGGCCGCTCGGGCAGGCAGATGCCGTGGGCGCCCGCGGCCATCCCGGACTCCATCGCGATCCAGCCCGCGTGCCGCCCCATGACCTCGACGACCATCACGCGCTGGTGCGATTCGGCGGTGGTCTTGAGCCGGTCCATCGCCTCGGTGGCGACGCCGACGGCGGTGTCGAAGCCGAAGGTGCGGTCGGTGGACGAGATGTCGTTGTCGATGGTCTTGGGGACGCCGACCACCGGCAGGCCCGCGTCGGCGAGCATCCGGGCCGCGGTCAGGGTGCCTTCGCCGCCGATCGGGATGAGGACGTCGAAGCCGATCTCGCCGGCGAGGTGGACGACGTTCTCGCAGGCCGCGCGGAACCGGTCGCGCTCCAGGCGGGACGAGCCGAGGATGGTGCCGCCACGGGCGAGGATGCCGCTGACGGCGTTCAGGTCGAGGGTGCGGTAGCGGCCGTCGAGGAGACCCGCGTACCCGTCCTCGAAGCCGATGACGTCGTCGCCGTAGTGCGTGACGGCGCGGTGCACGACCGACCGGATCACTGCGTTCAGGCCCGGACAGTCGCCGCCTGCGGTGAGAACTCCGATACGCATCGTGCTGTGTCTCCTGCTCGCTGCTGGTCCCGATGAGCCGGTCCGATTGTTTCACGGCGCCCCGGCCGTCGCCGATTCCGTCCCCTGACGGCCCCCCGTTGTTCGGCGGGCGTTTAAACGATACGCGCAGGTATTGTCAAGAGGGCCCGACAGAGGCCATATGGGAACACGCATACGAATACACACAGGCGAATACCCACGTACGGGAACCCACCAGCTACGAACACCAGCTACGAAACGGAGAGCACGCGTGACGCGGAGCGTGTACGTGACCGGGATCGACCGGGGCGACGGCCGTCAGGTCGCCGAACTGGGGGTCATGGAGCTGCTGACCCGCCAGGTCGACCGGGTCGGGGTTTTCCGGCCCCTCGTCCACGACGGACCCGACCGCCTCTTCGATCTGCTGCGCGCCCGCTACCGGCTCTCGCAGGACGCGTCGACCGTGTACGGCCTCGACTACCACGAGGCCTCCGCGCTCCAGGCCGAGCGCGGCACCGACGAGCTGGTCTCCACGCTGGTGGACCGCTTCCACCGGGTGGCCCGCGACTACGAGGTCGTCCTCGTCCTCGGCACCGACTTCGCGGCGACCCAGCTCCCCGACGAGCTGGCGCTGAACGCCCGTCTCGCCAACGAGTTCGGCGCCTCCGTCCTCGCGGTCGTCGGCGGCCGGGGCCAGCACGCCGAGTCCGTACGCGCCGAGGCCCGCAACGCGTACCGCGCGTACGAGGTCCTGGGGTGCGACGTCCTGGCGCTGATCGTCAACCGGGTCGCCCCCGAGGACCGCGAGGAGATCCACGAGCGCCTTGAGTCCCGGCTCCCGGTGCCCTGCTGGGTGCTGCCCGACGAGCCCGCGCTCGCCGCGCCGACCGTCGCCCAGATCACCCACGCGCTCGACGGCGACGTACTCCTCGGCGACGACTCGGGTCTCGCGCGCGACGCGCTCGACTTCGTGTTCGGCGGCGCGATGCTCCCGAACTTCCTGAACGCCCTGACCCCGGGCTGTCTCGTCGTGACCCCCGGCGACCGCGCCGACCTCGTGGTGGGCTCGCTCGCCGCGCACAGCGCGGGAACCCCGCCGATAGCCGGCGTGCTGCTCACCCTCGGTGAGCGGCCGAGCCCGGAGATCCTCACGCTCGCCGCCCGGCTCGCCCCCGGCACACCGGTGGTGTCCGTCGCCGGGACCAGCTTCCCGACCGCCGCCGAACTCTTCGGCCTGGAGGGCAAGTTGAGCGCCGCGACCCCGCGCAAGGCGGAGACGGCGCTCGGCCTGTTCGAGCGGTACGTCGACACGGCGGCGCTGCTGAAACGGGTGTCGGCGCCGAGCAGTACCCGGGTCACACCGATGATGTTCGAACACAAGCTCCTTGAGCAGGCCCGCTCCGACCGGCGCCGGGTGGTGCTCCCCGAGGGCACCGAGGAGCGGGTGCTGCGCGCCGCCGACGTCCTGCTGCGGCGCGGGGTGTGCGATCTGACGCTCCTCGGGGATGTCGAGCAGATCCGCAAGAAGGCCGCCGACCTGGGGGCCGACCTCGCGGACGCCCAGCTCATCGACCCGCAGACCTCCGAGCTGCGGGACCGTTTCGCCGCGCGGTACGCGCAGTTGCGGGCGCACCGGGGCGTGACCGTCGAACTCGCCTACGACGTGGTCGCGGACGTGAACTACTTCGGCACCCTGATGGTCCAGGAGGGCCTGGCCGACGGCATGGTCTCGGGCTCGGTGCACTCCACGGCCGCCACGATCCGCCCGGCGTTCGAGATCATCAAGACAAAGCCGGACGCCTCCATCGTGTCGTCCGTGTTCTTCATGTGCCTCGCCGACAAGGTCCTCGCGTACGGCGACTGCGCCGTGAACCCGGACCCGGACGCGGAACAACTCGCCGACATCGCCATCCAGTCGGCCGCGACCGCCGAACGGTTCGGCGTCGAGCCCCGGATCGCGATGCTGTCGTACTCGACGGGCACCTCGGGCTCCGGCGCGGACGTCGACAAGGTCCGCGAGGCGACCGAGCTGGTGCGCACGCGCCGTCCGGATCTGCTGATCGAGGGCCCGATCCAGTACGACGCGGCCGTGGAACCGTCGGTCGCGGCGACCAAGCTGCCGGGCTCGAAGGTCGCGGGGCAGGCGAGCGTGCTGATCTTCCCGGACCTGAACACCGGCAACAACACGTACAAGGCCGTGCAGCGGTCGGCGGGCGCGACCGCCGTCGGGCCCGTGCTCCAGGGGCTGCGCAAACCGGTCAACGACCTCTCGCGCGGCGCGCTCGTCCAGGACATCGTCACCACCGTCGCCATCACGGCGATCCAGGCCCAGACCCCCTCCGACGACTGACCGGCCCGTGCGGCCCCGTACCCCTCCCGCCCCATCACCAGAAGGCATCCCACCCGTGACCGAGCACCGCGTGGCGCACCGCGTCCTCGTCCTCAACTCCGGCTCCTCGTCGCTGAAGTACCAGCTCCTCGACATGAGCGACAGCTCACGGCTCGCGGCCGGTCTGGTCGAGCGCATCGGCGAGCAGACCTCACGTCTGGTGCACACGCCGTTCACGGGCGGCGGCGGTGAGCGGCGGGAGCGGACCGGGCCGATCGGCGATCACGACGCGGCGCTGAAGGCGGTCGCCGACGAGCTGGCGGCGGACGGGCTCGGCCTGGACTCGCCGGAGCTGGCGGCGATCGGCCACCGGGTGGTGCACGGCGGCCGGCTGTTCACCGAGCCGACGGTCGTGGACGACGCGGTGCTCGCCGAGATCGAGCGGCTGATCCCGGTGGCGCCGCTGCACAACCCGGCGAACCTCACCGGCATCCGCACCGCGCGGGCGCTGCGCCCGGATCTGCCGCAGGTCGCCGTGTTCGACACCGCGTTCCATACGACGATGCCGGAGTCGGCGGCCCGGTACGCGATCGACGTGGAGACCGCCGACGCCCACCGCATCCGCCGCTACGGCTTCCACGGCACCTCGCACGCGTATGTCTCGCGCCGCACGGCCGCGCTCCTCGGCAAGGAGCCGTCCGAGGTCAATGTGATCGTGCTGCACCTGGGCAACGGCGCGTCGGCATCGGCGGTGCGCGGCGGGGTCTGTGTGGACACCTCGATGGGGCTGACGCCCTTGGAGGGTCTGGTGATGGGGACGCGGTCCGGGGACGTCGACCCGGCGGTCGTCTTCCATCTGGTGCGGGTCGCGGGGATGGCGACCGACGAGATCGACGACCTGCTGAACAAGCGGAGCGGTCTGGTCGGGCTCTGCGGCGACAACGACATGCGGGAGATCCGCCGCCGTATCGACGAGGGCGACCGGGCCGCACGGCTCGCCTTCGACATCTATGTGCACCGCTTGAAGAAGTACATCGGCGCCTATTACGCGGTGCTCGGCCGGGTGGACGCCGTGGTGTTCACGGCGGGTGTCGGTGAGAACGCGGCGCCGGTACGGGAAGCTGCCGTCGCGGGCCTGGAGGAGCTGGGCCTGGTGGTCGACGGCGGGCTCAACGCCGTACGGGACGGCGGGGAGCGGCTGATCTCGCCTCCGGGCGCCCGGGTCGCCGTCGCCGTCGTGCCGACCGACGAGGAACTGGAGATCGCCACGCAGACCTACGCCCTCGTACACCCCTGAGCGCCGTATAAATCCGATGAGCACCGCAGAAATCCGAGTCATATCGAGTCATACCCGAGTCGCACACGCTCTCGACTGAGCACCATCCCGCCCATTTGTATCTTCCGCCAGACGGAATATTCCGTAGCGAAACAAACCGATAGGATCCGCCCCATGCGCCGTTCCAAAATCGTCTGCACGCTGGGCCCCGCCGTCGACTCGTACGAGCAGTTGAAAACGCTCATCGAGGCCGGGATGAATGTGGCCCGTTTCAATATGAGCCACGGATCCCACGAGGAGCACAAGGCGCGGTACGAGCGCGTCCGCAAGGCCTCCGCCGACACGGGCAGGCCCGTCGGTGTGCTCGCCGACCTCCAGGGACCCAAGATCCGCCTGGAGACCTTCGCCGAGGGCCCTGTCGAGCTGGAGCGCGGTGACGAGTTCGTCATCACCACCGAGGACGTCCCGGGCGACAAGTCGATCTGCGGCACCACCTACAAGGGTCTGCCGGGCGACGTCCAGAAGGGCGACGCGGTCCTCATCAACGACGGCAACGTCGAGCTGAAGGTCACGTCCGTCGACGGCACCCGGGTCCGGACGATCGTCATCGAGGGCGGTGTCATCTCCGACCACAAGGGCATCAACCTGCCCGGCGCGGCGGTCAATGTGCCCGCGCTGTCCGAGAAGGACATCGACGATCTGCGGTTCGCGCTGCGCATGGGCTGCGACCTGGTCGCGCTCTCCTTCGTCCGGGACGCCGACGACGTCAAGGACGTCCACAAGATCATGGACGAGGAGGGCCGCCGGGTCCCCGTCATCGCCAAGGTGGAGAAGCCGCAGGCGGTGGCGAACATGGAGCACGTCGTCATGGCGTTCGACGGCGTGATGGTGGCCCGCGGTGACCTGGCCGTCGAGTACCCCCTCGAAAAGGTCCCGATGGTGCAGAAGCGGCTCATCGAGCTGTGCCGCCGCAACGCCAAGCCGGTGATCGTGGCGACCCAGATGATGGAGTCGATGATCACCAACTCCCGTCCCACGCGCGCCGAGGCGTCCGACGTCGCCAACGCCATCCTGGACGGCGCGGACGCGGTCATGCTGTCCGCCGAGTCGTCGGTCGGCGCGTATCCGATCGAGACGGTCAAGACGATGTCGAAGATCGTCGTCGCGGCCGAGGGCGAACTGCTCTCCAAGGGCCTCCAGCCGCTGGTGCCCGGCAAGAAGCCGCGGACGCAGGGCGGTTCGGTGGCCCGCGCGGCCTGTGAGATCGCGGACTTCCTGGACGGCAAGGCGCTGGTCGCCTTCACGCAGTCCGGTGACACGGCCCGCCGCCTTTCCCGTTACCGCGCGGCCCAGCCGATCGTCGCCTTCACCACCGACGAGTCGACCCGCAACCAGCTGACGCTGAGCTGGGGCGTGGACGCGTATGTCGTCCCGCACGTCGACAACACCGACGCGATGGTCGAGGTGGTCGACGCCGAACTGGTCAAGCTGAACCGCTTCAACGAGGGCGACACCGTGGTGATGACCGCCGGTTCGCCTCCCGGCGTCGCCGGCACCACGAACATGGTCCGCGTCCACCACCTGGGCGGCGGCGAGCGCGCCTGACCGGCGAGGGACCGACCGGTCCCCCGGATCCTTTGCGCGTACGGCCGGATCCTTTGCGTGTACGGCACGGAGGGCGCCCCCTGCGACAGGGGACGCCCTCCGTGTTGTGCGGCTCCCGGATGGGTTCTTGGGGCCGGTTCCGCGCGTCAGCCGGAGATCGACTGGTGCAGTCCCGGAATGGTCAGATCTCCGCCGAACTGGCCGGCCTGAACGATCTTGACCTTGGTGAAGTACGCGATCGGGATGTTGAGCGGCGGCGGGTGCTCGGGGTCGAACACGATCGGGATCAGCCCGAAGAGGTTGCCTTCGAGGCGCTCCGTGTACATCGTCACACGGCCGTTGCGGATCGTGGACGTGGACCCTTTGGCGGCCTCCACGTGGTACTTCCGGCCGCCGGGGCCGTCCACGATCTGGTGCAGGTCGCCGATGTCGACGCCGTCGTCCGCCGTGAACTTCAGCGCCTGCTTGGTCTGTCCGTTGGGCATCGTCAGATTCACGACGCCCGCGTAGTCGAGGCCCTTGAGCAGCAGTGAGCTGGCTTCCAGGTTCCACGGCTGGTTCGGGATGGTGGCCGGGGGCCGCTCGGCGTCGCCCGCGACCTTCTCCTCGACGACACAGGGGAACGGCTTCTTGCCGTTCTCGTCCGGTGCCATCGGGTCGGACGCGCTCGGTGAAGGCGTCGGTGTCGCCGACTCCTTGACCTCGTCCGCCGCGTCCCCGGCGCCGTCCTTGGCCTTGTCCTCGGCCTTGTCGGTGGCGTCCTTCACGGCGCCGGTGACCTTGTCGACCGTGTCCTTGACCGGGTCCGTCACCTTGTCGAGGCCGGTCCCGTCGCCCTTCGGGTCGTCCTTCGGCTCGTCCTTCGGGTCGTTCTTGGCGGGCGCGGTGGCCGACGGGGTCGGGGTCGCCGACTCCTTGTCCCCCGGTGAGAGCAGGTCCTTGAGGGCGTCGCCGAGCCCCAGCGGGTCGAGCGGGTTCTTCGTCTTGGACGGCGTGGGGCTGGGCGCGGGGTCCTTGGTACCGGAGTCGGCAGGGTCGGACGGCTTGGGCGCGGGGCTGGTCTTCCCGTCGGAACCGGAACCTGAATCCGGGTCCGGCGAACCGCCCGACGCACCGTCCGACGGGGCGCCCGAGGACGGCGAAGGCGTGGGCGTGGCCCCGCCCTTGCCGCTGTCGTCCGTACCGCTGTCGTCCTTACCGGTCCCGTCCTTGCCGGTGTCGTCCTTCTCGTCCTGCTTGTCGTCCGTCTTGCCCGCCTCGTCGGGCGCCGTGACGCACGGGCCGTCCTGGAACGGGTTCTTGGGCAGTGGTTTGGCCGAGGCCAGTGTGGGGGTGAGGCCCATTCCCATGAGGACCGCGGTCGGCATCGCGGCGATGGCTATCGCCTTGCCCGCGGGGACGTGCAGCCGGGTCAGGAGCGGTTTCTTGGGTGCTGCGTGCCGCGGTCCGGTTCTGACCCGGGGCTCACCTCCCGCGTCCGTCCCGTGGTGCACCTCGTCAGCCGGCACGGTGCCTCCCGTTCGTCCCGTCGTCCGGGCTCGTTCCTGACAGATCGGTGGACTCGCCGCCCGGCCCGTTCACGGCCCCGGCGGTCGCGGGCTCCGGGTCGCCGCCGGTGCGCTTCATGTCCGGCTCCGGCGCCTTCTCACTGCCGGGAACCCAGGAGACGCTGAGGGCACCGCCGATCAGGGCGAGCAGGAAACCTATGACGAAGCCACCGAAGTTGGACACGACCAGGGAGACCAGGGCGAGCAGGATGGCGGCGACACCCGCGAAGATCCGCGAGTGCTTCTGGTACCACATCGTCAGGCCGAGCACGATCAGCAGCACACCGATGATCAGCGACCCGGCACCGGTCGGCGTCCCCATGCGGATCGTCAAGGTGCCGAGCGTGAGATTCGCGTACGGGAAGTACATGATGGGAATGCCGCCCAGCAGCGTCAGCAGACCACCCCAGAATGGGCGCTGGCCGCGCCACCCTCGGAACGATCGGCGCATCCGGGCGAGCCTGACGCCGGGCCCTGCGTGCGCTTCGGCGCTCATGTCGTACAGCTCCTCGGGTATGGCGTTGGTTCTTTGATCGAGCGGATACGGGCACGGGGACGGCCCGGGAAGTGACCCGTGCGCCCCCGCGCCCGGCCGTTCAGCACGGGGAGTGCCCTCAGCACAGGAAGTGCCTTCAGGCACGGCGAGTGCGTCAGGCACGGCGAGTGCTTCAGGGCGCCGAAACGCCTAGGAGCACACGCCTAGTAGCACTCGTGCTTGCCCTTCTCGACCTTCATACCGAGGCCGGAGAGCTTGAAGGTGCCGGCGGTGGTCGCCCACGCGCGCTGCTTCACATCGGTGAACGTCACCGAATCGGCCTGCTGCGCGAACGAGTCGGGGGCGTACCTGTCGCCCTTCGACGGGCCGGGGCCCTTCGTCGTGCTGTCGACCGACACGCCGATGTCGACCCCGCGGAAGGTCGCGTTGGCCATCAGGTCGTCGGCGTCGATGTAGAGGTTGTTCGCCTTGACCTTGGGCCCACCGGGCTTGCCCGCCGTCAGCGTCATCGACACGTCGCCGAAGACCGGCACCGGGACGACGACCGACTGACACAGGTTGGTGATCGTGGCGTCCTCAAGACCCACGACGGCCACCGGGTGGGCGCCCGACTTGCCGGTGTCCAAGGCCCCGTACTGAATGAATCCTGTGCCGTCGAGACGGTCGGCAGTGACCTTGAACTGCTGACCCGACACACTGAACGATGCCGCCAGCGCACCCTGCGAGAGGGCGACACCTATCGCGGCGGTCGCCGCGACGCTGGGCACCATGACGACGGCGAACCGCTTCCATCTGGTTCCGCCACGAGCCACGGACTCCATGACTTTCCTCCTTCTCGGACGTACATCTCCGGCCCTGACTGGCCCTCTGCGGCTCAGCCGGGCAGGGATGGGAGAAGTGCTACGTCCTCGGAAAGGAGAGCGCCCGCTTCTCGGTGGCGCTGACGCACCCGATCACCGGCGATCACCCCCGAGCGACAACCACTGGGTCGCGCCTGAACGCATCACGCACAACCTCCGGACAGGCTCCGTCACCCGGAAGGGACGGAGACCCCCCTGCCCAAGGCCGGCGCCAGGTGCCGCCGGCCTACTCGGTGGGGACCCAGAGCCCCGGGCCCGACTGGTGTGCCGGGTGGGGGGAATGGACCGAGCGTCGCCGATCGTGGTGCATTCTCGGCCCCCGCACAAGGGGGTTCGTTACTCGCTAGTAACGGCCGGATCACCGAAGCACGACGGGCGGGCGTCGACCGGCGACACAGGGTTGTCCTCACCCCAACGTCACACCGGGAGATCCAAGGGCGAATCAGGACAGAATCCTGACCTCCACTTACTGGAAGTAACACGAGCCTCCTTTACCAAGTTTTGGCAAAGGAGGCGTCGTTGCCCAAAGTCGGCGAATCTTTCACCCGGGCATCACATGCCCCGGTGTTTACGGACTGGTCAGCGCCCGCCCGCCGAGCGGAACGGGCGGTACCGGTCAGAACAGCGCCCGCGCCAGGGACTTGCGTGCCGCGGCCACGCGGGGGTCGTCCGCGCCCACGACCTCGAAGAGTTCAATCAGCCGCAGCCGTACGGTGTCCCGGTCGTCGCCCGCGGTGCGGCGCACAGTGTCGACGAGCCGGCTGAAGGCGTCCTCGATATGGCCGCCCATGAGGTCCAGGTCGGCCGCGGCGATCTGCGCCGCCGCGTCGGCGGGTTTCTCGGCGGCGTCCTTGCGGACCTGCTGCGGGTCCATCCCCTGCACCCGCTGCATCAACTCGGCCTGCGCGAGCCCGAGTCTGGCCTCCGGGTTGCCCGGGTCGTCGGCCAGCACATTCCGGTACGCCTGTACGGCACCGCCCAAGTCGCCCGCGTCCAGCGCCTGCTGGGCGGCGTCGAGCAGCGCGTCGTACGGACCGACGGGCTCCTCGGCCGGCGCGGCCTCACCGTCCGCGCCGCCCTCGGCGTCCGGGTCGACCGTCAGCCCGGTCAGCCCGAAGCGCTCCTCGGCGACCTGGATGAGCTGGTCGAGGGTGCCGCGGATCTGCGCCTCCGGGGCGGCGCCCTGGAAGAGGGGCAGCGCCTGGCCCGCGACCACCGCGAAGACGGCCGGGATGCCCTGGATCCCGAACTGCTGCATCAGCATCTGATTGGCGTCGACGTCGATCTTGGCAAGGACGAACCGGCCGTTGTACTCGGCCGCCAGTCGCTCCAGTACGGGGCTGAGCTGCTTGCACGGCTCGCACCACTCGGCCCAGAAGTCGATGACGACGGGCACTTCGGTGGAGCGCTGGAGGATGTCTCGCTCGAACCCCGCCTCGTCGACGTCGATCACGAGGCTCGACGGGGAGACGGCTCCGCCTCCGCCGTGTCTGACCGCTTCGGCGCGCGCCTGCTCCGCCTTCGCCTTGGCCTCCTGGGCCGCCTTCACCGCGCCGAGGTCGACGACTCCGCTCATGGACATGTTCCGTGGCTGCATGAGTACATCCTCCCCCCTCCGCGCGCGGCTGTGAAAAAGGCCGGTGCCGGGGTCCCCACCTCGGCGCCCGCACGCACGGGGACGTCCACCCCGCACACGCTTCCGCTACGGCCCGTAGCGTAACTGGGGGTCGGCCACCGCGTCGCCCCTTTATCGGTGATCTCTCTCACGAATCTCCCGCAGGGCCTCGCGCCGGGTTGGCTACTGGCCGGTATCGTCAGGTTCATGCAGAGCCGCATCCCGTCCACCGCCCGTACGGGCCGTCCGCGCAGCGCCGCCACGGATGCCGCGATCCTGGACGCGACGCGCGTCGCCCTGGTGGAACTGGGCTGGTCCAGGCTGACGATGGGGGACGTGGCGACCCGGGCCGGAGTCGCCAAGACCACGCTCTACCGGCGCTGGGCGGGCAAGAACGAACTCGTCGTGGACGCCGTCGCGGAACTCTTCGACGAGCTGGAACTCCCGGACCGGGGCAGCCTGTCGGCGGACATCGAAGGCGTCGTCCTCCAGTTCGCGGCGCTCCTGGAACGCCCGGAGGCCAAAACCGCGCTGATGGCCGTCATCGCCGAGTCGACCCACGACGAGCCGCTGCGCGAACGCATCCGCATCTCGATCGTGGAGCGCCAGAAACGCCTGGTCCTGGAGGGCCGAGCCCGAGCGGAGGCCCGCGGCGAACTCCCGATCGAACAGGACCCGGAAACGGCATCCCGCACGATCGACCTCATCTTCGACGTGGCGGCAGGCGCGGTGGTGCACCGCACCCTGGTCAGCGCAGAACCGGCGGACAAGGACTGGGCCCAAAGATTCACAGCCCTCCTACTAACCGGCTTGCAGGGCTGACCCACCCCCACCCCACCCCCAACCCGTTGCGGGCAAACACCCCGCACCCCCACCCCACCCCCGACCCGTTGCGGGCAAACACCCCGCACCCCCACCCCACCCCCGACCCGTTGTGGGCAGGCGTTCCGCACGGCGGAACGGGTGGGCACAACCCCATCCAACGGCGCCCCGGTAGACGAACCTCAGAACCCCGCCGGCTCCGTATAAGTCCCCCACTCCTCCCGAAGAACCCCGCAAATCTCCCCAAGCGTCGCCTCAGCCCGCACCGCCTCCAACATGGCCGGAACCACGCTCCCCGAGCCCCGCGCAGCGGAAAGCATCGCCCGCAAGGCCCCCCGGACGACCGAGTCGTCCCGCCCCCCTTTCCGGTCGAAAAGAACCCGCACCTGCTCCCGCTCCACCTCATGACTCACCCGAAGAATCTCCAGATCCCCGGTAACAGACCCCTGGGCGACATTCACCCCCACCACCCGCTTCTCCCCCTTCTCCACCCCCTGCTGATACCGGAACGCCGACTCCGCGATCTCCCCGGTGAACCACCCGTCATCGATCCCCCGCAGAATCCCGGACGTCATCGGCCCGATCGGATGCCGCCCATCGGGATGCGCCCGCACCCCCCGCTCCCTGATCTCCCCGAAGATCCGCTCCGCGTCCGCCTCGATCCGGTCCGTCAACTGCTCCACGAACCACGCACCCCCCAGCGGATCGGCGACATTGGCGACCCCGGTCTCCTCCATCAGCACCTGCTGCGTCCGCAAGGCGATCTCGGCGGCCTGCGCGGACGGCAGCGCCAGCGTCTCGTCCAGGGCGTTGGTGTGCAGCGAGTTGGTGCCGCCGAGCACGGCGGCAAGCGCCTCCACGGCCGTCCGTACGACGTTGTTGTACGGCTGCTGCGCGGTCAGCGAGACCCCCGCCGTCTGGGTGTGGAACCGCAGCGACTGCGCCTTGTCCGTCCGCGCCCCGTACACATCCCGCAGCCACCGCGCCCAGATCCTCCGCGCCGCCCGGAACTTGGCGATCTCCTCGAAGAAGTCGAGATGCGCGTCGAAGAAGAAGGACAGCCCCGGCGCGAAGACATCGACATTCAGACCGCGGCTCAGCCCCAGCTCCACGTACCCGAAGCCGTCCGCCAGCGTGTACGCCAGCTCCTGCGCGGCCGTCGCACCCGCCTCACGGATGTGGTACCCGGACACCGACAGCGGCTTGTACGCGGGGATGCCCGCCGCGCAGTACTCCATCAGGTCGCCGATCAGCCGCAGATGGGGCTCGGGCTGGAACAGCCACTCCTTCTGGGCGATGTACTCCTTGAAGATGTCGGTCTGGAGTGTGCCGTTGAGTACGGCCGGGTCCACGCCCTGCCGCTCCGCCGCGACCAGGTACATGCAGAAGACGGGGACGGCGGGACCGCTGATCGTCATCGAGGTGGTGACGTCACCGAGCGGGATGTCCCGGAACAGGATCTCCATGTCGGCGGCCGAGTCGATCGCGACCCCGCAGTGCCCGACCTCGCCGAGCGAGCGCGGGTCGTCCGAGTCGCGGCCCATCAGCGTGGGCATGTCGAAGGCGACGCTCAGCCCGCCGCCGCCGGCCGCGAGGATCATCTTGTACCGCTCGTTCGTCTGCTCGGCGTTGCCGAAGCCCGCGAACTGCCGGATCGTCCAGGTACGACCCCGGTATCCGGTGGCGTACAGCCCCCGCGTGAAGGGGTACTCGCCGGGCCACCCGATCCGCTCGAAGCCGTCGTACGTGTCCCCGGGGCGGGGCCCGTAGACGGGGTCCACGGGGTCGCCGGACAGCGTCGAGAAGTCGGCTTCGCGCGTACGCGAGGCGTCGTACCGGGCCTGCCAGCGTCGGCGGCCCTCTGCGATGGCGTCAGCGTCCATACCAGCGAATTTACTAGGACGTCCAAGTAAACGCGACGGCATACCGCCGCGAGCCTTACTCGCGGCGGCGGGGGTCAGGCTTTGACGGGCGCCGTGGCATCGTCCGTGACCTTGGCGGCCAGCTCCTGCGACACCTTGCGCTCCACGAAGAACGCGGCCGTCGGAATGGTCCCGGCGAGCAGCACCCACAGCTGCTTGGCGACCGGCCACTTCGCCTTGGACCCCAGGTCGAAGGCGAAGACCAGGTAGACGACGTACAGCCAGCCGTGCGCGATGGACACGACACGGGTGACGTCGGCCGCGCCGTTGATGTCGAGGACGTACTTGGCGATCATGCTCAGGCACAGCAGGACCAGCAGGACACCGGTGACATAGGCCATGACGCGGTAGCGGGTCAGCACGCTCTGTTTCATGCCCCGAGCGTAGCCATCCGTTTCGGGCGATCTTGCGGCGGGTCAGTCCTCGTCGAAGTCCTGCGCGGCCACCCGCAGCGGCCGGAGCATCGCGAAGATCTCCAGGCACTCGTCGGCGTCGTACGCGCCGAGGCCGAACTCCATCGCCATCAGATCGCGGGTCGCCGCGTCGACCACCTCGCGGCCCTTGTCCGTGATGGAGGCGAGGGTGCCGCGTCCGTCGTTGGGGTTGGGGCGCTTGTCGACCAGGCCGGAGCGGACCAGCCGGTCCACGGTGTTCGTGACGGACGTCGGGTGCACCATCAGCCGCTCGCCGATCTTGGACATCGTCAGCTCGCCGGCCTTCGAGAACGTGAGCAGCACCAGCGCCTCGTACCGCGCGAAGGTCAGTCCGTACGGTTTGACGACGGCGTCGACCTCGGCGAGCAGGATCTGGTGTGCCCGCATGATCGACGTGATCGCGGCCATCGACGGCACCGATCCCCATCGCTGCTTCCAGAGTTCGTCGGCTCGGGCGATGGGATCGAAGGCAAGGCTGAGCGGCTTCGGCACGGCACCGACCTTACCGGCCGGTCATATGGTGGTCAGCCCTGTCTCGCCCTTCGGTCCGGACGCCTCCGCGGAGTCCGACACGGAGTCCGATGGCCCGGCCCCCGCCGTCCTGCGCACCTCGGCGACGAGCAGCAGACAGACGACCGTACCGACCACCCCGGCGCCCGCGACGACGGTACTGACCGCGAAGAACTCGGCGGCGAGCCCGGCCAGCGCCATGCCGACGCCCTGGATGGTCATCAGCCCGGCGGTGTGCACGGTCATCGCCCGGCCGCGCAGCTCCTCCGGTACGGAGTCGACGAACCAGCGGTCGAGCCCGAGCGTGTACGCGAATCCGGCGCCGGCCAGGACCAGGACGACGGGCGCCCAGATCAGGCCCGGGACGAACGCGTACGCGAGGAGGGGCAGCAGCATGGTCGCCGCGAGGGGCAGCGCGATCCGGCCGCGCGCCGCGGGCGACAGTGCCGAGCCCGCGTACAGCTCCCCCGCGACCGTGCCGACGGGCATCGCGCACATCAGCAGGCCGACGCCCGCGGTGCCGACGCCGATCTCGTCGGCGTAGGGCGCGGCGAGCGCTTCGGGGGCGACGACGAACATCGGGGGCGCCCAGAGCAGAAGGAGCAGGGCGCGGATACGGCGGTGGGCGAGGATCTGCCGGGCGCCGGCGAGCGAGTAGCGCATCAGGGCGCCGGTGCCGGAGTCGCGGGCGGGCCGCCGGCGGGTGCCGCAGCGCAGCAGCAGGGCCGAGAGGAGGAAGGTGCACAGGGTGATGACGAGGGCGCCGCGCGGCGGGACGACGGTGAGCAGGATGCCGCCGACACCGAAGCCGACGAGCACGGCGCTCTGCGAGACGATCCTCAGCAGGGAGCGCCCGAGGACGAAGAGGTCCCCGTCGCCGAGCACATCGGCGAGCGTCGCCATCCGGGTGCCGTTGAACACCGGCGAGACGACCGCGATGACACACCGCAGCGCGAGCAGCGCGGCGACCGGCGTCAGAGGAAGCGCCATGAGCGCGGCACACCCGGCACAGATCAGATCGCACACGACGAGCACCCGCCGCGCCGGAAACCGGTCGGCGATCCCCGCGAACAGCGTGCCCCCGACCAGATAGGGCAGCATCCCGAGCGCGAAGGTCAGCGCACTGAGCAAGGGCGACCCGGTGAGCCCGTACACGAGCACGGTCAACGCGATCTCACTGACGACGACGCCGAGCAGAGAAAAAAGGTGCGCGACAAACACGTACCGAAACTCGCGAACGGCGAAGACGCGCCCGTAGCCGCTGGTGGGCACGGCCGAAGTACCGGCCAACTCCTCTGTCATACGCAGGACAATGCAACCGATCAACGGAACCCCGTAATGTTTCGGCACCAGACGAATCTTCACCCCCGGAGGGAGGACACCATGCCCTTCCACCTCCGCTTCGGCGAAGACGACCTCCTCGCCTGCCGCTTCGCCATCTCCCCCCTCTGGGAGACGCAGGAAGCCGTCCGTACCCTCAAACGCCCCGACCGCCAGGGCTACCACCCGCACTGGCTGCGCCGCGTCCACGCGTCCGGCGCGGACCTCGATCTCGCCCCGCTGTGGCTGCTGATGCCGCAGCGCGGCCACAGCCCGGACTGGCTCGGGCCGCCGCCGATCGGCCCCTCGGCCACCTTCGACGAGGAGATCGCGGCGGTACGCGCCGCCGACCCGGAGGCGGCGCGCGAGGAGATGGTGCGCGCCCTCGCCTGTACGCCGGGCGCCGCCGACACCGCGCTCGGCCGCCGTCTACTGGCGGATCCGGCCCGCGCCGTGCGGGAGCTGGCGGATGTGATGGAGCGGGCGTGGCAGGTGCTGGTCGAGCCGGACTGGCCCCGGTTGCGCGCCCTTCTTGAGGCCGATGTGGCGTTCCATTCACGGCGGCTGGCCGATGTGGGGCTCGGCGGGCTGCTGCGGGAGCTGGACCGGCGGTTCGTGTGGCGGGCGGGGACGCTGACGGTGGAGTGGAAGGGGCAGCACGAACGGGATCTGGACGGCCAGGGTCTGGTGCTGATGCCGAGCGTGTTCTCGTGGCCGGACGTGATCGGCGGCCATGACCCGCCGTGGCAGCCGACGCTGGTGTATCCGGTACGCGGGATCGGCGGCCTGTGGTCGGCGCCGACCGAACGCACCACGGAGGCGCTGGTGCGGCTGCTCGGCCGGCATCGCGCGGCGGTGCTCGCGGCGCTGGACCTCCCGGCCACGACGACCGCGCTGGCGCACCGCCTGGACCTCGCACCGTCGTCGGTGTCGGCGCATCTCAAGGCGCTGCGGGACGCGGGCCTGCTGACGTCGCGGCGGTACGGGCATCAGGTCCTGTACGAACGGACCCCACTGGGGATCGCCCTGGCGGCGGGCGGCTGATCGATCGGCGCCCGATGCGCGCGGGCGGGTCACATCCGGGAGGTGACGTCCCGTTATGTCACGATTGCAAATAATCGACCACTGTTGATAGATCCGTCACCATTTGGGGGCAGGATGTCCCGCCTGATCCGTACCCGCAGGGTTTCCGTGCTGGTGCTCGCGGCCGTCACCGTGCTGGGGCTCGCCGCCTGCGGCGCAGAGCCCGACGTCGACGAGGCGGCCGTCGTGCGCGGCCCGTCGAAGGCGTCGGCGGGGTCACCCGGCGGTTCGCCGTTCTGGGTCGACCCCGAGAGCCCGGCGGCCCGTCAGGTCGCCGAGTGGCAGCGGACGGGCCGGCCGTCGGACGCGGAGCTGCTGCGGCGGATCTCCGAGCAGCCGATGGCGATCTGGCCGGCCGGCGAGGACCCGGCGGCGATGATGCGGGCGGCCACGGAGGGCGCCGCGAAGGACGGCCGTACCGCGCTGTTCGTCGCGTACGACATCCCGCACCGCGACTGCGGGCAGCACTCGGCGGGCGGGGCGACCAGCCCGGAGGCGTACCGCGAGTGGATCGACCGGTTCGCGGTGGGGCTGGGCGACACCAAGGCCGTGGTGGTCCTGGAGCCGGACGCGGTCGCGCACACGGTGGACGGCTGCACCCCGGAGGAGTACCGCGCGGAGCGGTTCCAGCTCCTGTCGGACGCGATCGACCGGCTGAAGCGCCAACCGCACACCACGGTGTATCTGGACGCGGGCAATCCGGCGTGGATCACGGACGCGTCGAAGCTGCGGGAGCCGCTGACCCGGTCCGGCATCGAGCGCGCCGACGGATTCGTGCTGAACACGTCCAACTTCCAGACCGACGCGGACGTACGGTCCTACGGCCAGGAGCTGTCCCGGATTCTCGGCGGCAAGCACTTCGTGATCGACTCCAGCCGCAACGGCAAGGGCCCGCTCACCGGCGACCGGGTCGACGCCTGGTGCAACCCGCCGGACCGGGCGCTCGGTACCCGGCCCACGACGCAGACCGGGGACCCGCTGCTCGACGCGTTCCTGTGGATCAAGCGGCCCGGTGAGTCGGACGGCGAGTGCAGGGGCGGTCCGGCCGCCGGGAAGTGGTGGCCGGACTACGCCCTGGGACTGGCCCGCAACAGCCCCGCCTAGCTCCTCATCTGTCTAGGGAACCTTGATCCACTTCGCCTCGGACGGTGTCCCGTCCTTGTCCGTCGCGAAGAGCATGTACCAGCCGGGCGGTACGAGCGCCTTGTCGTCGGGGACCTCGACGGTGACCGAGCCCTTGCCCTTGGTCAGGGTGAGCGCGATGGACCGCTGTTCGACATCGGTGGTGTGGGTGACCGCGCTGGGCCGCATCAGCCGGGCGCCGGTGATCCGGTCCGGGTGCTCGGTGGTGAAGGTGGCGCGGTGGTTCGAGGCGAGTGTGTCCGGGCCCGCGCCGAGTACGGGCCGGCCGGCGCCGTTCTTGTGCAGGGCGGGCGGTGTGAAGATCTCCATGCGCTGCTCGAAGTGGCCCAGCTTGGTGTTCTGCTGGTCGTCGAAGAGCGGGTCGGAGCCGAAGGTGGCGACGCGCCCGTCGGGCAGGAGCAGCGCCTCGGAGTGGTAGTTGCGGCCGACGCGGGGTGAGGCGGCGTCGCGGAAGACGTTCCGCTTGGGGTCGTAGAACTGCGCCTTGAGGAGGTTGCTGGCGCTGCGGCCCCGGTAGTCCGTCGAACCGTTGCTGGTGAACACCGAGTCGTCCGGCATGATCACGCTGTTGAGGTAGCGGGTGCCCTGCGGCAGGTCGGGCCCGTTCTCGAAAGCGGGGTTGTCCTTCTTGAGGTCCACGACGGCGGTGCGCCGGGTCGCCTTCTTGGACTCACCGACGCCTCCGCCGCCGAGGATCATCACCTTCTGGTCCTGCGCGGGCGGCAGCAGCAGCGAAGCCGACGTCTCGGTCTGGTCGGTGTCGGTGAGACCGGGGATCTTCTTGAACTTGTTCGTCTTCAGATCCCACAGACCCGGCTCGCGGCCCTGGTCGGCGGGCCCGTACCCGGCGTTGGACGCGGGGTAGAAGAGCTTGCCGCCCTGGGTGAGGAACAGCGCGGGGTAGGTCGGGAAGTAGCGGTGGGGGCCCACCGACCACTTCTTGGTCTTCGGGTCGTAGATCTCGTTGTCGCCGGGGTCGATGACACCGACGTCGTCCAGGCCCGAGACCGCGAGCACCCGGCCGTCGTCGAGACCGACGAGCGTCGGATACCAACGCGCCTTCTTCATGGGGTCGACGGGTATGTACTTCTCCGCCTTCGGGTCGAACTCGTACGCGGCCCTGATGCCTTGGAAGTCCTGCTTGTCGAGGGAGATCTTCTCGGAGAGCCCGTAGGTGTTGGCGGCGTCCTTGCCCGTCAGACCGACGATCGAGTACTGGGCCTGCTTGTCGGTGACCGCCCCCGGGCCGTCCTCGACGGCCTCCACGAAGACGCGCGCCTCGCTGGCCGTGACGACGGTCTGCCAGGGCAGCATCTGCCCCGACTTGCCGTACGTGATCTTGTTCTCGCGGTGCGCCTTCGGCACGGTGATGTCGAACCTGCTGACGTACTCGACCCCGGCGGGCGACCGGAAACGGGTGCCCTTCTTCAGGGTGACCGCCTTGTCGGGGTTCTCGTTCTTGACGCGCATACCGCCGCCGGCCCGCTCGACCTCCCCGTCGAGGAGTTCGTAGCGCGCGGTGCCGCCCGCCACCAGGAGCCGCCCGTCGGGGAGCGCGGCGTGCCCTGAGCAGAAGAAGTCGTCGGGCGTCGCGATCTTCTTGAAGGTGTTCGCCTTCGGGTCCCACAGGACGGTGTCGAAGGAGCCCTTGTCGAACTTCTTCTGCTCATTGCCGGACCCGGCGACGATGAGGACCTTGCCGGTGTGCAGGAGGGCCGCGTGGATGGCGTTGGTGCGGTACCGCTCGGGTATGTCGACCTGGGTCCATGAGCCGTACTTCGCCTGATAGGCGGGCTGGGCGATCTTGTACTCGTAGTAGCGCTCCTGGGCGAACCCGACGGCGGCGGGGGCGTTGAGCCCGACGAGGACGGCGCCCGCTCCGACACCGAGCACGGTCTTCTTCAGTTTCTTCGACGGCTGGTACGCCATGGGTCAGGAACCTCCTGTCGTGGTACTGGTGACCGTGGTCGACTGCGCGCGGACGCGCGGGCCCTTGGCCAGCACGGTCTGCGGGGTGATCGCTCCGGCGGGGCTCGCGGATTCGTCGCCGAGGGGGCGCGGGGTGCCCAGCAGGGCGGCGGCCCGGCGCTCCTGGGTCCGGGTCCAGACCCACACCGAGACAGGCGCGAGCGAGATGACCAGGGCGAGGACGGCCCAGGTCCGCATGGCCGCGTGGGTGTGGTCGAGGACGACCGACGCGGCGAGCGAGGAGGCCAGGAGCGCGGCCCAGCACAGATGGATACGGAAGGTCAGCAGCCGGTCGGGGCTGGTCCCGTCGCCCTTCGGCGTGACGACGAAACGGCTGGGGCGGCGCAGCACCGCCGAGCCGAGCGAGGTCGCGTAGATCGGCGCGGACAGCGCGGACATCGCCATCCCGGCGAGCCCGCCGGAGCCCTCGGGTTCGTGCGGGGACACATTGTGCCGCCGGTTCCAGAGGTAGAGGCCGATCTGGAGGGCGGCGGCGTCGCTGTAGAGCATCAGCCACACGGAGGCGGCGACCTGCGTACCGGAGGCCCCGAACCAGAGGAACAGCACACAGCTCAGAATCCCGAGCAGCCAGTTGACGGCGGTCATCGGGTAGTAGACCAGCATCATCGTGTACGAGAAGAGCCGCCCGGGAGACATGCTGAAGGGGGCCTTCCAGTACTGCTTGAAGAGGGTCTCGTACGTACCGCGCGACCAGCGCATCTGCTGCGTGAAGAAGTCGGTCCAGGAGGCCGGTCCCTCGCCCACGGCGAGCACATCGGGCGTGTAGACGGACTGCCACGCGTGGCCGGTACGGGGATTCTTGCGCCGGTGCAGTTCGAACCCGGTGGCCATGTCCTCGGTGATCGAGTCGTACAGCCCGCCGATCTGACGGACGGCGGCGATGCGTACGACGTTGTTGGTGCCGACGAACATGGCGGAGCGGTAGCGGTTGCCCGCGCGCTGGATCAGGGTGTGGAAGAGGAACTGCTGCGACTCGGCGGCCTTGGTGACCGGGGTCTCGTAGTTGCCGTAGACCTGAGGTCCTACGACGAACGCGACATCGGGGTCCCGGAAGTACCCCATCATCCGCTCCAGGAAGGAGGGGAGCGGGACGTGGTCGGTGTCGACGGAGGCGAAGAACTCGTAGGCGCCGCCGTGCATCGCGATCCACGCGTTGTAGTTGCCGTGCTTGGTACGGGCCTTGTGGACGCCCTGAGGGCGGTTCCACTCGGGGACGCCGTGCCGGGTGAAGTGCCGGACGCCGAGTTCGGCGCAGAGGTCCTTGGCCTGCGGGTCGTCGCCCTCGTCGAGGAGCCAGACGTCCAGGGGTCCGGTGTGCCGGATCCGTATCGCGCCTTCGAGGGTGGCGCGGACCATGGCGAGGGGTTCCTTGCCGGGCACATAGGTGGTGAGGAAGGCGACCTTGGTGCCGGCCTCGGGTATGACGGGTATGGGGTCGCGGGCGACGAGGGTCGCGTGGGCGATGCTGACGACGTTGACGAGCATGAACAGCTCGATCAGGCCGATGCATATGAGCATGGTGACGTCCAGGGCGACGAGCCAGCTCTCACCGCCCTCACGGTCGGTCCAGTGGGAGGGCCACACCAGGTAGACGAGCAGGACTCCGGTGAGCACGGGCGCGAGCGTCATCAGCAGGACGGCTCGTATCCGATGGGGCTCACGGGAAAGGAGCTTGGTGTACCGCACCCGGTACGCGTTGCCGGACGGCTCGGTGAGCGGTCCGGCGAGCGTGCTGTGGGTCTCGTAGTCGTAGCCCTCAGACCGCACAACGCCCTCCCATTCTGTTGATCGACAAGCCAATACCCTCACAAAAGTGGAGATATGGCGGCGTGTCGACTGGAAGTGGACCGAGAGGGGTGTTTTGCGGACAAGGTTCCGCCGGTCGGCGGGATGCGGTGGCGGGCGGGGTTTGTGGGTGGGGCCTGGCGGTCGGTCAGGTCGGCGGGGTGCGGCGCAGGCGGGCGCGTACGGCGCGCTGGGTCAGCGGGCCCAGCGACTCCAGGGTGGCGAGCAGGGTCGCGAGCTGGGCGAGGGCGTCCAGGGCCGCACCGGCGCCCTCCGGGTCCACACCCTCGTACAGTTCGATGCCGACGAAGGAGGCCGCCACCGCGCGGGCCAGGCCCGCCGGGTCGGCGAACTCGGCGAGCGGGGTGCCCGCGAGGACGCGGGTCAGCACCTGCTCGATCTCCGCAATCCACAGGTCGAGCCCGGCAGCCGTGGCCGCGCCGAGCTGCGGACGCGTCTGCGCCCCGGCGAGCAGTTGGCCCAGCCGGGCGACATGCCCCGACGCCCGCTCCTCCTCGTGCATCTCGCGCCCGAAGGCGAGAAGGTCCGCGAACGAGCCGATGCCCGCGAGGCGTTCCCGGTACCGGTCGACCCGCTGCCGCGCCCCGTACCGGCACGCCGCCGCGAGCAGGTCGTCCACCGAACCGAAGTGGTAGAAGACGAGCGCCTGGTTGACACCCGCCGTCGCGGCGATCGTGCGGGCCGATGTCTTGGCGATGCCCTGCTCGGTGAGGGTCCGCAGCGCCCCTTCGAGCAGGCGCACCTTCGTGTCTTGCGCCGGCCCCGGTTTCGGCGTCATGAGAGTTCGTCCGTACGGAAGGCCGCGAACAGGCGCGGGGCGCGGGCGCGGTCGGGCGGGGTGCGCAGACAGCGGCGGGCCGCCGGGGTGCCGGGCAGGGGCGGCAGGAACAGGGCGAGCGCGACGGCGATCGGTGCGGTGCCGACGGCGCCGTAGACGACGAGCGAGGCGAGCGGCCCGGCCAGGTAGGCCAGCGGAACGATCACCAGGCCGGTGGTGTACGCGACCAGGACGAAGACGCGCAACGCCAGCTCCAGGCACCAGTGGACCAGGGCACGTTCGGGGCTGATGCCGCGCTCCAGCCTCAGCCGGAGCCGGTCGAAGGACCAGGCCGTGACCCATCCCGCGAGTGGGCGCACCACCAGCCGGTCGGCGAGGGCGCCGAAGCGGCCCGGGGGCGACGACCGGTGGCCGTACCGCGCGATGAGGCGGACACCGTCGGCCGTGGGGAGGTGACGGAGGTCCCAACGGGCGTATCGCGCCGGGTCCCCGGTGAGGGCCAGGAGGTCGTCCAGGTCGGCCCGTATGTGTGCCTCGACGTACTGCCGCATCAGGAACCCCCAGGTCACATGGCCACAGCCCCACATTTGAGCGATCGCTCAAATCACGGACTCCGCTCAGAGTACGCGAAAGCCCCGGTCCACCCGGACCGGGGCTTCGACAGATTCCGTAGGAGTGACAGTGGCAGTGGCAGTGGCGGTGACCGTGGCTATTCGGCGGCGAGCCTGCGCTCCACCGTCGCGACCTTGGACGTGAGGCCGTCCGTCACGCCGGGGCGGATGTCCGCCTTGAGGACGACGGAGACGCGGGGCGCGCGCGCCTCGACGGCGGCGACCGCCCGCTTCACGACGTCCATCACCTCGTCCCACTCCCCCTCGATCGAGGTGAACATGGCGTCGGTACGGTTCGGCAGCCCCGATTCCCGTACCACCCGGACGGCGTCGGCGACGTACTCCCCCACGTCCTCGCCGACGCCGAGCGGCGTCACGGAGAAGGCGACGATCACGCGTTCACGACCCCTTCCTTGCGCGCGCGGGACGCGATGACCGCGCTCTCCGCCTCGCGCTTGAGCATGCGCTCGGCGAAGAAGCCGCCGGTCGGCAGCACAGAGAGGACGAAGTAGAGGGCGGCCGTACGGAGGGACCACTTGGTGCGGTTCCAGGCGTCCGCCCAGAAGAGCACGTAGAGGATGAAGAGGATGCCGTGGATCGCGCCCATCGCGGGGACCGCGTTGAACTCGGTCGTCCGCTTGAGCACGGAGCAGACGAGCAGCAGCAGGAACGAGACGGCCTCGGGCGCCGAGACCAGGCGCAGGCGGCGGAGTGCGGATGCGGTCTTGATGTCCACGGGTCACCTTCGGTAAGGAATCGGGGTCCCCTCAGGGTACGTATTCCTTCTACGGACGCTGTCGGGGGGCTCCTCGCAGCGGCTACCTTCGCTCCGTGGCAATGTTCCGGCTCCAAGGGAGCAAGGTGCTCGCCGTCGACATGTCCGGCGACTCCGTCAAGGCGAAGAACGGCTCGATGGTCGCCTACGACGGCCAGATGAGCTTCAAGAAGATGACCGGGGGCGGTGAGGGCATACGGGGGATGGTGACCCGGCGCCTGACCGGTGAGCAGATGACCGTCATGGAGGTGAGGGGACAGGGGACCTGCTGGTTCGCGGACCGCGCCAGCGAGATCAACCTCGTCCACCTCCAGGGCGACAAGCTCTACGTCGAGTCCAGCAATCTGCTGGCCACCGACGCGGGCCTGCGCACCGGCACCTCCTTCACCGGTCTGCGCGGCGCCTCGCAGGGCAACGGCCTGTTCACGACGACCGTCGAGGGCTCGGGCCAGGCGGCGATCATGTCGGACGGTCCCGCCGTCATCCTGCGCGTGGCACCGCAGTTCCCGCTCACCGTCGACCCGGGCGCGTACATCGCTCACCAGGGCAATGTGCGCCAGAGCTTCCAGTCGGGCGTGACCTTCCGCACCTTCATGGGCGAGGGCGGCGGCGAGGCGTTCCAGATCCGTTTCGAGGGGGACGGGCTCGTCTACGTGCAGCCCAGCGAGCGCAACACGATCGGAGGGGACGCCTGATGCCTTTCCGCGAGATCAACTCGAAGATGGTCGAGGCGACCGTGGCGCCGGGTCAGACGATGTACAGCCAGCGCGGCGCGATGCTCGCGTACAAGGGCGAGGTGTCCTTCACGCCGAACATCCAGGGCGGGCAGGGCGGGGTGATGTCGATGATCGGGCGCCGGATGGCGAACGAGGCGACCCCGCTGATGACCGTCGAGGGCAGCGGCACGGTGATGTTCGGGCACGGCGGCCACCACATCCAGGTGATCAACCTCTCCGGCGACACCCTCTACGTCGAGGCGGACCGGCTGCTCGCCTTCGACGGGACGCTGCAACAGGGCACGATGTTCATGGGGTCGCAGGGCGGGGTCATGGGCATGGTGCGCGGCCAGGTCACCGGGCAGGGCCTGTTCACGACCACCCTCAAGGGGCATGGCGCGGTGGCGGTGATGGCGCACGGCGGGGTCATCGAGGTGCCGATCACCCCGCAGCGCCCGGTGCATGTCGACCCGCAGGCGTACGTCGCGCACCACGGCGACGTACGCAACAAGCTGTCGACGGCGCTGGGCTGGCGGGACATGGTGGGGCGCGGCTCGGGCGAGGCGTTCCAGTTGGAGCTGAGCGGCAATGGCGCGGTGTTCGTCCAGGCGTCGGAGGAGAAGCTGTGAGCGCGTACGGAGCCACCGGGCCGACCGTCTACGACCCGACGACGCTGCCGGTCGACGACAACGTCAACAGCTACACCTTCTGCGTGGAACTCAAGGGCAGTGAGTGGTTCCTCCAGAAGGGCAAGATGATCGCCTACTACGGCTCGATGGAGTTCAACGGCATCGGGCACGGCCGGCTGGAGCGCCTGGTGCGGACGGCGTTCCATTCGCCGTTGCACGCGAGCGACTGGGTGGTGGCGTCCGGCTCGGGCAAGATGCTCCTCGCCGACCGGGCCTTCGACGTGAACTCGTACGACCTGGCTGAGGGCAACCTGACCATTCGCTCCGGCAATCTGCTCGCTTTTCAGCCAACTCTCGCGCTGAAGCAGTCGATCGTTCCGGGCTTTCTGACGCTCATCGGGACGGGCAAGTTCGTGGCCGCGTCGAACGGTCCCGTGGTGTTCGTGGAGCCGCCGATCCGGGTGGACCCGCAGGCCCTGGTGGGCTGGGCCGACTGCCCGTCGCCGTGCCACCACTACGACCACGGCTACATGACCGGGTTCCTGGGCGGTCTACGTGCGATGACGGGCATCGGCGGGGCCTCCGGCGAGGAGCACCAGTTCGAGTTCGTGGGGGCCGGAACGGTGCTGCTCCAGTCCACGGAGGTACTGATGGCGGAGCAGGCCACGGGGGCGGTGCCGCAGGCCGCGGGGGTACCGGGGGGTCAGGGCGCGGGGGGACATCCGGGACAGCAGGGTGCGGCACCGCGTCTTCCCGGACAGCTCGGAGACCTCCAGCGTCGCTTCGGGCTGTGAGCGGTAGTCTGCGGAGTGTGACGTTCGAACGCGTGCGCACCGTCACACACCGACCACTCGTTCAGTTTTCAACCTCTTAGGTAGAATCGCATATATGGAGACCGAGACGGCCACGCCCTGGCTGACCGATGCCGAGCAGTGCGCCTGGCGCACTCATCTGGAGGTCAACCGCCTGCTGACGCACCAGCTGGAGAAGGACCTCCAGCCGTTCGGCCTGACGATGAACGACTACGAGATCCTGGTCAATCTCTCCGAGTCCGCCGACCTGCGGATGCGGATGAGCGATCTGGCTTCCGCGACCATGCAGTCCAAGAGCCGGCTTTCGCACCAGATCACCCGGATGGAGAACGCCGGCCTGGTCCGCCGTGAGAACTGCGAGTCGGATCGGCGGGGGTTGTACGCGGTCCTCACGGAGGACGGGCTCGCGACGATGAGGAAGGTGGCGCCGCACCATGTCGCCTCGGTGCGGCGGCACTTCATCGATCTGGTGTCGCCCGAGGCGCTGGAGGAGTTGCACAAGGCGTTGACGCCCATCGCCGACCATTTGCGCGGTCGCTAGGACCTGGGTGTCCTGCCTGGGCGTGGGGTCTGCTCGCCGGTCGCCTCGGTGAACGGTTGCGCAGTTCCCCGCGCCCCTTTTTTGGGGCGGCTGATGTCCGTCGGGCGGTGCGGGTGCATCGTGGCTGGGTGCGCAGTTCCCCGCGCCCCTAAAAGACTTGCGCTGACGGTAGTCGTAGTTCGAAGCGGGCGCCGCCCTCCCCGGATCTTCCCGCCGTCAGTGTTCCTCCGTGGCGGGTTGCCACGTCTCTGGCGATGGCCAGGCCCAGCCCTGCTCCGCCGTCGTCCCGGGTGCGGGCGTCGTCCAGGCGTACGAAGCGTTCGAAGATGCGGTCGCGCTCGGCCTCCGGGACTCCGGCGCCGTCGTCGCTGACCGACAGGACCGCCGTGCCGTCGCGCAGGCGCACCTCGACCGAGACCGCCGAAGTGGCGTGCCGCTGGGCGTTGTCCACGAGGTTGCCGAGGATGCGGGCCAGTTGGCCGCGGGACCCGGTGACCTCGGCCGGGTCGAGCGCGACGATCCGTACGGGGAACCGGTCGCCGGTGCGCTGCGCCAGCTCCGCGCGGACCAGCGCCGCCAGGTCGAACCGCTTCTCCCCCGGGCGCTCCCCCGCGTCAAGGCGGGCCAGCAGCAGCAGGTCGGCGGCGAGCGTCTGGAGCCGTACGGTGTCCGCGACGGCGCCGTCCACATCCAGCAGCTCCGGGTGCGCGGCGCCCACTTCGAGCTGGGTGCGCAGCGACGCGATGGGGCTGCGCAGCTCGTGCGAGGCGTCGGCGACGAACCGCCGCTGCCGCTCGACGGACGCCTCAAGCGCGGCCAGCGTCTCGTTGGTGGTCCGCGCCAGCCGTGCGATCTCGTCGTGCGAGTCCGGCTCGGGAACCCGGCGCGCCAGGTCCTGCGACGCGGTGATGGCGGCCATCTCGCCCCGGATGTCCTCGACGGGCCGCAGCGCGCGCCGCGTCACCAGCCAGGTCACCCCGGCGACGACCGCGAGCAGCAGCGGGAACCCGATCAGCATGGCCGTCAGCGCGGTGTTCACGGCGCTGCGCTCGGCGGACAGCGGCGCACCCGCGTACACGGTCAGATCGCCCTTGCCCTGCACGTTCACCCCGACACGGGCGAACTGGTACTCGGCCGTGGTGCCGTCGATGGTCGCCGAGCCGCTGCTGAAGACGGTGTCGTCGGAGATCTCCCCCGGCTCCAGCAGATACGAGTCGTCGTCCCCCTTGTCGTCGTCGTCATCGTCGTCCGGTGTGACCCTCGGCGCCGGCTGCGGCTTGACGGCGGCGCTGCCCGTACCGCTGATGCGCTCCAGGTCCTCGCTCGCCGCGACGAGCCGCCCGTCGTCGTCCAGGACCTGTACCGGTGTGTCACTGTCGTCGGGCAGATCGAGCTTGTCGTACGCGATGCCGGTCGCCAGCCGGGTCGCCACCTTGTTCGCCGAGGACAGGGCGCTGTTGCTCGCCTCGTCGGTCAGGCTGGAGCGGAGCGCGAGCAGGACGGCGGATCCGGCGGCGAGCAGCGCGACGGCGACGACGAGGGTCGCGCCGAGCGTCGCCTTGGCCCGTACCGAACCGAACAGCCTGCTCATCCGGTGCGCTCCAGCCGGTAGCCGGCGCCCCGGACCGTACGGATCAGGGAGGCGCCGAGCTTGCGGCGCAGCGCGCTGATGTAGACCTCCACGATGTTGGGGTCGCCGTCGTACGCGAAGTCCCAGACGTGCTCCAGGATGTCCGCCTTGGACACCACCTCGCCGGCCCGCAGGACAAGCGTCTCCAGGACCGCGAACTCCTTGGCGGTGAGCGGAAGCTCCTCCTCGCCCCTGCGCACCCGGCGGGCGGCCGTGTCGACCTCCAGATCCCCCAGGACGTGCACCGGCGAAGCCCCCGCGCGCCCGCGCCGCCGCAGCAGCGCCTTGACCCGCGCCACGAGGACCACGTACGAGAACGGCTTCGTCAGATAGTCGTCGGCCCCCGTGTCCAGACCCTCGGCCTCGTCGTACTCGCCGTCCTTCGCCGTGAGCATCAGGATCGGTACGTCATGGCCCGCGGCGCGCAGGGCGCCGCAGACGCGGTAGCCGTTCATGCCGGGCAGCATGATGTCGAGGATCACCAGGTCGTACGCGCCGTCGCCCGCCCGGTGCAGCCCTTCCAGACCGTCGTGGACGACATCCACGGCGTAACCCTCGGCGGTCAGGCCCTTCGCGAGGGACAGGGCCAGACGCTTCTCGTCCTCCACGATCAACAGGCGCATGCGCACAGCCTCGCAAATCGAACCTGAAGAAGTCTTCAGGCGACTTCAGCGGACCTTCAGCATCGCTCCCGCAGATTGGTCCTCGTCGCACAGAACGACGACTGACCGGACAGACCGTCCGGCCGAATCGGGGAGGACACCCATGAAGCGCAACCTCGTCATCGCCACGCTGGCCGCCGCGACCCTCGTCGGAGGCACCGCCACCGCCTTCGCCGTGGCAGGCGACGACGACGCGCCGAGCCGCGAGGCGGACGTCCGGGTCTCGGACGACAGCCGGGACGACGACGGCGGCAAGGACGACGGGCGCGACGACGACGCGGCCTCGGCCAAGGGCGCCAAGGTGACGGCCGCGGACGCCATCGCCGCCGCGCTGCGGCACACCTCCGGTACGGCGGTGAAGGCCGAACTGGACGATGACGACGACGATGTCCCGGTGTGGGAGGTCGACGTCTTCGGGCAGGACCAGAAGCGCTACAGCGTGCACGTGGACCCGGCCACCGGGAAGGTGCTGACGTCGCACATCGACCAGGACGACGACGATGACAGCGACGACGCCCGGGAGCTGGCCGCGGCGCGCGGGGCGTCGGTGAGCGCCGAGGCCGCGGCGCGGGCGGTCGCCGGGGCGCACGGGACCGTGACGTCGGTCGAGGTGGACGACGACGGGACGGGCCGCGGGTGGGATGTCGACTCCGTCGTGGGCGGTACGGAGCGGGAGTGGCGGGTCGACTTCGGGTCGGGGTCCGTCTCGGCGGACCGGACCTCGGACAACCACGTGTCGGACGACCGGGACGACCGGGGGTCCGATGACCACGACGACCGTGGGTCGGACGACTGACGCTGCGCTGTGCCTGGTGCCGGGTTGCCTTTCGGGGTGCCCGGCACTTGGGCTGTGCCCACCCGTTCCGCCGTGCGGAACGCCTGCCCACAGCGGGTAGGGGGTGAGGGTGCGGCGGCGGGCGGGACGGCTGCCCACAGCAGGCGCGGAGTGAGCGTGGGACGGCGGGCGGGACGGCTGCCCACAGCAGGTACGCGGTGAAGGTGCGGCGGCGGGCGGGACGGCTGCCCACAGCAGGTACGCGGTGAAGGTGCGGCGGCGGGCGGGACGGCTGCCCA
>NZ_JBIVUQ010000022.1:0-80579 GCF_044757265.1 Streptomyces sp. NPDC091292 | reverse complement strand
CCCACAGCAGGCGCGGAGTGAGCGTGGGACGGCGGGCGGGACGGCTGCCCACAGCAGGCGCGGAGTGAGCGTGGGACGGCGGGCGGGACGGCTGCCCACAGCAGGCGCGGAGTGAGCGTGGGACGGCGGGCGGGACGGCTGCCCTCAGCAGGTGCGCGGTGAAGGTGGGATCGGCGTCGAGGCGTCAGCCGTTTCTGAGGCCCGTGATCAGTTCGTCTGCCGCTCCGTACGGGTCCAGGGTTCCCGCTGTGACTCGTTCCGCCAGGCCCTTCAAGTGGGTGTCTCCGCTCAGGTCGGCGATTTTGGCTCTCAGGGCTGTGACCGCGATCGTTTCGATCTCGTGGGCCGCTCGGGCCAGGCGGCGTTCCGTGAGGACGCCGCGTTCCTCCATCCACGCGCGGTGTTTCTCCAGGGCCTCCACGACCTCGTCGATGCCCTCGCCGCGCGAGGCGACCGTCTTGACGATCGGGGGGCGCCAGTCGCCGGGGCCCCGGGACTCGCCCAGGCCGAGCATGTGGTTCAGCTCGCGGGCGGTCGCGTCGGCGCCGTCGCGGTCGGCCTTGTTGACGACGTACACGTCACCGATCTCCAGGATGCCCGCCTTCGCGGCCTGGATGCCGTCGCCCATGCCGGGTGCGAGGAGGACCACCGAGGTGTCGGCCTGCGCGGCGATCTCGACCTCGGACTGGCCGACCCCGACGGTCTCCACGAGGATCACGTCGCATCCGGCGGCGTCCAGGACCCGGATCGCCTGGGGCGCGGCCCACGCCAGGCCGCCGAGATGGCCGCGGGTCGCCATGGACCGGATGTAGACGCCGGGGTCGGACGCGTGGTCGGACATCCGGACCCGGTCACCGAGCAGCGCGCCACCGGAGAACGGGGACGAGGGGTCGACGGCGAGCACCGCGACCCGTTTGCCCTGCCGCCGGTACGCGCTGACGAGCGCCGACGTCGACGTGGACTTGCCGACGCCGGGCGAACCGGTCAGCCCCACCACGTACGCGTCGCCGGCGAGCGGCGCGAGCGCCGCCATCACCTCGCGCAGCTGTGGGGACGCCCCCTCGACCAGGGAGATCAGCCGGGCCACGGCCCGCGGCCTGCCCTCCCTGGCCTGGGCGACCAGCGAGGAGACGTCCTGCTTCACAACTCACAGCTCCGTTCTCAAGGACCAGGTCAGCCCTTGGGCACCCGTACGATCAGCGCGTCGCCCTGGCCGCCGCCCCCGCACAGCGCCGCGGCGCCCACGCCACCGCCCCGGCGCTTGAGCTCCAGGGCCAGATGCAGCACGAGCCGGGCGCCGGACATCCCGATGGGGTGGCCGAGGGCGATCGCGCCTCCGTTGACGTTCACCTTTTCCGATGACACGCCGAGGTCCTTCATTGACTGCACGGCGACCGCGGCGAACGCCTCGTTGATCTCGATGAGGTCGAGGTCGCCGACGGCGATGCCCTCCTTCTTCAGGGCGTGCGCGATGGCGTTCGACGGCTGGGACTGGAGGGAGTTGTCCGGTCCCGCCACATTGCCGTGGGCGCCGATCTCGGCGAGCCATTCGAGGCCCAGTTCGACGGCCTTGGCCTTGCTCATCACGACGACGGCGGCGGCCCCGTCGGAGATCTGCGAGGCGGACCCGGCGGTGATGGTGCCGTCCTTCGAGAAGGCGGGCCGCAGCTTGCCCAGCGACTCGGTGGTGGTCTCGCCGCGGATGCCCTCGTCCTGGCTGAACGCCACCGGCTCGCCGCGCCGCTGCGGGATCTCCACCGGGGTGATCTCCGCCTCGAAGAGGCCGTTCTTCTGTGCCGACGCGGCGCGCTGGTGCGACTGGGCGGCGATCTCGTCCTGCTCGGCGCGCCCGATGCCGAGGCGGGTGTTGTGCTTCTCGGTGGACTCGCCCATCGCGATGTTCTCGAACGCGTCGGTCAGACCGTCGTACGCCATCGCGTCGAGCATTTCGATCGCGCCGTACTTGTGGCCCTCGCGGGACTTCGGCAGCAGATGGGGGGCGTTGGTCATGGACTCCTGGCCGCCCGCGACGACGATGTCGAACTCACCCGCACGGATGAGCTGATCGGCGAGCGCGATGGCGTCCAGGCCCGAGAGACAGACCTTGTTGATCGTGAGCGCGGGCACGCTCATCGGAATGCCGGCCTTCACGGCGGCCTGACGCGCCGGGATCTGCCCCGCCCCGGCCTGGAGCACCTGGCCCATGATCACGTACTGCACCTGGTCGCCGCCGATCCCGGCCCGGTCCAGCGCGGCCTTGATGGCGAAGGCGCCGAGGTCGGCTCCGGAGAAGGACTTCAGCGAGCCCAGGAGTCGTCCCATGGGCGTGCGCGCGCCCGCGACGATCACTGAGGTGGTACCGGTCGTTCCAGACATGACGGGCGATCCCCTTTCAGCGTGGAAGCTGAGGAGTGAACGAGGGTTTACCTGAATGTACTGAGCAGTACGCGCTCCGTCACCGGCACGGCGGTGTGATCGCGCGCACGTTGCGTAACCACCTCCGGGAGCGCTGCACTGAGGGAATGCTGACGCGAATCGACCACATCGGGATCGCCTGTTTCGATCTGGACACGACTGTCGAGTTCTACCGCGCGACCTACGGATTCGAGGTGTACCACTCCGAGATCAACGAAGAGCAGGGCGTCCGGGAGGCCATGCTCAGGATCAACGGTACGTCGGACGGCGGAGCCACCTACCTCCAGCTTCTGGAGCCGGTGCGCGAGGACTCGACGGTCGCGAAGTGGCTGGCCAAGAACGGTGAGGGCGTCCACCACATCGCCTTCGGCACCGCCGACGTCGACGCGGACGCGGCCGACATCCGGGGCAAGGGCGTACGCGTCCTGTACGACGAGCCCCGGCGCGGTTCGATGGACTCACGGATCACCTTCCTGCACCCGAAGGACTGCCACGGCGTCCTCACCGAACTCGTCACTTCGGCCCCGGGAACCCCATCCGTAACGGACGAGCACTGACGGAATCCGTGCCGCCACCCATCTTCCGGCACGATCCCCCGACCGCCCGGCAGGAAATGCACGTCGGCCAGGCCAACCGGAAGACCGGGCCCGGTAGGGTTGGCTGCGGCCGTCCGAGTGTGGGGCGGTCGCGGCCGGGGTCCGGGTTTCGGGGGGCGAGCGTCGGGGCAGAAGCCCATGCTCCGCCGATTGTCTGACACCATTCCCCGGGGGCCCCGTTCGGCGGACGGGTGGGGTCTTTCGGAGAGATTTGCGACCAGGGGACGGATGGGACCGCGCAGTGCGGGGCTACGAACGCCAGGAGCGAGAGCGGGCTGACGTCGACCATCTCTCTCGGTTCGAGGCCGAGATGGAGCGGCTGAAGACCGAGCGGGAAAAGGCCGTTCAGCACGCCGAGGACCTCGGCTACCAGGTCGAGGTGTTGCGGGCCAAGCTGCACGAGGCGCGCCGCAACCTCGCGACACGTCCCGCCTATGACGGCGGGGACATCGGCTACCAGGCCGAACAGCTCCTCCGTAATGCCCAGATCCAGGCCGAGCAGCTGCGCGCCGACGCCGAGCGCGAGCTGAGCAACGCCCGCGCCCAGACCCAGCGCATCCTCCAGGAACACGCCGAGCAGCAGGCCCGGCTCCAGTCCGAGCTGCACGCCGAGGCGATCTCCCGGCGCCAGCAGCTCGACCAGGAGCTGTCGGAGCGCCGCGCGACCGTCGAGTCCCACGTCAACGAGAACGTGGCCTGGGCCGAACAGCTCCGCGCCCGTACCGAACAGCAGGCCCGCCGGCTCCTCGACGAGTCCCGCGCAGAGGCCACGCAGTCGCTCGCCGCCGCCCGCGCCGAGGCGCAGCGCGTCACCGACGAGGCGAGCCGCCGCGTCGGCTCCGAGGCGGAGTCCGCGCGCTCCGAAGCGGAAGCGATCCTGCGGCGCGCCCGCACGGACGCCGAGCGGCTGCTGAACGCTGCGTCGAACCAGGCGCAGGAGGCCACCGACCACGCCGAGCAGCTGCGCAGCTCGACCACCGCCGAGTCGGACCAGGCCCGCCGGACGTCCACCGAGCTGAGCCGGGCCGCCGAGCAGCGGATGCAGGAGGCCGAGACCGCGCTGCGCGAGGCGCGGGCCGAGGCCGACAAGGTGGTGACGGAGGCCAAGGACGCCGCCGCCAAGCGCCTCGCGGCGGCCGAGTCGGCGAACGAGCAGCGCACTCGTACGGCCAAGGAGCAGGTCGCCCGGCTGGTCAGCGAGGCGACCAAGGAGGCCGAGACCACCAAGGCGGACGCCGAGCAGGTCGTCGCGGACGCCCGCGGCGAGGCCGAGAAGATCGTCGCGGAGGCGTCCGAGAAGGCCCGCGCGCTGACGGCCGAGGAGACCGCGTCCCAGCTGTCGAAGGCCGCCCGTACCGCCGAGGAGGTCCTGACCAAGGCGTCCGACGACGCCAAGGCGACCACCAAGGCGGCGACCGAGGAGGCCGAGCGGATCCGCCGGGAGGCGGAGACCGAGGCGGACCGGCTGCGTGAGCAGGCGCACGACATCGCCGAGGAGCTGAAGGGCGCGGCGAAGGACGACACCAAGGAGTACCGCGCCAAGACCGTCGAACTCCAGGAGGAGGCGCGGCGGCTGCGCGGCGAGGCCGAGCAGCTCCGCGCCGACGCGGTCGCCGAGGGCGAGCAGATCCGCAGCGAGGCGCGGCGCGAGGCGGTCCAGCAGATCGAGGAGGCGGCGAAGACCGCCGAGGAGATCCTCGCCAAGTCGCGGGCCGACGCGGACGAGATGCGCAGCTCGGCGACGACCGAGAGCGAGCGGGTCCGTACCGAGGCCATCGAGCGGGCGACGACCCTGCGCAAGCAGGCCGAGGAGACCCTGGAGCGCACCCGCGCCGAGGCCGACCGGCACCTCGCCGACGCCACCGAGCAGGCCGAGACGGTCAAGTCGGACGCCGAGCGGGCCGCCGATGAGCTGCGCGAGGAGACCGAGCGGGCCGTCGAGGCACGCCGCGCCGAGGCCGCCGACGAGCTGACACGGCTGCACACGGAGGCCGAGGAGCGCCTCGCGTCGGCCGAGCAGGCGCTGAACGACGCGCGGGACGAGGCGGAGCGCATCCGCCGCGAGACCGCCGAGGAGACGGAGCGGCTGCGCGCCGAGGCCGCCGAGCGGATCCGTACGCTCCAGGCGCAGGCCGAGGCGGAGGCCGAGCGGCTGCGGACGGAGGCGGCGGCGGACGCGTCGCAGTCCCGCGCCGAGGGCGAGAACATCGCGGTCCGGCTGCGGTCCGAGGCCGCGGCGGAGGCCGAGCGGCTGAAGACGGAGGCCCAGGAGACCGCCGACCGTGTCCGCACGGAGGCGGCTGCGGCGGCCGAGCGGGTCGGCACCGAGGCCGCCGAGGCACTGGCCGCCGCGCAGGAAGAGGCCGTACGCCGTCGCCGTGAGGCCGAGGAACTGCTCGGCTCCGCGCGCGGCGAGGCCGACCAGGAGCGGGAGCGGGCCCGCGAGCAGAGCGAGGACCTGCTCGCATCGGCGCGCAAGCGGGTCGACGAGGCACAGACCGAGGCGGTCCGCCTGGTCGAGGAGGCCGACCGCCGCGCCACCGAGATGGTCACCGCCGCCGAACAGACCGCCCAGTCCGTACGGGACTCGGTGTCCGGGCTCCAGGAGCAGGCGCAGGAAGAGATCGCGGGGCTGCGCAGCGCCGCCGAGCACGCGGCCGAGCGCACCCGCCGCGAGGCGCAGGAGGAGGCCGACCGGGTCCGCGCCGACGCCTACGCCGAGCGGGAGCGGGCCGGCGACGACGCGGCGCGCGTCCGCCAGGAGGCCGCCCAGGAGTCGGAGGCCGCGAAGACCCTCGCGGAGCGGACCGTCTCGGAGGCCATCGCCGAGGCCGACCGGCTGCGCACCGACGCGAACGAGCATGCGCAGCGCGCCCGTACGGACGCGTCGGACACCACGGCGACGGCCGAGCAGGACGCCGCGCGCACCCGGGCCGAGGCCCGCGAGGACGCCAACCGGATGCGGTCCGACGCGGCGAACCAGGCGGACACCCTGATCGGTGAGGCCCGCCGCGAGGCGGAGCGGCTCCAGACGGAGACCGCCACCGAGGCCGAGCGGGTACGGGCCGAGTCCGTCGCGAAGGCGGAGAAGCTGATCTCGGACGCGTCCGGCGACGCGGAGCGGCTGCGCGCCGAAGCCGCGGAGACGGTCGGTTCGGCGCAGCAGCACGCGGAGCGGACCCGCTCCGAATCGGCGCGGGTCAAGGCCGAGGCGGACGCGCAGGCCGAGCGGGTGCTCAACGCGGCGCGGAGTGAGGCGGAGCAGACGCGCGACGCGGCGCGGGCGGACGCCAACAAGCGGCGCTCCGAGGCGGCCGAGCAGGTCGACGCGCTCATCACGGAGGCCGTGTCGGAGGCCGACAAGCTGGCGAACGACTCGCAGCAGAAGGCGCACAAGACCACGGCGGACGCCGAGGCGCAGGCCGACCGCATGGTGGGCGCGGCCCGCACGGAGGCCGACCGGCTGGTCGCGGAGGCCACCGTCGAGGGCAACACGCGGGTCGAGCGGGCCCGTACGGACGCCGACGAGCTGCTGGTCGGGGCGCGCCGGGACGCGACCGCCATCAGGGAGCGGGCCGAGGAGCTGCGGGACCGGATCACCGGCGAGATCGAGGAGCTGCACGACCGGGCCCGCCGGGAGTCCGCCGAGGCGATGCGGTCCGCGGGCGAGCGGTGCGACGCGCTGGTGAAGGCCGCCGAGGAACAGCTCGCGGAGGCCGGTGCGAAGGCCAAGGACCTGGTCGCGGACGCGAATTCGGAGGCGAGCAAGGTCCGTATCGCCGCCGTCAAGAAGGCCGAGGGTCTCCTCAAGGAGGCCGAGCAGAAGAAGGCGGAGTTGACCCGCGAGGCCGAGCGGATCAGGTCCGACGCACAGCAGCAGGCGAAACGGACCGTCGACGAGGGCCAGCGCGAACTCGACGTCCTCGTCCGGCGCCGCGAGGACATCAACGCCGAGATCTCCCGCGTCCAGGACGTCCTGGAGGCGCTGGAGTCCTTCGAGGCCCCGTCGCCCGGCGGTGCGCCGGCGGGCGGCGGCGTGAAGGCCGGCGCCGCGGCGGGTGCGACACGTTCGAGTGGCAAGCCGTCAGAAGACTAGTCAGAACGGCGAGTTACGTGCTCTGTAAGGACCTTGAGACGGGTCACTGGCAAGTGCTCCGGCCATCAGCCACTCAAAAGAGGTGTCATTCTCCATATCAAACAGGCATCTGCTCGATGACACGCCGCCCGGCCCCCTAGGATTCCCTCTATCACCTCACCGGTCCCATTCGACAGGAACCCCATGAGCGACACTTCCCCATACGGCTTCGAGCTAGTGCGGCGTGGGTACGACCGCGCTCAGGTGGACGAACGCATTGCCAAGCTCGTCTCCGACCGCGACAGTGCCCTGGCGCGTATCACCGCCCTGGAAAAGCGCATCGAGGAACTCCACCTCGAAACGCAGAACGCCCAGGCACAGGTCAGCGACGCCGAGCCGTCGTACGCCGGTCTCGGCGCCCGCGTAGAGAAGATCCTCCGCCTCGCCGAGGAAGAGGCCAAGGATCTGCGCGAGGAGGCGCGTCGCGCCGCCGAGCAGCACCGTGAGCTGGCCGAGTCGGCCGCCCAGCAGGTGCGCAACGACGCCGAGGCGTTCTCCGCCGAGCGCAAGGCCAAGGCCGAGGACGAGGGCGTCCGGATCGTCGAGAAGGCCAAGGGCGAGGCGTCCACGCTGCGTTCCGAGGCCCAGAAGGACGCGCAGTCCAAGCGCGAAGAGGCCGACGCGCTCTTCGAGGAGACCCGTGCGAAGGCCGCGCAGGCCGCCGCCGACTTCGAGACGAACCTCGCCAAGCGCCGGGAGCAGTCGGAGCGCGACCTCGCGTCCCGGCAGGCCAAGGCCGAGAAGCGGCTCGCGGAGATCGAGCACCGGGCGGAGCAGCTGCGCCTGGAGGCGGAGAAGCTGCGCACGGACGCCGAGCGCCGCGCCCGCCAGACCGTCGAGACGGCGCAGCGCCAGGCCGAGGACATCGTGGCCGACGCCAACGCCAAGGCCGACCGGATCCGCAGCGAGTCGGAGCGTGAGCTTGCCGCGCTGACGAACCGTCGCGACTCGATCAACGCGCAGCTGACGAACGTCCGCGAGATGCTGGCGACGCTGACGGGCGCGGCCGTGGCCGCGGCCGGTTCGCCGACCGAGGACGAGCCGATCTCGCGTGGAGTTCCGGCGCAGCAGACCCGATAGGTCCTGCTCCGCAGGTTCCGACCGGTCGCTCAGTGTCCGTGGGTGCCCCGTACCGCCGTTCGGCGCGGTGCGGGGCACCGTCGCGTTCACGGGCCGACTCCTGTGCGCCTCCGGTCCGACAGGCGGGGGCTGTGGGCAGCACTTAGCCTGGTGGCCATGATCGAGCTAGAGGGGCTGACCAAGCGGTACGGCGACAAGATGGCCGTCAGGGACCTCACGTTCTCCGTCAGACCCGGCATCGTCACCGGCTTCCTCGGCCCGAACGGCTCGGGCAAGTCCACGACGATGCGGATGATGCTCGGTCTCGACCATCCGACGGCGGGCGATGTCCGTATCGACGGACAGCACTACGACCAGCTACGCGATCCGCTGAAGTACATCGGCGCGCTGCTGGACGCGAAGGCGATGCACGGGGGCCGCAGCGCCTACAACCATCTGCTGTGTCTGGCGCAGAGCAACGGGATTCCGAAGGCACGGGTCGGTGAGGTCCTGGACACCGTGGGGCTCACTTCGGTGGCGCGGAAGAAGGCGAAGGGGTTCTCGCTCGGGATGGGGCAGCGGCTCGGGATCGCCGGGGCGCTGCTCGGTGACCCGCGCATCCTGATGTTCGACGAGCCGGTGAACGGGCTCGACCCCGAGGGCATCCACTGGATCCGCACGCTGATGAAATCGCTCGCGGGACAGGGCCGTACCGTCTTCGTCTCCTCGCACCTGATGAGCGAGATGGCGCTGACCGCCGACCATCTGGTGGTGATCGGACAGGGCCGGCTCCTCGCGGACACGTCGATGGCGGAGTTCATCCGGCAGAACTCCCGTTCGTACGTGCGGCTGCGCACCCCGCAGCGGGAGCGGCTGCTCGATGTGCTGCACCAGGCCGGGGTGACCGTCGTGGAGGCGGGCAACGGCACGCTGGAGGTGGACGGGACCAGCGCCGAGAAGCTGGGTGAGCTGGCCGCCGAACACCATCTCGTACTGCATGAGCTGAGTCCGCAGCAGGCGTCGTTGGAGGATGCGTTCATGCAGCTCACGGCCGAGTCGGTGGAGTATCACGCGCATTCGGACTCACGGGACGCGGGGTACATGGCACCGCCGCCCGGAGCCGCCGGGGCCGATGGAGCCGCCGGAGCCGCCGGACCTGGCTGGGGCGAGAGCTGGCAGCAGCCGCGGAAGGGGGCCTGACATGGCGGTCACCCAGGTCGTCAGGTCGGAGTGGACCAAGATCCGGTCGGTGGCGTCCACGGTGTGGACGCTGGGTCTCGCCTTCGTCGTCACCATCGCGCTCGGCATGCTGATCAGCGCCCTGGCGAACAGCGAATTCAACAACATGAGCATCGAGGGACAGGCCACCTTCGACCCGACCTTCGTCAGCTTCGCCGGGATGAGTCTCGGTCAGCTCGCGATGATCGTCTTCGGGGTGCTCGTGGTGTCGAACGAGTACAGCACCGGCATGATCCGCACCTCGCTCGCCGCCGTGCCGCAGCGGATGAACTTCCTGTTCAGCAAGGTCGCGGTGGCCACCGTCCTGGCCTTCGTGGTCGGCATGATCACCAGCTTCCTCACCTTCTTCCTCGGGCAGGCGATGCTCGGCGCCCACAAGACGGCGATCGGCGACCCGGGCGTCCTGCGCGCCGTCATCGGCGGCGGCCTCTACATGACGCTCATCGCGATGTTCTCGATGGGCGTCGCCGCGATGCTCCGCAGCCCGATGCTGTCCCTCGGCATCCTGATGCCGTTCTTCTTCCTGATCTCGAACATCCTGGCCAATGTCTCGGCGACGAAGAAGGTCGCCCAGTACCTCCCGGACCAGGCAGGCAGAAGGATCATGCAGGTGGTGACCCCCCTGAACAACGACACCCCGTACGGCCCGTGGGGCGGCCTGGGCATCATGGTCCTGTGGGTGGTGGCGGCGCTGATCGGCGGGTTCGTACTGCTCCAGCGCCGCGACGCCTGACGGCTACCCGTCCCGCCGTGAGGGCCGCGGACGTCCAGCGGCTCCCCCGGCCGCGGTCTCACCCTCGCTCTCCCCCCTCGGCGAAGGCACCGGCGGCAGCAAGCGGTCGAAGTTCCGCCAGCCGTTCCACTGCCAGACATCACGGTCGGGGTCCGGTTGGAGGGGGACGAAGCGGCCCTGTTCGAAGTCGCCCGCGTCCAGGTCGAACCAGCGCTCGTCCGCGACCTCGGTGCCCAGGCGGACCGTCCGGGCCGTGAGCCGTACCAGCAGCTTCACGCCCGAGGAGTCGGAGAGGTCCTTGCCCTGGATCTTGGTGAACGGCAGCTCCCGTACCGGTGCCTCGACCGGGATCCAGACCGTGAAGGGCGCGCCGCGCTCCACGGCGAGCCAGTAGCGCTCGTCGGCCGGCTCGCCCTCCTCGTCCAGGACCTTGAGCCACTTCTTGTAGATGACGAGGCTGTTGTCGTGCGGTGAGCGCTCCAGATAGCGCAGATGCGCGCGGGCCCGCAGATCGACGACGGAGAGGTTGTCGAAGCGGTTGTAGAAGCGGACGGCGATGATCGCGTCCTGGCTCTCCGTGTGCCGCTGCGCGTACTTTGGGAAGTCGGCGGTCGAGGCGAGCGAGATACTCGCACGGCGCCGCCATACGAAGGGCCGCAGCGCGAACATCTTGATCAGCACGATGCCCAGGAGCACGGCGGGCACCAGCGAACCCGTCACCGAGGCGACCGTGGCGAGCAACTGGTGCGCGGTGCTGTCCGGCTCGGGGCTGAGACTGTCCGTACCGACGCAGGCCCGCAGCACCGCGAGGCTGAGGTCGAAGATCCGCTCGGGCTCCGTGAACCGGTCCGCGAGCGAGCGGTCGGAGTGCTCGGTGAGGGTCCACAGCGCGGCGATCACGACGGCCAGCGCCGCGAGCCCGCCCAGGGTCATCAGAAGCAGCGCGTGGACCGAACGCCCGGCGATCCACCAGCGAACGGACTTGCGGTACCGCGGATGGCTGCCCCCCTCGCCCGGCCACCGCCGAAAAAACCTCAACTCAACGCCCCCGTAAGCAAGTCGGCCCACGCCCGGCCCGTCGCTGCTCACCGGTGACGAACTCCTGGAGCTGGACGTGCGTCCGCTGCGGCTCGGCGAGTGGTTCGTGGAGGAGCAGCGGGAGCAGCAGCGGCTCGACGAGGTGCTGGCCGAGCTGGGCCAGGTCGCCGCGGGCCGCCGGCATCCGGTGATCTCGGTCGGCTCCAACGCGTCACCGGGCCAGGTCGCCCACAAGCTGACCCGGCTCGGCATCCCGTCGGCGGTGCCGATGGTGCCGGTGCGGGTGCGCGGCATCGGGGTCGGCTGTTCGGGACACATCAGCCCGGCGGGCTATGTGGCGGGCACGCCCTATGTCGACCCGGACGCGGAGACCACGCTCATCGTGACCTGGCTGGATTCGACGCAGCTCAAGGCCGTGGACGACACCGAGTTCCCGGACTACCGGCGGGCGATCCTGCCCGGCGCCGACTTCGGGATGACGATGCCGTCCGGGGAGCGGCTGCGCGCCGCGTACATCTACTTCAGCGCGCACGGCGTGCTCGCCGACCCGGCGACCGGTCTCCCCCGGCCCGGCGGCGGCGACCAGTCGGCTCTCCTCGCGGCGCTCCTCGCCGACTCACCGCGCCTGCGGGACCTGCTCGGCCCCGACCCGGCGTCCTGGGTCCGGGCGGCGGGCGCGGACCGCGCGCTGCGCGAGCGCGGCACCGTGATCTTCGGCGAGGAGGGCTGGGTCCTGCCGCAGACGGACTTCCTGCCGTACGTGGACGACGCGGCGGAGCTGCGGCTGTACGACGATCTGCCCCCGCTCGACGGCTCCCTCACCTGACCTCGACGGCTCACCGACCTGACAGGGACCGGGCTGTCACCAGGCGCGACGGCCCTGTCACCGCTCGTCGAAGTCGGTCGATGTTTTTACTTTGTTTTGGCTGGAACCGTCAGCTCGCCGATATCCTCCTAAGCCTTACGGGGGCGTGTGCCCCGACGTCCTGACCTGTCGATGGGTGCAGCATGATCGAGGCAGTCGGCCTGACCAAGCGTTACGGCGCCAAGACGGCCGTGTACAACCTTTCCTTCCAGGTCCGGCCCGGTACCGTGACCGGCTTCCTCGGGCCGAACGGCTCGGGCAAGTCCACGACGATGCGCATGATCCTCGGCCTGGACAACCCCAGCTCGGGCCAGGTGACCATCGGCGGCTACCCGTACCGCAAGCTGCCGAACGCGCCGCGCCAGGTGGGCGCCCTGCTCGACGCCAAGGCGGTGCACGGCGGTCGGCACGCCCGTAACCATCTGCTCTGCCTCGCCCAGCTCTCCGGCATCCCGGCCCGCCGGGTCGACGAGGTGCTCGGTGTGGTCGGCCTCCAGGACGTCGCGCGGAAGCGGTCCAAGGGGTTCTCGCTCGGTATGGGGCAGCGGCTCGGCATCGCCGCCGCGCTCCTCGGCGACCCGCAGGTCCTGCTCTTCGACGAGCCGGTCAACGGCCTCGACCCCGAGGGCATCCTCTGGGTCCGCAATCTGATGAAGTCGCTCGCCGCCGAGGGCCGTACCGTCTTCGTCTCCTCGCACCTGATGAGCGAGATGGCGCTGACCGCCGACCACCTGATCGTGATCGGCCGCGGTCAGCTGCTCTCCGACATGAGCATCAAGGACTTCATCTCGCACAACTCCGCGGACTTCGCCCGCGTCCGCACCCCGGACACCGAGCCGGCGCAGCGCGAGAAGCTGACGGCCGCGCTGACCGAGGCGGGCGGCCAGGTGCTGCCGGAGCCGGACGGCGGGCTGCGCGTCACCGGGCTGCCGCTGCCCCGGATCAGTGACCTCGCGCACAGCCATGACGTACGGCTGTGGGAGCTGTCGCCGCACCAGGCGTCGCTGGAGGAGGCGTACATGCGGATGACGCAGGGCGCCGTCGACTACCGCTCCACGACCGACCAGCGCGCCGGGCTCATGCAGCAGCTGCCGCCCGGCGCGATGCCGCCGCCGCAGATGATGCCGGTACCGGGACAGGGCCAGTCCGGCTGGTACGCGCCGCCGCCGCCCCAGCAGGGCGGCCAGCCCTTCGCGATGCCTCCGGGCCCCGGCGGAGGGTACGGCGCCCCGCCGCCCAACCCGTACGCCCAGCCGCCCACGGCACCCCCGGCAGCGCAGGCACCCCAGGCGCCCGCTCAGCCCGCCGCCGCCCCCGACCCGACCCGGCACGACAGCGAGGGACCCCGATGAGTACGCCGCACCAGCAGCCACCCGCGGCCCCCGGCGCCCCGGTTTCCGCCCCGGCGCCCACCTGGGAGCAGCCGTCCGCGGCCGGCTCGTACACCTCGCCGATCCCGATCACGCGGACGCACCTCGGGCACGCGATCACCTCCGAGTGGACGAAGATCAAGTCGGTCCGGTCCACGGTGTGGACGCTCGGGACCTTCCTGCTCCTGGTCGTGGGCATCGGTCTGCTCGTCGCCAGTCAGACGGCCGACCGCGACTACGTCGACGTGCCGTACACGCTGCCCTCGTTCTTCGGTCTGGTGCTCGGGCAGATCTGCCTGATCACGCTCGGCGTACTGGTCATCTCGTCCGAGTACGGCACCGGGATGATCCGCACCACGCTGACCGCGTCGCCCGCCCGGCACCGGGTGCTCACCGCGAAGCTCCTGATCTTCTTCGCCGTCGCCTTCGCCGTGTCGGCCTTCGCGATCGGCTTCGTCGGCCTGGCGACGGCGGGGATGCACAGCGGGGCCTCGCAGGAGGCCTGGATCGGCACCGTCTTCAAGGGCGCGCTGTACGTGTCCCTGCTCGGGGTCCTCGCGGTCGCCGTCGGCTCGATGCTGCGGCACTCGGCGGGCGCGATCACCGCGATGCTCGGCGTGGTGCTGGTCCCGGCGATCATGCCGGCGTTCCTGATGATCTCGGAGAGCACCCGCAAGGTCGGCGAGAAGATGCTGGACTACAACGCCCCGAACTCCCTGGCCAAGATCTTCCAGCTCGACTCGGGCAGCGGCGGCGGCACCTCACAGCTCATCCTCCTGATCGCCGTGGTGGCAGCGGCGATCGCGGGAGCGTATGTGCTGCTGGAACGCCGGGACGTCTAGCGCCTGTCGTCGACCGGAATTCGAAGGGGCTCGCCCCGCGTCAGAAGCGCGGGGCGTTCCGGCCGCGCAGGGGGCGGGTCGTGCGGCGCGACCTCGCCGACCAGCACGCGTTGTGCCAGTGCCGGCGGTCGTCCACGCCCGCGTGCTGCGGCCAGACCACGACATGGGCCATCCCGGAGGGGATCAACTGGTCGCAGCCGGGGCACCGGTACGTCTTCCCGGCGGCACTCGCGCCGGCCACGTGCCGGACGGTCCACTGCTCGCCCTGCCACGCCTGCGTGCCCTCGAAGCCGCCGTAGCGGCCCCTGTCGTCGTCCGGATCCCCGCCCCCGGGATCCGATGCCTTGGGACGGTTACGACGCGGGGACACGGGCCCACCTCACGAGCTATACAAGGGACAACGACGGGTCGTACAAAGCCTACGCGTCGCCGCCACGCGGAGGCCTGAGTCAGCGATCCCCGTCACCAATCCCCGCAAAGTCCCCCGCATTACGCCGACAATCCGCCAATCTCTCTGCCGGACCGTGCCCATGGCACGTGTCAGACGTTGTTGCCGGCAAGGGGAGTGCCCGCGTCGGCGCCAAGGAGGCAGGAGTGCGATGCGCGTAGGAAGTTTTGTTCTCGCCGCCCAGTTCCCGGGCCAGGGGCAGGCGGAGGCGCTGCACCGGGCGGTGCGCACGGCGGAGGTGGCCGAGGAGTCGGGCCTGGACGCGGTCTGGCTCGCCGAGCACCACTTCGTGCCGTACGGCGTCTGCCCGTCCGCGATCACCCTGGCGGCGCTCCTCCTGGGCCGCACCCGCCGCCTGCGCGTCGGCACCGCCGTGACCGTCCTGCCCAGCGTCCACCCGGTCGCCCTCGGCGAACAGGCGGCGCTGCTGCATGTGACCTCGGGTGGCCGGTTCTCGCTGGGCGTGGGGCGCGGTGGCCCCTGGGTCGACCTGGAGGTGTTCGGCGCGGGCCTGCCGGCGTACGAGAAGGGGTTCCCGGAATCCCTCGATCTGCTGCTGCGCTGGTTGGCGGATGCCCGGGTCGGCGCCGACGGGGAGCGGTTCTCCTTCCGCGAGGTGGCCGTCGTACCGCAGCCGGCCGAGGCCCTGTCGGGCGCGACCGGGCCCGAGGTGGTCGTGGCGTGCACCTCACCGGCGAGTGTGCGGCTGGCGGCCGAGCGCGGGCTGCCGATGCTGCTCGGGATGCACGCGGGTGACGAGGAGAAGGCCGAGATGGTCGCGCTGTGGCGCGGCCACGCGCGCGCGGCGGGCCGCTCCCCCGACGAGATCGCCGGAGCGGGCCATGTCTCGGCGGGTGTCGCACAGATCGCGGACCGGGGCGCCGAGGCGTCGGAGGTCCTGCTGAAGTCGATGCCGGGCTGGCTGAAACAGGGCCTCGACGCCCATGTCACCGTCGACGGCCGCGCCCGCGCCATGCGGGACCCGGTCGCGTACACCGAACTGCTGTGCCGGCTGCACCCGGTGGGGACGCCCCGGGCGTGTGCCGACCGGCTCGCCGCGACCTCGGAGCGGACGGGCATCACGCGTTTCGCGCTGCTCGTCGAGGGGTCGGGCGACCTCGCGGCGACGGAGGAGAACGTACGGCGGCTGGGGACCGACGTGCTGCCGCAACTGGGCTGAGAAGGGTGGCCGACAGGGGCCGACGGGGGGCCGCCGCCCCGGACTTGAGCACCTCCCGCGTCCGGCGCGGCGAACCATCCGACACATCCGGCAAGGCCGGTCAGCAGTCCCGGAATTCGGGCGACTGGTTCAGCAACTGGTTCCGTATCGAAGTGAAACGGGCCAGGGTGTCGTCCACCGACGCGTCCAGCGGGAACACCGCCACACGGTGGCAGTTCTGGAAGGCCAGCCGTACTCCGAAGTGCCGTTGCAGCGCGCCGCGTATCGCGTCACTCGCGAGCGCACGCAGGAGCTGGCCACGTGCCTGCTCGTCCGGCGGAGGCGTCTGGTTGTCGGCGAACTCGCCGCCGTCCACCTTCAGCTGGGCCACCAAGGAGCTGATCATCTCCCACGCGTAGGGCAGGGAGGTCCGGACGCAGTCGACGAAGGCTGCTTCGTCGACCTCGCCTCGCTCGGCCTGTTCGAGTAGGGCCGGTGAGACGTCGAGCGACATGGGTTCTCCTCTCGCACCCCCGGGGACGGGGGCTGACGGACAGGGAAGGAGTTCGCGTACGCAGCGTGCACGCATGGCAACCTCCTGCTTCCACGGTAAGCATCCGGACGTGGTCGCACCAGGAGAACGCGCGCACAACCGGCCACTGTCGAACGGGGTCCTTCCAGGGCGAATCGCGTGGACCACCGGCCGTCGAGTAGCGTTGCCGACCATGCGTCTCGTCATCGCCCGCTGCTCCGTGGACTACGCGGGCCGGCTCACCGCCCATCTTCCGTCGGCGCCCCGCCTCATCCTGGTGAAGGCGGACGGCAGCGTCTCCATTCACGCGGACGACCGGGCCTACAAGCCCCTCAACTGGATGTCGCCCCCGTGCACCCTGAAGGAGGGCGCGGACGGCGACGGCGGTGTCTGGACCGTCGAGAACAAGGGGGGCGAGAAGCTCATCATCACGATGGAGGAGATCCTCCACGACTCGTCGCACGAACTCGGCGTCGATCCCGGCCTGATCAAGGACGGCGTGGAAGCACACCTCCAGGAACTCCTCGCGGACCGCATCGACACCCTCGGCGACGGGTACACGCTGATCCGCCGCGAGTACCCGACCGCGATCGGCCCGGTCGACATCCTGTGCCGGGACGCGGACGGGGCGACCGTCGCCGTCGAGATCAAGCGGCGCGGCGAAATCGACGGCGTGGAGCAACTCACCCGCTATCTGGAGCTGTTGAACCGCGACCCGCACCTCGCGCCGGTACGCGGCATCTTCGCGGCCCAGGAGATCAAGCCGCAGGCCCGCGTCCTGGCGACCGACCGCGGCATCGGCTGCGCCGTCCTCGACTACAACGCCCTGCGCGGCATCGAGGACGACAAACTGCGCCTGTTCTGACCCCTGTTCCCGGCCCCGCGGGCCCGCGCGCATGCCCGTCCGCGGGGTCAGATCGAGGGAGAGCCGTCCCCGGTGGGGTCCGACGCCGGGCCGCTGACCATGCTGCTCCCGGTCGGCCCGCTCGCGGAGTCGGTGACGCCGGGCGGCGTCTCACCGGTCTCGCTCTCGGACGGGGTGGTGCTGGGCGACTGGGACGGCGTGGTCGAGGGCGTCGGCTTGGACGACGACGGCTTGGGCGTGGTCGGGGGCCTGGACGACGACGGCTTCGACGTGGGCTTGTCCGACGGCTTGTCGCTCGGCTTGTCGGACGGCGAACCGCTCTCGCTCGCGCCCGGCGTCCCGCTGTCGCCGGGCGTCGGATCGTCGGACGTGCCGGGCACACCGTCGGCGCCCGGATCGGTCGGGGCGTCGCTCGCCCCTCCCCCGCCGCCGCCCTTGCCGTCCCCGCCCGGCTCGTCCGCGCCGGAGCCGGAGTCGTCGGTGCCCTGCGTGGCCGACGGATTGGTGCCGACCTTCTCCGCCGGGGTCTCGCTCTTGTCGGAGGTCGCGCCGAGGGTCACCACGGTGCCCAGGACGGCCGCGAGGAGCGCGCCCGCGCCCACGGCCACCAGATTGCGCCGCGCGCCGCTCACAACGGCCTTACGGGCCCCTGCGGCCTTGCTCTTGACGCCTTCCGGGGCACGAGCGATGAGAGTCGCGGGCTGCGCGGCCCCGGAACCGCTCGTCAGCGCGAGCGGCACCGGCGCGGCGCCCAACTGCGGCGCCCCGTCCCCGTACCGCGCGCCAATCGCCTCGACACCCGCCGGTGTGTCGCCCGAGCGGTCCGCGACCAGGGCGAGGGCGCGGCGGCCCGCGACCGTGCCCAGCTTGTCGGCGAGGGCGCCACGCAGCGCGATGGACGCTTCCAACTCGGCCCGCGCGCGGTCCAGTTGATCGACGCAGAGCGCGAGGACGCCCAACTCGTGGTGGAAGTACGCCTCGTCGCCGACCTCGCCGGACAGCCGGGCCGCCTCCTGGCCGGAACGCAGCGCGCGCTCCCAGGCGTTCCAGTCGCATCCGGCGGCGAAGGCCGGCGCGGCGGTGCGGGCGAGGTGGACGGGGAGCGTCGGCTCGTCCGGGTGCTCGTCGTCGTCCGCGTGGTGCGCGTCGGGCGCCGCGCCGGCGGCGCCCACGGTCGCGGCGAGCGCGGCGAGCACCGCGTCGGCCTCGGCGCGGACACGGCGCGGGGTGACCGAGGGGTGCCCGGCCCACCAGGCGTAGTGCCGGGCGGCGGTACGGGCGTGCTCGTCGGCGTCGTCGGCGTACCCGGCGCTCTCCAACTGGGTCAGCACACCGGCCGCGAGCCGGTAGCGGGCGCCGACCGGGGTGACGAGGGCGACGGCGGCGAGTTCGGCGAGCGCCGCGTCGGCGTGGGTGTCGCCGACCAGCGCGGGAAGGTGCGCCTGGTGCGGGACCTCGCCACCGAGCGCGACGGCGAACCGCAGCGCGCTGCGCGCGGACCCGCTCAGCCGCGAGGCGAGCAGGGCGACGGGCGCGACACCGTCGGCGAGCGAGGGCAGCGGGACGTCGGAGCCGTCCTCCGGGTCGAACGGCGCCACGAACGGCTTGTCGTACGGGGTGTCCGCCGGGGTGTCGTACGGGGTGTCCCCGGCCGCGTCCGGGAAGGTGCCGAACGCGTCGAAGGCGTCGGGGTCGGTGCGCAGGACGTCGCGCTGCCGGAGCAGGGCGCCCGCCTGGACGAACCGCAGCGGCAGCCCTTCCGACTCGAACCAGAGGTCGCCCGCCCAGTTCGCCTCCTCCTCGGTGAGGACACGGCCCACCGTGCGTTCGAGGAGTTCCAGGCTGCCGGCGCGGTCGAGGCCGCCGAGGAAGACCTCTTCGAGGTGCGCGGCGGCGGACGGCGACGGGACGTCGGGTGTGGTGGCCAGGACGAAGGCGCACTCGGGTGTGGCGTCGAGGAGTTCGTCCAGAGACGCGCCGCCGAATTCGAGGTCGTCCACGATGACGACGGCGCCGATCCCGAGGACGCCCGCGCGCAGCCCGTCCCGGTCGGGGCGGTTCGGGGCGGCCTTGTGGACGGTGGCGTACAGGTCGTGGAGGAGGTCGCTCGCGGTGCGGCGGTAGCCGGAGAGCCGGACGACGCCGTCGGGCGCGAGGTCGGCGCAGTCGTCGCTGACGGCGTCGAGCAGTGCGGTACGGCCGGATCCGGACGGTCCGGTGAGCCGTACGGAACGGCCGCGGGCGACCAGCCGGACCAGCCGCTCGCGCTCCTCCTGCCGTTCCAGGAGCGGCAGTCGGGGCAGGGCGGGGCCGGCCGGGACCGGCGGCGCCGAGGCGCGGCGCAGGTCCTCGCGCTCGTCCGCCGTGTGCTTCACCGGGGGTTCGGGGCGCTCACCGGGCGGGCACAGCTCGATCTCGCTGCCGTCGACGGGGTTCACGGTGAGCAGATAGTCACCGGTGACGAGCGACACGGTCCGCACGGGCGCGGCGGCCACCTGCCCGAAGGCGCGGGGCACGGCCCGCTCGGGCAGATACTCGCCCTCGCCCTCGCCCTGCTCGTACTCGTCCTGTTCGTACCGCTCGTACGGGGCCGGCTCGGGCAGTCCGCTCACATAGCCGCCCGAGTACAGCTCAAGGCCGCCACCCACGTACTCGCTGGACTCGGCCAGGTCGCCGGTCCACTCGGGCACCCCGCGGACGAACTCGCCCGGCTCGGCCGCGCCGCCCGGGAGTTCGTCCGGTTCGGGTCCGCCGCGCAGCAGCGGGGGCACGTGTGGTTCCGGGGCGCGCTCGTCCGAGGCGTCGCCGTACTCTTCCGGTCCCCGGTTCATCGGGTCCATGGTGAAAGCCCCCCAAAAGCGTCGTGTGCCGAGCCCCTCCCGGCCTCGTGCACACCCCGCTGCCGCTTCTGGTCCGGTGCCCGCCTCCTTGTGGGTCCGACATCGGCGGGCGACCGCACCCTAGACCGTGGCTCAGTATCCCCGAACAGGCGGGGTGCCGTGGGGCCCGAGAAGTCACAGGTTCATGAGGATTGCGCGCCCCGATGTTCAGACGCGCGGCAGCGATTCGAGGCCGATGCCGCCCTCGATCGCGAGGATCCGGTGCAGCCGGGTCGCGACCAGCAGGCGCTGCATCTGGGGCGGCACGTCACGCAGTACGAGCCGGCGCCCGCAGCGCCCGGCCCTGCGGTGGGCGCCCATGATGACGCCGAGCCCGGTGGCGTCCCAGGAGTCCAGCTCTGACAGGTCCAGCACGAGGTCGCCGGCTCCGTCGTCGACGGCCGAGTGCAGGACTGTTCGGGCGTCCGCCGCGCTGCGGACGTCGAGGCGGCCCCCGACGACCAGCTCGGCGTGGTCGCCCCTGATGTACATATGCGCTCCCCGTGCGTGATGGATCCGGCGGTCGTGGCGGTGCGGATGTGGCGAGTGGTCCGTACGGTGTCCGGCTATGTCACAGCAACTGACTGCCCGTAGGGGAGGCGAGTTGCTGGTTGTAAGCGAACCGATACCCAATTCACCCCGGGGAGTGATCCCCCGGGGTGACGGGCCGCTCTCAGTGCTTGTAGAAGCCCTGCCCGCTCTTCCGTCCGATGTCACCGGCGTCAACCATCCGGCGCATCAGCTCGGGCGGTGCGAACTTCTCGTCCTGGGATTCGGTGTAGATGTTGCTGGTGGCGTGCAGAAGGATGTCGACGCCCGTGAGGTCGGCGGTCGCGAGCGGGCCCATGGCGTGGCCGAAGCCCAGCTTGCAGGCCAGGTCGATGTCTTCGGCGGTCGCCACGCCGGACTCGTACAGTTTCGCCGCCTCGACCACGAGCGCCGAGATGAGCCGGGTGGTCACGAAACCGGCGACGTCACGGTTGACGACGACGCAGGTCTTGCCGACGGATTCGGCGAACTCCCGTGCGGTGGCGAGGGTGGAGTCGCTGGTCTTGTAGCCACGGACGAGTTCGCAGAGCTGCATCATCGGGACCGGTGAGAAGAAGTGGGTGCCGACGACCCGCTCGGGCCGCTCGGTGACGGCCGCGATCTTGGTGATCGGGATGGCCGAGGTGTTGGAGGCGAGCACGGCGTCGTCGCGTACCAGTTTGTCGAGGGTACGGAAGATCTCGTGCTTCACCTCCAGCTTCTCGAAGACGGCCTCGACGACGATGTCGGCGTCGGCCGCGGCGTCCAGGTCGGTGGTCGTGGTGATACGGGCGAGTGCGTCCTGAGCTGCGTCCGCGTCGAGTTTGCCCTTGCTCACGAACTTGTCGTACGACGCCTTGATGCCGTCGGTGCCACGGGTGAGCGCCTCGTCGGTGACATCGCGCAGGACGACGTCCCAGCCGGCCTGCGCGGAGACCTGGGCGATCCCGGACCCCATGAGTCCGGCGCCGATGACGGCGAGTTTCCGTGCCACGGTTCGCACTCCCCTTACACCCTGTTCATGTCTGCTCTCCGGCGGACACTAGCGCTCGTGAGGTGCTGTTTGGAGGGTTAGAGATGCGCGTCACGTCTCGAATGACGGACGTCACACCGGTGTTGCCACACGGACGGCCCAGCGGGCTCGTGCCGGGGTCGGTGCGATGGTCGGTCCGGGGCCGGTGCGACTCGTCGGGCGGGCGCGCGGAGGCACATCGTCCGGACATGCGGGGCCCAGGGTCCGAACGTGCGGAGGCTCATCGGGGGTCGCGCACGGCGTAGTTGAGCACCCTTTCGCTCAGCAGGTCCTCCATGTCGCCGATGAGGGCGAGCGTTTCGCGGGAGACGGCGGCGGCGGGGCGGCCCGCCACCATTTCGCGGCCGATCGCGGACATCACCGTCGCGTGGACCCAGTTGATCTGCCCGGCCATCAGGGTGGGCAGCGGGTCGTCGGGGGCGGCGCCGGTCTCCTCGCGCAAGGTGTCCTCCAGATTTTCCAGGACCTCCTGCTGGAGGCTCCAGAGGCGGGAGCGGAGTGCGGCGGCGTCGTGGATGACGCGCAGGAAGCTCGCGTACCCCGCCATCAGGCCGACCCGGGGTGAGACCGCCTCGACCTCGGCGCGGAGTTCGCGCAGGACGGCGGCGACGGCGGACTCGCCGGGGTCGCGGGCGCGTACCCAGCGCGAGAGGCGGTCGACGACGCCTTTGCTGCGGTCGAGGAAGAGGTCCTCCTTGGCCGGGAAGTAGTTGTAGACGGTGTTGACGGAGACGTCGGCGGCCTGCGCGATCTCCGCGATCGTCACGGCGTCGAAGCCGCGCTCCAGGAACAGTCCCGTGGCGACGTCCGAGATGTGCTGCCTGGTCTGGCGCTTCTTCCGCTCCCTGAGTCCCTCAGCCATGCGCTCATCGTAGTCGTCGTTGGTGCTCCTTGATTTTTGACCATCCTTGATTTTTGGTGTCATTGCAAAATTTAAGTCTCTCTGTTTTTCTTGGGGCATGGCAGTCATCACGACGTCCGGGCTGGCCCGGACCTTCACGACCGGACGCGGCCCCGTCGAGGCGGTCCGCGGGATCGACCTCTCCGTGCGGCGCGGCGAGATCGTCGGCCTGCTCGGGCCGAACGGCGCGGGCAAGACCACGACGCTGCGCATGCTCACCACGCTGCTGCCGCCGACCGGCGGCACGGCGACCGTCGCGGGCCACGACCTCGCGACCGACCCGGCCGGGGTGCGCCGCAGAACGGGGTACGTGGCCCAGACCGGCGGGGTCGACCCGACGCTCACGGTGCGCGAGGAACTGATCACCCAGGGGCGGCTCTACCGCCTCGCCCGTACCGAAGCGGCCGACCGGGCACGTGAGTTGGCGGACGAGTTGGGGCTCACCGAGCTGATGGACCGGAAGACGGCCGCGCTGTCCGGCGGTCAACGGCGGCGCCTCGACCTCGCGATGGGGCTCCTGCACCGGCCCGATGTGCTCTTCCTGGACGAGCCCACCACCGGTCTCGACCCGGGCAGCCGCGCCGACCTGTGGGACCTGGTCCGCCGGATCCGCGACGAGCAGGGCACCACGGTCCTGCTCACCACGCACTACCTGGACGAGGCGGACGCGCTCGCCGACCGGCTGGTGATCGTGGACGAGGGCGTGGTCGTGGCCGACGGCACGGCCGGCGCGCTGAAGCTGCGGCACGCGGGGGCGATCGACGCGCCGCTCCAGGACGCGTTCCTCGCCGTCACGGGCCGGGGCCCGGCCGCCCGCGCCACCTCACCCCTCGCCGTCTAGCCAGGCCCCCGGCCCATGAAGGAGTCCATAACCGTGCCCTCGTCCCCCACGCCCCTCTCCCCCACCCCCCTGTCCGCCGTCCTCTCGGACACCGCGCTGATCTTCGGGCGCTACGCCCGCCAGACCCTCCGCTCCCGCTTCCAAATGCTCTTCGGCATCCTGATGCCGCTGCTCTACCTCTTCTTCTTCGGCCCTCTGCTGACCGGCCTCCCCCTGGGTTCGCGCGGCAGTTCCTGGCAGGTACTGGTACCCGGGCTGCTGCTCCAACTCGCCCTCTTCGGCGCCTCGTTCACCGGTTTCTCGATCATCATCGAGAAGAACAGCGGTGTGGTGGAGCGGATGCGGGTCACCCCGGTCAGCCGGCTCGCGTTGCTGCTCGGACGCGTCCTGCGGGACGCCTCGCTCTTCGTCTTCCAGGCGGTCCTGCTGGTACTCACCGCCCTGCTGATGGGTCTGCGGGCACCGCTAGCGGGCATCCTCATCGGCTTCGTGTTCGTGGCGCTCCTGACGGCCACGCTGGGCTCCCTGTCGTACGCGCTGGCGCTCAAGGCCCGCACCCCGCAGGAGTTCGGCCCCGCCGTCAACGCCTTCACGATGCCGTCCATGCTGCTGTCCGGCCTGATGCTCCCGATGGCCCTGGCCCCCGGCTGGCTGGACGCCCTCTCCCACTTCATGCCACTGAGGTATCTGGTGGACGCGATGCGGGACGCGTACGTGGGTGAGTACGCGACGGCGCGGATGCTGTACGGGGTGATCGCCGCCGTCGCCCTGACCGTGGCGGCGCTCGCCCTCGGCACCCGGGTGTTCCGGCGGGCCGGGGCCTGACCCCGGGGCGGGGGCGCTCAGGGCGGGGCCGTGGTTAGGCTGGCCGCATGGTCAATCTGACGCGTATCTATACGAGGACCGGCGACCAGGGCACCACGAACCTGGGCGACATGAGCCGCGTGGCCAAGACGGATCTGCGGATCTCGGCGTACGCCGACGCCAACGAGGCCAACGCCGTCCTCGGCACCGCCCTCGCCCTCGGGCAGCTCCCGCAGGACATCGTCGCGGTCGTCACCCGCGTACAGAACGATCTCTTCGACGTGGGCGCCGATCTGTCGACGCCGGTCGTGGCGGATCCGAAGTTCCCGCCGCTGCGGGTCGAGCAGTTCTACATCGACCGGCTGGAGGAGGACTGCGACCGCTACCTCGGCGAGGTGGAGAAGCTGCGCAGCTTCATCCTCCCCGGCGGTACGCCCGGCGCCGCCCTCCTCCACCAGGCGTGCACGGTGGTCCGCCGCGCGGAACGCTCCACCTGGGCGGCGCTTGAGGTGCACGCCGACACGATGAACCCGCTGACGGCGACCTATCTGAACCGCCTCTCGGACCTCCTGTTCATCCTGGCCCGCACGGCGAACAAGGCGGAGGGCGATGTCCTCTGGGTGCCCGGAGGGGAACGCTAACCACGGGTCGCGGGGTCCCGGTCCTCCGGGACCGGGGCCGGGTCCGGGTCAGGGGCTGGGGCCTTCCTCGGCCACACCAGGTACGTCAGGGCGATCAAGCCGTGGATCCCCATGACGCGGAGCGCCGTGAACTGCCAGCCGCGCAGGGACGACGCGTCGCCGCCGTCCCCCACGTACCAGACGGCGAGCTGGAGCAGCAGGCACGCGACCGCCGCGGCCAGCAGCGTACGCAGCCACAGCCGGCCCTCGAACCGCGCCCGCGCCATCCCGTACTTCGGCGGCTTCACCGGCGGCGGTCCGCCCGCGAACCGGTGGCGTACATGGCCGTCGATCCACCGGATCGTGTAGTGGCCGTACGCGACGGTGTACCCGAGGTACAGCGCCGCGACGCCGTGCTTCCAGTCGGGTGCCGCACCGTTCTTCAGGTCGATCGCGGTGGCGACGAGGAGCACGAGTTCCAGTACGGGTTCGCACAGCAGCACGGCGACGCTCGTCCGCGGCATCTTCAGGGCGTACCGCAGCAGCAGCCCCGCCGCCAGCAGCACCCAGAAGCCGACCTCGCAGATGATGATCAGCGTGACGATCACAGCTCGCTCCTCTCGGTCACGCTTCAAGGTTCCCGGCGCCCGGAGCCCGGATCGTCGTCTCAGGTGACGAACCGCGACTGCATCCTTCGATGTACTGGCGCCTCCGCCCGCGCGGGGAGGTCACCGCGCCCGGGGCCGTGTTGGATGGGGGCATGCCCGTGCCGTTTCTCCGCTCCCCGCGCCGCCAGGACGTGCTGATCGGCGTCGCCGGGCTGGTCGGCGGCGTGCTGCTGTGGGCGGCGGGGCTGCACACCCAGGGCGGGCGGCCCTTCGGCGGCGCCTGGATCCTCGTACCGCTGTGCGTGATGGCGGCGATGGAGCCGCTGCGCCGCACCCGGCCGCAGCTCGCCCTCCTCGTCGGCACCGCGGCCCTCGTCGCGGATCAGTTCACGCTCGGGAACATCGCGACCGTCGTCATGTTCACGGACCTGATGTACGCGGCGGTCCTGTACGGCACCCCGGCCGCCGCCCGCCGTATCCCGATCGTGACGCTCCTGATCACCGTGGCGGCCACCATTGGATTCGCGGCGTGGCTGCGCGTCCCGGAAGCGCTCCTGATCGGTGTGGTCACGGCCGTGGTCGCGTTCGCACCCGCGACCACGGGCGCCCTGGTGCGCAACCACCGGGACGCGGCGGAGGCCGCCGGGCTACGGGCCGAACAGACGGCGCTGCTCGCCGAGATGGACCGCACGCAGGCCGTCACCGCCGAGCGCGCGCGGATGGCGAGGGAGCTGCACGACATGGTCGCGAACCATCTCTCGGCGATCGCGATCCACTCCACGGCCGCGCTCTCCCTCGACGACCCGCGCACCACGCGCGACGCGCTGGGCGTGATCCGCGAGAACAGTGTCGAGGGCCTGGCCGAGATGCGCCGCCTCATCGGCATCCTGCGCGCATCGGGCGACGACGGCGAACCGGCCGCCGCGCCGACCCTGGACGGCCTGGGCGCGCTGGTCACGGCCGCCCGCACCAACGGCCTGGACGTCACCCTGGAGGCAGTGCACGGCGCGGTGCCGGCGCCGGTGGAACTCGCCGCGTACCGCATCGTGCAGGAGTCCCTGACGAACGCGCTCAAGCACGCCTCGCCCGGCCTGGTCACGGTCGCCGTCGCGCAGCGGGACGGCGCGCTCACGGTCCGGGTGGTCAGCCCGTACGGCGACCGCGACGGCCCGCGCGCACCCGGCTCGGGCGCCGGTCTCATCGGCATGCGGGAGCGTGCGGCGCTGCTGCACGGCACCTTCGAGGCGGGCCCCGAGCCCGCGCCGGACGGCGGCAAGGTGTGGCGCGTCGCCGCCGCCCTGCCCGTCGACCCGGCCGACCCCACGAGGAACCGCACCCCCACCCCCGGTCAAGGAGGCCCCGCATGAGCCGCATGATCCGCGTGCTCGTCGCCGAGGACCAGTCCGCCGTCCGTGCGGGCCTGGTGCTCATCCTGCGCAGCGCGCCGGACATCGAGGTCGTCGGGGAGGCCGCCGACGGTGAGCAGGCCGTGGCGCTGGCCCGTGAACTCCGGCCGGATCTGGTCCTGATGGACGTCCAGATGCCCCGCCTTGACGGTGTCTCGGCGACCCGTCAGGTGGTCGCCGAGAACCTGGCGGACGTGCTGGTCCTGACGACCTTCGACCTCGACGCGTACGTGTTCGGGGCGCTGCGCGCGGGAGCCTCCGGGTTCCTGCTGAAGAACACCGAGGCGAAGGACCTCCTCACGGCGGTCCGCACGGTCGCGCGCGGCGAGGGCCTGATCGCCCCGGCGGTCACGCGCCGCCTGATCGCGGAGTTCGCCGCGAAGTCCGTACGCTCCCCCGGCGCACCCGACCCCTCGGTCCTGGACGCGCTGACCCGCCGGGAGCGCGAGGTGCTGTCCTGCCTCGGTGAGGGCCTGTCGAACGCGGAGATCGCGCGCCGTCTCGACATGGCGGAGGCGACGGTGAAGACGCATGTCAGCAGGCTGCTCGGCAAGCTGGAGCTGCGCAGCCGGGTTCAAGCGGCCGTCCTGGCACAGGAGTTGGGGCCCGACCTGAGAGCGTGATCCACCGGCCCGCACGGGGACGGGGCCGAGACCCCCTCTGGTCCAGACCTCTTGACCGATGGTCCAGACCTTTCTATTCTCACCGCACTGCGGTGAGTGTGTCATGACAAGTGGACGGCGGCGGGTCACCTGGTGTGCCCCGCCGCCGGATCACGGTCACGACGCGTGCTCACGGGCGGCGCAGGGCTGGTTCCACCCCCCCATTACGACCGGACCCCTCACCACCTCACCTCAAGGAGGCGCAGTATGCGCTTCAGACACAGAGCCGTCGCAGGGCTCGTCACCCTGCTGCTCCCGCTGGCGGCCATGGTCGGGCTCGCGAGCCCGGCAGCAGCAGCCGACGCCACCGCCACCTATGCCAAGACGCAGGACTGGGGCACAGGCTTCGAAGGCAAGTGGACCGTCAAGAACACCGGCACCACCTCGCTCAGCGCCTGGACCGTCGAGTGGGACTTCCCCGCAGGGACGGCCGTGACCTCCGCGTGGGACGCGGACGTCACCAGCTCCGGCACCCACTGGACCGCCAAGAACAAGTCCTACAACGGCACGCTCGCCCCCGGCGCGTCCATCTCCTTCGGCTTCAACGGCTCCGGCTCCGGCGCCCCCAGCAACTGCAAGCTCAACGGCGCCTCCTGCGACGGCGGCCCGAGCGTCCCCGGCGACAACCCGCCGTCGGCCCCCGGCACCCCCACCGCGTCCGACATCACCAACACCTCGGTGAAGCTGTCGTGGACCGCGGCCACCGACGACAAGGGCATCAAGAACTACGACGTGCTGCGCGACGGCGCCAAGGTCGCCACCGTCACCGGCACCACCTACACCGACTCCGGCCTCACCGCCGGCACCGACTACACGTACACCGTGCAGGCCCGCGACACCGCCGACCAGACCGGACCGGTCAGCGGCTCGGTCAAGGCCCGCACCACCGGCGGCGGCACCGACCCGGGCCCCGGCGGCAGCCAGATCAAGATGGGCTATTTCACAGAGTGGGGCGTCTACGGCCGCAACTACCACGTGAAGAACCTCGTGACCTCCGGCTCCGCGTCGAAGATCACCCACATCAACTACGCCTTCGGCAACGTCACCGGCGGCAAGTGCGCCATCGGCGACGCCTACGCCGACTACGACAAGGCGTACACCGCCGACCAGTCCGTGGACGGCGTCGCGGACAGCTGGGACCAGCCCCTGCGCGGCAACTTCAACCAGCTGCGCAAGCTGAAGGCCAAGTACCCGAACATCAAGATCCTGTGGTCGTTCGGCGGCTGGACCTGGTCCGGCGGCTTCACCCAGGCCGCGCAGAACCCGGCCGCGTTCGCACAGTCCTGCTACGACCTGGTCGAGGACCCGCGCTGGGCCGATGTGTTCGACGGCATCGACCTGGACTGGGAGTACCCGAACGCCTGTGGTCTGACGTGTGACACCAGTGGCCCCGCGGCCTTCAAGAACCTGATGTCCGCGGTCCGCGCCAAGTTCGGCACGAACAACCTCGTCACCGCGGCCGTCACCGCCGACGGCTCGTCCGGCGGCAAGATCGACGCGGCCGACTACGGCGGCGCCGCGCAGTACCTCGACTGGTACAACGTCATGACGTACGACTTCTTCGGCGCATGGGCGGCGCAGGGTCCCACGGCCCCGCACTCCCCGCTCACCTCCTACAGCGGCATCCCCACCCAGGGCTTCACCACGGCGGACGCCATCGCCAAGTTCAAGGCGAAGGGCGTCCCGGCGAAGAAACTGCTGGTCGGCATCGGCTTCTACGGCCGCGGCTGGACGGGCGTCACCCAGGACGCACCGGGCGGCACGGCCACCGGCCCGGCCGCCGGCACCTATGAACAGGGCATCGAGGACTACAAGGTCCTCAAGAACAGCTGCCCCGCGACCGGCACCGTCGCGGGCACCGCGTACGCCAAGTGCGGCAGCAACTGGTGGAGCTACGACACTCCGGCCACCATCGGCTCCAAGATGGCGTGGGCCAAGGGCCAGAGCCTGGGAGGCGCCTTCTTCTGGGAGTTCAGCGGCGATACCGCCAACGGCGAACTGGTCAGCGCGATCAATTCCGGCCTCGGATAACCCCCACCGGGCGGGCCCCTGAAACGAGGCCGGCCTGAAACGAAGCCGGGGAGACAGGAACGCCCCCTGTCTCCCCGGCTTCTCCGTGTGCTCCGGCGGCAGCCCCGGGCATCCCCAGGGAACTTGCTCGTGTCACATGACAAGCGTCAGGCGACGTTCACCCTTTGACCGGGCGGCGCCGCCTCCAGCCAGGCCAGGAAACCGGTCAGGGCGTCCTCGCTCATCGCCAGCTCAAGCCGCGTGCCTTGGTGCAGACAGGCCAGGACAGTCGCGTCGGAGAGCAGCGCCAGCTCCTCCTCGCCCTCGGGGGGCCGGCGCCCGGCGACCTCGATGGAGGAGCGCTCCAGGACGCGGCGCGGCCGTGGCGCGTACGAGAAGACGCGGAACCACTCGATCCGGTCACCGTTGTAGCGGGCGATGCCGTACCCCCAGCCCTTGCCCGCGGTGTCCCCGCCGTCCCGCCCGGGGTGCTCGGGCGCGTTCCAGCGCAGGGAGCAGTCGAAGGTGCCCCCGGACCGCTGGATCAGCCGCCGGCGCAGCCCGAAGACAAAGAGCCCGACCACAACCAGCGCGACTACCGCGATACCGCAGACAAGCAGGGCGAGGATCATCGGCACGACCTCCTCGCTCAATTCGGTAACGGAACAGCAAAACTGGATCCCGCATCACCTCAGCCGCGGCCCGGTCTGGAGGTTATCCAGTCCGGGCCGCGGCTGAGTCAGTACTTCACTGCGCCAGATTCAGCGCGCCGCCACCGAACGCAGCCGGACATCGGCGCGCCGCTCGGCGGAGGCGTCGGCCGCCGCCTGGGCACGCTCAAGGGCCCGCTCCGCACGCTGGACGTCGATCTCGTCCGACAGTTCGGCGATCTCGGCCAGCAACGACAGCTTGTTGTCGGCGAACGAGATGAAACCGCCGTGCGCCGCGACGACCACGGTCTCACCGTCACTCGTACGAATGGTCACCGGGCCCGACTCCAGCACACCGAGCAGCGGCTGGTGACCGGGCATGACGCCGATGTCGCCGGACGTGGTGCGCGCGACGACCAGGGTGGCCTCGCCGGACCAGACCTTACGGTCGGCGGCGACCAGCTCGACGTGCAGCTCAGCAGCCAAGGGTGGCTCCTCGGGTCACCACCCGGCACGGAAGCCGGGTGTTGGGTCAAATTCTAATGGGCGTACATGAGGGGGCGGGACACGCCCCACCCCCTCATGGTGAGCACGGGGTCAGGAGACGCCCAGCTCCTTGGCGTTGGCCTTCAGGTCCTCGATGCCACCGCACATGAAGAACGCCTGCTCGGGGAAGTGGTCGTACTCTCCGTCGCAGATGGCGTTGAACGCGGCGATGGACTCGTCCAGCGGTACGTCCGAACCGTCCACACCGGTGAACTGCTTCGCCGCGTGGGTGTTCTGGGACAGGAACCGCTCGACGCGCCGGGCACGCTGGACGACGAGCTTGTCCTCCTCGCCCAGTTCGTCGATACCGAGGATCGCGATGATGTCCTGGAGGTCCTTGTACTTCTGCAGGATCGTCTTGACGCGCATGGCGGCGTCGTAGTGGTCCTGCGCGATGTAGCGGGGGTCCAGGATGCGGGACGTGGAGTCCAGCGGGTCCACGGCCGGGTAGATGCCCTTCTCCGAGATCGGCCGGGAGAGCACCGTCGTCGCGTCGAGGTGGGCGAAGGTGGTGGCCGGGGCCGGGTCGGTCAGGTCGTCCGCGGGGACGTAGATCGCCTGCATCGAGGTGATCGAGTGACCACGGGTCGAGGTGATGCGCTCCTGGAGGAGACCCATCTCGTCGGCCAGGTTCGGCTGGTAACCCACCGCGGAGGGCATCCGGCCGAGCAGCGTCGAGACCTCGGAACCGGCCTGCGTGAAGCGGAAGATGTTGTCGATGAAGAACAGCACGTCCTGCTTCTGCACATCGCGGAAGTACTCCGCCATGGTCAGACCGGCGAGGGCGACGCGGAGACGGGTGCCCGGGGGCTCGTCCATCTGACCGAAGACCAGCGCCGTCTTGTCGAGGACGCCGGACTCCTCCATCTCGTCGATGAGGTCGTTGCCCTCACGCGTACGCTCGCCGACGCCCGCGAAGACGGAGACGCCCTCGTGGAGGTTGGCGACACGCATGATCATTTCCTGGATCAGCACGGTCTTGCCGACACCGGCACCACCGAACAGACCGATCTTGCCGCCCTTGACGTACGGGGTCAGCAGGTCGACGACCTTCAGACCCGTCTCGAACATCTCGGTCTTCGACTCAAGCTGGTCGAAGGCCGGGGCCTGGCGGTGGATCGGCCAGCGCTCACCGACGTTGGCGTTCTCCTCGGGGTGGTTCAGCACCTCACCGAGGGTGTTGAACACCTTGCCCTTGGTGAAGTCACCGACAGGCACCGAGATGCCCGCGCCGGTGTCCGTGACCGGGGCCTGGCGGACCAGACCGTCGGTGGGCTGCATCGAGATGGAGCGGACGATGCCGTCGCCGAGGTGCTGGGCGACCTCAAGCGTCAGCGTCTTCTTGGCACCCTCGTTCGCCGGGTCGGCGACCTCGACATGAAGGGCGTTGTAGATCTCCGGCATCGCGTCGACGGGGAACTCCACGTCGACGACCGGGCCGATGACCCGGGCGACGCGGCCCGTGGCAACGGCCGTCTCAACTGTCGTCGTCATTACCTGTCACTCCCCGCGGTCGCGTCGGCCAGGGCTGCGGTGCCGCCGACGATCTCGCTGATTTCCTGGGTGATTTCGGCCTGTCGGGCCGCGTTGGCAAGTCGGGAGAGCGTGTTGATCAGCTCACCCGCGTTGTCGGTGGCCGACTTCATCGCGCGGCGCGTGGCGGCGTGCTTGGAAGCGGCCGACTGGAGCATCGCGTTGTAGATACGGCTCTCGACGTACCGCGGCAGCAGGGCGTCGAGGACGTCCTCGGCCGACGGCTCGAAGTCGTAGAGCGGAAGGATCTCGCCCTTGGCGGGCGCCTCCTCCGCGACCTCGTCGATACGCAGGGGAAGCAGCCGGCTGCCGACCGCGTTCTGCGTCATCATCGACACGAACTCGGTGTAGACGATGTGGAGTTCGTCCACGCCGCCCTCCGCCGTCTCCTGCTCGATCGCCGCGATCAGGGGATCCGCGACCACCTTCGCGTCCGCGTAGGTGGGCTCGTCGGTGAAGCCCGTCCACTGCTCCGCGATCTTGCGCTCACGGAAGTTGTAGTGGGCGACACCACGGCGGCCGACGATGTAGACGACGACCTCCTTGCCCTCCGCCTCAAGGCGCGCGGTGAGCTGCTCCGCCGCCTTGATCGCGTTGGAGTTGAAGGCGCCGGCCAGTCCGCGGTCGCTCGTCAGGAGCAGCACCGCGGACCGGGTGGCCGTCTCGGCCTCCGTGGTCAGCGGGTGCTTGGTGTTCGAGCCGGTCCCCACCGCCGTGACCGCGCGTGTCAGCTCGGTCGCGTAGGGCGTGGAGGCCACCACCTTGCGCTGCGCCTTGACGACGCGCGAGGCGGCGATCATCTCCATCGCCTTGGTGATCTTCTTGGTCGCGGTGACGGATCGGATGCGACGCTTGTAGACCCGGAGCTGGGCTCCCATGAGTCAGGTCCCTTCCTCTACGTCACTTGGCCGCGGCGGCCGGAGTGTCCTCGCCCAGAAGCTTGCCGTCCGAGGTCTCGAACTGCTTCTTGAACTCCGCGATGGCGTCGGCGATGGCGGTGAGCGTGTCGTCCGACATCTTGGCGCCCTCCTTGATGGAGGTCATGAGGCCCTGCTCCTTGCGGTGCAGGTACTCAAGCAGCTCCCTCTCGAAGCGGCGGATGTCGTTGACCGGCACCTCGTCCATCTTGCCGGTGGTACCGGCCCAGACGGAGACGACCTGGTCCTCGGTCGGCATCGGCTGGTACTGGGGCTGCTTCAGCAGCTCCACCATCCGCTGACCGCGCTCAAGCTGCGCCTTGGACGCGGCGTCCAGGTCGGAACCGAAGGCGGCGAACGCCTCCAGCTCACGGAACTGGGCGAGGTCCACCCGCAGACGGCCGGAGACCTGGCGCATCGCCTTGTGCTGGGCGGAGCCACCGACGCGGGAGACCGAGATACCGACGTTCAGGGCCGGACGCTGGCCGGCGTTGAACAGGTCGGACTCCAGGAAGCACTGGCCGTCGGTGATGGAGATGACGTTGGTCGGGATGAACGCCGACACGTCGTTCGCCTTGGTCTCGACGATCGGGAGGCCCGTCATCGAGCCCTTGCCCATCTCGTCGGAGAGCTTGGCGCAGCGCTCCAGGAGCCGGGAGTGCAGGTAGAAGACGTCACCGGGGTACGCCTCGCGCCCCGGCGGGCGGCGCAGCAGCAGGGACACGGCGCGGTAGGCGTCGGCCTGCTTCGAGAGGTCGTCGAAGATGATGAGGACGTGCTTGCCGTCGTACATCCACTCCTGGCCGATGGCCGAACCGGTGTACGGCGCCAGGTACTTGAAGCCGGCCGGGTCGGACGCCGGGGCGGCGACGATGGTCGTGTACTCCAGCGCGCCGGCCTCTTCCAGGGCGCCGCGTACGGACGCGATGGTCGAGCCCTTCTGGCCGATGGCGACGTAGATGCAGCGGACCTGCTTGTTCACGTCGCCCGAGCGCCAGTTGTCGCGCTGGTTGATGATCGTGTCGACGGCCAGGGCGGTCTTGCCGGTCTGGCGGTCACCGATGATCAGCTGGCGCTGACCGCGGCCGATCGGGGTCATCGCGTCGACGGCCTTGTAGCCCGTCTCCATGGGCTCGTGCACGGACTTGCGCTGCATGACCGTGGGGGCCTGCAGTTCAAGGGCGCGGCGGCCGGTGGTCTCGATCTCGCCGAGGCCGTCGATCGGGGTGCCGAGCGGGTCGACGACGCGACCGAGGTAGCCGTCGCCCACCGCGACGGAGAGGACCTCTCCGGTACGGCTGACCGGCTGGCCCTCCTCGATGCCGCTGAACTCGCCGAGGACGATGGCACCGATCTCGCGCTCTTCGAGGTTGAGCGCGAGGCCGAGGGTGCCGTCCTCGAACTTCAGCAGTTCGTTGGCCATGGCCGAGGGAAGGCCCTCGACCTTCGCGATGCCGTCGCCGGCAAGGGTGACCGTACCGACCTCCTCGCGCGAGGCCGCGTCCGGCTTGTACGACTGGACAAAGTTCTCCAGCGCGTCCCGGATCTCCTCCGGCCGGATCGTGAGCTCCGCCATCTGGGTTCCCTGCTCTCCTTGTTGGGCCCGAAGTTTCTTTGGGGGTCTGGGGTCAGCCCCCAGAAATCTTCTTGTACGGCCCAACCAGGGCCGTCGGTCGTGCGTATTGAGTTGCTTGGGCAGCCGGCTTGAAGTTGTTCAGCCGGCCAGCCGGCGGCTCGCGTCCTCGATGCGGTCCGCGATGCTGCCGTTGATGATCTCGTCGCCGACCTGTACCCGGATCCCGCCGAGGACCTCGGGGTCCACGTCGAGGTTGAGGTGCATGGGCCGGCCGTAGAGCTTCGCCAGGGCGGCGCCCAGACGCTGCTTGTGCTGATCACTCAGCGGTACCGCCGAGGTGACGACAGCGACCATCCGGTCGCGGCGCTCCGCGGCGAGCTTGGACAGGGACTCCAGTCCCCCCTCCAGGCTACGTCCTCGGGGCTGGGTCACGAGGCGGACGACGAGCCGGGTGGTCACGTCCTGTGCGCGGCCACCGAGCAGCGTGCGCAGCAGCTCGGTCTTGGCGGCGGCGGTCGCGGCGCGATCGGTGAGCGCGGCGCGCAGCCCGGTGTCCGACGAGACGATCCGGCCGAAGCGGAACAGTTCGTCCTCGACGTCGTCGAGCTTGCCCGCCTGCTGTGCCGCGGTCAGGTCGGCGATGTCCGCCAGCTCTTCCAGGGTGTCCACGAGGTCACGCGAGCGCGACCAGCGGGCGCGGACCATGCCGGAGACCAGGTCGACGGCCGGGCCGCCCACCTGACCGCCGAACAGCCGGGCCGCGAGGTCCGCCTTGGCGTCGCCGGACTGCGCCGGGTCGGTCAGGACCCGACGCAGAGAGACCTCGCGGTTGAGCAGCGCGGTGACGGCGGCCAGTTCCCCGGCCAGCGTCGCGCTGTCCACGGACGTGCTGTCCGTGAGCGCGTCGAGACGTTCCTTCGCCGCTGCCTGGGCCTCACGGCTCGCGCCGTGCACCGTTGTGTCGGACGTCACCGGGCCGCCTCGGCCTTCACGTCAAGCTCGTCGAGGAACCGGTCGATGGTGCGGCTCTGCCGGGCGTGGTCCTCAAGGGACTCGCCGACGAGCTTGCCGGCCAGTTCGGTGGCCAGCTGGCCCACGTCCTGGCGCAGCGCCTGGGCCGCGGCCTTGCGGTCGGCCTCGATCTGGGTGTGACCGGCGGCGACGATCTCGTCACGCTGCCGCTGGCCTTCCGCGCGCATCTCGGCGATGAGCGCGGCGCCCTGCTCCTGCGCGTCCTGACGCAGGCGCGCGGCCTCGTGCCGGGCCTCGGCGAGCTGAGCCTTGTACTGCTCAAGCACGCTCTGCGCCTCGGTCTTGGCCGCCTCGGCCGTCTCCATCCCGCCCTCGATGGCCTCGCGACGCTCGTCCAGAACCTTGTTGATGTTCGGGAGGAGCTTCTTGGCGAGGAGGCCGAAGACGATGACGAAGGCGAGCAGGCCGATGACAAGCTCGGGAATCGGCGGAACGAGGGGGTTTTCCATCTCCCCGGCCGCGATCGTGAGCAGCTGGCTCATATCAGTGCCTTTCGTCTAGTGGGCTGTTCGTGAATCAGTGATCACGTGCCGTAGACGAACGGCATGACCAGGCCGATGAGGGCGAGCGCCTCACAGAAGGCGAAGCCGAGAATCTGGTTGGCGCGGATCAGACCGGCGGCCTCGGGCTGCCGGGCGAGGGCCTGGGTGCCGTTACCGAAGATGATGCCGACGCCGACGCCGGGGCCGATGGCAGCGAGGCCGTAACCGATGGAGCCGAGCGAGCCGGAGACAGCGGCAAGGGTCTGGGACATGCCAGTTCTTCCTTTTCTTTACGGACCGATGGGGGTTGGCCACCGGACGACTGCGGGGTCGTGATTCGGGGGGCTCAGTGCTGCTCGGCGAGGGCACCCTGGATGAAGGTGCAGGTCAGGAGCACGAACACATAAGCCTGAAGCGCCTGGATGAACAGCTCGAACGCGGTCATCACGAGCACCATGACGAAGGAGACACCGGCGTAGGCGATGCCGAGGCCGTTCAGCAGGTACCAGCTGGCGATCGTGAAGAGCAGCAGCAGGGTGTGACCGGCGAACATGTTCGCGAAGAGTCGGACGGCGTGGGTGAAGGGCCGCACGAGCAGGGTCGAGAAGAACTCGATCAGCATGGCGAGCGGCAGGACCGCGCCGAGTGACTTGTCGTAGCCGGTGAAGTTCTTGAACGCGCCCACGAAACCGTGCCGCTTGAAGGTGAGGGACACCCACAGCACGTAGACGATCAGGGCGAGGACGATCGGGTACGCGATGATCGACGTCACCGGGAACTGGGCCACCGGGATGATCGACCAAACGTTCATCATCCAGACGAAGAAGAAGAGGGAGACGACGAGCGGAACGTACTTCTCGCCTTCCTTCTTGCCGATGGTCTCGTAGACGATGCCGCGCCGGACGAAGTCGTAGCCCGCCTCGGCGACCATCTGGAGCTTGCCCGGGACGACCTTGGGCTTGCGGAACGCGGCCCAGAAGAACCCGACGATGATGATCGAGCCGAGCAGCGCGAGGAGCATCGGCTTGTTGAAGTACAGGTTGCTGTCCGGGTCGCCCCAGAGGGGTTCGAACAGGAACGAGTGCAGGCCGGGAGCCGGGAAGCCACAGCCGTCGAAGATGTGGCAGTCGGTCTCGAAGGCGAGCACCTGCGTCGGGTCAGCACTCACCGCGGGCTCCTTCAGCGTGGCGCATGGGTACGGCAACCTCGTTGTGTCGGCGCGGCGCGCAGCCGCGGTTCGGCACTGGACTGGTGTTACGGATGTGAGGGCGGCGGCTGGGCATCGAGCCTCGCGCTGGGGCAGGCGTCAGCTCGGATGCCCGCGCCCGCAGTGCCGCAGTTGGAACCGGACGATAGCAGGGTCCCGAACGTGCCTTTATCCCGGCCCTACCTCTCACGACGAGGACCCCGTCTTCTGGGGCTGCTCGCCCTTCGAGGACTCGGGTTCGACATAGAGGATCTTGGCCTTGAGATGGGCACGGGTCTGGGCCGCGATCCAGGCGAGGGTCGCGGCGACCAGGGTGAGCGCGAACGTCTTGCCGCTGAACAGCGTGGTGTCCTTGAACATGGCCACGAAGACGAAGAGCAGCAGGATCTGGGTGGCGTAGAGCATCAGACCCATGGCCTGGAAAAGGTGCGGGAGGGACTTGGCGGTACGTTCCAGCACGACAAGTCCGATGCCCATGAACAGCACCACGATCACCGTCGCGACGACGGCTCCGAGCGCTCCTTTGCCGCCGGCGGCCACGGCGCTGATGACGGCGGCGATGGCGCCGACAGCGGCTGTGGGCACAGCGGCCTGAAGAAGTGTCCGGGCGTCATTGGACGGCATGGCGGCAACTCCGCTTGCTGGATGGGGGCAGGGTGTCGTCATGGACGAGCGTAGACCCGGGGAGTGAGCGGCCCTGATGCCAATGGACCGTCGTACTAGGGTCCTTCGGCTCTCTCCTGGGATCTCGTGAACGGTATCACAAACTATTTGATGAGGTCTTTACCTGTGAAGTGTGCTGACTGTCACACGTGAGAGTTAATGCGCCCGTCTGTGCAGTACGGGGGCCAACTTGTCTGGTATTGGAGCCGTTTCTCCCCCGGCTCACGCCGTGACCGAACCGAGATCAACGTGAGCTGCCGGCCCTACGGCGATCGAGGAACCTCGAACGGGAACCGATCGCGGTAGCGCCGTTGACGCCGTTCGCCCGGACACCGTTCACGGGCGCGGAGCCGTTCGTACCCGATCCGTTCATCGAACCGTTCACCGCACCGGCGCCGTTGGCCGCCGTGGCGCCGACGCCCGCCGTGACCGGTGTCGGCCGCTCGGCGGCCTCTTCGCCCGACTCCCCGTCGGCGGGGGCGAGTTCGGGCTCCAGGGCGCCGCTGCGCCGGTAGCGCGGCGGCACCAGGCGGTCGGCCCAGCGGGGTGCGCGCGGGGTGAAGCGGGGCAGCAGGAGCAGCACCAGGCCGACCGCGCTGAGGGCGACGACCGCGAGCACGATCCACATGGACGCCGAGTTCACCGAGTACGCGAGGGCGCCGAAGGCGATCAGCGCGGACCAGAAGTACATGATCAGGACGGCCCGGCTGTGCGAGTGGCCGATCTCCAGGAGCCGGTGGTGCAGGTGGCCCCGGTCGGCCGCGAACGGCGACTGACCGCGCCAGGTGCGCCGCACGATCGCCAGGATCAGGTCGGCGGCCGGGACCGCGATGATCGTCAGCGGCAGGATCAGCGGGATGTAGACGGGCACCGTCTGGTGCACACCCTCCCGCACCGACCCGGCGAACAGCGACATCGCGTCGGGGTCGACCTGGCCGGTGATCGAGATGGCACCGGCGGCCAGCACCAGACCGATGAGCATGGAGCCCGAGTCGCCCATGAAGATCCGCGCGGGATGCATGTTGTGCGGCAGGAACCCCAGGCACATGCCCATCAGGATCGCCGCGAAGAGGGTCGCGGGGGCGGCGGCCTCCAGGCCGTAGCCGTACCAGATGCGGTACGCGTACATGAAGAACGCCGTCGCCGCGATGCACACCATGCCCGCGGCGAGGCCGTCGAGGCCGTCCACGAAGTTCACGGCGTTGATGGTGATCAGCACGAGCGCGACCGTGAGCAGGGTGCCCTGCCAGGAGGTCAGCGCCACATTGCCGACACCGGGGATGGGCAGCCACAGGATCGTCAGGCCCTGCATGACCATGACGCCCGCGGCGATCATCTGGCCGCCGAGCTTGATCAGCGCGTCGATCTCGAACTTGTCGTCGAGCACCCCGATCAGCCAGATCAGGGCGGCGCCGGAGAGCAGCGCCCGGGGCTCGTTCGACGTCTCGAAGACCTCGTTGAGGTTGGTCAGGTGGTCGGCGACCAGCAGACCGGCGCACAGACCGAAGAACATGGCGATACCGCCGAGCCTCGGCGTCGGCTCGCGGTGCACGTCGCGCGCTCTGATCTCGGGCATCGCGCCGGCCACGATCGCGAACTTCCGCACCGGCCCGGTCAGCAGATAGGTCACCGCGGCCGTGACGCACAGCGTCAGCAGATATTCACGCACGGGCTTCCCCACAGGTCTCGCTGGCCATCTCAGCCCCACAGCCTAGCTTCGCGTGCATATGGTTGGGGACTTCCGGGTAGCGAGCATGGTTGCACGGGAAGCTGTCCGGCTTCGCGCGGCGGACCCGTCTTATCCGGGATACGGGGGAAATCTCACCGTGAGATCCCACACTTCGGAACGGGCCGTTCCACTCTCCGTCTCCTTGCGCAGCACCGCCCCGAGCAGCACCGCGATCCGTGCCATCTCCGCCTCGCCCATGCCCTGGGTGGTGACGGCGGCGGTACCGAGCCGCAGTCCGAGCGGGGCTCCGGGGGCCGGGGTGACGTACGGCAGCCCGCAGGTGTCCAGCACCAGCCCGGCCGCGCCCAGCCGCTCCCGCGCCGCCCTGCCGTCCACGCCGAGCGGCGCCGGGTCCACGGTCAGCAGATGCGTGTCCGTACCGCCGGTGATCACGTCCAGTCCCTCGGCGGCCAGCCCGGCGGCGAGCACGCGCGCGTTGGCGACCACCTGATGGGCGTACGCGGCGAACGCGGGGGTCGCCGCCTCGCCGAACGCGATGGCCTTCGCGGCGATGGTGTGCATCTGCGCACCACCCTGCGTGAACGGGAAAACGGCCCGGTCGACCCGTTCCGCCAGCTCCCCCCGGCACAGCAGCATCCCGCCGCGCGGCCCGCGCAGCACCTTGTGCGTGGTCGCGCAGACGACATCGGCGTACGGGACGGGGTTGGGCGCCGCTCCCCCGGCGACCAGGCCGATGGGGTGGGCGGCGTCCGCGATCAGATGGGCGCCGGCCTCGTCGGCGACGGCGCGGAACGCTTCGTAGTCGATATGGCGGGGGTAGGAGATGGAGCCGCACACCACGGCCTTCGGGCGGTGGGCGGCGGCCAGCTCGCGGACCTCGTCGTAGTCGATGAGCCCCGTCTTCGGGTCGACGCCGTAGCCGACGAAGTCGAACCAGCGCCCGGAGAAGTTCGCGGGCGAGCCGTGCGTGAGGTGACCGCCGTACGGCAGGCCCATCGCGAGGACGGTGTCCCCGGGCCGCAGCAGCGCCGCGTACGCCGCGAGGACGGCGGAGGATCCGGAGTGCGGCTGGACATTGGCGTGCTCGGCGCCGAACAGGGCCTTGGCGCGGTCGACGGCGATCCGCTCGGCGGCGTCGACGATCTCGCAGCCGCCGTGGTGCCGGGCGCCGGGATAGCCCTCGGCGTACTTGTTGGCCAGCGGCGATCCGAGGGCGGCGAGCACGGCGGGCGAGACGAAGTTCTCCGCGGCGATCAACTGAAGCGAGGTCGCCTGCCGCTCGGCCTCCCCGGCGAGAACCGCGGCCATCTCGGGGTCTTCCCGCAGCACCACGTCCATATTGTCCAATGTATCCCGATATGGACGTTCACCTGTCGGCAACGGAAAACCCGGGCCCTGGACGGTCACGTACGCGCAGGTACACCCGTCAGCGCGGTGACAACGGGATCCAGCGCCTCATGGATCTCGTCCCCCACCGACCGGAAAAAGGTGAGCGGCGCCCCGTACGGGTCGTACACCTCGTCCGCTTCGACACTGGGTGCCAGCAGCCACCCGCGCAACGCGGCAGCGGCCCGCACCAGGGCCCGCGCCCGCTCCACCACCCCGTCCCCGAGGGGATCCGGCAGCGTCGCGGGATCTATGGCCCGCACCAGCCGCGTGAACTCCTTGAGCGTGAACGTCCGCAACCCGGCCGAATGCCCCATCGAGATGACCTGCGCCCGGTGGTCCCGCGTCGCGGTCAGCACGAGGTCGGCCCTGATCACATGCTCGTCCAGCAGCTCACGCCCCACGAACCCGGCGGCATCCGCACCGAAGTCCGCGAGGACCGCCTCCGCGTTGGCCTCCATGGGCGCCCCTTCGTGCCCCCAGGTCCCGGCGCTCTCCACGACGACGCCACCGCCCGTCGGATCACCGAGCCGGTCCGCCAGGGCATGACGGGTCAGCCGCTCGGTGATCGGCGAGCGGCATACGTTGCCGGTGCTGACGTGGAGGATCCGGAAGGTGTTTCCGTGCCCGGTGTACTCGGTGTACCTACTGCCCCCGGTGCCTATGCCACGCCCCTGGGGCGCCGTCAATTGGCCACCTCAAGGTCGGGTACCACCTTGCGCAGCTCGTCCGCGTCGAGCGCCCCTGCGCGCAGCAGCACCGGCACCTTCCCGGTGACGTCGACGATGGACGAGGGCACGATGCCCGGCGTCGGACCGCCGTCCAGGTACACGGAGACGGAGTCGCCGAGCATGCCCTGCGCGGCGTCGCAGTCCTCGGGCGACGGGTGCCCGGTGAGGTTCGCCGACGAGACGGCCATCGGGCCGACCTCGGTGAGGAGTTCGATGGCGACGGGGTGCAGCGGCATCCGGATGGCGACGGTGCCGCGGGTGTCGCCGAGGTCCCACTGGAGGGACGGCTGGTGCCGGGCGACGATGGTGAGGGCGCCGGGCCAGAACGCGTCGACCAGTTCCCAGGCCATCTCGGAGAAGTCGGTGACCAGTCCGTGCAGCGTGTTCGGGGAGCCGATGAGGACGGGCGTGGGCATGGAGCGGCCCCGGCCCTTGGCGTCCAGGAGATCGGCGACGGCCTCGGAGCTGAACGCGTCGGCCCCGATGCCGTAGACGGTGTCCGTGGGCAGCACGACCAGTTCGCCGCGGCGGACGGCGGACGCGGCTTCACGCAGACCGGTGGTGCGGTCGGTCGCGTCGTTGGTGTCGTATCGCCGTGCCATCTAGCGGTCCTCCTCGTGCGCGTACGGGGTCGGGGTGTGTGGCCGGGGCGTCACGGGAGCGCCTTGCGCGCGGTCGCGAAGCGGGGCCGGTTGTTGAGGTCGGGGTGATCGGCCGCGTCGGCCCAGCCCGCCTCCTCGTTGAAGATCCACGGCACCTGGCCGCCCTGGGTGTCGGCGTGTTCGACCACGACGATGCCACCGGGGCGGAGCAGGCGGTGTGCGGTGCGTTCGAGACCGCGGATGGTGTCGAGGCCGTCCTCGCCGGAGAACAGGGCGAGTTCGGGATCGTGGTCGCGGGCCTCGGGGGCGACGTACTCCCACTCGGTGAGCGGGATGTACGGCGGGTTGGAGATCACCAGGTCGACCTGGCCCGTGAGTTCGGGCAGGGCGCTCAGCGCGTCACCCTGGTGCACGGTGACCCGGGAGCCCGCGGCGTTCTTACGGGTCCATACGAGCGCGTCCTCGGACAGCTCGACGGCGTGCACCCGGGAGCGGGGCACCTCCTGGGCCATGGCGAGCGCGATGGCGCCGGAGCCGGTGCACAGGTCCACGATGAGCGGTTCCACGACGTCCATGGCGCGCACGGCATCTATGGCCCAGCCGACCACGGACTCGGTCTCCGGCCGGGGCACGAACACTCCGGGCCCGACCTGGAGTTCCAGATACCGGAAGAACGCGCGCCCGGTGATGTGCTGGAGCGGTTCGCGGGCCTCGCGACGGGCGATCGTCTCCCAGTACCGGGCGTCGAAGTCCGCGTCCTTGACGGTGTGCAGCTCGCCCCGCTTGACGCCGTGCACGAACGCGGCGAGTTCCTCGGCGTCGTTGCGCGGCGAGGGCACACCGGCATCCGCGAGCCGCTGGGTGGCCTGAGCCACTTCAGCGAGCAGCACACTGCGGGGGTTTTGGGGCCGCCCCCCAAATTGTTGCTGCACGCCTGGTCCTCCGGGACTGAGCTGGTTTCTTTTGTCGTGTACTACAGGGCGCCCCGCGCCCCTCCAGGGGCGCGGGGAACTGCGCGACCAGCCACACACGGCCGGCAGTCAGTCACCGGCCGACCACTGTTGCGCTACGCGAGCTTCGCAGCGGAGTCCGCATCCACGCACGCCTGGATGACCGCGTCGAGGTCACCGTCGAGCACCTGGTCCAAGTTGTACGCCTTGAATCCGACGCGGTGGTCCGAGATGCGGTTCTCCGGGAAGTTGTACGTACGGATCTTCTCGGACCGGTCGACCGTGCGGACCTGGCTGCGCCGGGCGTCCGCCGCCTCCTTCTCCGCCTCTTCCTGGGCCGCCGCGAGGAGCCTGGAGCGCAGGATACGCATCGCCTGCTCCTTGTTCTGCAACTGGCTCTTCTCGTTCTGGCAGGAAGCGACGACTCCGGTGGGAATGTGTGTGATGCGTACGGCGGAGTCCGTGGTGTTGACGGACTGCCCGCCGGGCCCCGACGACCGGTAGACGTCGATCCGCAGATCGTTGGGGTTGATCTCGACGTCGATCTCCTCGGCCTCCGGCGTCACCAGGACTCCGGCCGCGGAGGTGTGGATACGGCCCTGGGACTCGGTCGCGGGCACCCGCTGCACGCGGTGCACCCCGCCCTCGTACTTCAGGCGGGCCCAGACGCCCTGTCCCGGCTCCGTGGCACCCTGGCCGCCCTTGGTCTTCACGGCGACCTGGACGTCCTTGTAGCCGCCCAGCTCGGACTCGGTGGCGTCGATGATCTCGGTCTTCCAGCCGACGCGCTCGGCGTACCGCAGGTACATGCGCAGCAGGTCGCCGGCGAACAGCGCCGACTCGTCGCCGCCCGCGCCCGCCTTGACCTCCAGGATGACGTCCTTGTCGTCGCTGGGGTCGCGCGGGACGAGCAGCAGCCGGAGCCTGTCGGTTAGGTCGTCGCGCTGCCGTTCCAGGTCCTTGACCTCGGCGGCGAAGTCCGGGTCGCTCGCGGCGAACTCGCGGGCCGTCACGATGTCCTCGCCGGTCCGCTTCCAGGAGCGGTACGCGGTGACGATCGGGGTCAGCTCCGCGTAGCGCTTGTTCAGCTTGCGGGCGTTGGCCTGGTCGGCGTGGACCGCGGGGTCGGCGAGCTTTTTCTCCAGGTCGGCGTGTTCGCCGATGAGTTCCTCGACCGCCTCGAACATCTCCGGGCTCCTGATCTGCGTACGAAAGGGCTGGTGCGGTACGGGGGTGGGTCCCCGGCCCCCGGGGTGCGGGGGGAGCGACCAAAAACGCCGGTCCCGGGTCCGCCCGGTGAGGGCGGCCGAGGACCGGCGCAGGGGCTCGCTACTTCTTGGAGCCGGCAGCAGCCTTGCCGAAGCGGGCCTCGAAGCGGGCCACACGGCCACCGGTGTCGAGGATCTTCTGCTTGCCCGTGTAGAACGGGTGGCACTCGGAGCAGACCTCGGCGCGGATGGAACCGGCCTCGATCGTGCTGCGGGTGGTGAACGAGGCGCCACAGGTGCAGCTCACCTGGGTCTCGAAGTACTGGGGGTGGATGTCGCGCTTCAAGGGTGTCTCCTAGGTTCGGGAGGGCGCCGGGTCGCCGCCGCGGGATGCGGGACGTGAACCGGGGCCGACGGACCAGTCTGCCAGGACTGGCCGTATCCCCAAAACCGGGGGGCGGGCGATTGTATTCCCGGGTGGTTCCGCGTGCGCCGGTGTGCGCCGCCACGCGCGGGTCAGGCGCGGGTCAGGCGCCGGTCACCACCTGGCCCGCGGTGCCCTTGTCGCCCGCGGAGCCCTGCGTGGCGGAGGCGGGGATGGGCTGGTCGGCCCGCAGGGCGTCCCAGACCTGTGCGTCCTGCTTCTCCAGCGGGACGACGCGGTTGGGGTCGACCGTGTCGTACTGCACCGGCATCGTGATCATGGTCATGTCCTGCGAGTCGATCTTCGACAGGCCGCCGGCGAAGCCCACGAGCTGGTTGACCGAGTCGAGGTCGGAGTCGGTGGTGACGGTGCTCGTGGCGGTGTCGGCGAGGTCGTAGAGCTTCTTCGGGCTGGTGAAGACGCCGACGTCCTTGATCTGCTTGATCAGGGCCTTGATGAACGCCTGCTGGAGCTGGATGCGGCCGAGGTCGCTGCCGTCGCCGACGCCGTGCCGGGTGCGGACCAGGCCGAGCGCTTCCTCGCCGTTGAGCGTGTGGGTGCCGGGCTTGAGGTCGAGGTGGCTCTTCGGGTCGTTGATGGCCTGACTCGTGGTGATGTCGACGCCACCGAGCGTGTCGATGAGCTTCTTGAAGCCCGTGAAGTCGACCTCGATGTAGTGGTCCATGCGGATGCCGGACATCTCCTCGACGGTCTTGACCGCGCAGGCGGGGCCGCCGACCTCGTACGCCGTGTTGAACATCTCGCGGGTCCCGCCCGGCACGTCGTTGCCCTTGTCGTCGGTGCAGTCGGGCCGGGTGACGAGGGTGTCGCGCGGTATGGAGACGACGCTGGCCTTCTTGTGGCCCTTGTAGACGTGGATCACCATCGCGGTGTCGGAGCGGGCGCCGCCGCCCTGGTCGCTGCCGTACTCGGCGTTGGCGCCGGAGCGGGAGTCGGAGCCGAGGACCAGGATGTCCATGGAGCCGTTGTTCACGTTCTTCGGCCGGTGGGTGCCCAGGGCCGCGTTGATGTCGATGCCCTTGATGTTGCCGTTGAGCTTGACGTACACGTACCCGAGGCCCGAGCCGCCGAGGACGACGACGGCTGCCGCGGTCCAGGCCGTGATCAGCAGGGCCTTGCGGCGCTTGCTGCGCGGCTTGCGGCGCCTGCCCCTGCCCCGGGGTGCGGGATCGGGTGTGACGCCTGGCGTGGTCTCGTCGGACTCCGACATGGGCTCCTCGGTCCTCGTGCGGTCGGCTGCCCTGCTCTCTTCAGGGTCGGGCTTGCGGTGCGACATCGCTTCCGGACAGTGGTTCGTCCTTGGGTCAGACGCACGCGCGACCAGCAGAGTTCCATGACGCACTGTGACCATCCTGGTGAAGGGATGGTCACAGTGCGTTGCCACTCACCGCGAGGGCAGGGCCCTCACCTGCGGTTTCAGCCGAAGATGTTGTACTGCTGGTAACCGGTGCCGATCTTTATCCGTGTGGCGAAGATCTCTCCCGACGCCTTTCCGGTGCCCGGGTACAGATACAGCGTTCCGCCGGGCGTACGGGCCACGAAGTCGGCCTTTCCGTCGCCGGTGACGTCACCCGGGGCCGCGAAGGCGTTGTACCCGTCCCAGGTGCGGACCTGGAGCCCCTTCTCGAAGAGCGCGGACGCCTTGCCGGTGCCCTTGAGCAGGTAGACCTTGCCGCCGCTGCCACGGGCGATCAGATCGGTGCGGCCGTCCCCGGTGAAGTCTCCGTGGCCGCGCAGCGAGTTGTAGACCTGGTAGCCCTTTCCGGCGGTGATCCGGGCGCCGAAGGTGCCGTCACCGTTGCCCGGGTACACGTACAGCGTGCCGCCGGAGGTCACGGAGAGCAGATCGGGGAAGCGGTCCCCGGTGACATCGCCGGGCGCCACGGTGAACTTCCGCGTCGACCAGTCACTCGCGATCTTCGTGTCCTTGTACGTCGCGCTCGACGCGGTCCGGTGCCGCCAGAAGACCGCGCCGTCGGACCGCCGCCGGATGATGAAGTCCTGGTACCCGTCACGGTTGAGATCCGTCTGCAGCACGAGGTTGTACGCGCTCCAGGAACCCGTCATCGACTTCCGGGCGGCGAATCCGTTCCCGGTCGACTCCTTGACGTACCCCTTGCCGCCGGAGGCCGCGCGGACGAAGAGGTCGGCCTTGCCGTTGCGGCTGAGGTCGGTGTCGTCGATCCGGGGGCGGACCTTGGACTCGTAGGAGGAGACCTTCGTGAACGCCTCGTAGGTGCCCGCGACGTTGCACACCTGCTTGCCCATGCTGATGCCCCAGGACACCACGCCGACGACCTTGTTGTTGACGACGAGCGGGCCGCCCGAGTCGCCGGGGCAGGTGGTCTTCCCGGTGCTGTCGTCGCCGGTGCCGAGCTGTCCGGCGCAGATCATCGAGCCGCCGGGCGTGAAGAAGGGGTCCAGGTTCTCGGCGCAGGCCGCGTCCGAGTTCAGCGGCAGCGTCACCTTCTGGAGCTGCGCCGCGATCTCGGCGGTGTCCTCGTCCGAGCTGGTCAGACCCCAGCCGTACGCGGTGGCCTTGGTGCCGGCCGCGTACAGCGCGCTGTCGCTCGGCCGGGCCAGCTCCAGCGTCGTCTGCGCGACGGGCTTGGCGAGGGTCAGCAGCGCGATGTCGTTGGTGAAGGTGTCCGGGTCGTAGGTGTCGCGGACCCAGCTACGGGTGACGTCGACGAACGTCCCGGAGTGCTCCTGGGTGACGCTGACACTGGTGCCGACGGCGACGCGGCCGTACCGGCCCCAGTCCTGCCGGTTGCCGAACTCGTCGTGCAGGCAGTGCGCGGCGGTGAGGACCTTGTTGGGCGCGACCAGGGTGCCGCCGCAGACGAAGTACGAGCCGTACTCCGGGTCGTCGTAGACGAGCTGGACCATCCAGGAGGCGGCGCTGTTGGAGCCGCCGATGATGCGCGGTGAGGCGCTGGGTCCCTCGGTGCCGGTGGCGGTGGTCGCGCCGGGCGGCGGCTTGACGACCTCGCCGGTGGGTGTGTCGGTGCCGGTCTCACCGGCGTACGAGGTGACGGCGAAGAAGCCGCCGCCGAGCAGCGCCAGTACGGCAGCGGCGGCCGGGACGATCCGGTTGAACCGGCGTCTGTGCCGGCCTCCGGACTCTGTTGTTCGCATGCAATTCCCCCCACGTCCATGGTGTGTTCGAAGAGCCGCGATCGTACAGCGCGGCACGGACACCCCGTCGCCCAGCCCCGTCGCCCAGCCCCGTAGCCACTCCCCGGGCACGGCACAGGGCCGCCCCCGTCACCGGAGTGAGCGGGGGCGGCCCTGTGCCGTACTTACTGTGCCGTGCTTAGCGCGAAACGCACGCCAAGGCGTCAGTCGTTGCCGTTGCCCGGCATCGGCGTCGTCTTCTGGATCTGGAGCAGGAACTCGGCGTTCGACTTGGTCTGCTTCATCTTGTCCAGGAGCAGTTCGATCGCCTGCTGCTGGTCGAGGGCGTGCAGCACTCGGCGCAGCTTCCAGGTGATGGCGAGTTCGTCGCTGCCGAGCAGGATCTCTTCCTTACGCGTACCGGACGCGTCGACGTCCACCGCCGGGAAGATCCGCTTGTCGGCGAGCTTCCGGTCGAGCTTCAGCTCGGCGTTGCCGGTGCCCTTGAACTCCTCGAAGATGACCTCGTCCATGCGCGAGCCGGTCTCGACGAGCGCGGTGGCCAGGATGGTCAGCGAGCCGCCGTCCTCGATGTTGCGCGCGGCACCGAAGAAGCGCTTCGGCGGGTACAGCGCGGTCGAGTCGACACCACCGGACAGGATGCGTCCGGAGGCGGGCGCCGCCAGGTTGTAGGCGCGGCCCAGACGGGTGATGGAGTCCAGCAGGACGACCACGTCGTGACCCAGCTCGACCAGGCGCTTGGCGCGCTCGATGGCCAGTTCGGCGACCGTGGTGTGGTCCTCGGCGGGGCGGTCGAAGGTCGAGGAGATGACCTCGCCCTTCACCGACCGCTGCATGTCGGTGACCTCTTCCGGACGCTCGTCGACGAGGACGACCATCAGGTGGCACTCGGGGTTGTTGTGCGTGATCGCGTTCGCGATCGCCTGCATGATCATGGTCTTACCGGTCTTCGGCGGGGCCACGATCAGACCGCGCTGGCCCTTGCCGATCGGCGACACGAGGTCGATGATCCGCGTGGTCAGCACGCCCGGGTCGGTCTCCAGACGGAGCCGGTCCTGCGGGTAGAGCGGGGTCAGCTTGTTGAACTCCGGGCGCCCGCGCCCGGATTCGGCCGCCATGCCGTTCGCGGAGTCCAGGCGGACGAGCGCGTTGAACTTCTCGCGCCGCTCGCCTTCCTTGGGCTGGCGGACCGCGCCGGTGACGTGGTCGCCCTTGCGCAGGCCGTTCTTGCGGACCTGGGCGAGGGACACGTACACGTCGTTGGGGCCCGGGAGGTAGCCCGAGGTCCGGATGAACGCGTAGTTGTCGAGGATGTCCAGGATGCCCGCGACGGGGATCAGGACGTCGTCGTCGGTGACCTGCGGCTCGCTGACGTCCTCACGGCCGCGCCGGCCGCGCCGGTCCCGGTAGCGCCCGCGACGGCCGCGACGGCTGCCGTCGTCGTCGAAGTCGTCCTGGGGGCCCGTGTTGCGGTCCTGGCGGTCCTGACGGCCGCCGCCCTGCTGCTGGCGCTGCTGGCTGCCGCCGCCCTGCTGGCCCTGCTGGTCGTCGCCCTTGCCCCGGCGGTCCCGGTCACGGCCGCGCTCGCCCCGGTCGCCGCGCTCGCCACGGTCCCTGCGGTCACGGCGGTCCCGGCGGCCCTCCGCATTGCCGTCGGAGCCGTCGCCCCTGCCGTCGGACCCGTCGCGAGCGGCGTCCTTCGCCTCGGCGGTCACCGTCTCGGGGCTGCCCGCGTCGGCGGTGGCCCGGCGCCGGCGGCGCTCGCCCGCGGGGGCGTCGTCGCTGGCGGGCTGGCCGGGGATGTCGATCTGCTGCTGGGCGACGGCCTGGGCGGCGCCGTCGGACGGGGCCGCGCCGTTGTCGCTCGTGGTGGCCTTGGCGGCGCCGTCGGCCTGCGCGGTGTCCGCCTTGGTGGCCCTGGCGGCCTTGGTGGCAGCGGACTTGTCGGTCGCGGCGGCGTCGTCGCCGGTACGGGCCTTCGAGGTGGCCCGGCGCTTGGGCTTGGCCTCGGCGGGGGCGTCGGCGCTCTTCGCCGGGGCGGAGCCGGAGCCCGCCTGCGCCTCCTTGATGACCTCGATCAGCTGGCTCTTGCGCATCCGCGCGGTGCCCCTGATCCCGAGGCCCGATGCGACCTGCTGCAGCTCGGCCAGCACCATGCCGTCGAGGCCGGTTCCGCGGCGCCGCCGGGTTCCGGCCGAAGCACCGGTGGCAGGCGCGGCAGTGGCGTCCGTGGCGGGCGCGGCAGCGGTATCGACCGTGCTGTCGGCAGTCACGCCCATCAGATCGGTGGTGTCGCTCACGAAGGGTCCTTCCCTGGAGCGGACGTCGGCCTGTCTGGCTCGGCGACCGGTTGTGCTGTCCGGCTTCGGTCCTTGTGGTGTGGACCGCACCGGGGCGGTGGTCCGCCAACGGCGGAAGACATATCTGGTGATGGCGATTCCCGGAGCCGTGCCACGGGTTTATGTGTCACGCGGCTCGGTCTCGCCGGTTCCGGAGCGTGCTCGACAGACCGCTCAATGCCACACGAGTAGCGGTTTGGGAGGCTCCCGGAAGGATGGTCGTCCCGGACGGGGACACGAAGCACCTCGCCATGGTGGGGTCGGGTGCAGACTTGAGGTTAACACTACCGGATCCAACAAACATTCCCCCTCTCGAAATCCGGCAACCGCATGTATCCAGTGGCCGTCTACTGGACGCTGAAGGGCGCGAGCGGCAGCACGCTCGCTCCCGCGGCGTCGAGGGCCAGCCGGTTCGCCGCCCACCCCTCGCCCGCCAGTCGGGCGACCTTGTCGGCCGCGTGGTCGTCGACGAGGGCGAGGACCGTGGGGCCCGCGCCGGAGATCACCGCGGGGACACCGTCCGCGCGCAGCCGCTCCACCAGGGCGGCGCTCTCCGGCATGGCGGGAGCGCGGTAGTCCTGGTGCAGTCGGTCCTCGGTGGCGGGCAGCAGCAGCTCGGGGCGCCTGGTCAGGGCCTCGACGAGCAGGGCGGCCCGGCCCGCGTTGGCGGCGGCGTCCACATGCGGGACGGTACGCGGCAGCAGTCCGCGGGCGGTTTCGGTGAGTACGGGTCTGCCCGGTACGAAAACCACCGGAACGATGGATTCGGCGGCCTCCATCCTGATCGCGCGGGCCGCGCCGCCCTCCATCCAGGAGAGCGTGAATCCGCCGAGCAGACAGGCCGCGACATTGTCGGGGTGGCCCTCGATCTCGGTGGCGAGTTCCAGCAGGGCACTGTCGTCGAGCCTGCTGTCGCCGCCTATGGTCACGGCGCGCGCGGCGACGATGCCGGCGCAGATCGCGGCCGACGAGGAGCCGAGGCCCCGGCCGTGCGGGATGCGGTTGGCGCAGACGACCTCCAGGCCGCGCGGCTGTCCGCCGAGCAGGTCGAAGGCGGTGCGCAGGGACCGTACGAGCAGGTGGTTCTCGTCGCGCGGGAGGGTGTCGCCACCCTCGCCGGCGATGTCGACGTGCAGCCCGGAGTCGGCCACCCGCACGACGACGTCGTCGTAGAGCCCCAGGGACAGGCCGAGGGCGTCGAAGCCCGGTCCGAGGTTGGCGCTGGTGGCGGGGGTGCGCACTCGGACGGCGGCGGCGCGGAACGCGGGACCGGCCATCGCTCGATGACTCTCCTTGAGCTGCGTGATTTTCTTCAGACTTGCACCACGTACGGAATACCCGGAGGCCGCAAGCAGGCGGCACCGCGGCATATGCGGCGGGCGGGTTCGGTACAGCCTATCGAAGGAAGGTTCTGTGGCGACATAGGGCGCACAGGAGGCGCACGATGCGTGTCGTAAGCCCCCCGTGCACCCCCGGTGTGGAGATGTGCACGTATACCCGATTGGCCCGGCTCGCACCGGGCCGGCGGTCGTGCCGTGCCCTTCCGTGGCTCCTGGCTACGCGAGGCCCAGCCGCTCGGCCGCCGCGACCGCGTCGACCGGTACCGTCACCGGCGGCGGCGCTCCGGCGACCGCCCACTCGGGGTCCTTGAGGCCGTTTCCGGTCACTGTGCAGACGATGCGCTGGCCCGGGTCGACCTTGCCCTGTTCGGCTGCCTTCAGCAGACCGGCGACGGACGCGGCGGACGCCGGCTCGACGAAAACACCCTCCTGGGACGCCAACAGCTTGTAGGCGCGCAGGATCTCACGGTCCGTCACCTCGTCGATGAAGCCGCCCGACTCCGCCTGCGCGGCGAGGGCGAGCTGCCAGGACGCGGGGTTGCCGATCCGGATCGCGGTGGCGATGGTCGACGGATCCTTGACGATCTCGCCACGCACGATGGGCGCCGAACCGGAAGCCTGGAATCCCCACATGCGCGGGGTCCGGGTCGCCGGGCCGTCGGCCGCGTACTCGCGGTAGCCCTTCCAGTACGCGGTGATGTTGCCCGCGTTGCCGACCGGCAGGACATGGATGTCGGGGGCGTCGCCGAGCGCGTCGACGATCTCGAACGCGGCCGTCTTCTGGCCCTCGATCCGTACCGGGTTGACCGAATTGACCAGCGCCACCGGGTAGTTGTCGGAGAGACTGCGGGCCAGCGTGAGGCAGTCGTCGAAGTTGCCGCTGACCTGGAGGAGCTTGGCGCCGTGCACCAGCGCCTGGCCCATCTTGCCGAGCGCGATCTTGCCGTCGGGCACCAGGACGGCGCAGACCATGCCGGCGCGCACCGCGTAGGCGGCGGCCGACGCGGACGTGTTGCCGGTGGAGGCGCAGATGACGGCCTGCGCGCCCTCCTCCTTGGCCCGCGTGATGGCCATCGTCATCCCGCGGTCCTTGAAGGACCCGGTCGGGTTGGCGCCCTCCACCTTGAGGTGGACCTCACAGCCGGTGCGCTCGGAGAGCACCTGCGCGGGCACGAGCGGCGTACCGCCCTCGCGGAGCGTCACGACCCGCGTACTGTCGGTGACCGGCAGCCGGTCCCGGTACTCCTCGATGATTCCGCGCCACTGGTGGGTCATTGCTGGTTACTCTCCTTCAACCCGCATGATGCTGGCGACACCCCGCACGGTGTCGAGTCGGCGCAGCGCTTCGACGGTGCCGCCGAGGGCGGCGTCGGGCGCGCGGTGGGTGACGACGACGAGCGACGCCTCCCCGTCCTTGCCCTGCTGGCGCACGGTGTCGATCGATACGCCGTGCTCGGCGAAGACCGTCGCGACCTGGGCGAGCACGCCCGGCTTGTCGGCCACGTCGAGGCTGATGTGGTACCGCGTGACGACCTCGCCCATCGAGGAGACGGGCAGGCGCGTGTACGCGGACTCGCCGGGGCCCGTGGCCTCGCCGAGCTTGTTGCGGCAGACCGCGACGAGGTCGCCGAGTACGGCGGACGCGGTGGGCGAGCCGCCCGCGCCGGGGCCGTAGAACATGAGCTGCCCGGCGGCGTCGGCCTCGATGAACACGGCGTTGTACGCGCCGCGCACGGAGGCCAGCGGGTGGCTGAGCGGGATCATCGCGGGGTGCACGCGCGCGGTGACGGAGCCGCCGTCGGCGGCCCGCTCGCAGATGGCGAGCAGTTTGATGGTGCAGCCCATGCGCTTGGCCGACGCGAAGTCGGCGGCGGTGACCTCGGTCATGCCCTCGCGGTAGACGTCGTCGAGACGCACGCGCGTGTGGAAGGCGATTCCGGCGAGGATGGCGGCCTTGGCTGCGGCGTCGAAGCCCTCGACGTCGGCGGTCGGATCGGCCTCCGCGTACCCGAGCGCGGTGGCCTCGTCCAGGGCCTCCTGGTAGCCGGCGCCGGTGGAGTCCATCTTGTCGAGGATGAAGTTGGTGGTGCCGTTCACGATGCCGAGCACCCGGTTGACCTTGTCGCCCGCGAGGGATTCGCGCAGCGGCCGGATCAGCGGAATGGCACCGGCGACGGCGGCCTCGTAGTACAGATCACGCCCGTGCTCCTCGGCGGCGGCGTGCAGCGCGGCGCCGTCCCGCGCGAGGAGCGCCTTGTTGGCGGAGACGACGGAGGCGCCGTGCGCGAAGGCGGTGGTGATGAGCGTACGAGCGGGCTCGATCCCCCCGATCACCTCGACGACGACGTCAATGTCGCCGCGTTTGACGAGGGCGGTCGCGTCGGTGGTGATCAGCGCGGGGTCGACACCGTCGCGCACCTTGGCCGGGCGGCGCACCGCGACCCCCGCCAGCTCCACCGGGGCGCCGATGCGGGCGGCGAGGTCGGCGGCGTGCGTCGTCATGATGCGCGCCACCTCTGAGCCGACTACCCCACAGCCCAGCAGCGCCACTTTCAGCGGACGCGTACGCATCATCCGACCTCACTTCTCGTACTTCTACGGTGGGACCAGTCTCACTCACCGGACGGGAGTTTCTATCCCCCGTCCGGATCCTGAGATATCTATTTCATTTATCCGACATCGAGGCGCAGGAGATCTTCCTCCGTCTCCCGCCGCACGATCACACGCGCCGCGCCGTCGCGCACGGCGACGACGGGCGGGCGGAGCGCGTGGTTGTAGTTGCTCGCCATGGACCGGCAGTAGGCACCGGTCGCGGGTACGGCGATGAGGTCGCCGGGCGCCAGATCGGCGGGCAGGAAGGCGTCCCGTACGACGATGTCGCCGCTCTCGCAGTGCTTGCCGACGACGCGGACGAGCATGGGTTCGGCGTCGGACGCGCGGGAGACGAGGGAGACGCTGTACTCGGCGTCGTACAACGCCGTCCGGATGTTGTCCGACATCCCCCCGTCGACGGACACATAGGTCCGCAGCCCGTCCAGAGGCTTGATCGTCCCGACCTCGTAGAGGGTGAAAGCAGTCGGACCCACAACAGCCCGCCCCGGCTCCACGGAAATCCGTGGCGTCCGCAACCCGGCGGCCTCGCACTCCCTCCCCACGATCTCGCCGAGCGCCTTGGCGATCTCGTGCGGGTCGCGGGGGTCGTCGTCCGAGGTGTACGCGATACCGAGGCCGCCGCCGAGGTCGATCTCGGAGAGTTCCACGCCGTGTTCGTCGCGGATCCGGGCGAGCAGTCCGACCACGCGCCGGGCCGCCACCTCGAAGCCGGCCATGTCGAAGATCTGCGAGCCGATGTGCGAGTGGATGCCGACGACGTCGAGTCCGTCGAGTTTGAGGGCGCGCCGCACGGCCTCGGCGGCCTGTCCGCCGGCCAGCGCGATCCCGAACTTCTGGTCCTCGTGGGCGGTGGCGATGAACTCGTGCGTGTGCGCCTCGACGCCGACGGTCACCCGGATCTGTACGCGCTGCCGCTTACCGAGCCGTTCGGCGATGTGCGCGACCCGCACGATTTCCTGAAAGGAATCGAGCACGATCCGCCCGACGCCACTGGAAACGGCACGCTCGATTTCCTCGGACGACTTGTTGTTCCCATGAAAGGCAATGCGCTCGGCGGGCATTCCGGCACCGAGGGCCGTGACGAGTTCTCCCCCGGAGCACACATCGAGATTGAGCCCTTCCTCCTCCAGCCACCGCACGACGGCGCGGCTGAGGAAGGCCTTCCCGGCGTAGAAGACGTCGGCGCCGGTGCCGAAGGCGGTACGCCAGGCCCGCGCCCGCGCGCGGAAGTCCTGCTCGTCCATGAAGTAGGCGGGTGTCCCGAACTCCTCGGCGAGCCGGGTGACCGGGACCCCGCCGACGGTGACGACACCGTCGGCACCACGGCGTACGGTCTGCGCCCAGACCTTGGGGTCGAGTGCGTTGAGATCGGCGGGCGGGGCGCTGTAGTGCCCTTCCGGCAGGACGTCCCCGTGACGGGGCCCGGCGGGGTGTGCGGATCGGCTCATGTCGTCGTGCGCTCTCTCAGAGATGTTCGGGTGCGTGCATGCCGAGCAGATCGAGGCCACCGGCGAGCACCGCCCCGGCGGCTTCGGCGAGCGCGAGCCGGGCACGGTGGGCGGCCAGGGGTTTCTCGTCCCCGACGGGCAGCACGGACACCTCGGCGTGGAACCGCAGAAACGCGTCGGCGACCAGGACGAGGTGCCGGGCGAGGCGGTCGGGTGAGTGATGCCGGGCGGCGGCCTGAAGGACGAGGGGGTACTCGGCAAGGACCTGGAGAAGGCCGCTACCGGCGGGCTCGGTGCTGTCCGGAGTGCTGGTGAAACCGAGGCGTGCGGCTTCGCGGGTGAGGGCGCGGGTACGGGAGTGGGCGTACCGGACGCGGAAGAGGGGGTTGCTCTCCCGCTGCACGAGGAGGTCCGCGAGGGGGTGGGGGCGGTCGTGCGGTGCGGGGTGGAGCAGGGACCAGAGGAGGACCTCGTCGCCGTCGCCGTCTCCGTCACCGGGGAGTTCGTGGAGGCTGCCGCTCTGGCCGCTCTGGCTGGCGATGATCCTGCTCAGGGCGTCGGCGATGACTTGGGCACGGGTTCCGTGCGGGTGCGGGGCGGGCAGCGCGCCGACCTGACCGCCGCCGGCCTGACCGTCGAGGGTGTCCCCGTACCCGTACCGCGTGCCCTGCCGCAGGATCTCGGCGACGAGGCCGGTGGTGGCGGTGGGGTCGAGGGTGAGATTGAGGAATCCGGGGCCGGTGATGTCGACGCCGGCGAGTCCCGGGGTGCCGATGAGCCGGTGCCGGAGGATCTCGGCGACCTGACGGGCGGGTCGGCCGGCGGGACGGGCGAGCTGAAGGGCGACATTGGTCGCGTAGTCCCCGCGCCCCCCGGGCCGCGTCCGCTCCACCAGAACCCGCACGGGCACGGCCACGGCCAGCTCCCCCCCGTCCACGGCACGGCGCACGGCTTGGCACACGGTGCGGGAGAGGTCGACGGGGGTCACGGTCACGGGACAAGCGTAGGCGAGGAAGGGGGTGGGGGCGGTAACGGGTTTCGGGGCGGGCCTGGGCGTACGGCTGTCAGGGTCGCCCGGCGCGCTCGGGGGTCTCATCGGCGCCGGCGTCGGTTCCGGTTGCGGGGTCGGCGGCGCCGTACGCGCGCCCGTGCTCCATCAACTGCCGGACGATGCCGATGAGTTCGCCGGGCTCGAAGGGTTTGGCGAGGAAGGCGTCGACCCCGACATCGAGGCCGCTCTCGACCTCGTACTGGGTGCAGGCGCTGACGATCATCAGCGGCAGATGCCGCGTACGGGGATCGGAGCGCAGACGCGCGGACGTACGCAGCCCGTCGAGGCGGGGCATCACGACGTCGAGTGTGACGACATCGGGCCGGACCTGGTGAACGACCTCAAGGGCTTCGGCACCATCGGCCGCGGTCACGACCTCGAAGCCCTCTAGTTCGAGATTGACCCTGATCAGCTGCCGGATGACCTTGTTGTCGTCCACAACAAGCACCCGACCGGTCGCGCCTGGCACAACTTGAGAGTAGGTCCGCACCGGCGACCGCGTCCGGGTTTTCCCCACTTCTGACCCGTGCGGGGGATGCGAAGCGGCGTGGGGTGCGGGTGGGCGGGCGAGTCCGCGTGGCGGGACGGAGGGGGTGAAGCGGCGGGGCCGAGAAGGTGAACAGGAGGCGCCGGAGCCGACGCACCGCACGCCGGCAACAGGTCGCGGATCCCCCACCCCTGAGCGCCGCCCACCTGCTCCGGGACCCGCCAAATACCTGTTCATGAGGACCCCCGAAGAGCTGGTAGTCTTCAACCCGTCGCCGCGCCAGCCGCGAACGACACGCCCCCGTAGCTCAGGGGATAGAGCAACGGCCTCCGGAGCCGTGTGCGCAGGTTCGAATCCTGCCGGGGGCACCGGAAATCAAGGCCCTGACCAGCGGAGACGCCGGTCAGGGTCTTTTTGCGCATGCCAAAACGCATACGGCTACGTGGCCGTGACCACTCGACTCCCCCACAACCCTGATCAGGGGATATCCATGGCCGGGCAGACGGAATCCCAATTGTCCGATCCCGCAAAATCGACTCCTGCGGGACATACGTGGGCCAGAAAGCCGCAAGGTGAATCCCCCACCCGCGGGAGGCCGCTTTGGACCTGCATGTTTACCAAGCGGGACAGCCAGAAGGCACATGGAGACGCAGGCCGTTGCACTTTCCCGGATCGGATTCGGCACGGTCTCGCGAAGGCCCTCCACCAACCCGGACGCCAACAAAAAGCCTGACCAAGCCCACTGACCGTAGAAAACAGAAGCACCACCGACCGCCGAGACAACGTCCCAGACTTCAGTGCGCCCCCGCCATCACCGGAGCGTACTGCCGACCGTGCACGGCGACTTCACCAACTACACACGCAGCTTCGTAGGTGAGCACTTGGCAGCGATCTCCAGGGGTGGCCGCAGTAGCCGGGAGAGTGCGCACGCAGGCACAGCCTCGCGGATGAGGGGCCGCGCGGGCAGCCGCCGCCACCTCCAGGCCGCGCACCCTACGGGTTTGCCACGGAACCACTTCCTGCTGGCAGAAAGTCGAGGGAGAGCCCTGCGGGGCCAATCTTCGCCTTATACCCTCCTTCCACCAGTGAGTTCCGGGGGCAAAGGCAGGCCATGAGCAAGCTGCACATCGAGTACGTCCGCAACGCCATCGACGAGCGGTACGCCGGACTGCTGAATCTGTCAGACCTACCGAAATCGACGTCCGAGCACAATCGTCGGCAGGCGTTCCTCAGTCGTGGGATCGCGGCCCTCGCCGTGCAGAACGAGCACCAGGTCGGCCCGCGGGCCGCCGCCGCGTGCGTCTTCGACGGCGCGGACGACCGCGGTGTGGACGCGATTTCGGTGGAGCTCAGCGCTCCGCAGCCACGCATCTGTCTGGTGCAGGCCAAGTGGAGCGATACCGGCAAGGGCGGGTTCAATGAGGAGGCGGTGCACAAGCTGTTCCGCGGCCTTGACCTGCTCTTCGACCGGGCCTACACGAAGTTCAACAGCCGCTTCCAGCCTCTCGTGCCAGATCTCCAGCAGGCGTTCGACCTGGGTCTGCCGAAGGTGACCATCGTCCTGGCGCTGATGCGGACCGCGCCTCTCGACCCCAAGGTACGGGAGCTCCTTGAGGAGAAGGTCGCGGCGCAGAACGAGGTCGACGAGATCGTCGACTACAAGGTTCTCGATCTTCGTGACTTCCACCGGGCGATTCTCGGTGACGCGGCGACACCGAAGATCGATGCCACGGTCAGGCTCGATGGCTTCGCGCAGGAGTCAACCCCGTACAAGGCGCTCTACGGCACCATGACCGTCCCGGACCTCGCGGACCTGTACGGCGAACACAGGCGAGGGCTCTTCGCCCGCAACATCCGCGGCTCTCTCGACCTGACCGAAGTCAACATCAAGATCCAGAACACGCTGCTGGAACAGCCCGAGCACTTCTGGTACTTCAGCAACGGCATCACCATGCTCTGCGAGACGATCAAGCCGGTCGGGCGGGCCGTCCCCGGAAAGGTCGGCGACTTCAAGCTGACCGGCATCAGCGTGGTCAACGGCGCGCAGACCGTAAGCGCCCTGCACCGGGCCTTCGTCAAGGACCCCGACGCCGCGCAGATCGGCCGGGTCACGGTGCGGCTGATCTCGCTGGAGGACTGCCCGGAGGGCTTCGGGGACCAGGTCACCACCACCACGAACACGCAGAACCCCATCGAGGAGCGCGACTTCAAGTCCCTCGATCAGGGGCAGATCCAACTCCGCGACGACTTCGCTCTGTTGTTGCACCGCAGCTATGTCATCAAGCGCGGCGAGCGTCTCCCGGACCCTCAGCACGGCTGCTCCATGACGGAGGCTGCCGAGGCCCTGGCTGCTGTCCACCCCAACGCCCAGCTCGCGGCGGTGGCCAAGCGTGACCAGAACCTCGCGGGGCTGTGGGAGGACAGCGTCTACGACCAGCTCTTCGGGACCACACCAAACGTGTACCGGGTCTGGCGCTCGGTCGAACTGCTCCGCGCGGTCCGCGCGGAGCTCCAGGCGCTCCGCGACGGCCTGCTCTGGCGCGCCGATGCCGCCGCCTCGCACGGCGATCTCCTCGTCACTCACATCGTCTTCCGGCGTCTGAGTACCACTGCCATCGGGAGCCCGGACTTCAACTGGACGGGCGAGCTCGCCAAGGTGCCACAGCTGGTGCAGGACACATTCTCTTGGGTACTGCGCGCGATCGACGACGAGTACGGCAAGAGCAGTCACATCATCGCCGCGGTCCGCAACGCGGAACGTATGCAGCGGGTGGTGCGCGCCGCCCTGCGCGGCCTCGACTCCGGCACGACCGCTCCCGCCCTCCAGGAGGACTATCAGGTCGCCGGAAGCGAGCAGCGCGGGCGGCAGGTCAACGCCGTCGCCACCCTCCTCACGGCCGGCCGCATCCCTGAGGGCACGGAGCTGGAGTTCCGCCCCTTCTCGCGGCCGGAGCGGCGGGAGATGACGGACTGGCTCGCCGCGAACCCGGACCGCACCCGCGCGACCTGGTCCAACGAGAGCGGCACCAGGAACACTCTGCGCTGGGCCGCGGACGGAAAGTGGTACTCACCCAGCGGCCTGGCCCGGAAGATGCGCGTCGAGGCATCAGGGGTGGACACCTCGACGCAGGGCACGATCCGGTGGTTCGTGCCCAACCAGGGCTCACTCGAAGAGCTGGCGTACGAGGTACGGCAGAGCGAGGGCACCGATACCGACACCGGCCCGACGGAGCAGTGACGAGCGAAGGTCGGCGGACGGCCACCGACCACCGACCACCGGGATCCGGCGATTGTCGGTGCTTGCCGGTAGGGTCGACGCGCTCGCGCGACAGAGCCTCCGGACCACCCCACGGCCCCAGGCGGCGGGCATCGCACGCACCACTGAGCACAGGGAAGAAGCAGCACGCCGATGGAGGAACTGACCTTGGACCTGGACATCCCGCGGCAGCCCGAGGACGGTGTCGGTCGGGCGGCGACAGCGGAAGAGACCCAGCCCCAGGTCACGGCCCTGGAAGAGGGGCAGATCGTCGACTACATCACTGGTGAGGCGATCAAGGAGACCGAGAAGGAGAAGGTCCGGCAGCGGATCGCCCGCGCCCTCGTCCACGAGCATGGGATCGACCCCGCCGACATGGCACGCGACTTCCGTGTCACGGTAAGTGAAGAGGGGGCCAAGCGGAAGCGGACCAAGTCGGCCGACATCGCGGTCTTCGATTCCGGCGCCCCGCATACCACCGCCAACCTCTGCCGCGTCGTGATCTGCAAGCCCGAGCCCAAAGGCAAGGGCAAGAACGTCGTCAAGCTGCGGGAGCCCGGCCAGGCGCGGGATGACCTCGAAGCCCTCCAAGAGCTGATGGGCAACGAGGACCGCCCTCTGTGCGTGGACGGCATGTGGACAGACGGAGTCGACTTCTTCTTCCTCAAGAAGGTGGTCAGCGACTTCGGCGCAGACTTTGAGGACCGAAGTGACTGGGCCGTCGCCGACGGGACCACCGGCAGCCGTACCGTCGCTTCACACCAGCGACTGCGCCGAGCCGAACCTGAACGCCTCAAGACCGCTTTCCGCCGCTGCCACAACTACATCCACGGCAACGAGGGCATGCCGAAGGACGCCGCCTTCTGGCAGTTCCTCTACCTGCTCTTCTCCAAGATGTACGACGAACGAGTCAGCCGGGGCACCGGCCACGGCCGCTTCCGCACCGGCCTGAAGGAAATGTTCGAGGCGGACGGCCGGGCGGCGATCAGCGCCCGCGTCCGGGAGCTCTTCGAGGACGTCAAACGCGAGTACAAGGACGTCTTCAAGCCCACCGACGAGATCACCCTCTCCGACCGGGCGCTCGCCTTCATTGTCAGCGAGATCGCTCCGTACGACCTCAGCGGCACCGACGTCGACGCCAAGGGCATCGCCTACCAGGAGCTCGTCGGCACCAATCTGCGCGGCGATCGGGGCCAGTACTTCACCCCGCGCGGGGCGGTCAATCTGATGGTCGAGATCCTCGACCCGCAGGAGGACGAGACCGTCCTCGACCCGACCTGCGGCACCGGCGGCTTCCTCCAGGCCACGCTCAAGCACCTGCACGACACCTGGAAGAAGCAGGCCGGCACCTTCGGTTTCCCGGACACCGACGAGGAGCGGGAGCGCTATCGGGACCGGCTCAAGGAGTACGCGGACAAGCATCTGATGGGTGCGGACTTCGACCCCTTCCTGGTCCGTGCCACCACCATGGCGATCATGACGCTCGCGGAGACCACCGGGAACGTCTTCCACATGGACTCTCTCGGCTTCCCGCGCGGACATCTTCCGGGCGTCGAGAAGGCGAAGGAGAAGATCCCGCTGGGCAAGAAGGTGCACGTCCTGCTGACCAACCCGCCCTTCGGGGCGGACATCCCGGTCAGCGACGAGTCGGTCCTGGGCTCCTTCCGTGACGGCATCGCCAAGTCCTGGGGCCGCAACAAGGAGACCGGCGAGATCGAGGAGAGCCTGATCAGCAAGCCGGGCAGCATGGCTCCCGAGCAGCTGTTCATCCAGCGCGCCATTGAGTGGGTCAAGCCCAGTGGCCGCATCGGCATCGTCCTGCCCAACGGCATCCTGTCGAACCCGGGCCCGTCCGACGAAGCGATCCGTCGTTACATCCTGGAGCACTGCTGGGTCCTCGGCAGTATCGAGCTCCCGGTGGAGACGTTCGTCGTCGACGCCAACGTCAACATCCTCACCACGCTCCTCTTCCTCAAGCGCAAGACCGACCAGGAGGTCCGCAACCACCGGCTCGGGACCGAGAAGGAGTACCCGGTCTTCATGGCAGTCGCCGAGAAGGTCGGCTTCGACCGTCGCGGGAACGACCTCTACAAGCGTGAGCCCGACGGGAAGATCGTGGTGGAAACCTCGGTCGAGCAGGAGCGGCTGCGTATCCGCGGCAAGCAGGTCGTCCGGCCACTGCGCCGCAGCAAGCCGGTCATCGACAACGACCTGCCAGTGATCGCGGAGAAGTACCGGGAGTTCCGGACCAAGTACCCGGAGCCGGGCGCCGACCCGCGCAAGGGCACGGAGGCGAGCGCGTGAAGATCGCCAGCCTGTCGAACCCGGTGACGTCTGCCTGGTTCCGGGACCAGGGGCTCCGGCTCGACGCCTCACCGTACGTTTCAGGCGCGCTGAAGGTGAAGAAGCTGCTGGAAGGGCTACCGGAGACGGTGCCGTTGGCGAGCCTGACGACCGGGCACAACGGGGGGATCTTCAACGGCCCCATGTTCCGCCGGGTATATCTCACCGACCCCGAGCACAGCGTGCCGTTCCTCGGGACGAAGGACATGATGGCCGCCGACCTGACAGGGCTGCCCCGGCTACGGAAAGCCGACGCCCACTCGGCGGCGCTGTCGTACCTGGAGCTCAAGGCGGGTATGACCCTGATCTCATGCTCAGGGTTCAACGCCGGCAGGCGGGCATACGTCCGACCTGACATGGACGGCATCTGGTCATCCCAGGACACACTCAAGGTCCAGCCCGACCTGAAGAAGATCAAATCGGGATATCTCGTCGCCTTCCTACTCAGCCGGTTCGGCGAGGCACTCGTTCGCGGGTCGGTGTACGGCTCGGCCGTCAAGCACATCGAACCGCACCACATCGCCAGCCTTCCGGTGCCGCGCTTCGAGGAGCAGGTGGAGTCGAAGATCCATGCATTGGTGGAGGAGAGCGCGACGCTACGTGCTCGGCACCAGGCTGAGCTCGTTGCCGCGACGAAGGACTTCTTCGACAGCAATGGGCTGTCCGAACTGAACAAGCTGCGCTGGCATCAGCAGGAACGGGATCTCGGGTTCGAGGTCCCGAGTGTGGGGGCGACCTCGCTGCGGGCATTGAACTTCGCGCCCAGAGCCCGGCAGTTGATCGAGAAGCTAGGGTCGGTGCCTTGCCGAAAGCTCGGGGATATCTGCTCGGGCGGTCACCTGGGGTCGGGAGTCCGATTCAAACGGGTCGACAGCGATCCGGAGCACGGCGTCCAGCTCGTGGGCCAGAGGCAGGGGTTCTGGCTGCGTCCCGAGGGGCGATGGATCAGTCCTGCCCACGCACCGCGCGGCATCTTCGCAGAAGATGAGACCGTCATGATCGCAGCACAAGGAACTCTCGGTGAGAACGAGGTGTTCTGTCGGCCGATCTTCGTCACTGGTGAGTGGCTGAACTACGCGTACACGCAGCACTTCCTCCGCGTCGTCAGCGGCACCCCCGACGTCTCCGGCGCCTACCTCTTCGCCTTCTTCCGTTCCGAGGCCGCGTTCCGAGTCCTGCGATCACTCAGCGTCGGCGGCAAGCAGCAGGACATCCACGAATCCTTGCGCGCAGAGGTCCCGGTCCCGATCGCACCCCCCGCCGACCGCACCCGCATCGCCGCCACCGTCCGCTCCGCCTACCAATGCCGCGACCGCGCCGACGTTCTGGAAGACAAGGCACTCGCGCTGCTCACCACCGCCGTCGAGGAGGCCGCTGGCTGATGGGTGCCAGGATCGTTGCTGTTGGGGAGGCCGTCAACGATGCCGAGCGACGCGTGATCGCGCACCTGCGAGATCACGCGCCGGAGGACTGGACGGTCTTGCACTCCGTCGAAATCCCGTACGGGAACCGCCTGTTCGAGGTTGACCTCGTCGTGGTCACCGGGCACGCGGTGTACGTCATCGACGTCAAGGGCACCCGAGGCCGCATCGACGTCGACGGCAGCCGCTGGTATCCGGCGCGGCGGGCCCCGTTCCGCAGCCCCGTGCCCAAACTGCAGAGCCACGCCAAGCAGCTCAAGACGATCCTGGAGACCGCACATCTGCCGCTGTCCCGGCTCTGGACCGACGCCCTGGTGGTCCTCCCGGCCCCGGACGCGGTCCTGCTGGACAACACGCCCGCACAGCGTGACGCGAATGCGACGGTCGCCCTGCCCGACCTGATCGGGCGGCTGGCGGACCCCACCCGGGTGCCCGTGTCGTCCGGGCGGTTCGCCACGGACATCTCCGCGCACCACAAAGCGATCGTGGACACGGTGCGAGGCACCTCGCGCGCCCCGTCGCAGCAGTTGAGGTTCGGCAGTTGGGAGGTGATCGACCGGCTCAGCGAATCGCAGTACGCCGAGGGCGCCGACGTCCTGGACGAGTACCGGGCGAAGAACGCCTTGGCCGTGCAGGGCTCGGGCACGGTCCGGCTCCAGGTCCGTCAGGCCGATCCCTACGCGCCAGAGGCCGAGCGACTGCGACAGCAGAAGCGGATCGGAATCGCCTACGAGGCGTTGGGCAAACTGCCCGCGCATCCGAACATCGTCGGGGTGCGGGACTTCTTCGCCGACGAGGACCGAGGAGTGTACGTCACCGTCTTCGACGACGTCCCCGGGCATGCGATGAAGCTGCACCTGACCGGGGCCGCCGACCCGCTAACCGCCGACGCCAAGCTGCGCACCATCCGGCATGTCCTCCAGGGGCTCGCACACGCCCACAGCCGGCGGATCGCGCACCGCGAGCTGAACCCGTCGACGATTTTGATCTCGCAGGACGGCCGGGCGATGCTGACCGGCTTCGAGTACGCCAAGACCGCACAGCAGCGCGGGCACACAGTGCTGAAGGAGGCGCGGCAGGTCGCCGACCCGGCGTACCTTGCTCCCGAGTGTCACGCCGACCCCGCCGCCATGGGGATGGCATCGGACGTGTACGCGGTCGGTGTCATCGGCTATCAGCTGCTCACCGGAGAGCTGCCGTTCGGTTCGGTGACCGAACAGGCAGGGGCGGGCGGCCGGCTGCCGGCCGAAGGGCTGGACAGCGCCGGCGTCCGGGGAGAGCTGGCGCACTGGCTGCGGACACTGTGCGCGACGGATCCCGGCGCACGGCCGAGCGCCCTGGAAGCCTTGCGCCGACTGGACCTGGCGATGGGCGCGCGCCGGACCCCGGCCAAGCGGATCGGCTCCTCGGCCGTGCGACCGGCGCAGCAGCCCGCGGCCGAACAGCCCGGCGGACCGGACGCAGCGCGCGGGGCGGACTTCTTCAAGAACCTACCCGCCGATTTCCAGCTCGGCACCAAGTACCTGGTACGCCACCGGCTGGGCCGACCCGGCGGTTTCGGCGTGGCCTACCGGGTGTACGACACCATCAGGAGCATCGACCGGGCGGTGAAGCTGGTCCTCAGGGACCGTGACTCCGTCCTTGAACGGCTCAAGCGCGAAGCTGATGTGCTGCAGCGGCTGCAAAGCGCACCGCACCCCAACGTAGTGTCCATGGTGGACGCGGACCGGCTGCCCGCCCCGGACCCGTACCCGTACCTGGTCTTCGAGTTCGTTGACGGCAAGGACGTCGCCGAGGTGATCCGCGGCGGACGGATGGGCGCGGCGGACGTGCTGCGATTGGCCGTCGACACCGCGCGCGGGCTACGGCACATCCACGACCTCGGGGTGTGGCACTGCGACATCAAGCCGAGCAATCTGCTGTGGACCGACGACGGCGTCAAGTTGCTCGACTTCGGGATCGCCAAAACCGCGGATTCCTCCGAGGGCCACACCTACACCAGCGCCCGCTACAGCCCGCCCGACCTGGACCAGGTGCCGGCCAACGCCACCGGATACGTCGACCGTGACCTGTTCGGGCTCGGGGTCACGCTGTACGAGGCATTGACCGGTGGGCAGTACCCGTGGGACGCGAACTCACCGCTACCCGGTGTCGCGCCGACCGACCCCCGAGTCGCGTACAGCGGCTTCAGCGATCTCGCCCCCGGTTTCGCCGAGATCCTGCTCCGATCGATCTCCCCGAGCCGCGGCGAGCGGTTCACCACGGCCGAGGAACTGCTCCGGGCGCTCCAGACGTTGGAGTCGGCACGGGATGTCCCGCCACCCGCTCCTACGCCCGAGCGCCAGGAATTGCCGCCCTCCCCGCTATCCAGCGATGGCCCCGCCAAACTGTCCGTCCCCGAAGCCAACACCAACCCGTTCGTCGCCCACCTGCAGACCCTGTACAGCCAGAGCCGGCGCAGCAACCGCGGCACACGGGGCCTCGACTCGCACGCCATGTCCGTCTACGTCGAGACCGCCCTGGACCGCGAACTCGTCCCCGCGCTGCGGCAGGGCAAGCATGCGCTCGTCGTCGTCACCGGGAACGCGGGCGACGGAAAGACCGCGTTCCTGGAGAGCTTCGAGCGCCAGGCCGGGAAGCTGGGTGCCGACTTCGGGCCCCGGCGGCCCAACGGCAACGACTTCACGTTGGACGGCCGCCGGTTCCGCACCAACCACGACGGCAGCCAGGACGAAGGCGAGGTCGGCGGGGACGACGTCCTGGAGGAGTTCTTCGCGCCATTCGCCGGAGAGGACGAGTCCGGCTGGGACGGCACCGAGGGTGAGACGCGGCTGATCGCAGTCAACGAGGGACGGCTGATCGACTTCCTGAGCCACCATCATGACCGCTATCCGTACCTCACCAAACTCGTCAACCTGGGCCTGGCCGGGCGGGAAACGGGGCAGACGGTCGCCGTCGTCAACCTGAACGCCCGTGACGTGGCGGCCCGCCCGGCAGGCACGGACGGCGTTCCGCTGGACGGTGAGTCGCTGTTGGAGCGGATGCTCACGCGGATGACGCACGAGCGGTTCTGGGAGGACTGCGCGACCTGCGACCTGGCGGCCACCTGCTATGCCCGGCACAACGCGCAGACCTTCCAGCATCCCTCCGCCGGTCCACAGGCGATGCGGCGGCTGCGCCGCATCTACGAACTGACACAACTGCGCGGCAAGTTGCACATCACACTGCGCGATCTGCGCTCGGCGCTGGCTTTCACCCTCACCTCGGGCCGCGACTGCGCGGAGATCCACCAGCTGCACACGGCCGGTGACGCCCAAGCTGTCCTGGACAGCTTCTACTTCACCGCGCACCAGGGCGCTCCCCCGGCCGATGACGGCAGCCCGAGGGAGCGCGACCGGCTGCTGTCCCTGCTGCGGGAGGCCGACGTCGCCGCCGTGCCGCAGCCGCGCCTCGACCGCCGCCTCGACTATGCCGGGCTGCTGGAGGACGGTGCCCTGGTCACTGTGGACGGGCGTGGAACTCGGGATCGAGTGCTGCTGGCGCAGCAGTTCGCCGAACTCGGCCGGTCGAACCTCAACGGTCGAGGCCACGCGGGCCAGGCAGCCAACCACCGCCGCTACCTCGACGCGGCACGTCGTCTGCTCTATTTCGAACTCCACGATGAAGAGCGGGCACAGCGGATGCTGCCCTACCCTTCGGTGCTGCACTTCATGGAGCTGTTGGACACCGATGCCTCCATCGATGAAGCACGCGACATGGTGCTGCGCGCCCTCAACCGGGGAGAAGGTCTGACCGCTCCAGACCGAATCGGGAGGGCGCTGGCACTGCAGGTCCGCGAGGTGTCGGGCGGTCTCGTCCGTAGTTACCGCCGCTTCCCCGCCGAAGGATTCCGCCTGGAGCCTGGGGCCCCGGCTGCCTCCGGCTACATCGAATCCGGTCGCACGGCGCTGCGTCTGGCCTACCAGGACCCCGCAGGCCGACAGAGTGGGACCGCGGAGCTCGACATCCGGCTCGACCTGTTCGAGCTGTTGCAGCGGTTCGGGCAGGGATACCGGCCCTCGGTGGCCGACCTCCAGGGTCAACAGCTCGCCTTGGCCGTGTTCAAGAACCGGCTCGCCGCTGTCCCCTACCAGGAAGTGCTCCTCACCACCCACGGACACGATCTACGCCGCGTCCACCGCTCCGAGGACGGTGTCCTGCACATGGAAGACCTGACAGCCGCCTCGCGAGACACGGCCCGCGACCTGGACGACGACCAACACACCGACGGGGCGGAGGAGACGGCATGGCGCTGACGGGATCTCTCGGCACATTCCACCACCCCGGTGTCAGCCGGATCGACTACAAGCCCCTGGACATGGACCGGGTGCTCACCGCGCTGCTTGCGCGGCTGTGGCACCAAGGCATGCCCAGCAAGATCAGCCGTACAGCGATGCTCGACGTCGATGTGTTCGTCAAGCTGTTCCTGGAGCACCCCGAGGTGTTCGACGGCTTCGACCGGGAGACCACCACCCGCTGGACCGTCACCCATCTCATGGACATGGTCAATCGCGGCCGGGCCGATGAAGCCGTGGCTGCTCCCAGGCCGCTGCACGGCTTCACCTACCGATTCCGCAACAGCCGCAAATCCCGCCCGTACGGGGCCGACGAGCAGCTGTACGAGATGCTCCGTGCGGACGAGGGCGCCCTGAAGGGACTGCGCGAGTTCTTCTTCTCCGACGTCGACCGGGCCACCGGCGCCATCAGCCCTGGCCCGGACACCGACGTGGAGACGCAGGCACTGTTGCACCTGGTCAAGCTGGCGGGCGGGAGGATGCGGGACCAGGCGGACACGAGCAAGCCCCGCACTCCCTATCCGCCGCTGTGCGCCGAACCGGCACAACTGCTCTGCCAGGACGTCATGCGGCTCCTGTACCACCAGGACCACATGCCGCGCACCGTACTGGTGGACTACCTCAAGACACTGTTCGCCTTCCACCTGGCGCTGTACCACCTGCGGATGATGAAGTTGCTGCCCGCGACCGTCACAACCGGCACGGTGCCGGACGCCTGCCGCAAGGGACACAGCTCGCAGGCCGCGGCGGACCGCTGCCGGTACCAAGTGCGCCTCTTCCTCGACGCGGACGGGACCCCCGGCACCTCGCCCGCCGTCCTCGCCGAGCACAGCGCGGACATCTGGTACCGGCGTGTCCCCCGTTTCATCCAGGCGACCTACCAGGTGAAGAAGCTTGATGACTTCGCCGAGTTCCTGGCCAAAGCCGGAACGCTGAGCCGGCCTGCCGGCCGGAACTACTTCACCCCTGAAGAGGCACTGCGGCTCCTGGACAAGAAGCGCCGCAAGGACCGCGACGCCTTCTTCCTCCAACGCGTCAACCGGGTACGGGATGAGGAGGAGGACCTCCCACCCGAACTCAAGCAGATTATCCAGCTCGGACTCGACCCGTTCGACGAGTACACCGAAATGCTCATGCACTATCGCGGCCGTTACTACCGGAGCCAGTTCGTGAAGTGCCTCGACTCCATGTTGTTGAAGCACCGTCCTGGCGCTCTCCTGGCCCAACCGCGCGGTGGCGGTGCGGACTCCGCGCGTCGGTTCATTCTGGACGGGCGTCTCCTCGAAGTCCTCCTCCAGGTGTCATTGCTACGCGAGAGCGCCGACGGCAGCGGTGATCTGGCCACCGCCCCGATGCGGGTGGACACGTTTCTCGCCCTGCTGCGCTCCCGGTATGGGCTCTATATCGACCGCCTCCCCGACGGCGACGGCTTCGCCGGCGCCCACCTCGACGACCAGGCGGCGCTGCGCGCCAACTCCGCCGCCTTTCTCAACCGCCTACGTGAGATCGGCTACTACCAGGACATGTCCGACGCCTACCTGACGCAGACCATCACCCCCAGGTATGCCATCGGCACCGCCGCACGAACGGGGGCCAGCGCCCGATGACCAGCACCCCGACCGGCACGACGGGCCTGGCCGAGGCCACCGCGAAGGACCTGCGCGAGGCCCTCGAAGGCGTTCTCGTGCCCCGATTGGCCAAGCTCATCGGCGAGCGCAGCGCAGGGCATTGCATGCGTGTCACCGAAGTCGACCCCGAACTCGCCGCCTCCCTGGTGCGCCGGCTGCGTGGTGCAATCGCCCCCGATGCCATGGTCTGCCTGCTCTGCGCCGCCGAGGACCTCGCCCCGGACAGATCACTGCATGACGTGGGCGTCAGCAGCACCAAGCTGGTCGAACTACGAAACCGCAGTGAGGGTGAAGGCGTGCTGCCCGGCCCGCTCCTGGTCTTCGTGCCGCCCGGCATCCGTGTCAGCGCCGAGGACTCCTTCGGTATCGCGACGTTCGAGGAAGTTCCGCTCGGTGACGCATACGTCCATCTCGCCGATCATCTCCTCGACCAGGTGCCGCAGCGGCTGCGTCCCGCCGTTGACGAACTGCTGGCTGCCGTCCGCACCCGCCCGGACGGACGGCGAGCAGGCGACCGCGCCGTCGCTCAGTACCTCCTCACCCTCCAGATCAACGGCTACCGTGACCAGGTCGCCGGGGCGGCGGTCTACCACTTCGGCCTCGTACCGGATTTCGATCTGTTCGCCGACCCCGCCCAGGTACGGGACCGACTCGGCAAGAACCACGGTCTGGTGCAGAAGCTCACCGACTCGCCACGCTCCGAACGGCAACGCGTCCTGGATCTCGGCTTGAGCGACAGCGACTTCGCGACCCGTCTCGCCACCTTCGCCACCCGCTGTGGCCTGGAAGAGCCCAACACTTGGACTCGCCGTATTGTCGTCGACCGGGAGAACTGGGGCCTGTCTTTCGGCAACTGGCGCATCGATGAGCGACACCGTGCCACCGTCTCCATCGACGTTCGCGAACTCGGTCTGCCTTCAGCAGGCGACAACTCCCAGCACCTGACGGACTACCCGGCACTGGCCTCCATGGCGGGCCAGCCGTACCTCCTCACCGGCGAGAAGGGTGTCCGCGACATCACCGTGCGCTTCGCCGTGCGGCCCGACCCACGCAAGGTGGAAGGGCTGGAGCGATTCCGCGTGGAGATCGTCTCCGAGAACGGTGGCCCGATCGGCAGGGCCTCCCATCTCAGCAAGGGGAAGACGGCCAAGCCCGAGTACAAGAAGGCACTGAGCCGCCTCAACAAAATCGACTGGGAGGAGGGATGGCACTACATCCGCGTCGTCCCCCTGGATGCGGAGGACGAGCTACTCCACGTCGCCCCTGGCGCCCACGATCTGCCCGGCGGAGAGAGCGAGCGCTTCTACGTCGTCCCCAACGCCGAGGCCGAGGAACCGCCGGAGCGCAGCGCGGGACGCTTCCCCGGCCTCACCCAGGCCCTGCGCTCTCTCCAGCTGGACGCACTCGCCGCTGGAGAGGACCCAGCCCAGGTCACCGCCACAGACATCCGCTGGAAGGCGTTCAGCGCCCGGAGCCCGCACCGCACCCTCAGTGCGAAAATTCACGCCGCGGGCAGCGGCGAAATCCGGCTGTCCCCGGTGCTCGTCCAGGCCCAGCAGCATCTTCTCGCTAACCCCGACGACACCAGTCTGCGCCGACTGCTCCTGCACCCGGACGGCACCGCCCAGCTGCCCGACGGCGACGGCGGAGACCTCGGGCACGCCCTTGGCAGCCGGGCAGCCGAGGCGTACGACACGTTCGTCGCCGCCCGGCGGACTTATTTCACCGCGATCACAGGCGATACCGCGGACGCCGTCGAAACCGCCGAACTCCTGGTCAGCGAGGCGGTCGACTTCGAGCAGGTGCGCGACGAACTCGCCGCGTACGCGGAGGCGTACGCCGAGCTTGTCGACGCAGCTGCGCTCCAGATCGAAAAGTCCACCGACACCAGTCGGGGCGGCGCCCTGGAGGCGCTCGCCCGCGTCCAGCAGATCGACTGCGTGGCTGCGACGCTCACCGACGGAACGGGCCGACGAGACACCGTCCTTCTCGTCGCCCCCACCCACCCGCTGCGGGCACTGTGGCTGGCCACCTGGTCGGCGCTCGGCCTGGACTGGGCGAGCCGCCTCACCTCCGGGGACAAGAAGGCAGTCCTACCCGTACGGGACTCGTTGCTGGCTTCCCTGGCACCACTCGGCTTCCCATTCGCCGTCCCGCGTCAGGACGGACGATTGATGGCCGCGGCCGACAATCTCACCCCGTACTGGGGCGCGTATCTGCCGAGCGAGACCGCCGACCCCCGCGGGGTGATCGGCCGGCTCGCCACGGTCCTGAACCTCCCTCCCGAGAACGCCGGCGCCACCACGAACGGCGTCGGCGCGCTGTCCGGGATGGCTCTGGCCGACCGCATCGAGCGTTACGTCCGCCTGCACCCGTACGTCAGCACCCTCGTGATGAACGTTGTCAACGCGGGCCGGGCCGAGATCGTTGCCGACGCCCTCCTCGAACTGCAGCGCCGCGGGGCGACCCACGACCTCACCTACGACATCCGTCTATGCGTCATCGACCCCGAGGCTCCCGAGACCGGCGCCGCCCTGATGGAGTTGCAAAGCGCCCAGAGCCAGATCTCCTCCGCCGAGGCCGAAGCCTTCCTCCATACCACTGGCCCTGCCCGGGTCGCCAAGCTCGTCCACTCCGTACGCTCGGTGCACGAGTTCACCCGGCAGCCGACGGAGTTCGACGCCCATCTCACCATCCTCATCGATGCTTTCGGCGGCGAACAACATGCCTCCACCGCGCGCCAGGACATCACTCACGCGCCCGTCCACGGCCTGGTGCAGGCAACCGCCTCCGCCTACGAGGACAACGACCAGCAGATTGTCTGGCGCACCGCCCCACGCCATGGCACAGCCCTCGCCATAGAGGACGCCGAAGACCTCACCACGCTGATGGGCCGCCTCCCCGCCTTGCTCGCCACTGCCGCGGCCTGCGTAGCCACCGCCGGCCAGGCACTGCGCAATGTCCCGTGCACAGTCTTGTCGCTCGACACCGATGCCCGCGATCTCCTTTACCAGGCACACCAGTCCGGCGACTGGGTCGTCACCATCGACCGCACACTGGGCCTGGAGTACTTCGACAACGCCGGCCGACATGGCAGGCCCGAGTACGTCATCGACTACGCGCCCGCCCAGGGCAGCGGACTCGGGCACCAGATCATGGTCAGCTCCAACTCGGTCGACGAGCTGCGCACCCTCCTCCGCCCGACAGCCGAACAGCACGGACTCACCGTCGAAGAACGCCACCTCAACACGTTCTTCGACCAGCTCCGGCTGTTGTCGGGCAACCTGGCCTTCAAGCTCGCGTCCACCGCACCCAACCAGCGCACCGAGGTCCTCGGCCTCTCCCTGGCCCGCCTCTACCTGGACTACCAGGACGTCCTGCACAACCAGATCGTCGTGCCCCTCGACGCCCACCCCGAGCTGTACGCCGAGGCCCGCCGCCAAGCTCGCGAGTTCGGCGACGCTCTTTCCTTCCAGCGCAGCGACCTCGCGCTGTTCCAACTCGACGCACGGCAGCTGACCATCACCTGCCGTCTCGTCGAGGTGAAGTGCTACACCGCGCTCGACGACGTCGGCGCCTACCAACGGCTCAAGACCAAGGTCGCCCAGCAGCTGGAACGCAGCCAGACCGTACTCGCCGAGTCCTTCGACCCGGACCTCACCACCCCCGACCGTGTCGACCGCCCCGTCAAGAACCTCACCCTCGCCTCCATGCTCCGCTTCTACCTGGAGCGCGCGACGCGCCACGGCACCCTGAACCAGACCACCCGCACAGCAGCCCATCACCTACTGGACAGCCTCGACGACGGCTACCAACTCCGCTTCACCCGGAGCGGCCTGATCTTCGACCTCGCCCGTACTGGCACCGACCAGGAAACCGACGGCGAGGTGGAGTTCCACCGCATCGGCCAAGACCTCATCACCGAACTCGTCGAGGCGATCCCGACAGTGCGACCAGGTGTGACGGATCTGCGGGAGGACGCCGAGCCAGTGGCGAACGACGAAGACACTCCGACGCCGAACGGTGCCGCGACCGCGCCGACTCTGGCCCTGCTCCCGCTCTCGGTCCCGCGTCTCGCAGAGGCAGCCTTCCGCGCGGACAGCGCTGTGGTGGCGGAGCCGCCGAGGGCGGTGCCGGAGGAGGTACCGGAGTCACGTGCGGAAGAGGCTTCAGCAGCACCGCAGCCAGCACCTGATCAGTCTGGCAGCGAAGAAAGGAAATCCGACCTGCCCCCACTGCCAGTTGCTACGGAGCCGACTCCGTCCGACGCACCATCCTCCGAGACCGCTACAGGCGACCCGCAGACCATCCATGACACCCTGACCCTGGACGCCCCGAGCCCCGCCGCCCCGCCCCCTGGTCCGACCGCCCCCGGCACCAAGCCAGACATCTACCTCGGTGTCACTCGTCCCTCACCCCAGCACGGCGTTCTGGGGGAAGTCGCCGGCCGCACCGTCTCCCTCGACCTCAACGAGACCCATACGATCAGCCTTTTCGGCGTCCAGGGCGGCGGCAAGAGCTACACCCTCGGGACCATCATCGAAGCGGCCTCGCTCCCGGCCCCACCCGTCAACGTCCTGCCGCACCCGCTGGCCACGGTGGTCTTCCACTACAGCAAGGCCCAGGACTACGCGCCCGAGTTCACCTCTATGGTGCACCCCAACGACGACAGCGCTCAGATCGCCGCCCTCAAAGAACGCTACGGCGCCGAGCCGCGAGCCCTGACCGACGTCCTCCTCCTCGCGCCGGAGGCCCAGGTCGACGAACGCCGCGCGCAATACCCGGGGATCGAAGTGCACCCCCTGTCATTCTCCTCCGCCGAACTCAAGGCTGAGCACTGGAAGTTCTTGCTCGGCGCTGTAGGGAACCGATCCACGTACATCAAGCAAATCGCCAAGGCCATCCGTAAACACCGTAACAACCTGACCCTCGACACGATCCGCCAGGAACTGGCCGACTCCCGGATGCCGGACCACATCAAGGACCTCGCCGAGGACCGCCTCGACCTGGCCGCGGAGTACATCGACGACAACGTCCGGCTCACCAGTCTGATCCGTCCCGGCCGCCTCATCATCGTCGACCTGCGCGACGATCTCATCGAAAAGGACGACGCCCTCGGCCTGTTCGTCGTCCTGATGCAGCTATTCGCCGATGCCCACGACGGCGATCGCCGTTTCAGCAAGCTGGTCGTCTTCGACGAAGCTCATAAGTACATTGACAGTCCCGACCTCGTGGTCGGCCTGGTCGAGTCCGTCCGCGAAATGCGTCACAAGGGTATGAGCATCCTGGTCGCGAGCCAGGACCCGCCATCCGTACCAGTACAGCTGATTGAGCTCTCCAACCACGTCATCCTCCACAAATTCACCTCCCCGGCCTGGCTCAAGCACCTACAGAAAGCGAATTCCGCCCTGTCCGGCCTCACAGCCGAGAAACTCGCTCAACTCCGTCCGGGCGAGGCGTACATCTGGTCAAGCAAGGCGACCGACCCGGCCTTCACCTACGGCGCTGTACGCATCCGGTGCCGTCCCCGGGTAACGCAGCACGGCGGAGACACGAAAACGGCATCCGGCTAAGACATACGGCAACTCACGCCCAGACACGGTTAGCCTCGACGCTGTTACCGGCGCGCTCGGCCACCTCGGTCGGGTCGACGCCGGCGTTGAGCCAGGTGGACAGTGCCGAGTGGCGCAGATCGTACGGGCGGGCTGCGAGCAGCGAGCACACCAGTTCCGGTGGGAGTCCGATTTCACGGGCCTCGTGTCAGGCACGGTCGTAGGTACTGGATCCGACGATGCCGCCACGCTCGTTGAAGCACAGCCGCCCGTCGTCCGCGGTGCCGAAGGTGTCGATGCTCTCTCGCCAGAGGCCACCAGTTCTGGCGGCAGAGGTAAAGGTCGGGTGTCGTCGGCTGGACGGCCCTTGAGACCGCGTTCGTCGTGGGCTCTTCCCGTGTCGGTCCACCGCATGCCCGCCTGCGGCAGTGTGCGGTGCACAGTCACCTGGCCCCAGCCCTCCTTGGGCAGCACGCAATTGGGCAGAGACACCCCGACCGCTTCGGCGGGGCGCAGCCCGGCGTAGTACATCCCGGCGAACAGCCCGACTAACCGCCGTCCACGTGCCCGCCGGTAACCGCCGACGTAGGAGACCGCGCACAGCAGGGAACGCGCCTGGCTCGGGTTGGCGACCACCCGCGGGTCGACTTGGTCAGCAGTCTCAGCCACGCTCCACTTGATGGGAGCAAGCGGGTCGGCGGGCAACCTGTGCTGTTCGACGGCGTGCCGCACGGCGTTGACCATGACCTTGTGCTTGTGCCGCTGCGTCTCGGCCGCCGCGACCGCGCCATCCTGCTTGAGCCGCAGGGCTGTCAGCACGGACCGCATCACGGCCGAATCCATCAGATCTGCCGGCGGGCGTGAGGCTCCGGCCACCCAGCGCAGAGCCAACCGGACATCGGCCGGCATCTCACGCGGCTCCGGCCGCGGGACGACGAACGCCCAGCCTCGCATTGCCCGTCGCAGCAGCTCATCGCTCGGATGACCCCGCACATCGCGGAGCATCGCCTGGGTGATCGCACACAGTGCGTCATTGATCTCGTCCCGGGTCTTCGCCGCAATCAGGGGCCACCTCATCTCCACGTACTCCAGAGCAAAGGCGTACCAGCTGACCCCGGCCGCGCGCCCTCGCGGCGAACCATGGCTGGTCCTCGCAGGCGGCCTTTCCTCAGAGCCTTGCCGAGCAACGCGGAGGAGCACGGCACCAAGGTCATCGGCCAGCGCCCTGACGTCCGTAGCACCCCCGGAGCGTAGGCCGGCCGAGGTCCTTCGGCCGCGCCTCCTCCCGGGGACGCCGCGCGCCTGAGATTTCGAGTTCCTCGTGACGTCCACCGCCTTTCTGTTCAGATGAACGTCCTGGATGCCCCCATCAAGCCCCGGCGGCGGCGACGGCGCTGCGGTCCCCTCTGCGGACCCCAGACAAGGAGGGAGCCATCCGCAACGAGCGACGCGACAGTTCCCTGCGCCAGCCCCACTCGACGCAGGGATGATCAGAGGTAGGATGGGTAGCATGAGTGACCCTACCGGCAAGTACTCGATCACCATGCCTCGCGACATCGCCGAAGCCGCCAAGGCCCGCAGCGGCCCCTCAGGCCTGTCTGCCTATGTCGCCGCCGCCGTCGCGCGCCAGATCGAGCGGGACAGTCTCAACGAGCTCATCCAGGTCGCCGAGGCGGAGCACGGGCCCATCACCGACGAAGAGATCCAGGCCCTACGCGACCAGCTCCACCAGGCCCGCCAGCAGCAAACTCAAGGCGGGGCGAACGCCGCGTGACCCGCTCCTCTGCCGCCACCCCCGGCGGCACCCTGGTCCTCGACAGCGAAGGGCTGGCCAAGGCCGTCCTTCGCGACCGCACCGTCACCGGCTGGCTCGCCCTCGCCCGCGCCGACGACCTGCGGGTGATCACTTCCGCGGCAACCCTCGTGGAAGTGGTCCACCCCCGGATCAACCGCCCGGCCCTGAAGTGGACCCTCTCCCGCCTCGTCATCGAACCGGTAACCGAGCCCATCGCCCGCCACGCAGCCGCCCTCCTCGCCGACGCCGGGCTGCACGGCCACAAGTACGCCATCGACGCCATGCTCGGCGCCACCGCCCTCGCCGCCCCCGGTCCGGCGACGGTTCTCACCTCAGACCCCGAGGATCTGACCGCCCTGTGCGGCTCTCGCATCACCGTCATCAAGATCTAAGCATCAGCTCTCGCCTGCGGTGCCAATCCCCTTCGCCGCTCCCCACCACAGGGCCGCCAACCGCGAAGTCATTCCGATCTGAACCATGGCCGTAGCCACCGGGATAAGGTCCGAGCGTGGCCTTTATAGTGACTCTGAGCTCGAACGAACTCGACGCCAACCAGGACAAGTTCAGAATTGAGCAGCGCCTGACCAAGTCCCGCCCCAAGAGCCTGAATATCGACGCAGCTCTCGACGGACTGCCCATCGTGCTCTTGATTGGTGAGGCCCCCGCCCAGTCCGGCCGCGACCGGTCACGTTGGCTCGCGTGGATAGGTATCGTGGCTCGTCACGGCACCGTGGGGGCCGTCGACAAGAGCATTACCGTCGATCCACTCCGCGAGTGCCTGGAGACCGTTCCGATCGACGGTCCCGACGGCATACTCAGCGGCATGTCCGCGCCTCTGCGACAAGAGTTCGAACGCGCTTCACTCCTGGGAACTGTCGGTGCATGCGGCGACGCTGTATGGCAATCGTTGGAGAGCGCGCTCCGCGCGGGGTGGCCCAGGCTTGGCCCTCTTCTTGACTGGCTGATAGCCCAAGCCCACCCGCCTGTCTTCGGAAACAGCCCTGCCGACCGGTCATGGCAAGAGCAGCGCGACGCGACAGGTAGCCTGCTGCGCATCGCGGACTTCCCGCTCTCCGCACTTGCCGCTTGGCAGCGTCCGCCGTCAGAAGACGCCCCGTACACCGCCGGACTCATTCCGCAGCCCGTGGAGCACAGCCTCATCGACTACGACGTCCGCGTCGCGGGCGAGGCGTTCGGAATGTTCAGCGAATGGCAGCAGGGCAACACGGTCCGCTGCGACATTCACGTACTCCACGATGCATCAGGACGGCGGCTTGAGGTCGTCAATGTCAATGCCACGCCTGTGGAATCGCGCCTCGGCACTGACATGCTCTACTACCACGAGCCGACCAAGAGCTTCGTTTTCGTCCAGTACAAGCGACTCGATCCGGACACTCGCTCGATCTACGTGGACGCACGTCTGAGAAGCCAACTCGACCGCCTCGAAGAAACAGCCAAGCTGAGCACTCCTCCGGCACAGCCGAGCGAATGGCGTCTCGGAAATGACCCGTGCTTTGTGAAACTTGCCTATTGGCCGCAGAGCGCTGACAGGCATCCGGTTCAAGGGCTGGCCCCAGGCATGTATCTGCCTGTCTCGTACATCCGACTCCTGCTCGATGACGACTGCACGCGCGGGAAACGAGCGGGTAGCACCGCGCGGATCCTCGGATACGACCAGGTCGAACGTCACCTCACTGGAACCCAGTTCATTGACTTGGTCAAGCACGGGCTCGCCGGAACCGTCGGAACCACCAGGGAGCAGCTGCACGCCTTGGTCAAGCGGCGTGTCGGCGCCGGCCACAGTGTTGTCGTGGCTGCGGAATCCAGCGAAGAGTCAGTGCGCGCCCGCCAGGCACGTACACGCGATCGGGGCGCCAAACGCCGGACGTACCTTCACCACACCTACAAGCAAGACCCGCCGAACAGCTGACAGCCAGCCGCACCACTCCCGCACCGGACGTCGAGGCAGCGAGGCAGCGACCAAGGAACGAAGGCGCGGCGGCACGTCCCGAAGGCATACCAGTGGAACATTTAGCACCATATAGGGCATTTCATCTTCGAGGGACATGCGCGGGACCACGAGGCTGGCCAACTGTCAGTTAGTTGCGTGACCTGCACAAACGCCTGGGACTGCCGCGTCCTCCGGAGCCGTGTGCGCAGGTTCGAATCCTGCCGGGGGCACTCCGGAAAACCACTCCCGACCTGCAGAGATACAGGTCGGGAGTTTTTGCGTTTCGCGTCGGAGCACACGAGGAACGGAAGCGGTCAGAGGACGGTGGGTCGGAGAGGGGGCCGAAGCCTCCTTGCCGGTCGGGCCGGGCGGTTCGGCATGCGCGGAGGGCGTGTCGTCCGTATCGCCCGTACCCTTCGTGGTGTCTACGGCGTCACATAGCGGGCGCCACATCACTGGAGGCAACACCAAGTGCTGATCGCTCAGCGTCCGTCCCTGACCGAAGAAGTCGTCGACGAGTTCCGCTCCCGGTTCGTCATCGAGCCGCTGGAGCCGGGCTTCGGTTACACCCTCGGCAACTCCCTGCGGCGTACGCTCCTCTCCTCGATCCCGGGTGCGGCGGTCACGTCCATCCGTGTCGACGGTGTCCTGCACGAGTTCACGACCGTGCCGGGCGT
>NZ_JBIVUQ010000021.1:0-128251 GCF_044757265.1 Streptomyces sp. NPDC091292 | reverse complement strand
AGGATGTCTTGGAGGACAAACCTCTTCTACAGCAGCTCCGCTGCCTCGTTCACCAGCCTTGACGAACAACCCCCGCCCTTAACTGAACGGCGTTGCATCTAGCCCATGACCATCCGGTGAATCGCGAGAGGTGAACGAGTCATGACGGCACATCCGCTCTTCGACATCTCCGGGCGTACGGCGCTGGTGACCGGGTCGAGCCGGGGCATCGGGTTCGCGCTGGCGCGCGGCCTCGCCGAGGCCGGCTGCACGGTCGTCCTCAACGGACGCGACGAGACCACGCTCAAGGACGCCGCGTCGGCGCTGAATTCGGCACTGAAGTCGGCGCTGAACGGGACGGCCGCCGGGGCGGTCCGCACGGCGGCGTTCGACGTCACCGACGGCCCTTCGGTCGCCGCCGGGATCGCGGACGTCGAGGAGCGGGTGGGCCCGCTCGACATCCTCGTCAACAACGCGGGCATGCAACTGCGCGCCCCGCTCCTGGAGTTCGGGGACGCCGACTGGCACCGGATCCTGGACACCAACCTCACCAGCGCGTTCCTCGTGGGCCGTGAGGCGGCGCGGTTCATGACCGCGCGGGGCCACGGGAAGATCGTCAACATCTGCTCGCTCCAGAGCGAGGTGGTACGGCCGGGCATCGCGCCGTACGCCGCCACCAAGGGCGCGCTGAAGATGCTGACCAAGGGCATGTGCGCGGACTGGGGTCCGCAGGGGGTGCAGGTCAACGGGCTCGGCCCCGGCTACATCGAGACCGAGCTGACCCGGCCGCTCGTCGAGGACGAGGAGTTCAGCGCCTGGGTGCGCCGCCGCACCCCCGCCGGGCGCTGGGGCCGTACGGATGACCTGGTCGGCGGGGTGCTGTTCCTCGCGTCGCCGGCCGCGGACTTCGTGAGCGGTCAGGTGCTGTACGTCGACGGCGGCATGACGAGCGTGCTGTGAGCACGTCGAACGCTGTCGCCACGAGAACAGGAGACGAGGCCACCATGCGTGCATGTGTGATCCACGGCGCGGGCGATCTGCGCGTGCAGGAACACCCCCGGCCCCTGCCGGGCCCCGGTCAGGCCCTGGTCGCCGTCCGCTACGGCGGGGTGTGTGGCTCCGATCTGCACTACTGGCGGCACGGCGGCGTCGGCGACTTCCGGCTGCGGGAGCCGATGGTGCTCGGGCACGAAGTGGTGGGCACGGTCGTGGGATACGGAGACGGGGTCGGCGCCGGATTCGGGGGTCCCGTACCGGGTACCGAGGTGGCCGTGCATCCGGCGACGCCCTGCGGGGTGTGTCCCGAGTGCGCGGACGGACGGCGGCATGTGTGCCGGGACACCCGCTATCTGGGCAGCGCGGCCCGTATGCCGCATGTCCAGGGCGGGTTCGCGGCCGAGATCACCGTCCCGGCCGATCAGCTGCGGGCGCTGCCCGCCGGGCTGCCGCTGCGGCGGGCCGCACTGGCGGAGCCGCTGTCGGTGGCGCTGCACGCGGTGCGCAGGGCGGGCGATGTGGCGGGGCGTCATGTGCTGGTGACGGGTGCGGGTCCGATCGGCTGTCTCGTCGTCGCGGCGGCGAAGGCGGCGGGCGCGGCGCGGGTCACGGTGACGGATCTCCTGCCGGAGGCCCTGCGGTACGCGGCTCTCGCGGGCGCCGACACCCTCGTACGGGCCGACGATCCGGACGACGCCGGGTGGCCGGACGAGGTGGACGCGGCCGTCGAGGCGTCGGGGGTGGCCGCCGGGCTCGACTCCTGTCTGCGCCGGGTGCGGCGGGGTGGGACCGTGGTCCAGCTCGGCATGCTGCCGCCCGGTGAGAGCCCCTTCGCGGGCAACCTGGTGGTGAGCCGCGAGATCGAACTCCGGGGCGCGTTCCGCTTCGACACCGAGTTCGACCAGGCCCTGACGCTCCTGGCGTCGGACCCCCGCTTCGACGCCCTGATCAGCGAAGTGACCCCGCTGGCGGAGGCCCCCCGCGCCTTCGAACTGGCGGCGGACCGCTCCCGGTCCTGCAAGGTCCTGTTGGACTTCGGCGGCTGAGAAAAACAGCCCCGCCCCGACGACCGCTCTTGCTACGAGTGCGCTCGAAGACGTTGGCTGGGGTGTCATGAAGTTCACGCAGCTCGGACGTACCGGGGTCAAGGTCAGTCGGCTCGTGCTCGGCACCATGAATTTCGGGAGCGAGGCCAGTGAGGCCGACAGCCACCGGATGATGGATGCCGCGCTGGACGCCGGTATCAACTTCTTCGACACCGCCGATATCTACGGCGTCGACGAGGACAAGGGGCTCACGGAGAAGGTCATCGGGTCCTGGCTCGCCCAGGGCGGAGGCCGCCGCGACAAGATCGTGCTCGCCACCAAGGGCTACGGGAACATGACCAACGACGGCACCCCGTGGCACCAGCAGTCGTGGCCCAACCACGACCACCTCAGCGCGCTCAACATCCGCCGCGCGGTGGACGCCAGTCTGAAGCGGCTCGGCACGGACCACATCGACCTCTACCAGTTCCACCATGTCGACCGGGCCACCCCGTTCGAGGAGATCTGGCAGGCGGTCGACGTCCTGATCCGGCAGGGGAAGATCCTCTACGCCGGGTCGAGCAACTTCGCCGGCTTCCACATCGCGCGCGCCAACGAGATCGCCGCCCGCATCGGCCGCGTGGGACTGGTCTCCGAACAGTGCCTGTACAACCTGGCCGAGCGCCGGGCCGAGATGGACGTCCTTCCGGCCGCCGAGGAGTACGGCCTCGGGGTCGTCCCCTGGTCGCCGCTCCATCAGGGCCTGCTCGGCGGCGCGTTGCGCAAGGAGCGCGAGAACAGCGGTTCGCGGACGAAGACCGGGCGCTCGGCGGCCGGGCTCGCCGACCCGGCGGTCCGGGCCCGCGTACAGGCGTACGAGGATCTGCTGGAGAAGCACGGTCTGGAGCCCGGTGAGGTGGCGCTGGCCTGGCTGCTGACCCGGCCGGGGGTCACCGGTCCCATCGTCGGGCCGCGCACCGGGGAGCAGTTGGAGTCGGCGCTGCGGGCCGTGGAACTGGAGCTGTCCGCCGAACTGCTGGCCTCCCTGGACGAGATCTTCCCCGGGCCGGGCCCGGCGCCCGAGGCGTTCGCCTGGTAGGCGCACGGTGAGCGGTGGGCGGGGGCCGTGGGCGTTGTACGTCACCCCCGCCAGTGCCGGTGTTCCCGCTCCGCCCATTCGCGGCTGACCGACCCGGTGCGCAGGCCCCGGCGGGCCTCCGGGTCGCGGACGGCCATCCCGATGTGTCCGGCGACGACGATGCCGATCGCGAGGGCGAGCCAGTCGTGGACGAAGGTCGCCCCGGTCCGCCACACCAGCGGCGCGAGACGCGTGAACCACATGAGCAGCCCGGTGCCGAGCATCACGAGGACGGCTCCGGCGATCCATGCGGCGTACGTCTTCTGCCCTGCGTTGAACTTGCCGGCGGGCCGGGCGGCCGGGTTCTTGTCGCGGCGCAGGGCGGCGCGCAGCCAGCGCCGGTCGTGGGGTCCGAAGCGGTTGAGCAGCCGCAGGTCGGCGCGGAAGGCGCGGGACGCGAGCCCGAGCAGCGCGGGCACGGGCAACAGCAGGCCGGACCACTCGTGGAGGGTGACCACGAGGAAGCGGCGGCCGACGAGTTCGGCGAGCTGCGGCACGTACAGACAGGCCGCGGTGAGCACGCACACGCCCATGAGAGCCGCCGTCGTGCGGTGCACCCAGCGTTCGGCGGGCGTGAAGCGGCGTACGCGGGCGGTGGGCGCCGCTTCGGCGAGGGTGTCAGGTGGTGGGGGCATCGTCGCGTCCGTTCGAGCGGCCGACCCAGGCGTCCACGTCGTAGCCCCGCTCCTCCCAGTAGCCGGGCCGCACCCGGTCGGTGAGGGTGATGCCGGACAGCCACTTCGCGGACTTGTAGAAGTACATCGGCGCGACATAGAGCCGGACCGGGCCGCCGTGCGCGTGGCCCAGCGGCTTGTCCTGCATCCGCAGGGCCACCAGGACGTCGGCGCGGCGCGCCTGGTCGAGCGTCAGACTCTCCGTGTACGTGCCGTCGAAGCAGCGGAACCGCACCGCGCGTGCCGTCGGCCGGACCCCGGCCGCGTCGAGGAGCCGCGACAGGCGCACCCCTTCGAAGGGGGTGCCGGGGACCCGCCAGCCGGTGACGCACTGGACGTCCCGCACGAGCCGGGTCTGCGGCAGGGCGCCGAGTCCGGCGAGCGTGTACGTCGTGGGGTGGTCGACCAGTCCGTCGACGGTGAGGCGGTAGTCGGCGGGGCCCTTGCGGGGGACGGACGCGGTGACCGAGTAGTAGCGGAAGCCGCCGCCGTTGGGCAGCAGTCCGGTCAGGCCCGTGGGGTCCTTGTCGGCCGCCGCGCCGAGGAACCCCTCAAGACCGCGCTGGAGTACGGGCGCAGCGGCCACCCCGAGGGCTCCGGCGCCGAGCATGCCGAGGACGACACGGCGGCCGACGGGGGTGCCGGACTCCTCGGGTTCGGGGGGCTCGGGGGGATCAGGCGTCGTGCGGCGGTCGGTGGTCACCTCATGATTCGAGCACCCGCGGGGCCCGGATGCCAGGGTCCGCGGGAGCTCGTCAGCGTTCCGTCACAGTTCGCGCCGGCCTTCGAAGATTCCGGCCCGCCGGATCAGTCGCCCACCTCGGCCGCCTTCTCCAGCTTCTCCAGCTTCTCCAGCTTCTCCAGCTTCTCCAACTGGAACGCCTCGTTCCCGAGCCCGATCCGGGCGTGCGCCTCCGGCTTCCTGGCCTTCAGTACCGCGCCCAGGACCAGACCGGCGACGGCGGCGAGCACGATGATGCCGGGCAGCATCCAGTTCAGGGCGGAGCCGGGGCCCGAGGCGACGAGGACGTCGAAGTCCTTGACGGTGTAGCCCGCGATGACCAGGAGCGCGATTCCGGCGACGGCCGACGCGGTGAGGCGCCACGCCTGCGCGCGGGCGGCGCCGCGCCGCACGAAGAAGACGATCACCGCGAGCGAGGCGGCGGCCATCAGCAGGATCACGCCGAACGCGCCGACGTTGCCCATCCAGGTGAACAGGTGCAGCACGGGCGCCGTCGGATCCCCGACCGGCTTGCCGTCGGCGATCGCGAACGCGATGATCACCACCGCCGAGACGACGGTCTGGAGCAGCGAACCGGTGCCGGGGGCGCCGCTGGCGCTGTTGGTACGGCCGAAGGTGGCCGGCAGCAGCCCTTCGCGGCCCATCGCGAAGGTGTAGCGGGCGACGACGTTGTGGAAGCTGAGCACCGCGGCGAACATGCCGGTGACGAAGAGGACGTGCAGGACGTCCGTGAAGGTGGCGCCCACTCGGCTCTCGGTGAGGGAGAACAGCAGCCCGGCGCTCTCCTTCTGGGCGGCGGGCACGATCCCGTTCGGTCCCGCGGCCACGGTCAGGGCCCAACTGCTCACCGCGAAGAAGACGGCGACGAAGCCGACGGCGAGGAACATCACCCGGGCCACGACGACCTGCGGACGGCTCGTCTCCTCCGCGTAGACGGGCGCCTGTTCGAAGCCGAGGAAGGCCGCGACGCAGAAGCACAGGGCGGTACCGACGCCCGCGCCGGTCAGGGTCTCCGGGTTGAACGCGTGCAGGGACAGGCCCTCCTTCGCCGGATCGGCGACGGCCACGACATCGAAGATGACGACGAGCGCCACCTCGATCAGCAGCAGCACACCGAGCACGCGCGCGTTGACGTCGATCTTCAGCCAGGCCAGGACGCCGACGGCGGCGAGGGCGACCAGGGCCGGTATCCACCAGGCGAGGTCGATCTCCAGATAGGTGGCGAAGAGCCCGGAGACCTCGAAGCCGAGGATGCCGTAGATCCCGATGTGCAGCGCGCTGTACGCGACGAGCGCGACCATCGCGGCGCCCGCGCCCGCCGTGCCGCCCAGGCCCCGGGAGATGTACGCGTAGAAGGCGCCCGCGTTGTGGACGTGCCGGCTCATCTCCGCGTAGCCGAAGCTGAAGAGGGCCAGGACGACACCGAGGATTACGAAGATCAGGGGCTGGCCGACGATGCCCATCACCCCGAATGTGGTGGGCATGACACCGGCGACGACCATGAGCGGGCCGGTCGCGGCGAGCACCGACAGGAGGAGGCCCGCCGTGCCGAGCCGGTCGGCGCGGAGCGCGCGTTCCTGGCCCTTGAAGGTGCTGATCCCGCCGGCCTCCGCGCCGGTTCCGGGTCTTGCGTCGCTCGTGCTCGAACTGCCCGTCTTCATGGCGGGGTCGTCCTTTCGCGTGCTGGATCGGTGGTCCGTACGGGTCGTGCCGAGGTGCCGAGTCGTGCCGTGGTGCCGTCGTGCTTGGTGCTGTTCGTGGGTGCCGCTTCAGTGGTTGCCGAGTGCGGCGCCGCGTGCCGCGCGGAACGCCTCCGCCGGGTCCCGGTCCGGGTAGGACCAGGGCGCCGGGGTCGCGTGCGGGCCGATGCGGTGGAACAGGGCGGCGGCCTCGGCGGGCCTGCCTCCGCAGAACTTCGCGTGGGTGAGGAAGTTGAGGTCGACGCGGTTGCGCGGGTGGTCGTCGCGCTCCCACTCCAGCCACCAGTCGAACGCGGCCTTCATGACCTGCCGGGCGCGCCGGCCGACCCAGTGCCCGGACGCCACGGGGTCGGCGGACTCGGCTCCGGCGGCGGCGAGCACGCGGTAGCGCTCGGCATGCGCGACGACCGGCAGGACCGCCAGCGGCGAGTCCGCGGGCGCCTGTTCGGCGGCCCAGGACGCGAAGTCGTAGACCTCGTGCATCGGGTCCTGCCCGGCGTCGGCCCGGCGCTCGGCGAGCCGGGCGACCATCAGATGGTGGGCGTGGTGATGCTCGGGGTGCCGGTGACGGACCTCGTCGAAGAGCCGCACGACGTCCTCCTCGGTGCCCGCCGAACGTTCCAGGATCAGCAGGCCGAGCCAGGGCGTCGGGTCGGCGGGGGCGAGCGCGGCGGCGGTGCGGCAGGCCGAACGGGCCGCGTCGGGGCGGTCCTTGCCGTGCAGCGCGCGGTGGACGGTGGCGCAGGCGAGGAGGGCCGCGGCGTCCGCGGACTCGGGTTCGGCGAGGCGCCAGTCGCGGGCCCACGCGGCGGTCGTGGACTCCTGGGCGAGCCCGGTGACGCGGTGGCCCCGGCGGTCCCAGTCGTCGCCGGTGTCGGCGAGGAGGGAGCGCACGACGCTCCAGCGGCCCTGGGCGAGCGCGGTGCGGGCGGTGGCCAGGGGGGCGTCGTCGAGTGCGACGTCGAAGACCGGCGCGCCGCGCCTGCGCGAACGGCCCAGGGGAGGTGGGGGTGGGGTCACCGCCGGACTTCCTCCCCGATGCGGCTCTTGGGCGAATGATCGCCCACATCTCATCGGTCAGGCGCACCGCGCGTCAAGGGCCACCGTGTGACGTACTCGTGTCAACTCACGTGCGGTACGGGCGAGTTGTCCGATCGGTGCGCTCTTGCTCCCGAGTGCTGGGCAAACTTCCGACAAACAGGGTGTGTTTTCCGTGAAGGCCCCGGCGCGCCGCCTGGATTCCACGCGGTCCGATCGCCGGGTCAGCCGACGGCCTTCGCCGCCGCGCGGCCCGCCGTACGGCCGGAGAAAAGACAGCCGCCAAGGAAGGTCCCCTCCAGGGAGCGGTAGCCGTGCACACCGCCGCCGCCGAAGCCCGCCGCCTCCCCGGCCGCGTACACACCGCCCAGCGGTTCGCCGCTCTCGGTGAGCACGCGCGACGACAGGTCGGTCTCCAGGCCGCCGAGCGACTTGCGGGTGAGGATGTTGAGGCGTACGGCGATGAGCGGCCCTGCCTTCGGGTCGAGGACGCGGTGCGGGGCCGCGGTGCGGATGAGCCGGTCGCCGAGGAACTTCCGGGTGGAGCGGACCGCCATCACCTGGAGGTCCTTGGTGAACGGGTTGGTGATCTCACGGTCGCGCGCGGTCAAGGTGCGGCGCAGCGCGGCCTCGTCGATGAGGGAGTCCTTGGTGAGGGCGTTCATCCCGCGCACGAGGGCGCCGAGGTCCCGTTCGACGACGAAGTCCACGCCGTGGTCCATGAACGCCTTCACGGGGGCGGGCACGTCGGCGCGGGCCCGGTCGATGACGCCGCGTACGGACTTGCCGGTCAGGTCGGGGTTCTGCTCGGAGCCGCTGAGCGTGAACTCCTTGCCGATGATCCGCTGGTTCAGCACGAACCACGTGTAGTCGTACCCGGTCTTCATGATGTGGTCGAGGGTGCCGAGGGTGTCGAAGCCGGGGAACAGCGGTACGGGCAGCCGGTTGCCCCGGGCGTCCAGCCAGATCGAGGACGGTCCGGGCAGGATGCGGATGCCGTGGTTGTCCCAGATCGGGTTCCAGTTGTGCAGGCCCTCGGTGTAGTGCCACATGCGGTCACGGTTGATGAGGTGGGCGCCGGCCGCCTCGGTGATGCCGAGCATCAGCCCGTCGACGTGCGCGGGGACGCCCGCGACCATCCGCTCCGGGGGGCTGCCGAGGCGTTCGGGCCAGTTCGCGCGGACCAGGTCGTGGTTGCCGCCGATGCCGCCGGACGTGACGATCACGGCCTGGGCGCTGAGTTCGAAGGAGCCGGTGACGGCGCGGCTGCTGGGCTTGCCGCGCTCCACGCCCGACGGCTGGAGGATCTCGCCGGTCACCGTGTCGACGGTGCCGCCGGAGCGGCTGAGGCCGGTGACGCGGTGGCGGAACTTGAACTGGACGAGTCCCCGGGCGACGCCGTCCCTGACCCGCCGCTCGAAGGGGGCGACCAGACCGGGCCCCGTGCCCCAGGTGATGTGGAAGCGGGGGACGGAGTTGCCGTGCCCCGTCGCGTCGTAGCCGCCCCGTTCGGCCCAGCCGACGACGGGGAAAAAGCGGACGCCCTGGCCGTGCAGCCAGGACCGTTTCTCGCCCGCGGCGAAGTCGACGTACGCCTCGGCCCACTTCCGCGGCCAGTGGTCCTCGTCGCGGTCGAAGGCGGCCGTGCCCATCCAGTCCTGGAGGGCCAGCGCATGGCTGTCCTTGATGCGCATCCGGCGCTGTTCCGGGGAGTCCACGAAGAAGAGGCCACCGAACGACCAGTGCGCCTGTCCGCCGATGGACTGCTCGGGCTCCTGGTCGATGAGGACGACCTTGCGGCCCGCGTCGACGAGTTCGGCGGTCGCCGCGAGCCCCGCGAGCCCCGCACCGATCACGATCACATCAGCGTCGTACGCCATGTGCCGTCCCTCTTCTCGCGTAAGTCCACCGGCGGACCCGGCCTCCGGTGGGATACTGGGGTTACTGGTGAGTCAGATCCTTCGGGAGACGGTGACCGGCGTCAACCTCGCGGTGACGGGGACTCATCGCGCTGTTGTGTGTCCGGGGCTGTCGTCGTCACATCGCGTACCTGTCCCCCGGCCCGTCGTGAGTCCCTGGTGTCATGAGGTGCCCAGCGTGTCGGTTCTCGTTCTCACCCTCGCCGTCTGCGCCGCCTGCTGTCTCGGCTTCGGTTTCGTGCTCCAGCAGAACGTCGCGCAGCAGGCCCCGCTCAGCGACTTCCTCTCGCCGAGACTGCTCCTCGACCTGGTGAAGGTGCCGCGGTGGCTGGGCGGGATCGGGCTGATGGTGTGCGGGATGGTCCTGGGCGCGCTGGCACTCGGGCACGGTCAGGTGTCGCTGGTCGAGCCGCTGCTCGCGACGAATCTGCTCTTCGCGCTCGCCCTCTCCCGCCACCAGACGAAACAGTCGCTGGGCCGGCAGGGGTGGACCGGGCTCGCGCTGCTCGCCGGGGGTGTCACGGCGTTCATCGTGGCGGGGCAGCCGCAGGGCGGGGAGGCGGTGACGGATCCGCTGCGGCACTGGCTGATCATCGGGATCATGCTCGGCCTCGCCCTGCTCCTGACGACCTTCGCGAAACGGTCGCGGCTGAGCGCGGGACCGGTCCTCCTCGCCCTGGCGGCCGGGCTGCTCTACGGGGTGCAGGACGCCCTCACCCGGGTGAGCGGACAGCGGTTCTCGGACAGCGGGCTCGCCTCCCTGCTCGTGTCGTGGCAGCCGTACGGGGTGCTGGTGCTCGGGGTGACCGGGCTGATCCTTGTGCAGAGCGCCTTCGAGACGGCGCCGCTGCGGATGTCCCTGCCCGCGCTGACCGCCGCCCAGCCGCTGGCCGGGATCATCTGCGGCGTGGGGTTCCTCGGCGACCAGCTCCGTATGGACGCCGGAGCCCTCGCCTGGGAGGCGGCGGGGCTCGCGGCGATCGTCGGCGGCATCGTGCTCCTCGGCATGCATCCGGCGATGCCCCGGGGGTCGACGGCCCCCGCGCCGGTCGAGGACGGCGAGGCTTTGCGCCGGCAGAAACTGCCGTGAGCTGCCCTGGCGGGCGGCTCGACCGGGGCGGACCAGCGCCCGACTGCGTCGGGAAAGCTGCCCTCGCGGGGTGATGGAGGCTCGGCACCGCCGGGATGCCACGCCGTGGCTGAGCACCGCCGCGGCGGAAAGAATTTCCCACCTGAGCGGTGGACGGCCACCCCCTGTCGCCGCGCCGGAGAGCGGGGGCGGTGCTGCTGCTGCGCTGGTTGTATGGCGGTGTGACTCCTCCCCCGGCTGGAGCCGGGGGCTTCTCGTTACGCCGGGTTGGCGTCGCGACGGACCAGCCCGGCCCGTAGAACGTTGGTGGCTCCCACCGTGTCGGCGTGCGCGGTGTGGCCGCACGAGAGGCAGTGGAACTGTTCCTGTGTGGGCCGGTTCTCCTTCGCTGTGTGCCCGCATTCGGGGCAGGTGCGGGAGGTGTTGCGGGGGTTCACGGCGATCACTTCCCGTCCGGCGCTTTCAGCCTTGGCGTGCAGGATCGTCAGGAACACCCCCCATCCGGCATCGTTGATCGACTTGTTGAGCCCGGCTTTCGCGGCGGCCCCGTTGGGCAGGAACGCGCCTGCCCGGCCGGGGTCGGGCCTGGGTGCGGGGGCCTTGTTCATGTTGCGGATCTTGAGGTCTTCGTGCGCGATGAAGTCGTGTGCGCGGACAAGACTCAGCGCGGTCTTGTGCGCGTGGTCGAGCCGCTGACGCCGGACCTTGCCGTGGAGCTGGGCGACCTTCTCCACCGCGCGCCGGTGGCCGGCGGTGCGGTCTTTGGCCTTGCGGCACGGGAAGCGGGACAGGGCCTGCTGCGCCGCCTTGAGTTTCGCGGCCGTACGACGGCCGTGGCGCGGGTTGGGCACGAAGGCGCCGTTCGAGTCGGCGAGGAAGTTCGTGATGCCCAGATCGATCCCGGCCACGGAGCCGGTCGCGGGCAGCGGTTCGGGCCGGTCCTGTTCGGCGGTGAGTACGACGAACCACTTCCGGCCCTCACGCCTGAGCGACACGGTCTTGACGTGGCCGGCCACTGGGCGGTGCTGGTTGACCTTCACATGCCCGACGCCCTGGAAGCGGACGCGGGTTGCGGGGTCGTGCGGGGTGGAGTTCCAGCGGCAGCCGTCCCCGTCTTTGGGGAAGTCCACCGTGTCGAACCGGTTCACTCCGCGAAAGCGCGGGTAGCCCGGGGCATCGCCGGACTTGACCCGGCGGAAGAACGCGGCGAACGCTTTGTCGAGACGGCGCAGGGTGGCCTGCTGTGAACTGAACGACCAGCGGCCCTGACGCTCCGGGTCGAACGCCCGGACCTCCTTGAGCTGCGCGGACTGCATCCCGTACTTGATGCCGGTCTTCGAGACGTGCCGCCAGGCGTCGCGGCGTTCCTGCAATGCCCCGTTGTAGAGGGAGCAGTGATCGCGCAGCATCTCGCCGAGCGCCTGCTCCTGGCGGACGGTGGGCCGCAGGAGGAACTTGTACGCACGGATCATCCAGCCCACCCCCTCCGGTCGGGTCGCTCGATCCTACTACACTTGGCGTATGTCACCACGCTGGGAACCAGATCCCGACATCAGACGCGGAAACCATGTGGTTTTCAACCTCCACGCGCACTTGGTGTTTGTCACGAAGTACCGACAGGAGGTCTTCAACGACGACATGCTGACGCGCTGCGAAGCGATCATGCGGGACGTGTGTGAGAGCTTCGGCGCGGAGCTGCGGGAGTTCAACGGCGAAGGCGACCATGTGCATCTGCTCGTGCACTACCCGCCGAAAGTCGCCCTGTCCAAACTCGTCAACTCCCTCAAGGGCGTCAGCTCCCGGTACCTGCGGGCGGAGTACACCGGCCGGATCAACCGGATCGGGACGGGATCCGTGTTCTGGTCCCCGTCCTACTTCGCGGCGTCCTGCGGCGGCGCACCACTGAGCATCGTCAAGGACTACATCGAGAACCAGAAGCGACCGGCCTGACCGTCACCCCGAAGACGCAGAGATCTCCGGCGCCGCGCGCCTCCGGGCCGAGGATCGCATCCCCGCCCGGCCTGAAGGCCGGAATTCCCTGCGAAGATCAAGGGATGGATGTCCGGGACGAAGTGCTTGATGTGGTCGACGCCGACGACCGGGTGGTGGGGCGGGCTCCCCGGGGGGAGGTGTACGCGCGGGGGCTGCGGCACCGGTGTGTGTTCGTGCGGGCGACCGACGCCGAAGGGCGGCTGTTCGTGCACCGGCGGACGCCTACCAAGCTGGTGTTCCCCTCGATGTACGACCTGTTCGTCGGCGGGGTCGTCGGTGCCGGTGAGACCTACGACGACGCGGCGCTGCGCGAGGCCGAGGAGGAGCTGGGCGTCACGGGGCTGCCCAGGCCCACGTATCTCTTCAAGTTCCTCTACGAGGGTGACGGCGGGCAGAGCTGGTGGTCGGCCGTCTACGAGGTGCGGTGCGAGGGGCCCGTCAGCCCTCAGGTCGAGGAGGTCGCCTGGCACGCCTTCCTCACCGGGGACGAGGTGGAGCGGCGGCTCACCGAGTGGCCGTGGGTGCCGGACGGCCTCGCCGCGTACCAGCGGTGGAAGGCGTTCCGCCCCGGGAACCACGGGTAGGGTGCGCGCGTGATCGACTTCCGGCAGTCCGTGCGCCTCTGGTTCGCGCCCCAGCGCATCGCGGACGAGGGCGACACGCCCGACTACCGTTTCTCGCTGGCCAACGAGCGCACGTTCCTCGCCTGGCTGCGTACCGCGCTCGCCCTGATCGGCGGCGGTTTCGCCGTGGACCAGTTCCTGCCGGACCTGCGCTGGGCCTGGCGCGCCGGTCTCGCCCTCGCGCTGCTCGGGGCGGGCGTCCTGTGCTCGCTGCGCGCGATCAACCACTGGGTGCGCTGCGAGCGCGCGATGCGGCGCGGCGAGGACCTGCCGGTGACCCGCTTCCCGGCGCTGCTCGGTATCGCCGTCGCGGTGGTCGCGCTCGCGATGGTCGTGATCGTCCTGGCGGGCTGGGCGGGATGACCACGCCGGAGCGCGACCCGGGGCTCCAGCCCGAACGGACCCGGCTCGCGTGGCGGCGTACGACGCTGTCGGCGACCGTGGCGACGGTCCTTGCGGCGCGGGCCGCCCTGCACGAGGGGACGACCGTGTTGGGCGCGGTCGCGAGCGGGCTGTGCGTCCTGGTGTGGCTGGGCATCCTGGCCGTGGCCCACCGGCGGATCGTCGCGCTCGCCGGGGCCCCGGCGCGACCGCCCCGGCTGAACCCCCGGTACGCGGCGACGGCGGCCGTCTGCACGGTGGCCCTGGCGGTGTGCGCGGCGGCGGTCGTGTTCTGAGGAGACCGCGACCGGGACCACGGACCGAGAGGACCGGGACCGCGTATCGCCTCCACATCCGCATCCCATACACGTACAGAACGGGCATTACGGGCTACGCTGGGCGCGTCACCGTGCCCGCGCCGGGACCCACGCTTCCGCGTCCGCGCCGGCACCGGATCCCGCACCCCGAAGGTGAGCTTCATGAGCACCCTCCACCATGAGCACCCCGTCCACGAGCACACGCACGGCCCGGACTGCGGCCACCCCGAGGTCCCGCACGGGGACCATGTCGACTACGCCCACGACGGCCATCTGCACCGCAGGCACGCGCAGCACTGGGACGAGTGCGAGCCGTCGGGGCACACGACGCACGCGGGGCACGAGCACCAGCACGGGGAAGGGTGCGGGCACCCCTCGGTACGCCACGGGGACCACGTCGACTACGTCCACGAGGGCCACCGGCACGCGGCGCACAACGGCCACTGGGACGACCATTAGGCACCAGCACCCGCGAAGCACCCGTCACGGATCCCGCCGTACCCCGCCAGGGCACCTACCCTGCCGGGGTACGGCGGTCTTCTTTGCCCTCTGGACGTACATACCGACTGGTCGGCATGATGTTGACCAAAGTTCACACGCGAGGGAGTGACGTACGTATGCCCACAGGCCACCCACCAGGGCTCGATCTCGATCGGCTGCGGGCCCATCTGGACCATGCGCGGCCGGGTCTGCTCAGCGGTCCGCTGACCGGGCGCCTGATCGAGGGCGGGCGGTCGAACCTCACGTACGCCGTGACCGACGGCACCGCGCGCTGGGTCGTACGCCGTCCCCCGCTCGGCCATGTGCTGGCCACCGCGCACGACATGCGGCGCGAGCACCGCGTGATCGAGGCGCTGCACCCCACGGCCGTCCCCGTACCGGAGACGCTGCTGCTCTGTGCGGACGAGGACGTGCTCGGGGCGCCGTTCTACGTGATGGAGTTCGTGGACGGCACGCCCTACCGGACCTCCGACCAGCTCGTCCCGCTGGGCGCCGAGCGGACCAGGGCCGCCGTTCTCGCCCTCGTGGACACGCTGGTCGACCTGCACGCGGTGGACCCGGCGGCCGTCGGGCTCGCGGACTTCGGGCGCCCCGACGGCTTCCTCGACCGGCAGTTGCGCCGCTGGGGCAAGCAGCTCGACGCGTCCCGCAACCGCGAGCTGCCCGGCATCGACGAGCTGCACGCGGCGCTCGGCCGCGCCCTGCCGCACTCCCCCGCGCCGACGGTCGTGCACGGCGACTACCGCCTCGACAACGTCCTGCTCGGCGACGGCGACCGGATCACGGCGGTGCTCGACTGGGAGATGTCGACGCTCGGCGACCCGCTGACCGACCTGGGCCTGCTTGCGATGTACAGCGCCCGGCTCGATGTGCCGGACTCGCCGATCAGCACGACGGCGTCCGCGCCCGGACACCCGTCCCCTGCCGAGCTGGTCGAGCGGTACGCGGAGCGCTCGGGGCGGGACGTTTCGGCGGTGTCCTGGTACACGGCGTTCGCCTGGTTCAAGCTCGCCGTGATCCTCGAAGGCATCCACTACCGCTACACACTGGGCCGGACCGTCGGCGCGGGCTTCGACCGGATGGGGCCCCTGGTGCCCGTCTTCATCGACCATGGCCTGACCACCCTGACCACCCTTCAGGAGGGCTGATCCCCCATGGACTTCGCATTCGACGCCCGGACCGAGGAACTCCGCGACAGGCTCCTCGCGTTCATGGACGCGTACGTCTACCCGGCCGAGGAGGTCGCGCGGGAGCAGCGCGCCCGGCTCGCCTCGCCGTGGGAAACCCCGGCGGTCGTGGAAGAGTTGAAGGCCGAGGCCCGCCGGCAGGGGCTGTGGAACCTGTTCCTGCCGGACACGGAGTACGGCGCCGGGCTGACCAACGTCCAGTACGCGCCGCTCGCCGAGATCACCGGCCGCTCGCCCGACCTGGCCCCGACCGCCCTGAACTGCGCGGCCCCGGACACCGGCAACATGGAGGTGCTGGCGCAGTTCGGCACCGAGGCGCAGCGCAAGCAGTGGCTGCGCCCGCTGCTCGACGGCGAGATCCGGTCGGCGTTCGCGATGACGGAGCCCGAGGTGGCCTCGTCCGACGCGACCAACATCACCACGCGGATCGAGCGGGACGGTGACGCGTATGTCGTCTCGGGCCGCAAGTGGTACATCTCCGGCGCGATGAACCCTCGGTGCGAGATCTTCATCGTGATGGGCAAGACCGACCCGGACGGCCCTGACATCCGCCGCCAGCAGTCGATGGTCCTGGTCCCCCGGGACACCCCGGGCGTCGAGGTGCGGCGCGCGATGCGGGTGTACGGGTACGAGGACCACGGGCACGGCGGGCACGCGGAGGTCGTCTTCGACCGGGTGCGGGTGCCGGTGGCGAACCTGATCGGTGAGGAGGGCGGCGGCTTCGCGATCTCGCAGGCGCGGCTCGGGCCCGGCCGTATCCATCACTGCATGCGGCTGATCGGGGTCGCCGAGCGGGCGATCGAGCTGATGTGCCGGCGGGCGGTGGCCCGTACCGCGTTCGGCAAACCGCTGGCCCAGCAGGGTGTCGTGCAGGAGTGGATCGCGGACGCGCGGGTCGCCGTGGAGCAACTGCGGCTGCTGGTGCTGAAGACGGCGTGGCTGATGGACACGGTCGGCAACAAAGGCGCGCACACCGAGATCCAGGCCATCAAGATTGCGACGCCGAGGACGGTCGTCGACATCCTCGACCGGGCGGTGCAGTTGCATGGCGCGGGCGGGGTCAGCCAGGACTTTCCGCTGGCCGAGCTGTGGGCCGGGGCGCGGACGCTGCGGCTGGCGGACGGGCCGGACGAGGTGCATCAGCGTTCGCTGGCACGGCGGGAGTTGAAGCCGTATCTGTCCGGGCCGAAAGGCTGACGGGTACGCGCGCGTTATGGGCGCAAGGCGCGTAGCAGCAGGTCGGCGAGGTGGTCGGCGATCTCCTGCGGGGTGAGCGGGCCGTCCGCGCGGTACCAGGTCGGCAGATGGTGCACCGAGCCGAAGTGGTAGTCGACGACGAGGTCGGCGGGCGTGGCGGTGGAGAAGACACCGGCCGCCTGCCCCTCCTCGACCAGGGCGCGGAAGCGCTCGTGGTAGCGGCGCCGCTCGGCACGTACCTGCTTGTTCTTCTCGGGGCTCAGCTGGTGCATGGACCGCTGGAAGATCGCCGCGTCGTCCAGGTTCTCGATGGTCGTGACGACGACGTCGGCCGCCGCGTCGCGCAGCCGCCGCTCGACCGGCGCCTCGGCGTCGGCGAAGCCGTCGAGGCGGTCCTGCTGAAGGCGCAGCATCCGGGCGTAGATCTCCTGGAGGAGATCCTCCTTGGAGCCGAAGTAGTGGTACAGCGCGCCCTTGGTGACGCCTGCCGCCTCGACGATCTCCTGGACCGAGGTGCGGTCGTAGCCCTGTCCGGCGAAGAGGCGGGTGGCGGCAGCCAGCAGCCGCTGCGGTACGGGTACTCCGTCGCCGTCCGTCGTCCTGGGCACCGCGCCCACCCACCTTCCGTCGTCACGCCTCGTCGCTGCCGGTCTCCGCGCGCAGAACGCGGCTCCTGCCGGAGGATCTTCTCACTGCGCGTTCTCGGCAAGTCCGACAGGATCTCGTTCTCGCGCGCGGATGTGAAAGCGGCGGGCCGTTTCTTGCGGGATTCCGTCAGTTGGCAGGCATCCCTTCCCACTTCCGCTGAAGGTGGTTCATGCCGGTGAGCCAGGTGTCGGGGTCGGTGGCGCGTACCCGGTAGTACTCGGCGACCTCGGGGTGCGGCAGGATCAGGAAGCGGTCCTGTGCGATACCGGCGAAGAGGGCGTCCGCGACCGTCTCGGGTTCGATGGCGGTGGGCACGAGGACCAGCTCGCCCGCCGAACCGGTCGCCGCGAGCATGTCGGTACGGACGCCCTGCGGGCAGATGGCGTGGACCTTGAGGCCGCGGTGGCGGTACGTCAGCGACAGCCACTCGGCGAAGGCATACGCGCCGTGTTTGGTGACGCTGTAGGGCGCCGCGCCGATCATGGTGAGCAGTCCGGCGGCCGAGACGGTGGAGACGAACCGGCCGCTGCCGCGCTCCAGCCAGTCGGGCAGCAGGGCGCGGGCCGCCCGGACATGGGCCATCACATTGACGTCCCAGGCCGCGTCCCACATGTCGTCGTCCGTACTCTCACTGCCGCCGGCCCCGAGCCCCGCATTCGCGCAGTACACATCGACAACACCACCGAGCGCGTCCCGAGCCTGGCCCACGATCCCCGAGGCATCACCGACCACGGCAACACCCCCGATCTCCCCGGCCACGGCCTCGGCTCTGGCGGCATCCAGATCATTGACAACAACCCGAGCACCGACGGACGCAAACCGCCGAGCAAGCGCGGCCCCGATCCCACCCCCGGCCCCGGTGACAACAACACCGACCCCACGCAAACTCTCCACAACCACACTCCCTGAGACTGGACACCTCAACAACAGACTAAGCAGTCGGTCACCACGGGGAAACCCCACACCCGAGACCCGCGGTGGAAACATTTCCGGCTGCGCCGGGGCGGTGCGGCTTCGCTGGTGCGGGTGCGGGGTGGTGGCTTCGTGGGTGGGGCGTGTCGTGGTGCCCTGCTCCCGCCCGGCCGGTTCGACACCGCCGACCACCACCGTGGGACGGCTCGCTGTCGCGGCGGAGAGATTTTCCGGGTGCGTCGGGCGGTGCGGCTTCGCCGATGGGGGTGGGCGCCTGCTCCCGCCCGGCCCGTTCGGCACCGCCGACCACCACCGTGGGGGGACTCGCCGTCGCGGCGGGAAGTCATTCCGGCTGCGCCGGAACTGTGCGGCTTCGCCGGGCGCGCTGTGGGGGGGGGAGTCGCCGTCGCGGCAGAGCGGCATTCCGGCTGGGCCGGGGCGGTGTGGCTTTGTCGGGGGCGATGGTGGGGGGTGCGGCTTCGTGCCACGGCGAGCCGCCCCACGGCGGCAGCCGACGGCGCCGAACCGGCCAGGTGGGGGCAGGGCACCACGACACACCCCACCGGCGAAGCCCCCCGCCCCATCGGCGAAGCCACACCGCCCCGGCGCACCCGGAAAATCTCTCCGCCGCAACGGCGAACCGCCTCACGGCGGTGGCCGACGGTGCCCAACCTGGGCCCCACGACACGCCCCGCCGACGAAGCCCCCCACCTCCACCCGCGAAGCCACGCCGCCCCTGCGCAGCCGGAAAATGTCTCCACCGCGACAGCGAACCGCCCCACGGCGGCAGCCGGCGGCGCCGAACCGGCCAGGTGGGGGCAGGGCACCACGACACACCCCACCGGCGAAGCTCCCCACCCCCACCCGCGAAGCCACACCGCCCCGGCGCTGCCGAAATATGTTTCCGCCGCGACAGCGAACCGCCCCACGGCGGTAGCCGACGGTGCCGAACCTGCCCCCACCCCCGTCGGCGAAGCCGCACCGCCCGGCGCAGCCGGAAAATGTCTCCGCCGCGACGGCGAGTCGCCCCACGGCGGTGGCCGGCGGTGCCGAACCGGCCGGGTGGGGTATCGGGGCGCGGCATCGCGCCCCGTTCAGTTCGCCCGCACCCCACGACTCGCACCCCGTTCAGTACACCCGCACCCCATACTTGCCTCCGTGCTCATGTCAGGTTTGCGATCTTCCGGAGGTCTGCCCATGCACCTGTCCAGACGGAGTCTGCTCGCCGCCACCACCGCCACCACCGCCCTGGCCGCCACCCCGGCCTCCGCCTCCGGTCACGGCGGCAGCCGCCCGCGGACCGGGTTCGAACGGCTCGTCGCCGACGGGTACGGGCTGCTGTCCGGTGACAAGGTCGGCGTCGTCACCAACCCGACCGGGGTCACCCGGGACGTCCGGCACCTCGTGGACGTGATGCACGCGGACGACCGGGTGGACCTGGTGGCGGTGTTCGGGCCGGAGCACGGGTTCCGGGGGACGGCGCAGGCGGGCGGGTCCGAGGGCCGGTACGACGACCCGGCGACCGGGCTGCCCGTCTACGACACGTACCTCAAGAGCGGGCAGCCGCTCGCCGACATCTTCACGGCGTCGGGCGTGGACACGGTCGTCTTCGACATCCAGGACGTCGGCGCCCGGTTCTACACGTACATCTGGACCCTGTTCGACTGCATGGAGGCCGCGCAGCTCGCGGGCAAGCGGTTCGTGGTGCTGGACCGGCCCAATCCGGTGACGGGTCGGGGCGCGTACGGACCGGTGCTGCACAAGGAGTTCGCGACGTTCGTCGGGCGGCAGCCCATCGCGCAGGCCCACGGGATGACGGTGGCCGAGCTGGCGCGGCTGTTCAACCACGAGTTCCTGGCGAAGCCCGTACGCCTCGACACCGTCCTGATGAGCGGCTGGAAGCGGTCCGACTTCTACGAGACGTCGGGGCTGCCGTGGGTGCCGCCGAGCCCGAACATGCCGACGACCGACACCGCGCTCGTCTACTCCGGTACCTGTCTGTTCGAGGGCACCAATCTCTCCGAGGGGCGCGGCACGACCCGCCCCTTCGAACTGCTCGGCGCGGAGGGCATCGACCAGCGGTGGGCCGCCGCCGTGAACGGACTCGCCCTGCCCGGCGTGCACTTCCGCGAGGCGTACTTCGCGCCGACGTTCTCCAAGTTCCAGGGGAAGACGGTCGGCGGGGTGCAGATCCACCTCGCCGACCGGGCCGCGTTCGACCCCGTACGCACCGGCATCGCGCTGCTCGTCACGGCGAAGCAGACCTGGAGCGGCTTCGCCTGGCGGTCGGACAACTGGATCGACAAGCTGACGGGGTCGACCCAGGTCCGCACGATGATCGACGCGGGAGCGGGCACGGACGAGGTGGTCGGCGCCTGGCAGGGCGAACTCGCCGCCTTCCGCGCGACCCGCAAGAGGTACCTCGCATACCGCTGACCCGGCCGCCCCACAACCGGTGACCCGAGGGACGGGTCACCGGTCGGGGCACCACCGTCAGCGGTGCGAGGGGAACTCCACGACCTGCTGGTACGTGGGCCTGTTCTGCCACTGGATCGCGCGGTGCGTGATCCCGCCGAGCGCGCGCTGCACGATCGCGTCGGCGCACCACTGGTTGCCCGCCGCACAGCTCGCGTCGCCGGGGTAGACCGTGGCGGCGGGCACGGCCGCCGCCGTCTTCAGGGTGCTCAGGAGGGCGTCCCGGCAGGCGCCGAGATCACCGGCGCCGCAGTACGTGCGGCCCAGCGGACCCTTCACGGACTGGCCGAGCACCGACCGCAGATCCTTGTCGACATAGCCCCACCAGCCGTACTGGAAGGCGGAGCCCGCGTGCGCGCCGGTGGGGCCATGGGCCGACGACGGTGACTCGTCGACGCCGAGCTGCGCGGTCAGCGCGTCCCACAGCCCTTGTCCGAGGCCCGGTTTGAACGCGGCCTCGACCAGCTTCGGCCACCAGGCGTCCAGGATGCGGATGGCGTCGGAGTGGGCGTAGGTGCGCGACCCGGCCGACGTCTCCTTGCGCTGGGAGCCCGCCGTACGCCACGCCTCCAACTGCTGCACGGCCTTGGTGAGCGCGGGGTCCGTGATCGGCTTGCTGCGCAGCACCTTCAGGATCTCCGGCAGGACCTGTTCCGCGCGCAGATCGGTGACGGCGGCCTCCGCCATCGCCTGCGTGAGCGAGGCCCGGGTGACCCCGCCGGCGGCTACGAGCTTCTTCACCCGGCCGTCGAGGAGGTCACCGCGGTGCACGGCGCCCAGGCTGAAGTTGGACGAGCTGTACCGCTCGGCCTGTTTGTTGTTCCAGGAGATGTAGTAGTCCTGGTTGACCGACTGGGGGTGTTCGGCGGGCGGGGTCTGCGCCGATGTGTTGTCGGTGGGGTCGAATCCACGCCATTCGTAGGCCGGCTCGGCCTTCACCGGGAACGACGGGTCGACGTCGGCCGCGCGCACCGGGTTGGCGCCGCTGTTGTAGTAGGCGATGTCCCGTGAGTCGGCGTAGAACCAGTTGAAGGCGTAGCTGATGTGCTGGGCCGCCTCGGCGAAGCCCTGGGCGTCCTTGACGGCCGCGGGGTCGTTGAGCATCTGGAAGCCGATGATGGAGTCGGCCTCGTGGCGGTAGGTGGAGCGCAGCGAGACGTACGCGACCGGTTTGCCGTCGACGGTCGCGCGGTGCGTCACCACGCCGTACTGGGTCCGGAAGACCTGCATCCGGTACGAGCCCTCGGCCGTGGAGTCGGCGACCGACGGCTTCCAGGCGTTGCGCTTCTCCAGCTTCTCCATCGGGGTGCAGGTGCCCCGGTAGAGGTAGTGCGTGGACTGCTTGGTGGGCGCCGAGCCGCCGGGCTCGCAGAGCGGGACGGCGTAGGTGTCGGTGATGTCCTGTCCGGCGGAGGTCGCCGACCAGGCGTAGTCCTGGCCCCGGCCGAGCTGGATGTACATGCCGACACCGGCGAACGAGACACCGTGCGCGCTGATACCGGGGCCCTGAAGCTCCTGCATCATCAGCAACTGGGGCGCGAAGTACCCGGTCTGCGGGCCGAACACGGCGACCGGGTTCCCGCTGGCGGTGTTCTTCCCGGACACGAGCAGGGCGTTGGACATGCCCTTCTTGGCGGCGCCGCCGCTGAACATGTCGGCGGGCAGCACCCCGTCGTCGAAGATGCCCTGCACGCGCTTAAGGCTGCCGGACGTCTTGACGGGCGTCTTGGGCAGCGACTTCCCGGCGGCCGTCGGGGTGGCCGCGGCGGCGGACTTCGCGGAGCCCGTGCGGTCGTACACGAGCTGTTCCCGCTCCACCGAACCCGGGTCCGGCATCGCCGCGCCGCGCGCGTTCGCCGGTTTCTCCGCGTACGGGAAGGCGGTGCCGTCGGTGATCGTCAGCACGGTCTCGGGGTCGTTGCGCTGGCGGAACGACTCCCAGATCCGGGTGCCCTCCTGGACGCCGTACGTCTCCTGCGCCTTGAGCAGGGACAGCGCGGCGTCGACCTCTCCCCCGCCGCCGTTGCCGAACAGCCCGCCGACGACCGAGGCGAGGGCGATCATGTCGGTGATTTTGAAGGGTTGGATCTCGCCGACGTTGGTGATCGAGTCGATCTTGCCGGTGAGGACGTACTCGCCGGGGAAGTACCGGCCGTTCTTGGACTGCGTGCGGTAGGCGTTGAGGCCGTCGATGTACGCCTGTGCGTCCGCCATGGCCTGCTCGCCGCGCGCCCCTGCCCGCTCCCTGAGGTAGTCGACCTGCCGCTGGAGGTCTTCCTCGGTGTACGGGGCCTGAGGCCAGAACTCCTGCTCAAGGCCCTGGTTGGCGAGGGCGCCGCCCGCGAAGGAGGTCAGCTCGCCGCGCCCGATGTGCCGGAACAGGTCGATCAGCCACATCCGGTCCTGCCCGGCCGCGTAGCCCGCGCCGAACTCGGTGCCGTAGCGCGTGGTGCCCTTGATGTGGGGGATGCCGTACTTCTTGTCGCGGGTGATCGTGACGTCGTCGCGGGGGCGGGTGACGGAGGCGACCTGGCCGGAGGGGACGCCGAAGGAGGCGTCGTTGAAGTAGGTGTTCAGCGCGTCGTCGGTGAGGGACGGGTAGCCGGACGACAGGGCGTCGTAGGGGCCGAGCTGGTCGTCGGCGTGCGCCGGCTGGGTGCCGAATATCTGGTGCCCGAGTATCTCCACGAGGGTGGCGTTGCCGTTGGCCCCGGGCGGCAGGATGTCCGAGCACTGGCCGAGGCAGTAGTCGTCGTTCGGCGGCGGGGCGGCGGCCGTCGCCTGGGACGCCGGGGACAGCAGCCCCGCGCCGAGGACGAACACGGCGGTGGCGGCGAGCGCCCGCACGGTGCCGCGGACGGTACGGCGGAGGGGGCCGCGGGGGCCGTGGGGGGTGGTGCCGAGGGTGGTTCTGAGCGTGCGCGGTGGCATTCCTGCTCCTCCCGACATTGGTGAGCCGGAGGTTACCGCCGGTAGGTCGGCCCGTGAAGATGAACATGCGTCAACTTTTTTACGGGGTGGCCCGAGGGCTTCCGTCGCGGCGACCGGGGCCTCGACGGCCATTTCCGGCCAACTGGTGCAGGTCCCCCGATCGACGGGAGCCGAATCGGGGGCTCATACGTCTATTCGTCAACGTCGGTACGGAGACGGCCGCGAACGATCGCGCGGGCCGGGACGTATGGATGAGTAACAGAGGTACAGGTGACGGAGGTGCTGGGAGATGGCCGGATTCCGGAGTCTCGCGAGACAGGTGCGCGATCCGCGCAACGATCTGGCGCTACGGCGGTATTCACTGCGTAAGTGCCTGGAGAGGTTTGCCCCTTATGGGCATCGGGCGACCTGGGACCATCTCTGCTCCCGGGCGGGGTTCGACCCCGAGGACCGGTCACCCGACCCGGCGCGGCTGGTGGCCGCGCTGGACGAGTTGGAGGCGGCGCGGGCGGTCTGGCTCGCGTACGAGGCGCAGTTCGCGGAGCGCAGGCGGCGCGAGAAGCACGACGGGCTGCGCAGCCCCGGGAGCGTGGACGACTGGCACCGGCTGACCTGGGGCGGCTTCGGAGTCGCCTGGTGCGACGACCCCCGCGTCCATCCGGAGGGGGCACTCGCGGATGTGCTGCGCCGGCTCATCGCGGCGCTGGAGCGCGAGCCCCGGGACGTGTGCCCGGTGTGCACCCGCTCCGATCTGACCTGGAAGCCCGACCCGGACGCGGGCCCGACCTGCCGGACCTGCGGCATCGTGGTCCCACGGCCCGTCCTGACCCCGGCGGCACTTCAGCGAGTACGGCAGAGCGCGATCCTGGTTCCCCTGTCGGCGTGAACCGGTGACCGGGCCGTGCGGGTGCGGAGGCGAGACCGCATCCTCGGCCGATCACCGTGCGGGCCATGCGCCGCGACGGCCGTCCGCCGCCGCGGCGTTCAGCGGCAACTGGGGGACTCCGGCGGAACGGGGGACGGGCGCGCCGCGTCCGGTGCCGGGGTTTCCCTGAGGCGCCTCGGCAGCAGGCGGGATCCGGTCTGGGTCTCGCCGAAGGTGTCGTTCGGGTTGGACAGGACACAGTTCTCCAGGGACAGGCAGCCACAGCCGATGCAGTCCGTGAGGTGGTCGCGCAGCCAGCCCAACTGCTTGATCCGCTCGTCGAGTTCGGAGCGCCACGTCTCGGACAGCCGCGCCCAGTCCGCCCGCGTCGGCGTCCGCTCCTCCGGCAGCTCCGCCAGCGCGTCACGGATCGTGGCGAGCGGGATCCCGACCCGCTGCGCCGCCCGCACGAACGCGACCCGGCGCAGGGTGTCCCGGTGGTAGCGGCGCTGGTTCCCCGAGGTCCTGCGGCTGTGGATCAGCCCCTTGGACTCGTAGAAGTGCAGGGCCGACACCGCGACACCGCTGCGGGCGGAGAGCTGTCCGACCGTGAGTTCGTGGATCTTCTCCGGGATCTGAGGCACCCTTCCGACCTTACCCACCCCGCGCACCGACCTCGCCGGGCGTCCTCACGGGCGTCCCCACGGGGCATCCTCACGGGGTCGTCCGTTGACATCGCCCCCGTACCCGACCATGCTGAGCAAGCGCTTAGACAATGACGCAGGGGAGACCAGGGATGGCAGAGCCGAGGATCTTCACGTCCGCCGACGAGCTGCGGGCCGCCGTCGGCGAGCAGTTGGGCCACAGCGACTGGCTGGAGATCGACCAGAAGCGGATCGACCTGTTCGCGGACGCCACGGGCGATCACCAGTGGATCCATGTGGACCCGGAGAAGGCGGCGTCGGGCCCCTTCGGCACGACCATCGCGCACGGCTATCTCACGCTGTCCCTGCTGCCCACGCTGGTCCCGCAGGTCATGCGGGTCGAGGGCATGAAGATGGGCATCAACTACGGCACCAACAAGGTCCGTTTCCCCTCCCCCGTACCGGTCGGCTCCCGGCTGCGCGCCACCGCCACCCTCACCGAGGTCACGGAGGCGGGCGGCGGCGTCCAGGTCACGGCGGCGGTCACGGTCGAGCGCGAGGGCGGCGACAAGCCGGTGTGCGTCGCCGAGTCGGTGTCCCGCTACTACTTCTGAGCCGGGACCACTACTTCCGGGCCAGGACCGCCGCCGTGTCCCCGGTGTGGCCGACCATCCGCAGCACCAGGTCCGCGTACAGCAACCCGATCTCGTCAGGGGTGCGCCGGCCCGCGATGTTGAACCAGCGGGCCACGTCGATGCACAGCGACAGAATGGCGACCGTGGTGCCGGAGGCGTCCGGTACCTCGAACTCCCCGGCCCGTACGCCGTCGTCGATGAGTTCCCGTACGACGGCGTCGGTACGGCGGCGCAGCGCGACGATCTCCGCGCGCGCTTCGGGTCCGAGCGCCTCCAGCTCGTACTGGACGACCCGCGCGGTGGTGCTCTGCTCGGCGTGCCAGCGGACGAAGGAGCGCACGGCGTCGGCGAGCCGTTCGGCGACGGTGCCGTCGCCGTCGGCGGCCGTCCGCAGGACGGAGAGGGCCTTGTCGTGGCCGATCCTGCTGATCCGGTGGAGCAGCTCTTCCTTGGTCTTGTAGTGGATGTAGAGCGCGGCGGGGCTCATCCCCGCGCGGCCCGCGATGTCCCGGGTCGTCGTCGCGTGGTACCCGCGCTCGGCGAAGGCCTGCACGGCGGCCACGAGCAGTCGCCTGGCCGCGTCCGGGCTGACCTCGCCCCACGGCTGCGTCTCGCCACCGGTCTCCTGCGCCGCAGTCATCGCGCACTCCTCTCCGCCTGGTCGAGAGGCCACCATACCCCCGAAGCTGAGCAAGCGCTTAGCCGTGGGGCGGGCGCCCCTCCTTCTGGAAGGGATCATGCCGGACGAGCAGGTTCTCCACCCGGGCCTGGTCGACCCTGCTCACCAACTCTCCGGCCTCCTGCCGGTCCCGGATGACCTTGGCGAGGGTGAAGGAGGACGTCACGAGGTACAGCACGGCGATCCCCAGGAAGGCCCGGACCCAGGCGTCCGTGTCCAGGTTGAAGATCCCGGCCGCCGTGGCACCGAGTGCGACGGCGAAGGACGCCACGGCCTGTCCGTAGAAGGCCGTCGTGGACTGCTGCTTGACCGCTGGCTCACTCATGCGCCCACGATCGGCGCCGGACGGCGGCCCGCACATCCGTCGGCGTACTCAGACACGGCGGGCGCGGATACTCGGGCCACGCGGACGGCCGACAGGAGGCATGGGCGGTCAGAACGCCGATACGCCCGTCAGCGCGCGGCCGATGAGGAGTTTCTGGATCTGGCTGGTGCCCTCGTAGAGGGTCATGACGCGGGCGTCGCGCAGCAGTTTGCCCGCCGGGTACTCGTCGATGTAGCCGTAGCCGCCGAAGACCTGGAGGGCGTTGTTCGCGGCGCGCACGGCGGCCTCGGACGCGAAGAGCTTCGCCTTCGAGGACTCGGTGGCGAAGGGCTCGCCCCGGTCGATCAGGTCGGCGACGCGCCAGGTGAGGAGCCGGGCCGCGTCGACGTCCACCGCGATGTCGCTGATCAGCTCCTGCACGAGCTGGTGCTGGGCGATGGGCCGGCCGAACTGCTCGCGCTCGGCCGCGTACCGCACGGCGGCGTCCAGCGCGGCCCTCCCGATACCGACGCAGCCGGCCGCCACCGACATCCGGCCCTTGGCGAGCGCGGACATGGCCACCGAGAACCCCTTGCCCTCGGGCCCGAGCAGCGCGGCGGCCGGGACGCGGACGTCCTCGAAGACCAGCTCGGCGGTCGCCTGTCCGCGCAGACCGAGCTTGCCGTGCAGGGTGCGGCGGGTCAGACCGGGGCTGTCGGCGGGGACGAGGAAGGCGGAGACGCCCTTGTGCCCCGGCTCGCCGCCCGTGCGGGCGAAGAGCAGGACGACATCGGCCCAGGTGCCGTTGGTGATGAACATCTTGGTACCGGACAGCAGATAGTCGCCGCCGTCACGGACCGCGCGCGTGGTCAGGTTGCCCGCGTCGGATCCGGTGCCCGGTTCGGTGAGGCCGAAGCAGCCCAGCAGTTCGCCGGAGGTCAGCCCCGGCAGCCACCGCCGCTTCTGCTCCTCACCGCCCCAGTGCGCGATGCTCTTGGCGACCAGACCGAGCGAGACGGAGACGATGCCGCGCACGGAGGAGTCGCCGCGCCCCAGCTCCTCGGTCACCAGGCAGTACGCGAGATGGTCGCCGCCCGAGCCGCCGTACTCCTCGGCCACGGTCAGCCCGAGGAAGCCGACATCGCCGAGTTTCCTGACAATCGAACGGTCCATGGACTCCACCCGGTCCCACTCGGCGGCGTACGGGGTGATCTCGCGCGCGACGAAGTCCTCGGCCAGCCGGCGGACGGCGGTCTGCTCCTCGCTCAGCTCCAGGTTCACGGGCGGGACTCCTCGTCGTCGCGGGCCGGAACAGCGTAAACTACCAGCGCTAGTTTACGCCCGGTAGCCCTACTATGTGCGGCATGGCCCGACCGCGCAAGCCCCTCCTCAGCCGAGCCCTCATCGTGGACACGGCCCGCGCGCTGGTGGACGCGGAAGGGCTCGGGGCGCTGTCGACGCGGCGGCTCGCGGCGGAGCTCGGGGTGAGCGGCCCCTCGCTGTACAACCACTTCCGGACCAAGGACCAGATCCTGGAGGCGGTCGCCGACTCGGTGAGCGCGCAGGTCGACCTGTCGATGTTCGAGGACGGCCGGGACTGGCGTACCGCGCTGCGCGACTGGGCCGTGTCGTACCGCGCGGCGCTCACCGCGCACCCCCACGTCGTACCGCTGCTCGCCCACGGTCCCGGCCGCCGGCCCTCGGGGCTGCGGCTCGCGGACGCGGTGTTCGGCGCGATGGTCGCGGCGGGCTGGCCGGCCGCGCAGGCCACCTCGATCGGCGCGCTGATGCGGTACTACGTGATGGGGTCGGCGCTCGGCTCCTTCGCGGGCGGCTTCGTGGACGACGAGACGGCGTACGACCCGGCCGACTACCCGCATCTCGGCCAGGCGCATCTGCTCGCCGAGCGCCAGCAGAAGATCGACGAACGGGCCTTCGAGACCGGCCTGACCGCGCTCCTCGACGGGCTCTCGCGGCAGTACGAGCAAGTGACGTCACGGACCGTGTGAGACGCCGTCAACGAGCCACCGGAACGGAACGGTTCGGCGACACTTCGGTGACCGCCGAACGGTTCCGGGCGCATGCTGGGACACATGACCGCGCGAAGGACCTTCGGTATCGGCGCGTCGGGGGCGCCCCGGCTGGCCGCCCTAGCCGGGCTGCTCGCCGACGAGACCCGCGCCGCGTGCGTGCTGGCGCTGCTCGACGGACGGGCGTGGACGGCCGGCGAACTGGCCCGGTACACCGGGGTCGCCGCGTCCACGGCGAGCGAGCACCTGGGCAAGCTGGTCGCGGGCGGGCTGCTCACCGAGGAACGGCAGGGCCGCCACCGGTACGTACGTCTCGCCGACGGCGGGGTCGCCCAGCTCGTCGAGGACCTGGCCGCGCGGGCCGGTCCCGTGCCCCCCGCCGAGCGGCCCCGGACCCTGGGGGCCGCGGGGGCGGGCAGCGCCATGGCGCGGGGCCGCACCTGCTACGACCATCTGGCCGGGCGGCTCGGGATCGCCCTGGCGGACGCGCTGACCCGTCGTGAACTGCTGTGCCAGGACAACGGGTTCGCGCTGACCGACGCCGGGGTGCGGTGGTTCGCCGATACCGGGATCGCCCTGGAGCGCGGCGGCCGTCGGCCTCTCGCCCGCGCCTGCCTGGACTGGACGGAACGCCGGCCGCATCTCGCCGGCGTCGCGGGCGCCGCCCTGTGTCGGCACGCCCTGACGGCGGGCTGGTGCGAACGGATCGGGTCGGAGCGGGCCGTACGGGTGACCGGCACCGGGCGGACCGCGCTCCGGGACCTGTTGGACATCGCCCCACCGGACCTGGCGTGATCCGGCACCGGGGCCGCGCGCCACGGGCCCCGCGATATTGCGGTGACCGCCGAAGCGTCCAGGTCATAGCCTCGCGCCCATGACCGACCCCGCATCCCGGATCGCACCGGAATCCGACACGACGCCCGGCGCGACACCTCACGCACCTGGCGCGGTCTCCACCCCCGCACCCGACCAGGCACCCGCGTCGAGCCGCCGCTCACGGCGGCTGGCCACGGGCGCCGCCGCCGTCACCGTCGTGCTGTGGGCCTCCGCGTTCGTGGCGATCCGCAGTGCGGGCGAGGCGTACGCGCCCGGGGCCCTCGCACTCGGACGGCTGCTCGCCGGGGCCGTGGCCCTCGGCGCGCTGTGCCTGATACGCCGGGAGGGGTGGCCGTCGCGCGCGGCCTGGCCGGGGATCGCGGTCTCCGGGCTGCTCTGGTTCGGCTTCTACATGGTCGCCCTCAACTGGGGCGAGCAGGAGGTCGACGCGGGCACGGCCGCGCTCCTGGTGAACATCGGCCCGATCCTGATGGCGCTGCTCGCGTCCCGGGTCCTCGGTGACCCGCTGCCGCCGAGGCTCCTCGCCGGCATGGGGGTGTCCTTCGCGGGCGCGATCCTCGTCGGGATCTCGATGTCGGGCTCCGGCGGCTCGTCCGTACTCGGGGTCGCCCTCTGCCTGCTCGCGGCGGTCGGGTACGCCTGCGGGGTGGTGGCGCAGAAGCCCGCCCTCGGCCATGGCAGTGCTCTCCAGGTGACGACGTTCGGCTGTCTGGTGGGCGCGGTCGCCTGTCTGCCGTTCGCGGGGCAGTTGGTACGGGACGCCGCCCACGCGCCGGTCTCCGCGACGCTCAACATGGTCTATCTGGGTGTGTTCCCGACCGCCCTCGCCTTCACGACCTGGGCGTACGCGCTGGCCCGGACCACGGCGAGCCGGATGGGCGCCACGACGTACGCGGTGCCGGCGGTGGTGGTGCTGATGTCGTGGGCGGTGCTTGATGAGGTGCCGGGGGTGTTGACGCTTGGCGGGGGTGTGTTGTGTCTTGCCGGTGTGGCGGTGTCCCGTTCACGTCGCTCGCCGTCGGGCCCTGCGGGCGGCTCCCGGGGGCGCCGCCCCCGGACCCCGGTGTCCCTTGTCCTCAAACGCCGGACGGGCTGAAGACTGTCCTCAAACGCCGGACAGGCTGAAAAACGTCCTCAAACGCCGGACGGGCTGAATTTTTCGCCGTCGAGCCACAGCCGAGATCGCGACCACTGAGCCACAGCTGAAATGCGTGACGGCGAACCACAGCCGAGAAGTGCGGCGCCAAGCCACAACCGAGAAGCGTGGCGCCGGGCCACAGCCGAAAAGCGCGGCCCGGAGCCACAACCGAAAGGCACGCCACCGAACCACAACCGAGAAGCGTGGCGCCGGGCTACAGCCGAGAGGCGCCCCGCCCCGCCACAGCCAAGAACCGCCCCGCCCCGCCGGACTACAACTCTGCCTGGTCGAAGCGGACCAGTGCCCTCCCGCCCCTCCCCGCCACCATGTTCTCGAACGCCCCCGGGATGTCCTCCAGTCCGATGTGTTCCGTCACCAATGTGCTCAAGTCCAGCCGGCCCGCCCTGATGTGCCCGGCCAGTACCGGAAGGTCCTTCTCCGGGTCGCTGTTGCCGTAGACGCAGCCGGACAGGGTGCGGCCCCAGTGGAAGATCTCCAGGGCGTTGAAGGTGACCTGCTCGTCCTTGCCGCCGATACCTACGACCGTGGTCCTGCCGCCGCGCCGGGTGGAGTCCCAGGCGGTACGGATGGTCGTCGCGCGCCCCACGCACTCGACGGCGACGTCGGCTCCCTGGCCGCCGGTCAGGGCGCGGATCTCCTTCGCGGTGGCCGGTGAGGCGACGACGTACTCGGTGGCCCCGGCCCGCCGTGCCAGGGTCTCCTTCTCCGGGGTGACGTCCACGGCGACGACGGTGGACGCGCCCGCGATCCGGGCCGCCTGGAGCGCCGCGAGGCCGACACCGCCGACCCCGAACACGGCGACCGACTCGCCCTCGCGGACCTGCGCGGCGTGGTGGACGGCTCCGTATCCGGTGAGGACCGCGCAGCCGAGGAGGGCGGCCTCGGCGAGCGGGACGCCGTCGGGTACGGGCAGGACGCAGGAGGCGGCGACGACGGTCTCCTCGGCGAACGCGGCGACGTTCAGACCGGGGTGGAGGTCCGTACCGGCGGCCGTTCGGGCGTAGACCGCGCCGGCACCGGTGAGGGCGTCGGCGCACAGCCAGACCTCGCCGCGTGCGCAGGCGGGGCAACGGCCGCAGGAGGGCGCCCAGTTGAGGACGACCCCGTCGCCGGGCGCGACATGGGTGACGCCCTCGCCAGTGGCGACGACGGTTCCGGCGCCCTCGTGGCCGAGGACGGCGGGGACCGGGACGCGCAGGGTGCCGTTCATCAGGGACAGGTCGGAGTGGCAGACCCCGGCGGCGGCGAGACGGACCCTGACCTGGCCGGGGCCCGGCTCGGGCAGGTCGATCTCCGTGATCTCCAGGGGAGATCCGACGGCGGGCAGAACGGCGGCGCGGACCACGGTCATTACTCCTTGAGTGCGGTACGGGGTGCTCGGGTTCAGAACTGGAGCGACTTCGTCTGGAGGTATTCGCTCAGACCGTGCGCCCCGAGTTCCCGTCCCACGCCGGACTGCTTGTACCCGCCGAACGGTGCCAGCGGGTTGAAGCGCCCGCCGTTGATGTCGACCTGCCCGGTGTCCATGCGCCGCGCGAAGGCGACCGCCTCGGCGTCGTCGGCGGCCCAGACGGCGCCCGCGAGGCCGTAGACGGTGCCGTTGGCGATGCGCAGGGCGTCGTCCTCGTCCTCGTAGGCGAGGAGCGACAGGACAGGCCCGAAGATCTCCTCCTGGGCGATCGTCATCCCGGGCGTGACGTCCGCGAAGACGGTGGGGCTGACGTAGTAGCCGCGCGCGCGGGGCGCGTCGGGGCCGCCCGCGACCAGACGGGCGCCCTCCGCGAGCCCGGTACGGATGTAGCCGCGGACGCGTTCGTGCTGGCGGGCGTTGACGACGGGCCCGATCCGGTCGCCGTACTTCACGGCGGCCGTCGCGGCGAGTGCGACGGCCTCCTCGTACCGGTCCCGGTGGATCAGCATGCGGGTCCAGGCGCTGCACGTCTGGCCGGAGTTGGACATGACGTTCGCCACGCCGACATTGACCGCCTTGGCGAGGTCGGCGCTCGGCAGGACGACGTTCGCGGACTTGCCGCCGAGTTCGAGGGCCACCCGCTTGACGGCCGCGCCCGCCACGGCGCCGATCCGGCGGCCGACGGCGGTGGAGCCGGTGAAGGAGACGAGGTCGACGCCCGGGTGTTCGGCGAGCGCCTGCCCGGCGACCGGGCCGAGCCCCGTGACGAGGTTGAACACACCCGCGGGTACGCCCGCCTCATGGACGGCCTCGGCGAAGAGCTGGGCGGTGAGCGGGGTGTCCTCGGCGGGCTTCAGGACGACCGTGCAGCCGGCGGCGAGCGCGGGGGCGACCTTGGCGACGATCTGGTGCAGCGGGTAGTTCCAGGGCGTGATCGCGCCGACCACACCGACCGGTTCGAGGAAGACGGTCGAGTTGCCGATCCGCTCCTCGAAGGCGTGGGTCGCGGCGAGGTCCGCGTAGGAACCGGCGACCAGCAGGGGGGCGCCCACGTGGACGGCGCGCGAGAAGGACAGCGGTGAGCCCAGCTCCGCCGTGACTGTCTCGGCGATCTCCTCCTGGCGGGCGGCGAGCGTGTCGCGCAGGGCGGTGAGCCGGGCCGCGCGCTCGGCGGGCGGGGTGGCGGCCCAGCCGGGGAAGGCGGCGCGGGCGGCCCGTACGGCGGTGTCGACGTCCAGGGCGTTACCGGCCGGGACCCGGCCGATCTCCTCCTCGTCGGCCGGGTTCACGACCGTGATCGTGCCGGTGCCCTCCGCCGGGCGCCACGCTCCGTCGATGTACAGGCCGTCATGGACCTTCATGGCGTTTCCTCCCGGGCGTGCGGCTCGCGTGCACCCCCCAAACTAGCGCTGTTAGTTTCCGGGGCGCCAGGGGGTCCCTGCGCCCCCGGCGGACCTTGGCGTGTTCCGGCGGGTGAAAGTGGTGAAGGGGGTTCCTGCCCCGTACCGCCTGTCCGTATGCCGAGACAGGCCGCCGCGAACAGCAGCGCCCCGAGCATCGCGAAGGGGGCGGCCGTCCCGGCGACGCCCGCGACGAGTCCGGCCGACGCGGGCGCGGCGACCTGTCCGAGCCGGTTGCCGGTGAGGCGCAGCGCGAGGGCGGTGGAACGGGCGTCGGCGGGGGCCGCGCGGACGACGGTCGTCATGGACAGCGGCTGGCCGACGCCGAGGCAGAAGCCGAGCACGGCGAGCATCAGGGCGAGCGCCCACACGGGCACCGGCAGCGCGATGCCGACGCACAGCAGGCCCGCGAGCAGACAGGTCGTCACGAGCAGCGCGGTACGGCCGACGAGCCGGATCATCGGGGTCATCACCAGTCGGCAGGCGACGGTCGCGGCGGCCCGCAGACTGAGCAGCAGCCCCACGACGGCCGGGGTGATGCCCCGGTGTTCGCCGACGACCGGGAGGTACGCGGTGAGGATGTCGGTCGCCGACAGCACGGCGAGGCTGATGAAGATGCCGCCGGGCACACCCCGGGCGCGCAGGATACGCAGGACGGGGACCCGGTCGGGGGCGCTCCCCCGACCGCGCCGACCGGGTGGTGTCCGGTGCTCGATGCGCCACAGCGCCGTGAACGCCACCGCGCAGACCCCGGCCGACACGAGGAGCGCGAGCGCGCTGGTACGCGCCATGGCTCCCGCGTGCTCGGAGATCAGCAGCCCGGCCGCGACGGGTCCGACGAGCTGGCCGAGCGAGGCGCCGATCGTGAAGTGGCCGAAGTTGCGGTCCTGTTCGGCCGGTGCGGACTGCCGGGCGACGATCGACTGGGCGCCGATCACGAAGCTGAGGTGCCCGATCCCCATCAGTCCGCTCCACACCGCGAGCGCGGGCAGCGAGCCCGCCGTACCGCTGAGCGCGCAGCCACCGGAGATCAGGACCACCCCGGCGGGCAGCAGCGGCGCGCACCGGCCGTGGTCGGTACGGCGGCCCAGCGGGACGGCGGCGAACAGCGGGAGCAGCGCGTACACGCCGGCGATGACACCGATGGCGCGTTCGTCCGCGCCGAGCGACAGGGCCCGGTAGGAGACGGCGGGCCGCGCCATCGACACCGCCCCCTGCGCGAAGCTGAAGGCGATGACGAGACGGAGCAGCCAGCGCCGGTTGCCACCGGGCCCTGATATGCCGCCTGTTGTGCCGTCCGATGTGCCGTCCTTACGAGACGGAAAGGTCATGGCTCAGAGGATGCCGAAGAGGAATCCGGCGCCGAGCACCACCAGCGAGGTGAGCGCGGCCCATTTGACGGTGAACCTGGTGTGGTCGCCGAATTCGACCTTCGCCATGCCGACGAGGACGTAGACGGCGGGCACCAGCGGGCTCGACATGTGCAGCGGCTGGCCGATCAGGGACGCGCGGGCGATCTCCAGCGAGGAGACCCCGTGGGCGTTACCGGCTTCGGCGAGCACCGGCAGGATGCCGAAGTAGAAGCCGTCGTTGGACATGAAGTACGTGAACGGGATGGACAGGACACCGGTCGCGAGCGCCATGTGCGGGCCCATCCAGTCCGGGATGCCGGAAACGACGGCCTTGGCCATGTGGTCGACCATGCCGGTGCCCTGGAGGACGCCGGTGAAGACGGCGGCGGCGAAGACCATGCCGGAGACGTTGAGGACGTTCTCGGCGTGCGCGGCGATCCGGGCCTTCTGGTCGGGCATGTGCGGGAAGTTGACCGTCAGCGCGAGGGCGGCGCCGAGGATGAACAGCACCGGGATCGGCAGCCACTCCATGATCATCGCGGTCAGGAGGGTCACCGTGAGGAGCGCGTTGAACCAGTACAGCTTGGGGCGCAGGGTGGGGCGGTTCGGGTCGAGGACGTCGAAGTTCCGGTCCGGGGAGTCGTCCTCGCCGGAGCCCTTGCCGGAGCCCTTGCCGGAGTTGGTGTCGGAGTCGGCGTCCGTCCCGCCACCCGCCGAGCCGGTACCTGCCGCACCACTCGCACCACCGGCGGAACCCTTGCCACCGGCCCCGACCAGCACCTTCTCGCCGACGCCGACGCCGGCACCCGCCGTCACGGAGTCCGTCACGGTGTCCGTCTCGATGATCTCGTCCAGGGACAGGTACCCGAGCCGCTTGCGCTCGCGGCGGCCGAGGACGTACGAGAGGGCGAAGACGGCGAGGAGGCCGACGCCGAGCGCGGGGATCATCGGGACGAAGATGTCGCTGGCGTCGAGCTTCAGCGCGGTGGCCGCGCGGGCCGTCGGGCCGCCCCACGGAAGGGTGTTCATCACGCCGTTCGCGGTCGCGGCGACACCGGTCATCACGACCAGGCTCATCTTCAGGCGCTTGTACAGCGGGTACATCGCCGAGACGGTGATCATGAAGGTGGTCGAGCCGTCGCCGTCGAGCGAGACGATCGCGGCGAGCACGGCCGTACCGACGACGATCCGCACCGGGTCCGCCTTGGCGAAGCGGAGGATGAGCCGCACGATCGGGTCGAAGAGCCCGACGTCGATCATGACGCCGAAGTAGACGATCGCGAACATGAGCATCGCGGCGGTGGGCGCGAGCGCGCCGATGCCGTCGATGACGTAGTCGCCGAGGTGCGCCCCCTTCCCCACGAACACACAGAACAGTGCGGGGATCAGAACCAGCGCCGCGATCGGCGACACCTTCTTCATCATGATCAGGACCAGGAAGGTCGCGATCATGGCGAAGCCGAGGATAGTCAGCATGAGTGGATACCTAACGTTCGCCCTTGAACTCCCACCAGGGCCGGCGGTCAGCGAGACGTTAGGGCCCGCATCTCAGCGTTAACAAGATGTTGACACGCGAGCAATAAGCGCAAAACTCCAGGTCACAGGGTTGTGATGGTCGGCGCGGTCGCCGCCGTGACCTCCACGGGGATGCCGTTGAGCACGGCGGTGCCCGACAGCGGGTCCAGCAGGGTGCCGTCGAGTAGCTGGTTCACGTTGACCCCGGGGTCGGCGGCGGCGACCCGCAGCCGGGTGCCCGGCCGGTGGTGGCCCCAGCCGTGCGGCAGGCTCACGACGCCGGGCCGTACGGACGCGGTGACCTCGGCGGGCGCCTCGACCTCTCCCCCGGCGCCCTTGATCCGGACCGGGGCGCCGTCCGTGACCCCGAGCCGGTCGGCGTCGGCGGGGTGGATCTGGAGAGTGCAGCGGTTGGAACCGCCCCTCAGGGCAGGCACGTTGTGCATCCAGCTGTTGTTGGAGCGCAGATGGCGGCGGCCGACAAGGACGAGCCCGCCCGTCCTGTCGGTCCCCTCTCTCCCCTCTCGCAGGGCGCGGGCCAGCCGGGGAAGGTCGCCCGCGAGCGGCGCGGGCAGCAGCTCGATCCGGCCGCTGCGGGTCTTCAGCGGCTGCGGCAGGCGGGGGCGCAGCGGGCCGAGGTCCACCCCGTGCGGGTGCGCGAGGAGCCGGTCCAGGCCGAGCCCGCCGGGCCGGGCGCCGAAGCCGTCGCCGTACGGGCCCAGGCGCAGCATCATGTCGAGGCGCCGCTCGGGCCCCGACGCGCCGGTGAGCAGCGCGGCCAGTTCCTTCGGATCGCGGCCGTGCACCGGTCCGTGCGGGTCCGCGACGGCCTTGCCGAGCGTGCTGTCGACGGCGAGGGCGTCCACGGCGGACGGATCGGCGCCGTGCATCCCGGACGCGGCGAGGATCAGCCGGGCGTGGATCTCCGTCTCGTCCATCGCGCCCGGGTCGAGCGGGACGGCGGCGGGCGTGTAGCGGGCCTGGTTGCGCACCGCGAACATGTTGAACGCGAAGTCGTAGTGCGCGCTGCGTGAGGGCGGCGGCGGGGGCAGCACCACGTGCGCGTGGCGCGAGGTCTCGTTCAGGTACGGGTCGACGCTGACCATGAAGTCGAGGGATTCCAGGGCCCGGTCGAGACGGTCTCCGTCCGGCGCGGACAGCACCGGGTTGGCGGCGATCGCGATCACGGCGCGGATCGGCCCGTCGGTGAGGGCGCCGGGTCCGCCCTCGCCCGGGGTGTCGATCTCCTCGGCGAGCGCGGCGAGCGGCAGTTCGCCCTTGGCCTCCGGGTGGCCACCGGCCCGGGAACGCCAGCGGCCGAGCGCGAACCCCTTGCCGGGCCCGGCGGGCCGGGGTGCCTTGTCGGTCGCCGACTGCGGGAACAGGGCGCCGCCGGGGCGGTCGAGGTTGCCGGTGAGGATGTTCAGGACGTCGACCAGCCAGCTCGCGAGGGTGCCGAAGGAGACGGTGCTGCTGCCGATCCGGCCGTACACGGCGGCGGTCGGCGCGGCGGCCAGCTCCCTGGCCAGCTCCCGGATGGTGCCGGCCGGCACGTCGCAGGCGCCGGTGACCGCCTCGGGCGTGAACTCCCGTACGGCGGACCGCAGTTCGTCGAGCCCTTCCACCTGGTCGGTGAGGGCGCCGAGAGCGGTCAGCTTCTCCTCGAACAGGACCTGCGCCATGGCGGCGAGCAGCAGCGCGTCGGTGCCGGGGCGGATCGCGAGATGGCGGTCGGCGAGCCTGGCCGTACGGGTGCGGCGCGGATCGACCACGGTCAGCGTGCCGCCCCGGGCGCGCAGGGCCTTGAGCTTGCCGGGGAAGTCGGGCGCGGTGCACAGACTGCCGTTGGACTCCACCGGGTTGGCGCCCAGAAGCAGCAGATGGTCGGTGTGGTCCAGATCCGGTACGGGGATGGCGTGCGCGTCGCCGAAGAGGAGTCCGCTGGAGACGTGCTTGGGCATCTGGTCGACCGTACTGGCCGTGAACAGGCTGCGGGTGCCGAGTGCGGCGAGCAGCAGCGGCGGGTAGAGGGCGCCCGCCATGGTGTGCACGTTCGGATTGCCGAGGACGACACCGACCGCGTGCGGCCCGTACGCGTCCACGACACCCCGCAGCCCGGCGGCGACCGCGTCGAACGCCTCCTCCCAGGTGGCCTCGCGCAGGACCCCGTCCCGGCGCACCAAGGGTCCGGTCAGCCGGTCCGGGTCGCCGTCGACCGTCCCGAAGGACGCGCCCTTCGGGCAGATGAAGCCGCGGCTGAACACGTCGTCACGGTCCCCGCGCGCACCGGTGACCCTGGTCCCCTCGATGGTGAGCGTGAGCCCGCAGGTGGCTTCACAGAGGGGGCAGATGCGGGGTGCGGTGCGGACGGAGTCGGCGGTACGGGCGGCTTCCGGTGCTGCTGGCATGGGCACTCCCGGGTGCGGCGGCGGCAGCGCTGACGCGCCGGTCGTCCGAGCATACCGAGCGGTATGCCCCTGCGGGAGGTGCCGACCGGCTCCTCAGTCGAGGGTCCGCGCCACATACGCCCGCAGCAGCGCCCTCGTCTCCTCGATGATCCGCTCGTCGCCTGCCGGGTCCATCCGGAACGCGAGCCGGACCAGCGCGTCGGCGGACTCGACGGCGACCAGGAAGGTGAGCTTCAGCGACGGGTCGGGCGTGCGCCCGAGGTGTCCGGCCAGGAGTTCCGCGAGGCGGTCGGCGACCCGGGTGTTGGGGACCGCGTCGGGCGCTCCGACGGGGATCTGGTTGCCGAAGTCGACCAGCGCGAATCCGGCGACCGTCCGCTTCATGGCCAGGTACTCGTCGAGCACGGCGTCCACGACTCCGCGCCAGTCCCCGGCGGGGATCGCGGCCGTCCGCAGGGTGACGCGCTCGGCGTAGTGCCGGAGGTTGCGTTCGGCGAGGGCGGCGGCCATCGCGCGCTTGTTGTCGAAGAAGCGGTACACCGACCCGATCGGCACGCCCGCGCGCTGCGCCACGCTCCGGGTGCTCAACTCGTCGAAGCCGACCTCGTCCAGCAGATCCGCGCAGGCGTCGAGGATCCGGCTGAGCCGCTCTGCGCTGCGCTGCTGGACGGGGGCGCGGCGCAGCGGGGTGACGCGGGGGTCCGGGCCGCCGGTGGGGGTCGGGCCGGACAGCGGGGTCTCGTCGGGCTCGGTCTTCATGGTGCCTTTCTCGCGGAAGGGGACGGGGCTCCGCACGGACGGAGGGCGGGTTGTTCCGTACGGAAGGACTCAAGGACGGAAGGGGAGAGGGTGCCTCACGGAAGTGGACGGGCGGCGAACCGTGGGTGTTCGGGCGCGCACCCGGGGTCGCGTCACGAGGGACCGGCGCCCGGTCACGGAGTCTCCCGGGGCTCGACCGTGAGGTCGGCGGTGCCCTCGACCGGTTTGCCCTTGACCGCCCACACCGTGCCGTCGTCCGCGTAGAGCCGCGCGGTGAGGGCGTGCGTACCCCGCGAGAGACGGGAGCCCGGCAGGTGGAAGTCGGGGCCGCGCAGCCGGTCGAGCGGGCGGCCGTCCAGGAAGAGGAGCACATAGCCGCGTCCGGGAACGGCGACGGGGGCGGTGCCCGGCGGCGCGAACCGGAAGCGGTGGACGGTCAGCCGGACGCGCCAGCCGTCGTCGGAGGCGTCGGGGCGTACGGCCATACCGATCGCGGGCGCCTCGTCCTCGTCGATCTCGCGGTACCGGCGCCCCTGCTCGTCGGTGTCGTCGAGGAGCTTGCCGACCGGGGTCACCAAGGGGGTGGAGTCGGGCGCCGGGTCGTCGGTGCCGCCGCCGCAGGCGACCGCCGTGGTCACCACCATGCCCGCGAGCAGGGCGCGAATCGCGAGGCCGGGTCCGCGTGCGGTACGTGATCGCCGAGGTGTCGCCATGCCCGGAGAGTAGAGGACCGCTCACCTTCACGGCGCCCCTTGCGCCAGGAAAAACCGAATCCTATGGTGAAGCATAGGAATGCTGGCGAGGGGACGAGGAGCGACGATGAGCGGCGAGGACACCCGGAAGACCGCCGAGGGCCTGACCTACCTCTCGGGGTTCGGGAACGAGCACAGCACCGAGGCGGTACCGGGAGCGCTCCCGCACGGCCGCAACTCGCCGCAGCGCGCCCCGCTCGGGCTCTACGCGGAGCAGCTGAGCGGCACCGCGTTCACCGAGCCCCGGGCACAGAACCGCCGCTCATGGCTGTACCGGATCCGCCCCTCGGCGGCACACCCGGCGTTCGTCCGCACGGACAACGGCGCGCTGCGCACCGCGCCCTTCACCGAGACCACTCCGGACCCGAACCGGCTGCGCTGGGACCCGCTGCCCGAGCCGCCCGCCGGTACGGACTTCCTGGCGGGCCTGTGGACGCTCGGCGGGAACGGCGACGCGGCGCAGCGCGGCGGCATGGCGGTGCACCTCTACCACGCGACCGCGTCCATGACGGACCGCGTCTTCAGCGACGCCGACGGCGAGTTGCTGATCGTGCCCGAGCGGGGCGGGCTGCTGCTCCGCACCGAGCTGGGCCTGCTCGCGGCGCGCCCCGGCGAGGTCGCGCTGGTCCCGCGCGGTGTCCGCTTCCGGGTCGAACTGCTGGACGGTGCCGCGCGCGGCTATGTCTGCGAGAACTACGGGCAGCCGTTCCAGCTCCCGGAGCGCGGCCCGATCGGCGCCAACGGTCTGGCGAACGCCCGGGACTTCCGGGCGCCCGTGGCCGCGTACGAGGAGACCGAGGGCCCGGTCGAGGTCGTCAACAAGTTCTGCGGCAACCTCTGGACCGCGACCTACGACCACTCCCCGCTCGACGTGGTCGCCTGGCACGGCAACCTCACGCCGTACGTGTACGACCTGCACACCTTCAATGTCATCGGCTCGATCAGCTACGACCATCCGGACCCGTCGATCTTCACGGTCCTGACCTCGCCTTCGGACACCCCGGGTCTCGCGGGCGCCGACTTCGTGGTGTTCGCGCCGCGCTGGCTGGTCGGCGAGAACACCTTCCGGCCGCCCTACTTCCACCGGAACGTGATGAGCGAGTACATGGGCCTGATCGAGGGCGCGTACGACGCGAAGACCGCGGGCAAGGGCGGCTTCGTGCCGGGCGGCGGCTCCCTGCACAACATGATGTCGGCGCACGGTCCGGACCGGGACACCTTCGAGAAGGCGAGCGCCGCCGAGCTGCGCCCGCAGCGGATCGACGACGGGCTCGCCTTCATGTTCGAGACCCGCTGGCCGGTCGTGGCGACCGCGCAGGCGGCCGGGGCGGACCATCTTCAGCCGCGTTACGACGATGTGTGGCAAGGTCTGGAGCGCCATTTCAGGCAGGCGTAGCGCGGGGGCGCGAGCCGGGCGCGTACCGGGTGGGGGCGTGCCGAGGAACCGATCCGGGAGATGTCGTGACCGCTTTCGCACCGGACTCGATCGTCCTGAATCGAAAACTGCCGCTGTGGTACCAGGTGTCGCAGTCGCTGCGCGCCTCGATACTGGGGCGTTCGCCCGAGGCCCCGCTGCGGCTGCCCACCGAGGAGCAGTTGGCGGGGCACTACGGGGTGAGTGTGCTGACCATGCGGCAGGCGCTCAAGGAGCTGGAGGACGAGGGTCTGATCACCCGGCACCGGCGCCGGGGCACCTTCATCGAGCCCGCGGTGCGGCGCGGGGCGCCGGTGCGGTTGCTCGGGTCGGTCGACGCGATCGTGGCGCAGCAGTCGGGGATGGTGACCCGGCTGCTCGACCAGGGGACGGTGCCGGTGCCGCCCGAACTCGCGGAGCACTTCCCGGACGTGACCGAGGTGGCGATGTACCACCGGCTGCGCAGTGACGAGAAGACCGGCGAGCCGACCAACCACGCCCGCAACCTCGTGCGCCCCGAGATCGCGGCGCGCGTCGACCCGGCGGATCTCGAACGCTGGCCGATGACGAAGGTCCTGCGGGATGTCGTCGGTGTCCGGATCAGCCGGATCACGGACACCGTCGAGGCCCGCCTCGCCGACCCCGAGACGGCCCGCCTCCTCGAAGTCCCGCTGCTGAGCCCGATCCTGCACTACACGGGCGTCACGTACGACGAGGACGGCCGCGCCCTGGACGTCGCGGTGATCCACTACCGGGGCGACCGCTTCTCGTTCACGGTCACCCTCGACGCCCACTGACCGGGCCGACGCCCACCGACCGGGCACCGGCCCACTTCGGCGCATGCGGGGCACGTCGTACGATGCCGGGCGTGACGCACGACGACGCCCCGCTGCTCGCGGACCTCATGCCGTGGTCCGTCGCAGCGCCACGGCCGGGCCGGGGCTGGCCCATCGCCCCCGACCCCGCGTCCCTGAAGGCCCGCTGGGACGCGCTGATGAAGGCCGAAGGGCCGGACCGTGAGGCGCTGTTCGGGGTGACCCGGTCCCGCACCCCGCACTCCGCCGTCGCCCAACTCCCGGGCCAGACCACCGGAACGGGTCGCATCTCCCGCGAGTCGGGGCCCTGCGCCGAACCCGTACGGGTGCTGTACGGGCCGTTCGACGAGCAGTGGCTCATCCCCGATCACCGGCTGATCGACGCGGCACGCCCCGAGTTGTGGCGGGTCGCGGACGCGCACCAGGTCTTCGCCGTCGAGCAGCCGGGCGCCCCCGACGCGACCGGCCCGGTCCTGCTCGTCTCGTCGCTGCTGCCGCTCGCCGCCCCGCAGCCGAAGCCGGCCCCCGGCCGCGCCCCGGCGCCCCGCACCGGACGGGTCCGGCCGCTGTTCCGGCGGCCCGGCGGCGCCGAACCGAATCTGGCGCCGGGCCTCATCGACCACCTCGCCGGACGCCTGGGCCACTCCCCCGCGCCGCTCGATCTGCTGGCGTGGATCGTGGCCGCGGCCCGGCCGGGCCCCGACGGCTGTGCCGTACCGCTCACCGGGGACGCCGACGCGTGGGCCCGGGGCATCGCGGCGGGGCACCGGATGCTGCGGCTGATGCGGCGCGGCGACGGGGAGCGGCCGAAGCTGCCGGGCGGGCGGCGCCCGTACGTCCGCGCCCCGCTGCCCGCCCGCCCCGTCGAACTCCTTTACGACCGCGACGAGGAGGCCCTACTCCTCGGCGAGGGCCGGATCGCGCCGGTGCCCGCCGACGCGTGGGACTTCCAGGTGGGCGGGGTCCGGGTCGTCGAGGCGTGGTTCGCGCGGCGCGTGGAGCCGGCCGGACCGGGCACCCTCGAAGCGATCCGCCCGGCGGCCTGGCCGCAGCCCTGGACCTCGGACCTGCTGGAACTCGTCACGGTCCTGGCCCTGCTCGCCGAACTCGAAGCCGTCCGGCCGGAACTGGCGGACCCGTCCGCACCCGTGACCCGAACAGAGCTGCGCCGCACGGGCGTCGTCCCGCCCCCGGACGCGGCCCGCCGCCCGGCCTCGGTCCTGGACCACCCGGAAGAGGGACCCGAGGGGCAGTTCGCGCTGCTGTAGGCGGCGGCCTGGAGGCCGCCGATGTAACCCCCGTGGACCTCCCGTGGACCTCCGGTGGACTTCTGGCTACGCGAACCCGTCCACGACCCGGTGCAGCATCCGTTCGAACACCGCGTCCAGGTCGGTGGAGCCCGCGTCCTGGGTGAAGGCGGCGGCCAGCCGCGGATAGGCGCCGGTCGCCAGCCGGCTGCCCAGATAGGCGGCGCGCGCCGCGCTCTCCTCGGCCTCGGACCAGGCCAGGGACCGCACGCGCTCTCCCGCGGCGAGTTCGCTGGACACATACGTCGTCACCGCGCCGGTGACCATGGCGAAGAGTTCCACCTTCGTGCCCGGCGGCGCGTCGAGCGGGTCGAGGCAGGTCAGACAGTGCTCCAGGAAGTCCAAGGCGTGCGGGCTGAAGCCGTAGACCGGTGACATCAGCCGGGGCATCCAGGGGTGGCGGTGCATCAGGGCCCGCATCTGGTGGGCCATGCCGATCAGATCGGCGCGCCAGTCCCCGGTCGGCGCCGTGAGGTCGTACTCCGCGCTGACGGCGTCGACCATCAGCTCGTACAGATCCTCCTTGCGCGGCACGTAGTTGTAGAGCGACATGGTGCCGCAGCCCAGTTCGGCGGCGACCCGGCGCATCGACACCGCGTCGATCCCGCCCTCGTCGGCGATCCGCACCGCCGCCGCGGCGATGTCCGCACGGCTGTAGGCGGGCCGGGGCCCCCGCCCCGTGCGCTCGGCACGGGCCCAGATCACTTCGGGTACGCCCTTGCGCCCTGCCATCTGTCGATCACCTCGCCACCATCGTAGTTACGTACGTCGTACGTAGTCAGCTATGCTCACCCCATGACTACTACGTACGCTGTACTTAGTGAAGGACTGGAGAAGCGGTTCCGTTCCCGTGGCGGGACCGTGCACGCGCTGCGCGGGCTGGATCTCGCGGTCGCCGACGGGTCGGTCTGCGGGCTGCTCGGGCCGAACGGCGCGGGCAAGACCACGGTGGTGCGGGTCCTGGCGACGCTGCTGCGGCCCGACGCGGGCTCGGCGCGGGTCGCGGGGCACGATCTGGTGCGGGCGCCGCACGCGGTCCGCGCGGCGATCGGCGTGACCGGCCAGTACGCCTCGGTGGACGGCGATCTCACGGGCCGCGAGAATCTGCGGCTGTTCGCCCGGCTGCGCCGGGTGCGGGGCGCGGCGGGCCGGGCCCGCGCCGACGATCTGCTCGACCGCTTCGGCCTGGCGGACGCGGCGGACCGTCCGGTCTCGGGCTGGTCGGGGGGGATGCGCCGCCGGCTCGATCTGGCCGCGAGCCTGATCACGCCGCCTGCGGTGCTGTTCCTGGACGAGCCGACGACGGGTCTCGACCCGGCGAGCCGCAACCAGATCTGGCGGGCGGTGCGCGATCTGGCGGCGGACGGGACGACGGTGCTGCTGACGACGCAGTACCTGGAGGAGGCGGACCGGCTCGCGGACACCGTCGTCGTGGTGGACCGGGGCCGCGTGGCGCACCAGGGCAGCCCCGCCGAGCTGAAGGCGCTCGTCGGCGCGTACGCCGAGGTGGTCGTCGCGCACGCGGACGCGCTGGTCCCGGCCGCCGGGGTGCTCGACCGGCTGACCGGCACGGAACCGGTCCTGGACCGGGAGCGGTACACGGTGGGCGCCACCACCACCGATCCGACGCTGACGCTGCCCCGGCTGGTGCGTGAACTGGACGCCGCGGGTGTGCCGTTGCTCGACGCGAGCCTGCGCCCGCCGACCCTCGACGACGCCTTCCTCCGGCTGACCGGACGGACGGCCGACCGGAAGGACCTGGTGGCATGAGCCTCACGACCGGCGGGACGTCTCTCGCGTACGACGGCGCCGCGGTACTCGGCCGGCATCTGCGGCGGGTCCGGCACAACCCGGGGCTGCTGATCCTCACGCAGACGATGCCGATCACGATGCTGCTGTTCTTCGGCTATGTCTTCGGCAGCACGCTCGCCGTGCCGGGGCAGGAGTACCGGTCGTTCCTGGTGCCGGGCCTGCTGGTGGCGACGGCGGCGAACGGCGTGATGTCGGGCATGTTCCAGGCCGCCCAGGACTCCCACCGGGGTGTCATGGACCGGTTCCGCTCGCTGCCGATGAGCCGCGCGGCGGTGCCGCTCGGTCAGGTGGCGTCGGATCTGCTGCTGACGGCGGCCGGTCTGGTCCCGCTGATGCTGGTGGGTCTAGGGCCTGTCCGGCGGATCATGTCGGAGACGCGGGGTCTGGCACGCACATCTGTGGCGTTGTCGTCGGTTGCCGACGCGCCGCGTCGCCGCCCTCCTCCGCCTTGCATCTGCACGCACCAGACCCCGCTCACCGGCGCCGGAAAGCTCCGTTGCATTCCTCCGACCTGATCCGCCGGACAGGCCCTAGCGGTGGGCTGGCGGATCGAGGGAGACGCGCTCGGCGCGCTGGGCGCCGTGGGCCTGTTGCTGCTGCTGCGGGTGGCGACCTGCTGGATCGGGGTGTTCCTGGGGCTGCTGACGCGCAGTGAGGAGGCGGCGGGGCAGCTCGGCGGGGCGACGTTCGTCCTGCCGCTGCTGTCGAACGCGTACATCCCGACGGACAATCTGCCGGGCGGGCTGCGCACGGTCGCGGAGTGGAATCCGATCAGCGCGGTGGCGACGGCGGTACGGGAGCTGTTCGGCAACGCGACGGTGCCGGAGGGCGCCGCCTGGCCGGTGGCGCATCCGGTGGCGGGCTCACTCGCGTGGTGCGGGGTGCTGCTGGTGGTGTTCGTGCCGCTCGCGGTGCGGCGCTGCGCGAGGGCGGAGGGGTGAATCGGGTGGCGGCGGGGTGACGCGGTGGGGAGGCCGGGTCGGGTGCCGTCGGGTGCGGGGGCGCCGGGCGCGTTGGTGCCGTCGGTCGGGGTGCCGGGGGCGGGTGCGGCGGAGGGAGGGGCGTCGGGGCCGGGGTTCGCTCGGCCGTTCCGGGGCGGCGCCGCGTGCCGTGGGGATGACGGTCGCGTAAGTGCGCGGCGTCGCGCCGGGACGGTCCGCCGCGCCTCAGCGCCCGCCGAAGAGCGAGCGGCGCAGGCGGCGCAGCGGTGCGAAGAGCGAGACGCGTCGCACGCGCGCGCCCCTGCTGCTGCGGTCGTGCGCCACGTCACGCGACGTGAGTTCACGCATCAGCGAGGTCGCCTCCGCCGTCTCCCGCTGGGCGACCGGCGGACCGCCGAGCACCGCGAGATGGCGGTCGAGGCGCGAGCTGGTCGCACTGCTCCCACACGTGATCGCAGGGACACGAGCCCTGCTGCGCACCGTTATCTGTTCCATGTCACTCCCCACCCGTACGAGGGCACCCGGCCCAGGGCAGGTTAACCCTATCGCCCCCTCGTGACACTCGTGTATCCCGCCTTCAGGATTCACCTTCCCGGTAAGGGTGTTGACCGACACCCTCCGAATCCACCTGAATTCAGGGCGAGTTGGACAGATCGCCGCACGGAATGACCGGATGGCAGCGAAGCGCAACCATCTGGCCATCTCGTCCGGATCGGACGACCTGTCCGCCGCGTCCGCCGTCCTCGATGACCGCCGACAGGGCGGCAATCGCGCCGGATTGAGCTAGTTTTGTGAACAGTTCGCACCGTCGCGGAGGGGGGAACGCCGGTGGAGCAGGACCCGAGCAGTGAGGGCCACGGCCCCGCGGAAGGTGACGGGAGTCACGGCAGCGAGCCACCCGGCGGCCCCCGGCTGATCGGGGACCGCTACCGCCTCACCTCTCCGCTGGGCGAGGGCGGCATGGGCACCGTGTGGCGCGCCTTCGACGAGGTGCTGCACCGCGAGGTCGCCGTCAAGGAGGTCCGCGCCCCGGCCGGGCTGCCGCAGCCGGACGTCGAGCGGCTGTACGCGCGTCTGGAGCGCGAGGCCTGGGCCGCCGCCCGCGTCGCGCACCGCAATGTGGTCACCGTGTACGACGTGGCGGCCGAGGGCGGTCGCCCCTGGATCGTGATGGAACTCGTCCGGGGCCTCTCCCTGTCGGACGTGCTCGACGCCGAGGGCCCGATGCCCGCGCGCCGCGCCGCCGAGGTGGGCGCCGAGGTCCTGGCCGCGCTGCGGGCGGCGCACGAGGCGGGCGTGCTGCACCGCGATGTGAAGCCGGGCAATGTCCTCGTCGCGAACGACGGCCGCATCGTCCTCACCGACTTCGGGATCGCGACGGTCGAGGGCACCTCGGCGCTCACCATGACGGGCGAGGTGATCGGCTCTCCCGAATTCCTCGCTCCGGAACGGGCGTTGGGCCGACGTCCGGGCCCCGAGTCCGACCTGTGGTCGCTGGGTGTGCTGCTGTACGCGGCGGTGGAGGGCCAGTCTCCGTTCCGCCAGGAGACGCCCCTCAACACCTTGCGGGCGGTGGTCGACGAGGCGCTGCCGCCGTCCCGTTTCGCGGGCCCGCTGGCGCCGGTGATCGAAGGGCTGCTGCGCAAGGATCCGGCGGACCGGATGCCGGCCGACGAGGCCGAGCGCGCGCTGCGGCTCGTCGCGGCGGGCGGCACGGCGCCGCAGACCGTGGCCGGCGGACCGCTCCACCCCTCCCAACTCCCCACGGTGGTCGCCCCGATGGACCCGGGGCCGGGTTCGCGACACGGGCAGCCGGGACGGGGATCGTCCCCCACTCCCCCGCTGCCGTCCCCGTACCCCGCCCCCTCCACCACCGACCCCGGCACCCGCCGCCCCCGCCGCACCGCCCTCGCCGTCGCCGCCGCGGTGGCCGTCCTGGCGCTGGCGCTGGGCGGCCTCACCTACGCCCTGCTCAACCGTGACGACGGGGGCGACGGGAACACCGGCGCGGGCGGCGGGCAGACGGACACTGGCGCCCCCGTGGTGAGCGGTTCCGCCGGGGAGTCGAGCGCGAAGAGCCCCGGCCCGAGTACGAGCGGCGGGGCGAGCGCGAGCAGCGGGAGCGGGAAGACGGGCGGGGCGGCCGGGGGCGGGCACACGACGCCCGCGCAGTCCGTACGGGTGACCGTCACGGCGGACCGCTCCACGTACACCGGCAGTTGTCCGCCGCCGTCGGCGGAGGCGCCCTCGTTCACGGCGGCGTTCACGGTGGGCCGGGTCCCGGTCGACGTCGAGTACCGCTGGGTGACGCGGTCGGGTGAGGCGTCGGACCCGGGCTGGAAGACGCTGTCGTTCCCCTCGGGCGGCGGAAAGAGCAAGCAGGTCACCCATGTCGAGCTGAGCTACACGGCGGACGCCGCGTACGAGAACGAGATCGGTGTGGAGGTGCGCGGTCCGGTCCGGGTGACGTCGAACCTGGTGGCGTTCTCGGTGACCTGCCGGACGGAGACCCCGACGGGCGGGGTCTCCTCCACACCTGATGCGTGACCGACGGACCTAGGGCAGGTCAGGCGGCCGAGGTGAACACCGGGAGATAGCCCCCGGAGTGACCGGCGGCCGTCGGGTGGTACGACTCGCCGATGTTGAGCCAGTTGACGCTGTGCAGCCAGGCGTCCCCTGAGCAGATCTCGTGCCCGGTGAAGCGTGAGGTCACATTGCCGAAGCTGAAGCCGTGGTCGGCGGCGCGCTTGGCGGTGACGTCGTTGAGGAGGTCGGCCGCCGAGTTGATGGCGGACCGCACGGTGTCGGAGAGACCGACGACGCAGCTGCCGCCGATCTTGTAGAAGCGGGGGTATCCGACCACGACCACATGGGCGGCCGGGGCTTTGGCGCTGATCGTCGAGTACACGTTGTCGAGCAGACCGGGCAGCGTGTTGCTGACGTAGGTCCGCGCGGTGTTGATACGGGCCAGACAGGTGGCCTCGGAATTGAGCACACAGGTCGTCATGACGTCCGAGAACCCCGCGTCGTTGCCCCCGACGGAGATGCTGACGAGCCCCGTGTTGGAGCCCAGGGGACCCATCTGGTTCGCCAGGACATCACCCGTACGAGCGCCCGAGCAAGCGGTGAAGTTGAACGACGAGGGTGAGTGGGCGGCTGCCCAGAGGGCGGGATAGGCGCGGGGGGTGCGCTTGCAGTCGCCGCTGGAGCTGTCGTACGCGCCGGCCCCGACACCCGAGGAGTAGGAGTCCCCCAGCGCCACGTACCCGGTGGGAGCGGCCTGTTCGGATGCGCTCGCCGTCGCCGCCCCGGTGAGGGCGAACGAAGCGGCGAGGAGGAGCGAGGTCATGTAGGCGGAAATTCGGAAACGTCTCATGGAACCTCCCTTTAGCAGGATCTCTGCCTCAACTGTGGTACCACGCACGCGAGTTGAACTGAAGTGTTCATGCCAAGTCTTTCCCGGACACACCCGCCTCGTTCGTCCCACGTTCGATTGCGTTCGCATGTCAGGGGCGTGACAAAGCGTCAAGACTCTTGAGCTACGCCCGTAGACAGTTCACTCTGCTGAGCATGCCCGGAACGGAACTCATCGATCCGGGTCCGCTTGTGAACGTGCCGCGAACACGCGCACGTCCCCCCACAGAGCGCGCCCCCCACGGCGCGCCCGCCTAGAGGAGGACCCCTCTACATGGCACACCAGCGCACTTCCACCAAGACCCGCCTCGCGGTCGCGATCTCCGTGGCGACCGCGGCGGGGCTGCTCGGCACCGTCACCGCCCTGCCCGCTCAGGCGGCGCCCGCCGAGGGCACGGTGCTCGCGGCCGGCTCGCCGGACGCCATCGCCGGCAGCTACCTCGTCACCCTGAAGAAGAGCGCGGGCCTGCGTGCGGCCACCCCCGAGGCCAAGGGCCTCATATCCAAGTACGGCGGCACGGTGAAGAAGACCTTCGGCACCGCGCTCAACGGCTACGCGGCCACCCTCTCGGCGACCGAGGCCCGGAGACTGGCCGCCGACCCCGCGGTGGCCTCCGTCGAGCAGAACCAGCGCGTCCAGGCCGACGCCACCCAGAACAACGCCCCATGGGGCCTGGACCGGATCGACCAGGCCGCCCTTCCGCTGTCCGGCACCTACACCTACCCGGACTCCGCGGGCAGCGGCGTGACGGCGTACGTCATCGACACGGGCGTACGGATCACGCACACCGAGATCGCGGGCCGGGCCTTCAACGGCTACGACGCCGTCGACGGCGACAACGTCGCCCAGGACGGCAACGGCCACGGCACCCATGTGGCCACGACGATCGCCGGTACGACCTACGGCGTCGCCAAGAGCGCCCGGATCGTGGCCGTCCGCGTGCTCGACAACAACGGCTCCGGCACCACCGCCGGCGTCATCGCGGGCATCGACTGGGTGACACGGAACCACAGCGGTCCCTCGGTCGCCAACATGTCGCTCGGCGGCGGCGCCAGCGCCACGCTCGACACGGCGGTGCGCAACTCCATCGCCAGCGGGGTGACCTACGCGGTCGCGGCGGGCAACAACGGGCTCAACGCCTCCTCCTACTCGCCCGCGCGGGTCGCCGAGGCCATCACCGTCGGCGCCACCGGCAGCAACGACGCCAAGGCCAGTTGGTCGAACTTCGGCACCTCGCTCGACCTGTTCGCACCCGGTGTCTCGATCACGGCGGGCTGGAACACCAGCGACACCGCGACGAACACCATCTCGGGCACCTCGATGGCCACCCCGCACGTCGCGGGCGCCGCGGCCGTCTACCTCGCGGGCCACACCACCGCGACGCCCGCGCAGGTCGGCACGGCCCTGGTGAACGGCGCCACGACCGGGGTCGTCACCAGCCCCGGCACCGGCTCCCCCAACCGGCTGCTGAGGCTCGTTCCGTAACGTCACGGACAGCGTCAACACGCCCTGTACGGACGTGAGTTCCCCGGGGGCCCGGCGGCCTCCGGGGAACATCCCGGGACGCCTGGCTCCAGTCGGTGTTGCCGGCGCCCGGCTTGCCGCCCTTCATCCAGTCGGGCGCACAGCACAGGGTGATGACGGGGGTGCCGCCGCCGGCACCACGACGCCGACTCCGAGCAGCACGGCGAGCCGCCCCCGCACCGCCCCCGCATTCCACCCATGACGTGCCATCAGGGACAAGCGTATCGGCGGCGCACGGCGGTAGGACGGGTTCCGGCCGGACGGCTCGGTTCCGGGACGCACCGGACGCACTACGGAAACCTGGATGCACGGGGCCCCGGTGTGCCGGATCATGGCGGCATGTCTGCGAACCCACACGATGCGCTGCCGATCCGGCTCAACGTCGACGACAGCGACTCGCCTTCGGATGTCGTCGACGCGCTGTTCCTCGGCCGCTTCGCGACGGGTGAGCAGCCGTTCTCGCACAGCTCCAACATCGACCGGGTGCGTTCCGGTGCCACGCTGCTGCCGCCCGGGGCCTCCGTGCTGCGGTCCGCGCGGGACGACGACCGCAGCGCGACGCTCGCCGAGGGCGACGGCTGGACCCTGCTGGTCTCCCGCTGGAATCGGGGCGCCGACGTCACCGTGACCGCGACATCGGCGGACCTCGCGGAGAAGGTCCTGAAACAGGCCACGGACGGCGCCCAGGACGAACCGGAACCCCAGCCGGACAACGTGACGATGGGTTTCTGGTACGTGTCGCCGCGCCGCGGCCCGTACCGGACGACCCGGCAGATCTCGGCCGGTACGTGGGAGGAGGTCCGGGAGAACTACACCGCGCCGGTCGCCGACGCGATGGACGGGCTGATGAAGACGGTGCCCGAGGACATCGCGGGCCGGCTCCTGCTGCTGCACGGGCCGCCGGGTACGGGGAAGACGTCGGCGCTGCGGACGCTGGCGCGATCGTGGCGCGACTGGTGCCAGGTGGACTGCGTCCTGGACCCGGAGCGGCTGTTCTCCGACGTCGGCTATCTGATGGACATCGCGATCGGCGAGGACGACGGCACGGCGAAGGGCCGCTGGCGGCTGCTGCTGCTTGAGGACTGCGACGAGCTGATCAGGGGCGAGGCCAAACACACAGCGGGCCAGGCGCTCTCCCGCCTCCTGAATCTGACGGACGGCCTACTGGGCCAGGGCCGCAACGTCCTGGTGGGCGTGACGACCAACGAGGACCTGGAGCGGCTGCACCCCGCCGTGGTCCGCCCCGGCCGCTGCCTGGCCCGCATCGAGGTCGGCCCGCTCACCCGCCCGGAGGCGGTGACCTGGCTCGGCACGGAGCGCGGAGTGGGCCGGGAGGGCGCGACGCTGGCAGAACTGTACGCACTCCGAAGAGGCACGACCCCGACGTCGGTCCCGGACCCCCGGGGGGACACGGACGCGGGTCTGTATCTGTAGCCCCCGCCCCGGCGCAGCCGAATTACTTCTCCGCCGCGGCGGCGCTCAGCCACAACGACGCATCCCGGCGGTGCCGAACCCACCCCCGCCCGAGCACAATTCCACTCCTCTTCAGTCCGAGTAAGCCGCCCGCAGGGCATCCCGAACCGCCCCCAGCGCAGCCCCCTCCCCCAACCCCAGCCGCCGAACGGTATCCGCGTACAACTGCGCCGCAGTCGCGGCCCCCCGGGCCGCGGCATCTCTCGCGGGAGCAACAAACGTTCCGTTGCGCCCCCGCGTCTCGATCACCCCGTCCGCCTCCAGCGCCCGATACGCCTTGGCGACGGTGTTGGCGGCGAGCCCGAGCGTCTCGGCGAGCCCCCGGACGGTCGGCAGCCGGTAGCCCACGGGCAGCACACCCGAACGGGCCTGTGCGGAGATCTGGGCGCGAAGCTGCTCGTAGGGCGCGGCGGCGGCGCCGTGATCGATGTCGATCTGCAAGGTCACCCGCCGATTGTCCCGCACCGCCGGAAAATAGGAGGCATCGCGGCACGGGTCACCCGTAGCGTGCGGTTCCATGACAGTGATCGTTCGTGATGTCCGTCCCGAGAACCCCGCGGACGCGGAGGGCTTCGCCCGGGTCCGCCGCGCCGCCGTGCCGTTCATGCTGGCCACCGCCGAATCGGTGCGTTTCGATGTGGCGCGGGCCCATCCAGACGCCCACTACCGGCCGCTGGTCGCCGAGGAGGACGGCGAGATCATCGGGACCGCCCAGATGGGCATCGCGTACGACAGCCCGGAGCCTGGCCAGGGCTTCGCGAACGTCTATGTGCACCCCGAGCGGCGCGGCCGGGGCGCGGGTTCGCTGATCGTGCGGACCGCCGAGGAGCGCCTCGCGGACCTGGGCGCGCGCACGGTGTACTCGTGGGTGTTCGACGAGCCGGCGAACCGGGCGTTCGCGGAGAAGCGGGGGTACCGTCCGAGCCGGTCGGCGCATTTCCTCCGTCTCGATCTGGCGCACGGCACGCTGCCTGCGCTGCGGCCGACCCCGCCGGACGTCGAGTTGCGTACGGCGGCAGGCTTCGCGGACGACCCGCGGCCCCTGTTCGAGCTGGACGCGGAGACGGTCTCGGACGAACCGAGCGACATCGCGTCGGAGTTCACGGACTACGAGCACTGGCTGAACGAGACCTGGAACCACCCTCTTCTGAACCGCGAGCTGACGACGGTCGCGGTGGTCGACGGCCGGCCGGTGGCGTTCACGGCGGCCCGCACGGACGGCGGTACCCGGTATGCGACGGGGATGACCGGTACGGCTCGGTCGTACCGGGGGCGTGGGCTGGCGAAGCTCGTCAAGAACGACTCGCTGCACCGCGCCCGCGCGGCCGGCTTCCGGGAGGCGTTCACCGGGAACGACGCGGAGAACGCGCCGATGCTGGCGGTCAACAAGTGGTTCGGCTACGAGATCGGCGCGACGGAGGTACGTCATGTCCGCGCCCTCGGCTGAACCGCCCGCGACCGGCGCCGACCTGGTCCACGTGCACCTCGTCAAGGCGGGCCGCACGAAGATCCGCTACGCGGCCCGGCTCCTCGCGGACGACGGCGACCGCGTCACCGTCCGCGCGCCCTGGGCCGGCGACGGCGTACGGGACTTCGGCTTCGTCCGCTTCGAGCCGGGCGACGTGTTCACGGAGCACTACTGGCGGACCCGCTGGTACGCCGTCAAGGAGGTCCGGGCGCCGGACGGCGCGCTGAAGGGCTGGTACTGCGACGTGACCCGCCCCGCCGTACGCTCCGGCACCGACCTCCTCGTGGAAGACCTGGACCTCGACCTGTGGGTCTCGGCGGACGGAACCCAGGTACTGCGCCTGGACGAGGACGAGTTCGCAGCAAGCGACCTGCCCACGACCGACCCGGAAGCAGCCACCCGGGCGACCCACGCCCTGGACGACCTGGAACACATCGCCCGTACCACCGGCCTCACAGAACTGACGGCGCCCGCCGCATGAGGGGCATCCGCACCGCCCGGGAGCGCGGTCAGCGCGCCACCACCTCCACCTCGTACCCCTGGCGATCGGTCAGATAGGCGGCGTAGTGGCCCTCCCCGCCCGCGTACGGATGGCGGTCCGGGAAGAGCAGTGTCCAGCCGTGCCCCGGGGCCTCGCGCACCAGAGTGTCCACGGCGGCCCTGCTGTCGGCGTGCAGGGCGAGGTGGTTGAGCCCGGGGCGGGAACGGTCGTGTACGTCGCCGGTGAGCGCGGGCGACTGCTCGATCACCACATAGCTCCCGCCCCGCCGCCAACTGCGCCCGTGCTCCCAGCTCTGGTACGGAACATGGCCGAGCCGGCTCAGCAGCCAGTGCCAGGACGCCTCGGCGGACATCAGGTCGGGCACCCACAGCTCGACGTGGTGGACGCCTCCGGTCGGCGGGGTCGCCGGGAGGTGGACGGCGCGGTCGGCGCTTGCGTCATAGGTGATCGGGTCCTCGTCCCTGTGCCAGTGGAGTACGAAATGGTCTCCCCTGCGGTAGGCCTCCAGCGCGGCTCGGCTGTACGCCACCATGTCGTCCGGGAGGGCGTTCAGCGGGGACCACACCAGCTCCGCGCATTTGTGCGGTTCCGCGTTGTACGGTTCGCCGCCCGCTCCGTACTCCGCCTCGAAGAACCAGCCCACGCGCGGGCGTCCGCCGGGGCCTCGGTGCTGCATGACGACGGCGACGCGGAGGTCGTCGGGGGTGAGGGTGAGGCCGGTCTCCTCGTGGGCCTCGCGGATCAGTGCGGCGCGGACGTCCTCGCCGTCCTCGACGTGGCCCGACGGCGCGTGCAGCAGACCGTCGGCATAGCCGGTGCCCGCGCGGCGGGCGAGCAGGATCTCGTCGCCCCGGCGCAGCAGCAGATGGACGTCGACGACCTCGGTGTGCCGGGACGCGTCGGCGCGGGTGCCCACCAGCGCGTACCGCGCGTCCGTGACCTCCTTGCCCCACAGGCGCGCGTCCCCCGTCAGGTCCTCGGTGTGCAGCCGGGTGACCAGCGGGCCGAGCGCGGCGGTCAGCCGGCGGGCGGGCAGGCCGACCGGGCTGAGGTCGCCCCACACGCCCTCGACCAGGACGAGCCGGCCGCCGGGGCGCAGCAGGGAGCACCAGTGCCGCAGGGTGGCCTCCGGGTCGGGCAGGATCCACAGCACATGGCGGGCGAGCACGACGTCGAACAGGCGCTTCCCCACCGGGGGATCCGCCGCGTCACCGGTCAGGATCTCCGCACCCGAGCCGGGCGCCCCCGCCGCGAGCTTCGCGCGCGCCCGCTCCACCATGCGCGGCGCGAGATCGACCCCGGTGACCCGGTGTCCCTGCTCGGCGGCGAGGAGGCTGAGGCTTCCGGTGCCGCAGCCCAGGTCGAGGACGTCGGACGGCTCCCGGGGCAGCCAGTCGCGCAGCCGGTCGGCCCAGGCGCCCCGCACGGTCGGGTCCCGCAGTCCGTGGTCCGGTTCGTCGTCGAATGTCCCCGCCGCCGCGTCCCAGTCGGTGTCGCACGGACCGTGTCCGGCCGCTCGCCTGGTGTCGTCGTCAAGGCTCTCGGGAAGGAAAGTCATGCCGTCGATCGTGACACCCGCCACTGACAACGGGCGCGCGATGAGTAACCCTCCCTCCACGGGTCCACCTCCGTGGGAGTACCGACCCGGTCAGCACAAGGAGGCCGTATGCGCCGTACGACTGTGCAGAAGACGCCGATGAGGCCCGCCGTCCGCCGTGAGCGGGTGCGGCGGGACGAGGCCGACGACCGCGCCAGGGACCGTCCGGAGGTCCGCGAGGACATCCGCCGGACCTGGTGGCCCGAGAGCTGACCGCCCTCGTCCACGGCAGCGCCTCCACGGAAGCGTCTCTACGGCAGCGTCTCTACGGCAGCGTCTTGCGGTAGTGCAGGCGGTCGTACGGACCCTCCATGCGCCGCTCCACCAGCTCGTAGCCGTAGCGCGGGTAGATCTTCTGGTTCTCCCACATCTTCGCGTTGGTGAGCAGCCGCACCTCGGGCAGTCCGAGTTCCCGCGCGCGGGCGTCCACGAAGTGCAGAAGGCGTCGGCCCACGCCCTGCCCGTGCGCGTCCGGGTGGACGGAGATGTTGTCGAGGTAGAGGTGGTCCTCGTGCGGGACGAGGACCACCAGTCCGATCACCGGGTCGCCGGTCACGAAGACCTGCCCGAGGGCGACCTCCGCCGCGTGGTCGGCCTCCATGGGGGCCGGTACCAGGCCGATCCGCTCGATGTAGGGCGTGAAGGCGGCGTCGGTCACCGCCTTCACGGCGGGTACGTCGGCGGCCGTGGCCGGGCGGATGTCCTCGCGCGCGGGGAGGTCGTTTTCGCTCATGACGACACGGTACGGAACCTCCTCAGCACCTTCTTCAGCAGTGGCCACGCCACGATCAGCGCGATCACCGCGTACACGGTCACCGAGAAGGGCGTGTTGACGAGGCCCGTGACGCTGCCGTCGCTGATCTGCAGAGCGCGCCGCAGTTGTTGTTCGGCGCTGGGGCCGAGGATGACCCCGATGACGGCGGGCAGCACGGGCAGCCCGTACCGCCGCATGCCGAAGCCGATCAGGCCGATGATCAGCAGGATCACGAGGTCGAGCGATTCGCCGCCGACCGCGTAGGCGCCGACCGCGGCGAAGAACATGATGCCCGCGTAGAGGTAGGGCCTCGGGATGCGCAGGAGCTTCGCCCACAGCGGGGCCAGCGGCAGGTTGAGGGCGAGCAGCAGCACCATGCCGACGAACAGCGAGGCGATCAGGCCCCACACCAGTTCGGGTTCCCGTTCGAAGAGGAGCGGGCCCGGCTGGATGCCGTACTGCTGGAAGGCGGCGAGCATCACGGCGGCGACGGCGGTCGTGGGCAGGCCGAGCGTGAGCATCGAGACGAGGGTGCCGGCGGCGGAGGCGGAGGCCGCCGACTCGGGCCCCGCGACGCCCTCGATGGCGCCCTTGCCCCACTGGTCCTTGTTCTTCGAAAGGCGCTTCTCGGTGACGTACGACAGGAAGGTGGGGATCTCCGCGCCGCCCGCCGGGATCGCGCCGAACGGGAACCCGATGAACGGGCCGCGCAGCCACGACTTCCACGTGCGCTTCACGTCCTCGCGGCCGAGCCACGGCACGCCGACGGGTATCGCCTCGCCGGTGGTGCGCCGCAGATGCGCGGCGACCCACAGGGCTTCGCCGATCGCGAAGAGCCCGACGGCGACGATCACCACGTCGATGCCGTCGGCGAGTTGGAGGGAGCCGAAGGTGAGCCGCTGCTGGCCGGTCATCTGGTCGAGGCCGACGAGCCCGATGGTGAGCCCGATGAGCAGCGACGCGAGGCCGCGGATCCGGGACGAGCCGAGGACAGAGGTGACCGCGATGAAGGCGAGCACCATGATGGCGAGGTAGTCGGGCGCGCCGATGTCGACGGCGAGGTCGGCGACGGTGGGGGCGAGCGCGACGAGCAGGATCGTGCCGATCATGCCGCCCGCGAAGTGGCCGATGGCGGCTGCCGCGAGCGCCTGCGCGCCGCGCCCCGCCTTGGCCATCGGGTTGCCTTCCATCGCGGCGACGACGGCGGCGCTCTCGCCCGGGGTGTTGAGCAGGATCGAGGTGGTGGACCCGCCGAACATCGCGCCGTAGTAGATCCCGGCGAACATGATGAACGCGCCCGTGGGGTCGAGCCCGTAGGTCACCGGCAGCAGCAGGGCGACGGCCATGGCGGGGCCGATGCCCGGGAGCACCCCGATGGCGGTGCCGAGGAGCACGCCCAGGGCGGCCCAGAGCAGATTGACCGGGGTGAGCGCGGTGCCGAACCCGTCGATCAGGGAGGAGAAGGAGTTCATCTACAGCACTCCCATCAGCGGGCCGCCCGGCAGGGGCACGCCGAGCAGCCGGTCGAAGACGATGAAGGTGAGCAGCGCGAGGACGGCCGCTATCAGGGGGTCACGGTCGAGGCGGCGGCTGCCGAGTGCGAAGGCGGCACCCCAGAAGAGGAGGGCGCCCGCGACGGGGAAGCCGAGCGGGTCGATGAGGACGGCGGTGGCGAGGAAGACGCCGGTGAGCAGCAGGACGGTGCGCCAGTCGGCGGGTTCGGCGAGGTCGATGTCCTCGCCGCCCTCGGCCTCGCCGCGACCGCCGCGCAGCACGTCGACGGCGAGCAGCACGGCCACGACGAGCAGAGCGCCGCCGACGACGAGCGGGACGGTGCGGGGACCGACGGGTCCGCGCTGGGTGAGGTCGACGTCCATGGTGAGCGCGTCGGTGAGGACGAGGACGCCGAGGGCGAGGAGCAGGGCGCAGACGCCGAGTTCGGAGTGGTCCCGCAGCCAGGCGGCGCGCGATGTCCGCGTGCGGGGTGGTTCGGGGGCGGCGGTCACAGTCCCAGCTCCTTCAGTACGGAGACGACGCGCTTGTCCTGGGCGTCGAGGAAGGACCCGAAGGCGTCACCGGTGAGGAAGGCGTCGTGCCAGCCGTTCTTCTTCAGCGACTTCTGCCACTCGTCGGACGCGTGCAGCTCCTCGACGAGACGGGTGAGTTTGGTGCGCTCGGCGTCCGAGATCCCCGGCGGGGCGACGATGCCGCGCCAGTTGGTGAAGTCGACGTCGTAGCCGGACTCCTTGAGCGTGGGCCCGTCGACGCCCGGGACGCGTTCGGGCCCGGTCACGGCGAGCAGCCGCAGCTCGCCCGACCTGATCTGGTCGAGGTACTCGCCGACCCCGGAGACCCCGAAGGCGACCTTGTTGCCGAGGATCGACGCGAGCAGTTCGCCGCCGCCGTCGAAGGGCACGTAGTTGACGTCCTTCGGGGCGATCCCGGCGGCGCGCGCCATCAGCATCGGCGCGAGATGGTCGGGGCCGCCGGGCGAGGAGCCGCCGCCGACGGGCAGCTTGCCCGGGTTCGCCTTCCAGGCGTCGACGAGTTGCCGGATGTCCTGGTACGGGGAGTCCTTGCCGACCACGACCACATCGGGCTCCTCCGTGAGCCGGGCGATGGGCGTGGTGTCGGCGAGCGTCTTCGGCGCGTGGTTGGAGCGGGCGGCGCCGACCACACCAAGGCCCATGGACATCGCGAGCTTGCCGTTGCCGTGTTCGCCGACGAGCCGGGTCAGGCCGACGGTGCCGCCGGCGCCCGGCAGGTTGAACACCTCGATGTTGTGGGTGAGTCCGGCGTCCTCGGCGTTCTTGGCGGCGGTGCGGGCCGTGATGTCGTATCCGCCGCCCGGGGTGTTGGGGACCATGATGCGCAGCCCGGGGATCTGCGTGCCCGTCTCGGCGCCGCTGCCCGTGGTGAGCAGCGGCGGTCCCGCGAGGACGAGCACGGCGGCCCCGAGCAGGGCGAGGGGAGTGCGCAGGCGCACGTGTGCCACCACCTGTTCGGTCAAGGGGAGCCCATGAAGAGATCAAGAGCGGTACAAGCTGTGAGGTGGCCCACATGTTGCCCGGGTGTTAACGGCCTGTCTCTCTTCCGCAAGCAACGGACGTTGTGGTCCTTGTGGTCACACGTTTAGCCTGCGGCCGTGACGAAGGTGCTGGTCGTGGACGACGACTTCATGGTCGCCAAGCTGCACAGCCGGTATGTGTCCGCGATGGACGGGTTCACGGTGGTGGGCGTGGCGCACAGTGGCGCTCAGGCGCTGGACGCGGTGGGGCGGCTACGCCCCGATGTGGTGCTGCTCGATGTCTATCTGCCGGACATGGACGGCATCGGTGTGCTGCGGGAGCTGCGGGCCGCCGAGGAACGGGACCCGGCGCGGGCGCCGGTGGACGTCCTGTTCGTCACGGCGGCACGGGACGCGGAGCTGGTACGGGCCGCGCTGCGCGCGGGGGCGCTGCACTATCTGATGAAGCCTTTCGAACGGGCCGCTCTCCAGGAGCAGTTGCGGCATGTGGCGGCGGTACGGGCCCGCCTGGACGAGCTGGGCGAGGCCCGGCAGGAGGACGTCGACCAGCTCTTCGGCACCCGCCCGCCCGGCTCACGCGAGCTGCCCAAGGGACTCGCCGTGCCCACCGCCGATCTGGTCGAACGCACCCTGCGCGCCCACCCGGACGGCCTGTCCGCGACGGAGTGCGCCCTCGCCGGTTCCCTGTCCCGGGTCAGCGCCCGGCGCTATCTGGAGTACTTCGCCGAGACGGGCCGCGCGGAGGTGACACTGCGGTACGGGGGTACGGGCCGCCCGGAGCGTCGGTACCGCTGGATCGACCACGCGGTACGGGGCCGGACCTGAGCGCAGTCCGATGTCCCCCTTAACGGCGCCATAAGGATCTTCTTCAGCGGCTCCGAGCAGCCGAAATCACCTCCGCGCCGGGCTAGTTTGCTGCTCGCCCGGGACGTTCCGCACCCCCTCCCGGGTCCCCCCGCACGCATGTTGAGGAGATCCCGGATGACGGCCACGACCGACCCGACCGCACGGACCCCCCGTACCGCCGCGACGCCCCGCCGCAGGGCGGTGGCCGTGGTCGCCGCCGCCGCTGTCGCGCCGCTCGCGCTCACCGCGCTGGCCGCCGCGCCCGCGGTGGCGCACGGTTCGATGACGGACCCGGTGAGCCGGATCTCGGCGTGTTTCGCCGAGGGTCCGGAGAGCCCCGACTCGGCCGCCTGCAAGGCGCTGGTCGCGGCGGGCGGCACGCAGCCGCTGTACGACTGGAACGAGGTGAACATCGCGAACGCGGCCGGTCAGCACCGGCAGCTCATCCCGGACGGCAGGCTGTGCAGCGCGAACCGTGCGAAGTACGCGGGCCTGGACGCGGCGCGCGCCGACTGGCCCTCGTCCGCCCTGACGGCGGGCCCGCACACCTTCCGGTACCGGGCGACCGCACCGCACGTCGGCACCTGGGAGCTGTACCTCACGAAGCCGGGCTACGACCCGGCGAAGCCGCTGAAGTGGTCGGACCTGGAGGCGCAGCCGTTCACGAAGGTGACCAACCCCAGCCTGGTGAACGGCTCCTATGTCTTCGACGGGAACATTCCGGCGCGTACGGGACGGCATCTGATCTTCTCGATCTGGCAGCGCTCGGACTCCCCCGAGGCGTTCTACACCTGCTCGGACGTCGTCTTCGGCCAGGACACCGGGGGTGCGGGGGCGGGCGCGGGCGCGGCGCCGACCGCTTCGGCGCCGAGCGACAAGGAGATCGAGAAGGGCGCGGAGCAGTCGACGGTGGACCACGACGGCCACGGGGGCGACGCCGATACCGCGAAGACTCCGGCGGGCGACGGCACCAAGGCGGACGACACGTCCAGGACCGACGCGTCGCAGGCGAACGCTCCCGAGGCCAACGGCTCCGCCGTGAAGCCCGCCGCCGCCACCGAGAACCTCGCGGAGACCGGTGGCGACGGCGCCACGACGTCGATCGCGGTCGGCGGCGCCGCCGCACTCGCGCTGGGCGCGGCGACGCTGTTCGCCTCGGTACGCCGCCGGGCGGGCGCCCGTAACAACTCATGAGCTACCCGCACCCGTTCATGGGCTAGCTGAACACGGAGGCGCAGGTCGTCGGGGTGGCGTTCGCCGGGTCGAGGGCGTTCGCCACCTCGTGGAAGGCGATCCGGTCGATGATGCCGATCGCCACATGCTCGGACAGGTCGACGGCGCACAGGTCCTGGAGCAGGACATTGCGCACGTCGGGCCCGCTGAGGTACTGCGAGCGATAGGGCGTGACGACCTCGTCGTACTTGGTCGCGATGACGGTGTAGCGCACTCCGGGGACGGTGTCGCCGCCCGCGTTCAGCTTGGTCAGGAAGGCCGAGCCGGCGATCTGGTCGGCGAGCCCCGGAGTCGCCGTGGTGAGCAGGTCCTTCACGCCCGGGAAGTACGGCAGGAGCGCGGTGAGCCCGGACAGGGTGGTGCCGTGGTTGTCGGGCGCGAGACCGACCAGCGCGTTCACCTTGGCGGCGCCGCCGAGGAACTTGAGGTAGTAGCGCGGCATCATCCCGCCCTGCGAGTGCCCGACGACGTCCGCCTTCGCGGCGCCGGTCGAGGAGAGCACCTTGTCGACGAAGGTACTCAGCTGCTCGGCCGACTTGTCGATGGGGCCGAGGCCGTAGAAGAACGGCACGCCGGGCAGTTGGCCGTAGTCGAGCGAGTAGACGCAGTAGCCGCGCTTCTCCAGATAGGGCGCGAGGGAGAGCCAGTTGTCGACCGCGTTGCCGAACGTCCCGTGGACGAGGACGACCGGGCGGGGGTGTGCGGCGGACGGCTTGCACGTGTAATCGTTCCAGCCCCGACTGGGGGCCGAGGACGCGTCCGCGTGGGCGGAGACGGTGAGCGTCGCACCCAGCATGAGCGCGGCGGCGAACGATCTGAGCAGGCGTTTCTTCCAGGGCAGCATCGGGTGATCTCCTTGCGGCTCAAGGGATGTGCGATGTGGGGGCCCTGTGATCCGGATCACGGGAGTGGGATGCTCATGCCAAGCTACGGGCGAGTAGTAAAAGAGTGAAGTTACGCGTCGGTAAAAAGTTCCGGCGTCCATTGACAGCGTTCGCCACCCCCGCCCGCGAGGTGACGAAGCATCACCAAACGGGTCGTACGGGACCGCCGGGAGCGATACGCAGCAACCCGTCGCGCAGCACCCGGAGCTGACGCTCCCCCAGCAGTTCGGCCCAGGGTGCGACGGCCTCCGCGGCGGCCTCGTCGGCGGCCCGCGTGCACGCCCGCCCGGTGGCGGTGAGGACGACCAGCCGGGCGCGGGCGTCGTCGGGGTGCGGGCGGCGCTCCGCGTACCCCTTGCGCACGATCTCGTCCACCAGTTGGCTCGCGGCCTGCTTGGTCACGCCCAGGTGGGCGGCGAGCTGGGTGACCGTCGCCCCCGAGGGCGCGAGCCGCGCGAAGGCGAACCCGTGCACCGGTCGCAGCCCGTCGAAACCGCGCGCGACAACGCCCTCATGGATACGGCGCGTCAGCTCACCGGCGACGGACAGCAGCGCGGCGGACAGGGCCATGGCGTCGGGATTCCGCGAGTCGTGAGGCACGGGAGCATTGAAACACCCTTGACTTCATGGTCAAGCGGCTTGACTATAAAACGGTCAAGCCGCTTGACCATCTCTTCCCACCCTTGATCACCCTTGATCATCCCGCGTACCCAGGAGACCGCCATGCCCGTCGTCCGCTCCTCCGACGCCGTCGTGCACGAGATGCACGGCGCCCGCTTCGTCTCGTACGCCTCGTCCGCGTCCGGCAGTGCCGAACTGTGCGCGTGGCGGGGCGAGATCCCCGCCGGCACGAAGGCCCCGGCGCACACCGTCAGCAGGGAGGAGATCCTTCATCTGCTCACCGGCTCGCTGCTGATCACCCTCGACGGCCACGCCGCGTCGCTCACCGCGGGGGACACGGCGATCGTCCCGGCGGGCGCCACCCTCGCGGTCGAGAACCCGACCCCGGAACCGGCCACCACCTGGGTCACCACGACCCTCGGCCTGACGGCCCGCCTGCCGGACGGCACGGTGATCAGCCCGCCGTGGGCGAGTTAGGCCGTGTCTGACGGATCTCCGTCTACGCCGCCAAGGACCCCGGCTTCACCGCCTGCGGCCCGAACTTCGCCCGGATCCGGTCCGCGGTCTCCTCGATCCGGCGGGCCTTCTCGTCCACCGGGTCGAAGCTGAGCTGCCGGGACGCGCGCTCGGCGGGCCCGAGCCCCTCGGCCCGCAGGGCGACCCCGCGCACCCGGGCCCGTTGCAGACCGAGCGCCCGGTACATCCGGTACGCGGCATCGGTGAGCGCCGCCGCATGGGCGGTGGGCTCGGACAGGGTGCGGGTCCGCAGGGTCGTGGACCGGTCCGCGTACCGCACGGTGAGGGTCAGCGAGCGGCACACCTGCTTCTCGGCGCGCAGCCGGACACCCAGCTCCTCGGTGAGCGAGAGGAGGGCGCGCCGGTGCCGGAAGGGGTCCAACTCGTCCTGGGCGAAGGCGCGGTCGGCGGCCAGGGACCGGGACGCCGCGTTCGGCACCACCCGGGTGCGGTCGACACCGCGCGCCTTCTCGCCCAGCTCCCGCGCCGGGCGGGCGCCGATCAGCCGGTGCAGGGTGGCCGGCGGCGCGGCGGCGACCAGACCGACGGTGTCCAGGCCGTACGAGCAGAGGGTGCGGGCGGTCGCCGGGCCGACCCCGGGGAGGTCGCCGACCGGACGGTCCGCGAGGAACTGCGCGACGGCGCCCGGGTCGTCGGGCACCACCCGGGTCGCCCCGGGGCCGGCGCCGCGCGCGGCCATCCGCGCCAGCATCGGACCGGGACCCGCCCCGATCACGCACTCGACGCCGTGCAGCGCCAGCGCCCGGACCCGGATCACCCGGGCCAGTTCGACGGGGTCGCGCCCGAAGTACCGCTCCGCGCCGCCCAGATCGGCGAACGCGGCATCGGGCGGCGCCGCCTCCACGAGGGGCGTGAACTCCCCGAGCAGCGCGAGAAGGGCCGGCAGCCGCGCCTCGCGCACCGGGGACAGTCCGAACCGTACGAAGAGAATGGTCATCCCGCGCTCCCCGGACTCTGGTGCCACAGCTTCTTGGTGGTGCTCTTGGCGCCCTCGCCCGCCGGGCGCAGATCCGCCCAGGGGTGCATCTCGTACCCCGTGGACATCCGGATCCGCCGGTCACCCGCCGAATCACCGGAACCGGAACCGGAATCGCCGTCGCCGGAACCACCGGAACCGGAGCCGCCGGAACCAGCCTCGTCGGGGACCGCCGCCTCATCGGACTCCGCCAGCCGCCGCGCCACCGCGTCGAGACCGCCCTCGTCCCGCAGCTCCATCAGCTCGGCGAGGTTCCAGGCGGCGGAGCCGACCACGCTGAGGCTGCGCGGGCCCCGGCGCTGGACCACCCCGCGCACCAGCAGCAGCCAGCCGTGGAAGACGGTGTGCGCGCACGCCTCGTGGGAGTCGTCGAAGAAGGCCAGGTCGACCAGGCCCGTACCGTCGTCCAGGGTGGTGAAGATGACCCGCTTGCCGGAGCGGATCGGCGGGGTCTGGGTGGCCGCCTTGGCGCCCGCGACCAGCACCGTGTCGCCGTGCCGCGCCGCGCGCAGCCGCCGCGCGGACACCACGCCCAGCTCGTCCAGGAAGGCGCGGTGATCATCCATCAGATGGCGTGACGCGTCCATGGACAGGACGCCCAGCTCGGCGCTGAGCCGTTCGGTGTCGTCCAGGTCGGGCAGCCCGGCCGGCGCGGTCCGCCGCCCGTCGGCGAGCGGGAGCTGCGCCCCGTACGAGCCACGGGCGCCCCGGTGCAGTTCGGTGAGGTGCAGTTGGAGGTCCCGGCGGTTGCCGCCGAACGCGTCGAGCGCGCCGACCTGCGCGAGCCGCTGCGCGAGCGGCTTGCTCGGCCGGCCCCGCTCCCAGAAGTCGAGGAGCGAGGCGTACGGCTGTCCGGCCGCGATCCGTGCCGCCTCGGCCTCGCTGATGCCGTGCACATCGCTGAGCGCGAGCCGCAGACCCCACGATTCCCTCCCCTTCTCGGACACCAGTTCGATACGGTGAGCGACCCCGGACCGGTTCACGTCCAGCGGCAGGATCGGCACCCCGTGCCGCCGGGCGTCCGCGAGCAGCAGCCGCTTCGGGTACATCCCGGGGTCGTGCGTGAGCAACCCGGCGTAGAAGGCGGCCGGGTGATGGGCCTTCAGCCACGCGGACTGGTACGTCGGCACGGCGAAGGCCACCGCGTGCGCCTTGCAGAAGCCGTAGGAGCCGAACGCCTCGATGATCTTCCAGGTACGGGCGATCGTGTCGGCGTCGTATCCGCGCGCGGCGGCGTTCTGGGCGAACCAGACCCGGATGCGTCCCTGCTCGTCCGGGTGGGACAGGCCCCGGCGCACCCGGTCCGCCTCGCCGCGTCCGCAGCCGGTCATGATGTCCACGATGTCGATGATCTGCTCGTGGAAGACCACCACGCCGTAGGTCTCCTTGAGCGGTTTCTCCAGGTCCGGGTGCGGATAGCGGACCGGCGCCCGGCCGTGCCGCGCCTCGATGAACGGCCGCACCATGTCGGCGGCGACCGGCCCGGGACGGAACAGCGAGATGTCGACCACCAGGTCGTGGAAGGTCGCGGGCCGCAGCCGCCCGACGAGATCGCGCTGCCCCGGCGACTCGATCTGGAAGCACCCGAGAGTGTCCGCCTCCTGGATCATCCGGTACGTCGCCGGGTCGCCCTGCGGTACCTGCGCCGGGTCGTCCAGGTCGACGCGGGCGCCGGTGGCCCGTTCGACCTCGGCGACCGCGTGCGCCATCGCCGACTGCATCCGTACACCCAGCACATCGAGCTTGAGCAGCCCGAGGTCCTCGACGTCCTCCTTGTCGAACTGCGACATCGGGAACCCTTCCCCGCTGGTCGGCACCACCGGGGTGCGGGCGAGCAGTGAGGCGTCCGACAGCAGCACCCCGCACGGGTGCATGGCGATCCCGCGCGGCAGTGCGTCCAGCCCTTCGACCAGCTCCCAGAACCGCCCGTACCGCCCGCCCGACCGGCCCTGTTCGGCGAGTCTGCGCTGCTCCTTGGCCAGGTCGCGCAGCTCCGGCAGCTCGTCCAGGGCGGCGCGGGCGTCCCGGGCGCGGATGTGCGGGAAGGACTTGGCGAGCCGGTCGGTCTCGGCCGGGTCGAACGAGAGCGCGGCGCCCACGTCCCGGATCGCGTGCCGCACCCGGTAGGTCTCGGGCATCGCGACGGTCGCGACCCGCTCGGTGCCGAAGCGGCCGATGATCGCGCGGTAGACGTCGTGGCGGCGGGCCGACTCCACGTCGATGTCGATATCGGGCAGCACGAACCGGCGCTTGGAGAGGAAACGTTCCATCAGGAGGTTCTGCTCGACCGGGTCGGCGTGGGCGATGCCGAGCAGATGGGTGACGAGCGAGCCCGCGCCGGAGCCGCGCGCGGCGACCCGTACCCCCATGGCGCGTACGTCGTCGACGACCTGGGCGACCGTGAGGAAGTACGAGGCGAAGCCCTGGTGGTCGATGATGTCCAGCTCGTGGTGGACCCGCTCCCAGTACGTCCGGGCGTCGGGCCGCCGGTCGTAGCCGCGCAGCACCATGCCCGCCGCCGCGCGGGACGCGAGGACCCGGGGCGCGGTGCGGCGCCCGGCGCCGACGAGATACGGCTCGGGGAAGTGCAGCGTGTTCATGCCGAGGTCGTCCTCGGGGTCGACCAGACACGCGGCGGCGACGGCCCGGGTCTGTTCGAGCAGGCGGTGCGCGGTGTCGCGGCGGAAGCCAGCGGCCTCCACGATCCGCTCGGCGCCGTGCAGCATCAGGTCCGCACCCTTGAGCCAGCGCTCCCCACTGTCCAGCTCGCCCCGGGCGCCGACCGGCACCAGCCGGCGGGCCGCGTCGAGTACGTCCGCGATCGGGCCCATGCCCGGATCGGCGTACCGGACGGCGTTGCTGAGGACCGGGCGCACCCCCTGTTCGGCGGCGAAGCCGACGGTACGGGCGGCGAGGCGCAGGGAGCCGGGGCCGGTGCCCGCGCGGCCGTGCCAGAGGGCTTCGAGGCGCAGGTCGTCGCCGTAGACGTCCCGCCAGGGTGCGAGGAGGCGCGCGGCGCGGTCGGGGCGCCCGGCGGCGAGTGCGCGGCCCACGTCGGACTCGGGTCCGAGCAGCACGGTCAGCCCTTCGGCGGGGAGCGCGGACCAGGAGAGCCGGGGGTCTCCTTCGGCGGTGTGCGCGGCGGTGACCAGCCGGCACAGCTCGGCCCAGGCGGTGGCGCCCGCGCGGGCGAGGAAGGTGACCCGGGGCGTGGACTCGTCGAGGAAGGCGCCGCCCCGCACCGGGGTGCGGCGCCGTACGCCGGACGCCCCGGGGCGGGGGCGCTCCTGCTCGGCGACCGCGAGTTCCGTACCGAACAGGGGGCGGATGCCCGCCTTCTCGCACGCCTTGGCGAAGCGGACGGCGCCCGCGAGGGTGTTCCGGTCGGTGAGGGCGAGGGCGTCCATGCCCCGCTCGGCGGCGCGCTCGGCCAGCCGCTCCGGGTGCGAGGCGCCGTAGCGCAGGGAGAATCCGGAAACGGTACGCAGATGCGTGAACCCCGGCACACGCACCTCCCTGGCTTCCGAGCTTCCGAGCTTCCGAAGTGATCCGTTCTCGACCTCCCCTTCTCCACCATAGACCACTTTCGAACACTCGTACGAGTACGGCCGGGGTCGGCGGGTGCTCGGCGGGGAGTACGCCATTCGGACCCGGCCCGCCTGCGTGAACACCTCACGCGCCGGACGGTGAGGGCATGCGTTTCCTGGACGAGGTGAAGAGCGCGGTGACGCCACGGGCGGCGGTGCTGGTCGTGGGCGTGGTCGCCCTGCAACTCCTCTTCATCGCCTCGTACGTAGGTGCCCTGCACCATCCGAAGCCGACGGACGTCCCGTTCGGTGTGGTGGCGCCGCCGCAGGTGCTCGGGCAGACGGTCGACCAACTGGGGGCGCTGCCCGGTATGCCGCTGGCGCCGCGCGCGGTGAAGGACCGGGCCGAGGCGCGGCAGAAGATCATGAACCGTGAACTCGACGGCGTCCTGGTGGTCGACCCGGCCGCGCCCACGGACACCCTGCTGGTCGCGTCCGGCGGCGGAACCGTGCTCTCCGCGACGCTGACCGGGCTCGTCACCGGCCTGGAGACCCAGCAGGGGCGCACGGTACGGACGGAGGACGTGGCCCCCGCGTCGCGGAGCGATTTCAACGGCCTCACCTCCTTCTATCTGGTGGTCGGCTGGTGCGTCGGCGGCTATCTGTGCGCGTCGATCCTGGCGATCAGCGCGGGCGCGCGGCCGGCGAATCCGCAGCGGGCGGTGATCCGGCTGGGGGCGATGGCGCTCGCCTCGGTCGCCGGCGGAATCGGCGGCGCGGTGATCGTCGGGCCGATCCTCGGGGCGCTGCCCGGGAGTGTCCTGGCGCTGTGGGGTCTGGGGGCGCTGATCACCTTCGCGGTGGGTGCGACGACGCTCGCGCTCCAGGGGCTCACCGGGATCGTGGGCATCGGGCTCGCCATCCTGATCGTGGTGATCGCGGGCAACCCGAGCGCGGGCGGCGCCTTCCCGCTGCCGATGCTGCCGCCGTTCTGGCGCGCGATCGGCCCGGCGCTCCCGCCGGGCGCGGGCACCTGGTCGGCCCGCTCGATCGCCTACTTCCACGGCAACGCCCTGACCGCACCCCTCCTGACCCTGTCGGCCTGGGCGGTGGGAGGCACAGCCGTGACCCTTCTGACGTCGTTGCGCGGGAAACCCGGCCCCGAACCCCGTCCCGAACCCCGGCTTGAGAAGCCACCACTTCCCGCGTAGGGCTCGGGTCCCTGAATTTCGGTCCGCCGCAACGGCGCCTTCTCCCCGGCGCCAAGTCAATCCGTCTGCCACAAAGTCGCCGACCTTTGTATCCGCCGCAACGGCGTTCAACCCCCACGGCGCGTCCCGGCGGTGCCAAGCCGCCCCCCGGCCCCGCGCAAGCGAAACTCCCCCGCCGACGAGGCGGAACGCCAAGCCCCGGCGGCAGCCGGAAGCCCCGCGCAGCGGAACGCAAGCCCGCGCCGGCGGACGACGGAAGGCCCGGCCCCGCGCAGCGGGAACGGACCTTCCGGTGCCACCGATCGAACCGTCAGCCGATCTCCGCCCCATAAGCGGCCAGCGCCTCCGGTACGGGCTGGAAGAACGTCACCCCGCCCGAGGTGCAGTTGCCGCTGCCGCCCGAGGTGAGCCCGATCGCGGTGCTGCCGGAGAACAGCGAGCCACCGCTGTCGCCGGGCTCGGCGCACACGTCGGTCTGGATGAGCCCGTTGACGATGTCGCCGTTGCCGTAGTTGACGGTGGCGTCCAGGCCGGTGACCGACCCGTCGTGCACCTGTGTGGTGGAGCCGCTGCGCGTCACCCGCATACCGACGGTGGCGTCGCCGGCCTGGGTGATCTGCTGCGCGCTGCCGTTGTAGAGGTCGACCTCGCTCGGGTGCGGCACGTCCGCGGTGTACTGGACGATCCCGTAGTCGTTGTCCGGGAAGCTGGAGCCCGCGTTCTGCCCGATCTGCTGCCCCGAGGAGTCCGACCAGGTCGAGATCGCCTCGGTGCAGTGCCCGGCCGTGAGGAAGTACGGCTGACCGTCCTTGACCACGTTGAAGCCGAGCGAGCAGCGCCCGCCGCCGCCGGTGATGGCGTCACCGCCCGCGATGTAGGGCCGGAACTCCCCCTTGCTGCGCTGGAGTTCGGCGGTGGCGCCGAGACTCTTGACGACGCCCGTCAGCTTCTTCAGCCGGTCGCCGTCGACCGTACGGTCCGCCGTGACGACGACCTTGTTGGTGGCCGGGTCGACCGCCCAGGACGTACCCGGGATGGTCGCCTCGTCCTGGAGCGTGGCGCGGGCGCTCTTCAGCTCGGCGAGGGAGTTCTCGACGATTCTGGCCCGCGCCCCGGCGGCCTCGACCGCTTTCGCGGACGCCTCGTCCAGGACGTTGACGACCAGGTTCCTGGCCTGGGCGTCGTAGTACGAGCCGGCGGCGTCCGTACCGAGGTCCTTGACGAGGGTCGAGGCGAGCTTTCCGGCCTTGGCCACCGAGAGGGTCTCGGGGGTCGGCGCGGGGGTCTCGGTGCTCGCGTTCGCAGTCTGGAAGGTGACGCCCGCGGCGACCAGCGCGGCGATACCCGCACCTGCCAGGGCGGCCCGCCGCCTGTGTATACGTCGGTGCTTCAACTCATGTCCTCCTGTGGGGGGCCGGTCCCGGATCGTGTGGGGGGTCACCGGGACCAGAAGGCGTTGGGCACGGACTCGACAGACCGTCAGAATACGTACGGGACAGTCGAAATCGGCGTCCACACCCGTGGACGGCGACCACTATTCCGATACCGATCGGTAGCACACAAGGTCGACTTCAGGACGCGCGCACGAACCCGGCCGTACGCGCCCCACGCCACGGGCGCCCCCGGTCACGCCCTCCCGGTTCCCGTTGCAAACACCGCCTGCAATCGGCCCTTCGGCAGCCTGTGAGGACTAGTCCTGTCCTGTTCTCGCCCCTCCGGGACCGGAATCGGACGCCACCTCATCCGCGTCGCCCGCCTCGATCCCCCGGACCTCCGGGCCACCGACCCCCCGGGCGAGGGCTTCCACGACCGCGCGGGCCAGAGTCTCGGCGGTCTCCTGGGACGACGGCACGGGCTCCTCCTCACGCGCCACGTCCACGGTCGCCGGTGTCGGTGCCGGTGTCGGTGCCGATGCAGGCGTCGGTGCCGCCCGCTCAAGGAACCGGAGCAGTTCGACGGGGAACGGCAGCACCAGCGTCGAGTTCTTCTCGGCGGCGACCGCGACCACGGTCTGGAGCAGCCGGAGCTGGAGGGCCGCGGGCTGCTCGGACATCTGCGCGGCGGCCTCGGCGAGCTTCTTGGACGCCTGGAGTTCGGCGTCGGCGTTGATGACGCGGGCGCGGCGCTCACGGTCGGCCTCGGCCTGGCGGGCCATCGACCGTTTCATCGTCTCGGGCAGGGAGACGTCCTTGATCTCCACGCGGTCGATCTGGACGCCCCAGCCGATGGCCGGGCTGTCGATCATCAGCTCAAGGCCCTGGTTGAGCTTTTCCCGGTTGGACAGCAGATCGTCCAGGTCGCTCTTTCCGATGATGGACCGCAAGGACGTCTGCGCCATCTGCGAGACCGCGAAACGGTAGTCCTCGACCCGTACGACCGCCTCGGCGGCGTCGACCACCTTGAAGTAGACGACCGCGTCGACCCGTACCGTCACGTTGTCCCGGGTGATGCCTTCCTGGGCGGGCACCGGCATCGTCACGATCTGCATGTTGACCTTACGCATCCGGTCGACGAACGGAACGATCATGGTGAACCCCGGCCCGCGCACCTGGGACTTGAGCCGCCCGAGCCGGAAGACGACCCCGCGTTCGTACTGTTTGACGACATGGGCCGCCGCCATCGCGGTGACGGCTCCGGCGGACAGGACGGCGATGCCCGCCACCACCAACTCCTCGACCATGACGGCCCCCAGGGTCCCGAGTCGACGCTTCAGGCGTGTCCTTCGAAGGTAACTCCCCACCACAGGAAGGGGGAGGGACCGGTCACGACCGAAACAACCGGGGGCCCCGAACGCCTATCGCGCCCCGCGCATGAGGTCCATCACCCGTTCATGGCTGTCGCCCACCGAGTCCACCACGCGCACGCGCATCCGCAGCGCGTCGACCCGCTCGACGAACCGGCGGGTGAAGAGCCCCGTCTGCACGGTGCCGCTGCCGCCGGCGAGCGGGAAGCCGGGGGCGTACAGCTCAAGGAGGTAGTCGGTGCCGAACTCCAGGCCCACCGCACGCAACTCCCCCTGCGTCCCGGCGTGTCCGTACCAGGGCCGGGCTTCGCCGCCCGTGAGCACCACCTGGTAGTCCACCTGCTCGATCACGGCGTGCTGCTGCCCGCCGTTGAGGATGCCCACGGTCCAGGCGGCGCTGTGCGGGGTGAGCGGGCCGAGCGACCAGGAGGCCCGCCAGCCCAGGACGGGCCGTACGGTCCGCGCGTACTGCGCACGGGCCAGGACCGCCGCCGCGGCCACCGCGACCAGGCTGCCCAGCGGGCTCATGTCCATCAGCCGCAGCCGCCAGGGCCACTGCTCCGCCAGGTCGCCGGTGACGTTCGAACGGACCGTCTCCCACGCCAGTATCAGCGTCAGCGCGCCGAGCAGCACCAGAGGCGCGGTGAACAGCAACGGGCTGCGCCGCACCCTGCGTTGGGCGTCGTTCTCCATGGTTCCCCCCGGGTCCGATTCGGTCTCTGTCGGAGGTTCCCCCCGGCCGCACGACGAACCCCCGCCCGGTCGGCCCGGACGGGGGTTCGCGGTGATACGGAAGGTCAGCCGATGGTCAGGCCGTAGGCGTTCAGCGCCTCGGTGACCGGCTGGAAGAAGGTCGTGCCGCCGGAGGTGCAGTTGCCGCTGCCGCCGGAGGTCAGACCGTACGCCGTGGTGCCGGCGTAGAGCGAACCGCCGGAGTCACCGGGCTCGGCGCAGACCGTGGTCTGGATCATGCCGTAGACGATGTCACCGTTGCCGTAGTTGACGGTGGCGTTGAGGGCGGTGACCCGGCCGCTGTGGGTGCCGGTGGTGGAACCGCGGCGGTAGACCGTGGTGCCCACGGACGGCGTGGCCGCGCTCGTGATCGTCTGGCTGCCCACCGTGCTCGGGTGGCTCACCGAGGTGTTGGTGTAGCGGACCAGGCCGTAGTCGTTGGTGGGGAAGCTGGATCCGGCCGTGGTGCCGAGGGTGGTGGTGTGCGCCGAGTTCGACCACCAGGTGCCCGCGCCGTCGGTGCAGTGACCGGCCGTCACGAAGTAGTAGGTGCTGCCGCTGTGGGCGTTGAAGCCGAGCGAACAACGCCAGCTACTCGCGTAGATCGCGTCACCACCGGAGATCAGCGGTTTGAACGCGCCCTTGACGCGCTTCACCGTGATGGCGTCGGCGCTGTTGCCCGCCGCCTTCTTGATCTTGTTGATCTCCGCCTGCGAGACAGTGCTGTCCGCGGTGACGACGACCCGGTTCGTGGCGGGGTCGACGGTCCAGGCGGTGCCCGCGACATCCGAGTCGAGCACCGAGGTGCTCGCCTTGGCGAGCGTCGCGGCGTCGTAGGTGCGCGCGGTCTCCGCGTTGGCCGAGGGTACGGCGAACGCGGCGGCGGCGACGAGTCCGGTGGTGACGGCGATCAGCCGATTCCGTCTCGACATGCCGGTGCGGGGGGTCATGCGCTTGATCCTCACTGCTCGTTCCCTCCCATGGGGAAGTCGGGGGCCCGCGTGGGGTCGGGGCCCGTGAGGCGCAGTCAGAGACTGGTGTTCCGGATTCCGGTACGCCGTGTCCCTGACAAGCGCTGCTCGGGAGTATTCGGGCACGCGGGTGCCGGGCACAAGGGCGCCTTTCGGCCGTCTACGCGTGTACACCGAGCAGCCCCGGGGCCTTTCCAGCGCTTTTGCGTGGACCACCGGGGCTTGCCTCACCACTCACGGCATAAGACGTACAGACGTTCCAACAGGTTCCGGATCAAGGACGTTTGAGGTTCCGTTTACCCGTGTGTCCAGCACGGCCCGCCCCCGACCAGGGCGCACACGGAGGCCGTACGGCACCGCCCGCGCACCCGCCCGCGACGGACCCGGCCACCGGCTCCCGACATCCCCGGCCCCCGCTTGGCCGGAATTCGACCGTCCGGAACATGTGACGGGAGGGGCGGGCGACGGGTCAGCCCTGCTCCCCTGTCGGGGCGTAACGCCGTGCGGGCCGCGCGAGATCCAGGTGCTCCCGGAGCGTGGCGCCCGGATAGAACGAGCGGAACAGGGCCCGGTGCTGGAGCAGCGGCACGGTGCCGTTGACGAGCCGTTCCAGGTCGCGGCGCGGCTCGACGGGGGTGAGGTGGAAGCCGTCGGCCGCGCCGGTGTCGTGCCAGGCGGCGATCAGTTCGGCGAGGTCGACGGGGCCGCCCCGGTAGAGGGGTCCGCGCGGGCTCGGCCTCGGTCCTCCGCCGCCGTGGCCCGGCTCGGCCGCGTACTCGCCGCCGCCGAGGTCGACCGCGAGGGCGGCGAAGACCCGGAGCGTGTCGGGGTCCCGCCCGTACGCTCCGGCCGCCGCGCGCAGTTCGGCCCGTACGGCGGCGGCACGGTCCGGTCCGGGTGCGGCGACCAGCGCCACGTCCGCGTACCGGGCGGCGGTGTCCCTGGCGTGCGGATCGGTCGCGTCGACCACCGTGACGGGACGGCCCTGCGGAGGCCGGGCCGCGACCGAAGGCCGTCGCACGGAGAAGCCGCCCTCGAACATGCCCTCCTCGAACACGCCACCCTCGAAGTCGACAAGGCGCGATATGTCAGGGTCGATCAAACGACCAGTCGCCGTATCGCGACCGTCCCGGCCGTCCCCACCGCCCCCGTCCCACCACCGGACACAGGCACCGGCGACCGCACCGGCGTCCCGCCACAGCTGTTCGGGCGGCCGGGCGTCACCCGCCTCGGTCGACACGTCGATACGCCAACCCGCGCGGCCCCGGCTCACCTGGTCGAGACCGGCGACGGCGGCCTGGACTCGGAACGGATCGCTGCGGTTGATGACGGTCACGGCCGGTACGAGTCCGATCCGCGTGGTCTCCTGCGCGGCCCGGGACAGCACGGCGAGCGCGTCGAACCCCGGCCGCCCGGAGGAGCCGCCGAGGGTCACGAAGTCCAGCGCCCCGCGCTCGGCAAGCCGCGCCAAATCGACATGGGGACCTGCGTCGTGCACCCCGCCGAGGTCCACCCCGGCGGCGATGTGCACCAGCCCCCGGGGCCGGAGTACGTCCATGTCGACAAACCTCTCTGTCGGGAAGGCGGGTGTCCTCCGGTCACCTCGACAGGGGGCCGGTGCGTGCCGTCGGTCAGGCGGCGGCGCGACAGGACACGTCGCGCAGAAAGGCGAGCACCGCGCGCGCGGTGGCGTCGTTCTGCCGGAAGGCGGGCCCGTTGGTACGGGGCCGGGTGAAGGCGCCCGAGCCGCGCGCGTCGGTGTGCGGACCGAGGGCGAACCGACGCGGGTGCGGCGCCCCCGCGCGGTCCAGGACACGGCCGTCCCCGGGGTCGACGGCGAGCAGCCCCTCGGGGGTCGCGGCGGCCCCTTCCGCGTACAGCTCCCGCAGCAGCGAATCGTCGGTGTGCTCGACCGTGGGCAGCGGCAGCCTGGCCTCCACGAGCGCGCGGGCGTCGACGCGGGCGCCGGGCACGGACGGCCCGGTGGCGCGGAAGATCCCGTCCTCGGCGGTGACGGTCGCATCGGCACCGAGGAACCGGACGACGCCCGCCCGGGAGAGGGCGAGGAGCTGGCGCAGCCGGGGTCCTGGCGGCCCGGAGGCGAGGTAGCTGAAGAAGCCGTGCCACCAGGGGCCGATGTCGCCGAGCCGCACGAGCTGCCCGTACACGGAGAGCAGTCCGAGGAAGACGGCCAGGTCAGGGCTGTGCGCCGGGTCGTGACGGCGTGTCAGGTCATGGGTGATGTGGGCGCGCAGCCCGTCCTGGAGCGCGTCGCGGCTCGCGAACCGGACGCCGTCGAGCGGCCGGTCGAGCGCGGCGAGGTCGAGCCGGTCGGCGGGGTCGGGAACGGCGGACGCGACCAGCGCGCGGAGTGCGGAGCCGAGCGGCGGGGCGGCGGCGTACCTCTCCTCGAACTCGCTCCAGGTGGCCGTGGTGCGTTCGGGGTGGGCGGCGAAGAGGCGGTGGTAGTGCGCGAAGCCCAGCTCTTTGTCGACGAGTGGCCATATGTCCTCGCGGAAGTCGACTCCACCGCCTCGGGCGAGCAGCGCGTCGACCTCGGCGGGCCCGAAGAACCGGGGCAGCGGCGGCCGTTCACCGTCCAGGGCGTAGCCGATCTTGGAGCGGTAGGGAACCCCGCGCCGCGAACCGACGTGCAGCACGGGCTCCCGCCCCGACGGACGGTACGTCAGCGCGCCGCCGGGCCCCTGCTCGTAGCGTCCGCCGCGGCCCTCGGTGAGCAGGACCATCAGGTCGACGAAGGCGAGGCCGAAGCCGCGGACGAGGACGGGTTCCCCGGGGGCGAGCGGGGACAGGTCGGCGTCGGCGGTGAAGCCGGGCGGCAGATGGACGAGCCCGTGCCGGGTGGCGTACGCGGTCAGCCGGCGCTGTTCCGCGTCGGGTTCGGCGTCGAGATGGCCGAGGGCGAGGACGACGAGGTCGGCGACGAGCGGGGCGGTGCGGCCTTCGAGCCAGACCCGCTGACGGCCCGCGCGGGGTCCGGTGACCCGGGTGGCGCGCCGCGCGTGGTGGTGGACGGTGGTGCCGGACGGCAGCGCGGCGACCGCACGCTCGTACACCCAGCGCAGATAGGAGCCGCCGAGCCGCCGGTCGGGGAAGGTGTGCCCGTCGAGGCCCGCCCATTCGTGGAGGGTCGGTCCGGGCTGGACGGGCCCGTCGAGCAGCACGGTGTCGTCGGTGAACATGGTGACGTCCTCGGCCATGGAGTTCATCCACAGCAGCGGTGACTGGTCCTGCCGCCAGATCCGGCCGCCGCCGGGCGGGTGCGGGTCGACGAGGTGGATGTCGAGGCCCGGACCGGCGTACAGCGCGGGCGCGTTGGCGGCGATCCGCTCCAGGAGTCCGGTCCCCCGCGGCCCGCCTCCCACGATCACCAGGACGGGCTTCATCGGGCGCACCCCGGGCACGGGGCGGCGCCGGCGCGGGGTGTCCGGGGTGTCCGAGGTGTCAGTGGGTGTCGTGCGAAAAGTGGCTGCAAGGGCATGCGAAGGCTCCGTGGGCACGGGAATTCGGCACGGTCTTGCCTTCACACGGGAGATACGGATCCGAGCCCCTCAGCAGCGGTCCGTACCCCCGAGACTAAGGGCGCCGTCGCGCCCGTTGTCAAGGGTGTCCATACTGTGGGCGGTCCGTCTCACGGCAGTTGACGCGACACCGGATGCCTGTTCCACTTGCCCCATGCATCCGCAGCAGTGGCTGGTCACGCGCTCCCACATCGACTTCGGTCGAGTGTGGTCGGCGTCCTGTTGAGCTGACCCCCTGCACTGCCCGAGCCCGTCGTGACCGTGACGGGGTTCGCCGTGCATTCCCGGGCGCCGCACACCGTCGGGCGCCGTTCTTCCCCCGCGCCTTCACACGCGCCCCCGCTTTCCCCTCCCCTCAGTTTGACGATGGCTCAGCAACTGCACCCGCAGTCGCAACCGTCACACCCATCACACCCGTCGCAGCACGAACAGCAGTCGCAGCACCCGTCGCACCCACTGCAGTCGCACTGCCCGCACAACCCTTCCCTGCGCTCCCGGCTCCACGGATCCTCGAACGTGCCGCAGCACATCTGGCACGTACAGGCGAGGCCCGCCCACACCAGGCAGCCCGCGAGCAGTCCGCGGCGGTCGCGGCGCGGCGGTTCGGGCGGGAGGGGTGGCGGTCCCGCGGGCCCACCGGGCGCGTACGGTCCGCCGGGCGCCGGGCCGTACGCCTCGGGCGCCCGGTGCGCGCACGCGCTCGTACCGAACGCACGGTCCACCGAGGTACGCAGTTCGTGGGCGAGCAGGACATGGGCGAGGCGGCCGTCGGTGAACTCGGCGTCGCGCAGCGCTAGGCGTATCCCGTGCAGCGCGTCGTCGGCGAGGCGGCGGGCCTCGGCGCGGTCGGTGCCGGTGGCGGTGAGCGGGTTCCAGGCGCCGGACGCGGCGTCGGCCGCCTGGTCCTCGACGGCGTCCAGGAGATGGGCGAGCCGCCCGAAGAGACGGCCGGCCTCGGCGAGCGGGGCGCGGTTCTCCGGTCGGCCGGCCAGCACGGCGGTGTGCGCGAAGGCCGCGGCGGTGGCCGTCTCGGTGGGCTCGGTGACCGTCAACAGGGGTGTGCCGGGCCCCGCGAGGGCCTCGATGTCCGACTGCCGGTCGACGGCGTGGACGAGCACGGCGGTGTCGAACCCGACGGCGGCGCCGGTCCGATGGCCCGCTTTGTCCCACGTCGCGGCCACCCGGCGCGCCGCGACCGCGACCGGGCGGCGCGCCAACAGCCCGTCCCCGTCCAGCATGTGGTCACGCATCTTCGCCGACGCCAGGACGAGCGAAACGGCCGCCGCGAGCCGCGCTCCCTCACCCTGCGCGACGGACGCGCCGCGCATTCCGCGCAGCGGACAGGGCCCGGCGGTGCGTCGTCCGGTGCCGTCCCGGTCCGCCTGAGCCTCCGTCAGAACCGAGACGAGCAGCCCGTCGTAGTTCGTGACGAGCCGCGCGAACTGGCCGTGGTCGCCGCGCAGCGCGAGACACAGGCCGCACAGGTGGGCGAGCCATTCCGCGCCCAACCGTTCGCCGAGACGGTGCCGGCAGGGCCTGACGATTCCGAACATGACCACGTCCCCCGTGCGTCGAAAGCCGTTGTGCGGGGCATGCTGACCACCCCGTCGTTCACCCGGACGCCCCGGCCGTCACCCGAACGCCGCCGCAAATCATATTTCACTCTCAGTCAGCAGCGGTGCCCGGTACGACCCTTGGGAGACAAGGAGCCTCAACACTTTTGCTCTGCACCAGTACCGTCACGAAAACCCCGCGCGGCGGCTATCCCCTTGGCGCGTCATCAGCATCATGGACGACGATAGGCACGCGGAACCAGCAAAGACCGCTGTGAGAGGAGGCGTCCATGGGATCGGTGCGCAAGGCGAGTGCCTGGCTTGGCCTCGTCGACGACAACAACGATGACGAGCGTTACTACGACGGTTACGAAGACGACGCTGCCGAGAGCCCCGGCGACGCCTGGGTGACCGACCCGCGCGTGAAGGTGGCGACGGAGTCGGCCGAGGAGACCGGCCGGCGGATCGGCACGGTCACGCCGGACAGCTTCCGGGACGCCCGCGGTATCGGTGAACTCTTCCGGGACGGTGTGCCCGTCATCGTCAACCTCACGGCCATGGAGGCCGCCGACGCCAAGCGCGTCGTCGACTTCGCGGCCGGTCTGACCTTCGGTCTGCGCGGCTCCATCGAGCGCGTGGCCACCCGCGTCTTCCTGCTGACCCCCGCCCACACGGAGATCGTCAGCGGTGAGGCCGCGAGCCGCCCCACCGACGGCTTCTTCAACCAGAGCTGAGCAAGGCCGCTCACCGGCGACCCACAAGGCGTCAACCCGGTGAGCGCCTTGCCCGGCCCCAGCGGCGCAGGCAACCGCCAACAGCGTCAACCCCGACGCAAGCCGCTCGAACCCTTACTCCCCCGCCTCATCAACCCGCCGCAACGGCCCTAAGCCACCGCAGCGCAGCCCGGCGGCACCAAGCCACGCCACACAAACCCCCACCCCCCGCCTCCTCAACCCGCCGCAACGGCCCTCAGCCACCGCAGCGCAACCCGGCGGCACCAGCCCACCCCGCACGAACCCCCACTCCCCCGCCACTTCAACCCGCCGCAACGACGCTCAGCCACCACGGCGCAACCCGGCGGCACCAAGCCACCCGCACCGCACAATCCCCCACTTCTTCAATCCCGCCGCAACGGCGCTCAGCCACCGCGGCGCAGCCCGGCGGTGCCAAGCAACCCCGCACCACCCCGGCCCGGCGGTCCCCAACCGCCCCCACCCTCACCCAAAAACCGGTCAGGCAGGCCGCGAGGCCACCGCAGAGGCACGCCCCTCCGCCGCCCCCCGCGGCAGCGGAACATCGGCGCCCTTGACGCCGGCTCCGGCGCCGGTACCCCGGGTCACGTCGGCCGCGTCGGCCATCATCACCCGTGGCAACCGCAGCGCGGCAACCGCCCCGAGCAACAGCAACCCGGCACTGACGAGCAGCGTCACATGCAGCCCGTGCACGAACGAGGTCCGTGCCGCGTGCCGGAGCGCGTCCCCGGTCGGCCCGCCGATCCGGTCGGAGACCTCGTACGCCTCACCGAGCGAGTGCCCGGCCGCGGCCCGCGCGCCCGGCGCGACCCCGGGCACGGACGAGACGCCGGGCGCGTACGCGGCGTTCATCACGCTGCCGAGCAGGGCGATCCCGATACCGGCGCCGAGTTGGTACGAGGTCTCGCCGATCGCGGCGGCGCCGCCCGCCTGGTCCTGCGGGGCCTCGCTGAGCATCGACTCGTACGCGCCGAACAGCGTGGTCTCCAGGCCGAAGCCGAGGAGCAGGAAGCCCGCGAGGAGCAGACCGGTGTTGTCGCCGGCGCCCATGGGCGTGAGCATCAGGACGGCGATCGCGGTGAGGACGAAGCCGAGGGAGACCATGGTGCGCGGGCCGAAGCGCTGGAGCATCCGGGCGCCGAGGAGCCCGGCGGCCATCGCGGCGATGGTCAGCGGGAGCAGCCGCAGCCCGGTCTCCAGGGGCGTGAGGCCGAGGACGAGTTGCAGGTACTGCGCGGCGATCAGTTCAAGGCCGACGAGCGCGAGCATCGCGAGGACGATGCAGCCGACGGACGTGCTGAACGCGGGCCGGGCGAACATCTTCAGATCGACGAGCGGACGGGCGCGTCCGCGCTGCCGCCGGACGAAGGCGACCAGCAGCGCCGCGCCACCGATCAGCGGCAGCAGGGTCAGCGGACCGAGCACGGTTTCGCCGCCGCCGAGCCGTTTGACGCCGAGGACCAGACCGAACAGCCCGGCGGCGGCCATCAGCGCGCCGACGACGTCCCACGGCCCGTCGCGGTCCCCCGTCGACTCGGGCAGCAGCAGCCGTCCGACAGGGAGGCTGACCAGCATCAGCGGGATGTTGACGAGGAAGACGGAGCCCCACCAGAAGTGCTCCAGGAGGAATCCGCCGAGCAGCGGTCCGGCGGCGGCGCCGACCGCGGCGACGGCGCTCCACAGGCCGATCGCGAGAGCGCGCTCGCGCCGGTCGGGGAAGACCTGGCGCAGGATCGACAGCGTCGCGGGCATGATCATCGCGCCGCCGACGCCGAGCAGGGCGCGGGCCGCGATCAGGACCTGGGCGTTGTCGGCGAGTGCGGCCACGGCGGAGGCGATGCCGAAGAGGGCGTAGCCCATGAGCAGGACGCGGCGGCGCCCGACGCGGTCACCGAGCGTGCCGAAGAGGATCAGCAGCGAGGCGCAGACGAGCGGGTAGATGTCGACGATCCAGAGGAGTTCCATCCCGCTGGGCCGCAGGTCCTCCGTGACGGCGGGGACGGCGACGTGCAGCACGGTCGCGTCGACGGCGACGAGGAGCAGGCTGACGCAGAGGACGACGAGGACGAGCCAGCGGTTGGGTTCGGCGCCGGTGCCGAAGGGGCCGGGGCCGCGCTTGCGGAGGAGTCCGGTGAGGGAGGCGCTCGGATGGCGGCGCGATGCGGCCGTGGGCGTCCCTGACATGCGGTACCTCCCGGCTGGTCGCTCGCACACGGCGGGCCTGCGGGAGGGGCTTCCCGCGGCTTCGGCGCGGAAGTGGGGACGTCTTCCGGGCCCGGCAGCGTTAGGCGAGTGAGCGGCCAGCGTACGCGACGCCTCGGGCGTGGTGGGTGGCGGACCTCTCCTGGGGTGTTCCGTCCGGTGTGGCGTGCGCCACGCCCGTGGGCCCAGCGTCACAAGGCCCTGCCGCTACGTAGTCCCGGGGCCCGGTCCCGTCGCATGAACAGGGCGTGATGCGGGCGTGATCGGAGCGTGATCAACTTCTGTCCGCCACAAGATCATTGATGAGCGCCCGGGAAATTGCGTACCAGCTTCTGGTGAACAGAATTCGACCGTGACATAAAGCAGTCATCGGAAACGATCAGCCGAATTAATCGCCGCACGTCATTGGATTACTGAATCCGGGGTATTACCACCCCCCTTGAGAGCAATGCCACATCACATCGTCATCACAAAGCGACAGATTCGGCCTGGCCCGCAGCTCACTCGCTGTAACGTCGATTCCGTGCGTACCGAACCAAACCTCACCCGTCTGGACCGGGTCTTCGCCCGGCTGGACCGTGAGCCGGAACGACCGGCCCACCTCGATGTCCCGAGGATGAGCCGGCACAGAGTCGTCCTCCTGGGCGCGACTCTGGCCTTCTATCTGACGATTGTCGTCGCGGTGTGGTCCACGTCCTGGCTGGTCCGCTTCGACTGGCAGGTCATGTTCTTCCGGCCTTATCAGCAGTGGCCGGAGATTCACGCGTTCCTCGACTACTACGTGGTTCTGGGTCAGCGTGGCCCGACCGCCGTGATGATCGCGGCCTGGCTGGGCTGGCGGTCCTGGCGGCAGCACACGCTCCGCCCGCTGCTGACGCTCGGTACGTCACTGCTCCTGCTCAACATCACCGTCGGCGCCGCCAAGCTCGGCATGGGCCGTCTCGGACCGCACTACGCGACCGTGATCGGCTCGAACGAGATGTGGCAGGGCGGCGATATATTTCCTTCGGGCCATACCGCCAACGCCGTCGTGACCTGGGGAATCCTCGCCTATCTCGCCTCGACCCCGCGAGCCCGCCGCTATCTGTCGGCCCTCTCGGCCGTGGTCGCGCTCGGCGTCGGCCTCACCACCGTCTACCTCGGCACCCACTGGCTGAGCGACGTCCTGCTCGGTTGGGCGGCGGGCCTGCTGATCCTGCTGGCCCTGCCCTGGTTCGAGCCGCTGATCGCCAGGGTCGAGGACCGTCTCTTCGATCTGCGGGACGCCTGGCGCGGGCGGCGCACGCGTACGGCGCCCGTCGGCGGGGTGCCCGGGGCGGTGTTCCCCCGCCATACGCCCGCCGACCAGCCCGCGGACGCGGAGCCACCGGTGCGCGAGCCCGCCGCCGTGCGCTCGGCGCGGACGGCCGCGCATCCCGCGTATCTGGCGCCGGGACCGCACGCCACGCGCGCGGAACGGACACCTGTCACCCCGGTCGGCAGCCGCCGGCCCCCGCACCCGGACCGCGTCCAGCGCGGCACGGCGTCGGCCCGCCCCTGACCGGCGGACCCGCAACGACGGCGAGGCCGCCCGGTACGCACAGCCACGGCCCCGCGGACGAAGGCCCCGGCTCCCCTGAGGGAACCGGGGCCTCGGTCGTGTCACCGACCCGGCAGGCGCGGACTCAGCCCTTCCAGGACCGGCGTACGGTGCCGTCCGCGACCTCGAAGTTCAGCCGGCCCGCGCGGTACTCCATGGTGATGATCGCGCCCGGAGGCAGCGATCTGACCGTGGTCCAGCCGCGTTCACGGGCCTGTCGCTCGGCGGCGTCGGCGCTGAGACCCACATAGGTCTCGGGGTTGTCGTGGGGCTCTGGGGCCGGGGTGGAAAAAGGTGCCATGAACGCCACGTTAGGCGCCCCGGACCACTCACGGAAGGCGGAAGGAAGCCGGATGGAAGGCGGCTTACGGGTCTCTTCCGCCCTTCCGCCCGCCTTCCGCCTGCCTTCCTTCGGGTCGTAAGCGGGCCGTAAGGAAGCCGGAACGGAGCGCCGCTCGGCACTGAGGCGGTCACACTTGTGTCACAGGATCACTACGCCCGTTTCGCCGAACTCCCTCACACGTTCGAGCGGTTCCGCAGTTCTTTCGCTCTTCCCGGTTCGCACCGCAGAAGAAATTCCGAACATGCGCGGAAGGCGTCGGAAGCACGGTGAATTCACGGGCCGGGCGAGAGTGCCGACACGCCCGGCGGACAACAATTCGCGGGCCGCCGGAAAGGCTGACGGCACATAGGAAATTCACGCTTCCCCCACATCATGCGCAAAGGCGCCCCCGGCGGGCCGCCCCGCGCCCGAGCATCATGGCGAGTGCTCATGACAGGCCCGGAACGCAAGCGGCGAAGGGGCGCGCGATGGGGACGGAGACGGCTCGGGCGCGAGTGGAGCCGGTGCGCGGGAGACGGCTCGGGCGGCTCGTCGTGGGCTGGCTCACGACGACCGATCACAAGACGATCGGCCATCTCTATCTGATCACCTCGTTCGGCTTCTTCCTGGTCGCCGGGCTCCTCGCCCTGGTGATGCGCGCCGAACTCGCGCGCCCCGGGCTCCAACTGGTCAGCGCCGAGCAGTTCAACCAGGCGTTCACGCTGCACGGCACGATCATGCTGCTGCTCTTCGCGACGCCGACGTTCGCCGGGTTCGCCAACGAGATCATGCCGCTCCAGATCGGCGCCCCCGATGTGGCGTTCCCCCGGCTGAACATGCTCGCGTACTGGATGTTCCTGTTCGGCGGCCTGATCGTGCTGGCCTCGCTGGCGCTGCCGGACGGCCCGGCCGACTTCGGCTGGTTCGCGTACGCCCCGCTCAACGGCCCGGAGCACTCGCCCGGCATCGGCGCCGACATGTGGATCATGGGGCTCGCGCTCTCCGGGTTCGGCACGATCCTCGGCTCGGTGAACTTCCTGACCACGATCATCGCGATGCGCGCACCCGGGATGACGATGTTCCGGCTGCCGATCTTCACCTGGAACGTGCTGTTCACGTCGATCCTCGTCCTGATCGCGTTCCCGGTGCTCGCCGCGTCCCTGCTGGTCCTGGAGGCCGACCGGCGCTTCGGCTCGGTGGTGTTCGACGCGGCCAACGGCGGCGCGCTGCTGTGGCAGCACCTGTTCTGGTTCTTCGGGCATCCCGAGGTCTACATCATCGCGCTGCCGTTCTTCGGGATCATCACGGAGATCATCCCGGTGTTCAGCAGGAAGCCGATCTTCGGCTATCTGACGCTGGTCGGCGCGACGATGACCATCACGGGCCTGTCGGTGGTCGTGTGGGCGCACCACATGTTCGCGACGGGCGCGGTGCTGCTGCCGTTCTTCTCGCTCCTGTCGTTCCTCATCGCGGTGCCCACGGGCGTGAAGTTCTTCAACTGGACCGGCACCATGATCAAGGGCTCGCTGTCCTTCGAGACGCCGATGCTGTGGGCGGTGGGCTTCCTGGTGTCGTTCCTGTTCGGCGGCCTGACCGGGGTGATCCTGGCGTCCCCGCCGATGGACTTCCACGTCACCGACTCGTACTTCGTCGTCGCGCACTTCCACTACGTCGTGTTCGGCACGGTCGTCTTCGCGACCTTCGCCGGATTCTCCTTCTGGTGGCCCAAGTTCACCGGCAGGATGCTGGACGAACGGCTCGGCAAGATCCACTTCTGGACGCTCTTCACCGGCTTCCACACGACGTTCCTCGTCCAGCACTGGCTCGGCGCGGAGGGCATGCCCCGGCGGTACGCGGACTATCTCGCCGCCGACGGCTTCACGGCGCTCAACACGGTGTCGACCATCGGGGCGTTCCTGCTCGGCCTGTCGACGCTGCCGTTCCTCTACAACGTCTGGAAAACCGCGCGCTACGGCGAGAAGGTCCAGGTCGACGACCCGTGGGGGTTCGGGCGTTCGCTGGAGTGGGCGACGGCCTGCCCGCCGCCCCGGCACAACTTCACCACGCTGCCCCCGATCCGCTCGGAGTCCCCGGCGTTCGACCTGCGCCATCCGGAGCACGCTACGGGGGTCAGGACCCGTCCCCGGGCCGCTCCAGCGCCCGGGACAGCAGATCCCGGGTCCGTCTGACGACATCGGTCAGCCCGTCCGGCTCCAGCACCTCGAACGCGAAGCCCAGCAGCACCACATGGATCACCATCACATCGAGGGTCGCGGCCCCGGTGCGCAGCAGACAGCTCCCGGGCCCCTCGGCCTCCAGGACGCCGGCCGACGGCGAGACGCGCTCGGCGGCCTCCTCGTACGGCACCAGGAGCCGCACCACGGCCTGCGTCGCGTACACCCGCGTCGAGACCCCTCGGGAGACATAGGCGGCGAGGTCGTCGGCGGGCGGGGTGCGGGGGGCGAAGCGGGGGCCGTGCGGCGGTGCGGGGGTGATGCGGTCGACGCGGAAGGTACGCCAGTCCGCACGGTCCACGTCCCAGGCGACCAGGTACCAGCGGTGTTCGGTGCAGACCAGGCGGTGCGGTTCGACGGTGCGCCGGGACGAGGAGCCCTCGTGGTCGCGGTACGCGAAACGCAGCAGCTCGGAGTCCCGGCAGGCGCCCGCGAGTTCGGTGAGCACGGAGGGGTCGACCGGGGAGCCGCCGGCATCGCGCAGCATCGGCACGGTGACCGAGGTCAGGGTGGTGACCCGGTGGCGCAGCCGGTGCGGCAGGACCTGCTCCAGCTTGGCGAGGGCGCGTACGGAGCTCTCGTCGATGCCGTCGATGCCCTGGCCCGCGGCCGTCCGCAGCCCCACGGCGACCGCGACGGCCTCGTCGTCGTCGAGGAGCAGCGGCGGCAGCCGGGCCCCCACGCCGAGCTGGTAGCCGCCGCCCGTGCCGGGGCTGGCGTTGACCGGGTAGCCGAGGTCGCGCAGCCGGTCCACGTCACGGCGGACCGTGCGCGCCGTGACGCCGAGCCGGTCGGCCAGCTCGGCGCCGGACCATTCGCGGTGCGCCTGGAGCAGCGAGAGCAGGCGCAGCAACCGTGCCGATGTCTCCACCATGGAGCCGAGTCTGCCAGCGGTCGCGGACAGGTACGGTCCGCGATCCGCGAAACCCTGAATCCGTGAATCCGTGAATCCGTGAATCCGTGCTCAGGAGGGCAGGGCCACCCGTACCGACAGGTCGTTGTCGAGGGTGTAGTACGGCCCGGCGTCGGCCGTCCCGTGCTCCGTCTCCATCCGGGTCGCCGGATAGGTGAAGATCGGCTGTTTGTCCGCCACGTCGTCCAGGAGCCGGGCCAGCCGCACCCGGGGGCCGGTGTCGCCGGTGGGCCGCAGCCACAGGTCCCACACACCGGGACCGCCACCGGCCTCCACGAGGTCCGCGTACGCCACGGTGAACACGAACCCGCTCTCCCGTACGGTCACCTCGGCGCGCACGGCGGGCGCCGTCCCCCGCCGCCCGCTCAGCTCGGCGTACGCGCCGTCGGTGAGCCCGGTGCCGTAGACCCGGCCGTGCACCGTCAGCTCCGTACCGTCGATGAGGAGTTCCCCGGCCTCCGCGTGCGGCGCGCGCCACCAACTGCGGACCGTGAGGTTGCCGTGCTGGGTGGCGTACGGGATGCGGACCGCGACATGGCCCCGGGCGCCGCTCGGCACCCGGTCGACCAGGGACCGCAGATCGTTGAGGCCGGGTGCGAGGCGCTGGGGCTTCTCGCCCGCCAGTTGCGCGTACACGTCCCAGCGGCCCTCGGCCAGCTCGACGCTGCTGGGCAGCGCGGCCCGCAGGCTGCCGTCGGCGGCTGGGCTGAGGGGCAGCCGCAGCTCGTCGTCACCGTCGCCCTTGCCGTCACCGCTGCTGTCGCTGTCGCCGGGCTGCGATTCGGTGGGTCTGCGGCGCAGCACCAGATGGGCCGCGCCGGACGCGCCGTGGTCGGTGACGTCGAAGGTCAGGCCGCCCGCGGAGTCGGCGGTGCAGTCGGCGCGGGGTGTGGTGTCCGTGACGTCTCCGGTGGGTTCGGCGGGCTGGTCGGCCGGGTCTGCGCGGATCAGGGTCGTCATGCGGGGCGTCCCTTCCTCAGGGCGGTACGGCCGGCGTCCCGTACGGCGTAGGCGCCGCCGAGCAGTGCGCCGCGCGTGCGGTGCAGGGAGCCGCGCATCCGGCCCCCGAACGTGGTGGTGCCGCCACGACGGGCGGTGAGGTCGGCGAACAGCGTCTCGTGGCGCTCGGCGATCCGGGCCGGGTCGAAGCGCTCCGAGTCCTTGAGCGCCGCCGCCGCCATCCGCTGCCGCAGTTCGTCGTCGTTGATCAGTTCGAGGAGTCCGCCCGCGATGGCGCCGACGTCGCCGACCTTGACCAGGCGGCCGTCGACACCGTTGTCGATGATCTCGCGGGGGCCGTGCGGACAGTTCGTGGAGACCACGGGCAGGCCGCAGCGCATCGCCTCGACGATGGTCATGCCGAACGACTCCAGGCTGGAGGTCACGGCGCCGATGGAGCCCTTGGCCCACTCCGGTTCGATGGGGTGGGCGGGGCCCATCAGGAAGACGTGGTTGTAGAGGCCGAGCCGGTCGACAAGGGCGCGCAGCTTGTCCTTCTGCTTGCCGCCGCCGTAGATCCGCAGCCGCCAGTCGGGCCGTTCGGCGCGGACCTGGTCGAACGCCTTGATCAGCAGGTCGTACCGCTTCACGGGGGCGAGCCGCCCGGCCGCCACGACCCACTTCCCGGACCCGTCGGCGGGCTCGACGCGCGGCGCGGGCACCGGATTGGGCACACCCCCGATCCGCACCCCGGGCAGCCGCATCTTCGTGCGGTACGCCTGCGCGTCGGCCTCGGTGGTGGTGGTGACGGCGTCCAGGCGCGGGTAGGCGCCGCGCAGCACCCGCCGCAGGGCGTCGGAGTGGCTGTCGAGCGTGAGGTGTTCCTGCCCCACGCGTACGGGGCCGCGCCTGGTCTGGCGGGCGAGCTGGACGTTCAGACCGGGCCGGGTGCCGACGACGACGTCCGCGTCGACACTCGCCAGATGCGCGGCGATCCGCTCGTCGGTCAGCGCGCTGTACTGCCGGTAGCGGCCCTCCGCGTGCGGGAAGGCCGACGCGGGGGCCTGCATCCGGGGGTCGTCGCCCTCGTAACCCGGCGTGTCCTGGCGCAGGTCGACCAGGTGGCGCAGCCGGACGCCCCGGGCCGGCTCGAACACCGGGGTGTCGCGGTGGCGGAACACGGAGACGATCTCGACGTCGTGCTGCTCGGCGAGCGTGCCCGCGAGGTTGTACGTCGTCCGGATGGTCCCCCCGATTCCATAAGCGTTGTGGATCAAGAAAGAGATGTGCATGCGGCCCCGTATTCCGACGTAATCCCCGTATTTCCCATGGTCTGTGAGGACAGTCCGTCTCGTCCGGTCCTCATACCGTTAGACCAGTCGGCCCGGCGATCGGTTGGACGGCATCATCATCTTGTGCCGCAACGGTTGCCCGATCGAAAGCGGTCGCCGGGCAACCTTTTCCCCGCCCTGACCATCAGGGCAGGCAGGGCGGTGCGGCGAGCGAATTCGACCTATGCCCACCGCAGTTGACGCCTTGTGACCACAACCGCCCATCGGTTCACCCGCCGGGTCGGACGGTTCGATTCCGTTCGCTTCCGGGCGTGACTCCGTCCACGGATCGCCGTTGTGCTCTGCATGAGCCGGAGACCCGGCCCAAGCGCCGGGATCCACCCGGCACGAGCCGGGAGACACCCGGCGCCGCACGCATCGACCGAGGAGCCCACCGTGCCGCGCATGCTCGACGTCAGCGAGGCCGTCCGCGCCGAGATCGGCGACGCAGAAGCCGACCGGCTGCTCGCCGGAGAGAACGCCCCGGGAAGTTACGACTGCACGTCCTGCCGCACCCCGGGCGACTCGGAGCAGGAACGCACCAGCACCGTCCTGTTCATCGGCGACGAGACCGCCGTCCTCGCCTTCGCCCACGCCGGCTGCCTGCCCTCGCAGGTCGTCCAGGTCAGTGAGGAGCAACTCCAGGGAGCCGTCCGCTCCATCACCGGGGACGGCGGCGAGCAGTCCGCCGCTCCGGGCGCCCCCGAGCAGGCCGTGCTCGGCATCACCAGCGGTCTCGTCCTCATCGAGGGCGAGCTGCACCCCGCGCTCGTCGTGGAGCCCACCGGTCCGATCGCACGCCCCGGCACCGACGGGGAAAGCGACGAGTTCCTGCCCCTCCTGATCGAGCAGGGCTTCCTGCCGGTCCCCGGGGTCACCTGGGTGCCGCCCGTCCTGCACGGCTGGTCGGTCCTGCTCGCCATGGGCCAGCTCCACGCCGTGCTCCAGCCGGGCACCGGCGGCTCCGGTCAGCCGGTCGCCTGGTGGCAGGCGCACCAGCCGCTCCAGGTCACCGAGGGCTGGCGGGCCGCCGCGAACAAGCTCCAGCAGGTCCTGGTCTTCGCGGCCCCGGTCGGCTCGATCGGCCGCCAGCCCCGCGAGGACCTGCTGCGCGACGCCCTCGACAAGGCTGCGGCGAACGGCAGGCTCGTCGCCTGCGCGATGCCCCTCGCGGGCACCTGACCCCCGACGGGATACCGGGCGGCCACCGCGACCTGCTGATTCGCACGCGGTGGCCGCATCCGCCGGGCCCCCGGGTCGTTGGCACATACGTGCACACTTACGAACCGACCCTCCGCCCGACGTACCAGCGCGCCATCCCGTCCATGCGCCCCGCGCAGGACGTGCCGGGCAGCGCCGGGGCCACGCCGATCTACGACGCGCTGTGCGCCGAGTACCGCAGGCTGTTCCGGACCCTGCCGGGCGACCGTACCGGCGAGGAGGACCTGGGGTTCACGTCGTTCAGTACGGGCCCCTACGGCAGCCGCCCGGAGATCCGGCACGGCCTCCCGCCGCTCGGCGCCGGGTCGTACGGATCCCTCCAGTACGGCGCCACGCACCACGGCATCGCCTTCCACGACCCCCGGCTCGGCCAGCCGGCCACCCCGACCCCGGCGCCCCGGGACGGCGGCTCCGCTCAGCACAACGGGCGGCAGCACTCCGGGACCGCCGGAAACACGGCAACCACGGCAAACACCGCGAACACCGGCAACTGGGTCCCGGCGGCGCTGCCGCCCGCGCCACGCCGCGAGTCCTGACCCACCCGCGGCTACCCCTTGGCCCTCTCGGCCCTCTTGTCGTCGGCGGAGGCTACTTCTTCCGGCCGCGCTTCTCCCGCACCCGTACCGAGATGTGGATCGGCGTGCCCTCGAAGCCGAACTCCTCCCGCAGCCGGCGCTCCACATAGCGCCGGTAGCCGTGCTCGATGAAGCCGGACGCGAAGAGCACGAACCGGGGCGGCCTGGTGCCCGCCTGGGTGCCGAACAGGATGCGGGGCTGCTTGCCGCCGCGGATCGGGTGCGGGTGCGAGGCGACCAGCTCGCCGAGGAACGCGTTCAGACGGCCCGTGGGAACCCGGGTCTCCCAGCCCTCCAGGGCCGTCTCGATCGCGGGGACCAGCTTCTCCATGTGCCGCCCGGTGCGCGCCGACACATTGACCCTCGGCGCCCACGCGACCTGCGCCAGCTCGGTCTCGATCTCCCGCTCCAGGTAGTAGCGGCGCTCCTCGTCGAGGGTGTCCCACTTGTTGTACGCGAGGACGATCGCGCGGCCCGCCTCGACGGCCATCGTGACGATGCGCTGGTCCTGGATGCTGATGGGCTCGGACGCGTCGACGAGGATGACGGCGACCTCGGCCTTCTCGACGGCGGCAGCGGTCCGCAGCGAGGCGTAGTAGTCGGCGCCCTGCTGGAGGTGGACGCGCTTGCGGATACCGGCGGTGTCCACGAACTTCCAGGTGATGCCGCCGAGTTCGATGATCTCGTCCACCGGGTCGCGGGTGGTGCCCGCGAGTTCGTTGACGACGACCCGATCCTCGTTCGCCACCTTGTTCAGCAGGGACGACTTGCCGACATTCGGGCGGCCGATGAGGGCGATCCGGCGGGGGCCGCCGACGGCGGTGCCGAAGGTCTGCGCGGGCGCCTCGGGCAGCGCCTCCAGGACGGCGTCGAGCATGTCGCCGGTGCCACGGCCGTGCAGCGAGGACACCGGGTGCGGCTCGCCGATGCCGAGGGACCACAGGGCCGTCGCGTCGGCCTCGCCGCTGGGGCCGTCGACCTTGTTGGCGCAGAGCACCACGGGCTTGTTGGCCTTGCGCAGCAGCCGGACGACGGCCTCGTCGGTGTCGGTGACGCCGACGGTGGCGTCCACGACGAAGACGACCGCGTCGGCGGCCTCGATCGCGAACTCGGCCTGCGCGGCGACGGACGCGTCGATGCCGAGGACGTCCTGCTCCCAGCCGCCGGTGTCGACCACCTTGAAGCGGCGGCCCGCCCATTCGGCCTCGTAGGTGACGCGGTCGCGGGTGACGCCCGGCTTGTCCTCGACGACGGCCTCGCGGCGGCCGATGATCCGGTTCACCAGGGTCGACTTGCCGACATTCGGGCGGCCGACGACGGCGAGGACCGGCAGCGGGCCGTGTCCGGCCTCGTCGAGCGCGCCCTCCACGTCCTCCAGGTCGAAGCCCTCTTCGCCGGCCAGCTCCATGAACTCCGCGAACTCGGCGTCGCCGAGCGCCCCGTGTTCGGGCTCGTGCCCGGCGCCGTCGGAGTGGTTCTGGTCGTTCATGAAGTCCGTACCTCGTTCATCGTGGTGATCGGTGGATCGGCGGTTGCCGCCCAATCCACTACTTGGGTGCCTGCTTCGGTGCCTGCTTCGGTGCCCTACTTGAGTGTCGCGCGGCGCCCGGTGAGGCGCCTGGCGTGCTCCAGGTGCGTGGTCAGGTGCTCCTGGATGCGGACGGTCGCCTGGTCCAGGGCCGTGCGGGTGCGTCGTCCGCTGCCGTCGCCCGCCTGGAAGGGGTCGCCGAAGACGACGTCGACCCGGCCGCGCAGCGGAGGCAGCCCCCGTATCAACCGGCCACGGCGCTCGGTGCTTCCCAGCACGGCGACGGGCACGATCGGGGCGCCGGAGCGGACCGCGAAGTACGCGAGCCCGGCGCGCAGCGACGCGAAGTCGCCCTCGCCCCGGGTGCCCTCGGGAAAGATCCCGAGGACGCCACCGTGCTCCAGGACACCGAGGGCGCGGGTGATGGCCGTACGGTCGGCGGTCGAGCGGTCGACCTTGAGCTGGCCGATGCCGAGCAGGAACGGGTCGAGCGGCCCGATGAACGCTTCCTTCTTGATCAGGAAGTGCACCGGCCGGGGCGCCGTGCCCATCAGCATGGGGCCGTCGATGAAGTGCGAGTGGTTGACGGCCAGGATCACCGGGCCGGTCGCGGGGACCCGCCAGGCGCCCAGTACGCGGGGCTTCCACAGCCCGTACATGAGGCCGACCCCGATACGGCGGCCGACCTCGGCGCCCCGGACCGAGGGCACGTCGGTCGGTGTGGTCACTGTCCGGCCCGCTTCTCCCCGACCAGGGTGACGACGCACTCGATGACCTGCTGGAGCGTGAGGTCGGTGGTGTCGACCTCGACGGCGTCGTCCGCCTTGGCGAGGGGCGAGGTCTTGCGGCTGGAGTCGGCCGCGTCCCGCTTGACCAGGGCCTCACGGGTGGCGTGTACGTCGGAGCCCTTCAGCTCTCCGCTGCGGCGCGCGGCGCGGGCCTCGGGGGACGCGGTGAGGAACACCTTCAGATCGGCGTCGGGCAGCACGGTCGTCCCGATGTCCCGCCCTTCGACGACGATCCCGCCGACCGCCTCACGGGCCAGCGCCCGCTGCAACTCCGTGATCCGCGCCCGCACCTCCGGCACCGCGCTGACGGCGCTGACCTTGGCGGTGACCTCGGCGGTCCGGATGGGCCCCGCGACATCCGTACCGTCGACGGTGATCGTCGGACCGGCCGGGTCCGTACCGGAGACGATGTCGGGCTTGCCGGCCGCCGCGGCGATCGCGGACGCGTCGTCGGTGTCGATGCCGTTGTGCACCATCCACCAGGTGATCGCCCGGTACTGCGCCCCGGTGTCCAGATAGCTCAGCCCGAGCTGCACGGCGACGGCCTTGGACGTGCTCGACTTGCCGGTGCCGGAGGGCCCGTCAATGGCGACGATCACGGCCGGAGCGGTCCGGTCGGCGATTTCCACGGCGAAGGACACCTTCCTGAGACGAAACGGGAACGGCAATAAGGTTACTGTCTCCGGAAGGTCACCCGGACAGCGCAGCCCGGTGCCCTCTTTCAAGCACAGCAGGCAACAATCCAGCCCGGCCGGCGCTTGAGGCCAAGCCGGCGCAGCCGCTGACGGTGCCGGATCCGACGCCCACCCGCAAGGATCCAGCCCGGCCGGCGTTTGAGGCCGAGGCGGCGCAGCCGCCGATGCACCGGCACCCCCCTACTGCCGAATCCCCCACCCCCGCTCACGCAGCGCAGCTACAAGCACGGGCGCAGCCGAAGGAACCACCGACAACTGCACCAGCCCGGCCGTCTGCCCCGCCGCATGCTCGATCCGCACGTCCTCGATGTTGACCCCGGCCAGCCCGGCATCGGCGAAGATCCGCGCCAACTGCCCCGGCTGGTCGTCGATGAGGACGACGACACTCTCGTACACGGTGGGCGCCGCCCCGTGCTTGCCGGGCACCCGCACCTGCCCGGCGTTCCCGCGCCGCAGCACACCCTCTATGCCGGAGGCACCCTCGCGCCGCTTGGCGTCGTCGGACGACTGGAGGGCGCGCAGCGCCTGGACGGTCTCGTCGAGGTCGGCGGCGACGGAGGAGAGCAGGTCGGCGACGGGCCCGGGGTTGGCCGAGAGGATGTCGATCCACATCCGCGGATCGGACCCGGCGATCCGGGTCACGTCACGGATGCCCTGCCCGCACAGGCGTACGGCGGCCTCCTCGGCGTGCTCCAGGCGGGCGGCGACCATGCTGGACACCAGGTGCGGCATGTGCGAGACGAGGGCGACGGCCCGGTCGTGGGCGTCGGCGTCCATGACGACGGGGACGGCACGGCAGAGGGCGACGAGTTCCAGGGCGAGGTTGAGGACGTCCGTGGTGGTGTCCCGGGTCGGTGTCAGCACCCAGGGCCGCCCCTCGAAGAGGTCGGCGGTGCCGGCGAGCGGGCCGGACTTCTCCAGGCCCGCCATGGGGTGGGTGCCGATGTACTCGGTGAGGTCGAGCCCGAGGCTCTCCAGTTCGCGGCGGGGTCCGCCCTTGACGCTGGCGACGTCGAGGTACCCGCGGGCGGCCCGGCGCCCCATCGCGTCGGCGAGGGCCGTGGCGACGTGGGCGGGCGGTACGGCGACGATCGCGAGGTCGACGGGGCCGGGAGGCTCCTCGTCGGTGCCGGCGCCGAGCGCGGCGGCGGTACGGGCCTGCTGCGGGTCGTGGTCGGCGAGGTACACGGTGACTCCGCGGGCCACGAGGGCGAGGGCGGCGGAGGTGCCGATGAGGCCGGTGCCGACGACGAGTGCGGTTCTCACTGGGCGATGTCCTTGCGGAGTGCCGCCGCGGCGCCGAGGTAGACGTGCGTGATCCCGGAGCGGGGCAGGTCGGACTCGATGTGGGCGAGGACGCGGACGACACGGGGCATGGCGCCCTCGATGTCGAGTTCCTGGGCGCAGATCAGGGGGACGTCGACGATGCCGAGGTTGCGGGCGGCGGCGGCCGGGAAGCCGCTGTGCAGGTCGGGCGTTGCGGTGAACCAGATACTGATCAGATCGTCGGCGGTGAGGGCGTTGCGCTCCAGGACCGCCGTGAGCAGCAGGCCGACCTGCTGATCCATGTGGTCGGCGGCGTCCCGTTCCAGTTGGACGGCGCCCCGGACCGCTCGTACCGCCACGGTGCTGCTCCTCGCTCGCTCACGTAAGCCCTCACAACGCTTCACAGGCCCTTCAAGGCCCTACAAGACCCTTCAGGCCCGTACAAGCCTTACGCGCCGATCGTAGTCAGGCCCGGACGGCGGGGTGCGCGGCGCCCGTCTGCCGAGACGGGACGCCGCGCAGGGGACGGTCGGGACGGTCCGGCCGTCAGAGCTGCTGCTGCCGCTTGATGATGTCCTCAAGGGAGCCGCTGGGGACCTGGCCCTCGGGGGTGAGCTTGTCGACGGCCTGCGGCAGGTTCTGGGCGATCTGGTCGGCGGCGCGGTCGGGGCTGACGCCGGCCTGGTCGGCGACCTTCTGCAGGGTCTCGTCCGGGAGGGCGTCCTTGACCTGGGCGCCGGTCACCGGCTGGTTGTCGCCGTGGCCGACCCAGGACTTGGCCTGCGAGCCGAGGCCCGACTTGTTGAGCATCTCCATCAGCCCGCTGAGCGGGTTGCTCCCGCCCGAGGCTCCGGAGGCGCCGCCCGATCCGCCCTTGGTGATGTTCTGGAGCAGCGAGCCGAGGATGTTGCTTCCGCCGGAGGAGCCGCTCTGGCCGCCTCCACCGAGGAATTTACCGAGCAGGCTGCCGAGATCGTTACCCGCCATGGTGATGCCTTTCGAGAGATCCGGGGGGGTCCGGGGGTGGGGGCCGGGCCCTGTGGGGCGCGTCGGCCTCGGACCCTGCCAATGTGACCCCGATCACCGAGCCCCGCCACTTGGCGTGAGGGCGCTCACGCACGGTCATCAACCTGTGACCGCCGCGCCCCGTAGGCTCGCGGGATGCTTCCCGAGGATCTTGTCCGCGACCACACGGTGTACGCGTGTGTGATGGGCTCGCGCGCGTTCGGCCTGGCGACGGACGGCAGCGACACGGACCGGCGCGGTGTGTTCCAGGCGCCGACCGAACTGTTCTGGCGGTTCGAGAAGCCGCCGACGCATGTCGAGGGGCCCGCCGACGAGCAGTTCAGCTGGGAGGTGGAGCGGTTCTGCGCGCTGGCGCTGCGGGCCAATCCGAACATCCTGGAGTGTCTGCACTCGCCGCTCGTGGAGTACGTGGACGACACGGGCCGTGAACTCCTCGCCCTGCGCGACGCGTTCCTGTCCCGGCAGGCCCATGCGACCTTCGCGCGCTACGCGTTGGGGCAGCGCAAGAAGCTGGAGGCGGACGTACGGCAGCACGGCGCCCCGCGCTGGAAGCACGCGATGCATCTGCTGCGGCTTCTGACGAGCTGCCGCGATCTGCTGCGTACCGGCGAACTGACCCTGGACGTCGGCGCGGCCCGGGAACCGCTCCTGGCGGTCAAGCGCGGCGAGGTCCCCTGGCCGGAGATCGAGTCCCGCATGGTCCGCCTCGCCGACGAGGCGGACCGGGCGTCGCACACCAGCCCTCTCCCGCCGGAGCCGGACCACCGCCGGGTGGAGGCGTTCCTGACCGCCGCCCGCCGCCGCTCGGCAGCCCGAACCGGCCGCCTCACCGCGTCAGACGGGCCCTGATCAGGAGGTCGTTCAGGGCGTCGTGCGCCGTCGGGGCTGCGGGCAGCGGGGAGGTGTCCTGGGCGCGGTCCAGCGCGGTGTGCAGGCGGTCGATGTCGTCGCGTACGCGCGCGGGGGCGACGTCGGCGGCGGCGTGTTCCCGTTCCGCCTTGGCGGCGATCAGGTCGGGCAGGTAGTCCGGCGCCCCGGCATCGTCCGCGAGGGTGGGGAGATGGGCGCAGAGGCCGCCTCCGCGCGTGAGGCGGACGCCGGTGAGCAGGGCGCGGAACGTGTACAGCAGCGGCTTCAGCTCGCCTGTCTTCTCGAACAGGCGCCATTGGGTGCCGGCGAATCCGCGGTAGTGGTGGGCGTGGTGGCTGGTGACGGTGGCGGGGGCCAGGGCGACGAGTTCGGCGTGTGTGGGCGTGGTGTGCGCGACGAGCGGGGACAGGAGCTGTTCGAGGACGTAGCCGTTGCGCCGGAGCAGGAGGCGTACGAACTTGCGCAGGTCGTGCGTCACGAGGTCGATCTCGACGCCGTCCCGCACCCATGTCCGCGACCGTGTCTCGTCGGGTTCGCGCAGGCCGACGAGGGCGTCCACGGGCAGCAGGTGCGCGCCGCGCACGTCCACGTCGGAGTCGCGTGACGGGAAGCCGTACAGGTGCGCGCCGGAGACCGTCGCGAACAGCAGCGGATCGGGCTGCTCCGCGACGACGGCGGCCAGGTCCACGCCCAGGTCGGCTCCCGGTTCGACTCCCGGTTCGACTCCCCGTTCGCCGGTCATCCCCACGCGTCCCAGAGCGCGCCGAAGGACTGCAGCTCGCTCCCGTACTCGATGCGGTCGGCCCACTCGGTGGGCCAGGCGTCGGCGCCTAGGTGGGCGCCCGCGAACGCGCCGGCGAGGCAGGCGATCGAGTCGGAGTCGCCGGAGGTGCAGGCGGCGCGGCGCAGCGCGGTGACGGGTTCGTCGACGAAGAGCAGGAAGCACAGCAGGCCGGTGGCGAGTGCTTCCTCGGCGATCCAGCCGGCGCCGGTGGCCAGGCAGGGGTCCGTCTCGGGCGACGGCACGCGCAGCGCCTCCTGGAGGCGGTCGAGCACAGCGAGGCAGTCGTCCCACCCGCGCGCGATGAAGTGCTCGGGCGTCGGATCGGCGGCCCGGCTCCACAGGTCACCGAGCCACCGCTCGTGGTAGCGGCCCCGGTTGTCGTACGCGTACGACCGCAGTTGTCCGACGAGTCCCGTCGGTTCGGCGCCCTGGGCGAGCAGCCGTACGGCGTGTGCGGTGAGGTCGGAGGCGGCGAGCGCGGTGGGGTGGCCGTGGGTGAGCCCGGCCTGGAGCTGGGCGGCACCCGCGCGCTGTTCGTCGCTGAGCCCCGGCGCGAGGCCGACGGGCGCGACCCGCATGTTGGCGCCGCAGCCCTTGGAACCGATCTGGCTGGCGTCCTGCCAGGGGCGGTCCTCGGTCTTGAGGAGGTGGCACGCCTTGAGGCAGGTGTTGCCGGGCGCCCGGTTGTTCTCGGGCGACTGGTACCAGTCGACAAACTCCTCGCGTACGGGCCGCTCCATGCGCAAAGGCCCGAGCACACCCCGGTCCATCGCGGTGCGCATCCCGCGCGCGAGGGCGAGTGTCATCTGGGTGTCGTCGGTGACGATCGCGGGCTTGGGCAGCGCCATCTCCCGCCAGGGCCCGCACTTGGCGAGGATGGACGGCACGTCGTTGAACTCGGTGGGGAAGCCGAGCGCGTCCCCGAGTGCGAGTCCGACGAGGGAGCCGGTGGCGGCGCGTTTCACGGGAGCCGTCCGGTGTGCGGGTGTCGGAGCCGTGGTCATGAGGGCCGTCCTTCCGGTCGCAGGAGAGGTGGGTGCAGGGCGGTGGCGGTCCCCGCGCGGTGCAGGGCCGCGGGTTTGCCGCGCCCTCCGGTGAGCCGCGCGGCGCCGGGCACCGGCTCGACGAATCCGGGGGTCGCGAGGACCTTGCGCCGGAAGTTGGGCCGGTCGAGAGCCGTGCCCCACACGGTCTCGTAGACCTGTTGCAGCTCGCCGAGGGTGAACTCGGGCGGGCAGAACGATGTGGCGAGGCAGGTGTATTCGAGCTTGGCCCCGACGCGCTCGCGGGCGTCGGCGAGGATCAGGTCGTGGTCGAAGGCGAGCGGTCCGACGCCGTCGCAGGGCAGCCACTGGGCGTGCGCCGCGTCGCCGCCGCCGCGCGGTTCGGGCAGATCGGGCACGAGCGCGGTGAAGGCGACCGAGACGACCCGCATCCTCGGGTCGCGGTCCGGCGCGCTGTAGGTCCGCAGCTGTTCGAGGTGGAGCGCGGCGCAGGTGTTGCCGGACAGCCCGGTCTCCTCGGCGAGTTCGCGCCGGGCGGCGGTCTCGGCGGACTCCCGGGGCAGCACGAAGCCGCCGGGCAGCGCCCAGTGGCCCACGTACGGCTCCTGTCCCCGTTCGACGAGGAGGACTTGGAGGGTGCCGCCGCGGACGGTGAACACGGCGAGGTCGACGGTGACGGCGAAGGGCTCGAAGGCGTACTTGTCGTAGCCGTCGGGTGCCTGGGCGCCCGCCGCGCGGGCGTCGGAAGCCCCCGCGTCCTCAACGCGCGCGTTCATCGTGTCTCCGGGAGGGCGGGCGAGCTGTGCTCACCGCCCTCGCCGGGTGCGGTGTGCGGCGGAGCCCGGACCACCCCCGTGGGCCCAGGTCCACCATGCCGTACGCGACGAGGGCGGTGAAGACCCTTAATAGTCACCCCGACTATAAAGAGCCCGGGTGGGATTTCACAAGACTTTTCCGAAAGCCCTTTCCAGAGCGCCGGTTTCGGCCCGCTCCTCCCCCCTCACCCAGGCAGACCGGCCCCGCGCCGGAAACTAATCGCCGGTCCCCGGGACTCCTCCCGGGAGACCGGGGCTCCTCCCGAGAAAGGCGACGAGCCGGTCCCCGGGGCAGGCGTCGGGCGGTACGGGCACGGGCGCGGCGAACAACTGGCCCCGGTCGGCGTCCTCGACGAAGCAGTGGGCCACCGGCAGCAGCGCGCCGGCGAGTCCGGGCGGTATCGGCCGCCGCAGTCCGCACGCCCGGCCGATGTCCCAGCCGTGCACGGCGATCTCGACAGCGCCGACGGCGGCCACCAGCGTCGCGGCGAGCGGCCTGTCCGCCACCAGGACGGTCCGTGGGGCTCTCGGGGCCCCGGACGCCCCGGCGGGCCCGGGAGACCCGGAGAGGGCCGCCCAGGCGCCGAGAAGGGCGCTCGCGCGATCACGGAAGCCGAGGACGGGGTCGGTGACGGGGTTGTCGAGGCCGGTGACGGGGTCGGTGGGCGCGACCGGCTCTGCGGGAGGTACGGGGTCGGCGGCCGTCCGTGCGGGTGCGATGTGTCCCCCGCCGATCCCCTCCCGCAGTGCCGCCAGCGAGTCGTTGAGGTGGTCGAGGAGCGCGCCCAGGTCCCAGCCCGCGCAGGGCGTCGGAGCCGCCGGCCAGTCCGGTCCGGCGGCGACGGGCACGGCCGCGACGCACCCGCGCGCGTAGGCGAGCGCGCGTTCCAGGAGGTCGTCGGGAGGGACGGGTGCGTACTCCCGCCGGTCCACGGTGCGTGTCATCGCCGTACCCTCCGCTCGCCGGGTGTGAAGGTCCGTGCGGACGTTCACCGGTACAGACCGGGCGGAGGGCGGAAACACATCGGCCGGCCCCGGATTTCCGGGACCGGCCGTTGGGATGAGCGGGTGTCGGCTACAGCTCGACTTCCTGCATGAGCATGCCCACCTCGGTGTTGGACAGCCTGCGCAGCCAGCCGGACTTCTGATCGCCGAGCGTGATCGGCCCGAAGGAAACCCGGACCAGCTTGTCGACGGGGAACCCGGCCTCGGCGAGCATCCGCCGCACGATGTGCTTGCGGCCCTCGTGCAGGGTGACCTCGACCAGGTAGTTCTTGCCGGTCTGTTCGACGACGCGGAAGTGGTCCGCGCGCGCGTAGCCGTCGTCTAGCTGAATGCCGTCCTTGAGGCGCTTGCCCAGGTCGCGCGGGATGGGGCCCACGATGTGCGCGAGATAGGTCTTCTTCACGCCGTACTTGGGGTGCGTGAGGCGGTGGGCCAGCTCGCCGTGGTTGGTGAGCAGGATGACGCCCTCGGTCTCGGTGTCGAGGCGCCCGACGTGGAAGAGCCGCGTCTCACGGTTGGTCACGTAGTCGCCGAGGCACTGCCGCCCCTCCGGGTCCTCCATCGTGGAGACGACACCAGCGGGCTTGTTCAGCGAGAAGAACTGGTACGACTGGGTGGCCACGGTCAGCCCGTCGACCTTGATCTCGTCGTTCTCGGGGTCGACCCGCAGGCCCTGCTCTACGACGATCTCGCCGTTGACCTCGACACGGGCCTGCTCGATCAGCTCCTCGCAGGACCGCCGCGAACCGTAGCCCGCGCGCGCGAGGACCTTCTGCAGCCGCTCGCCCTCCTGCTCGGCGCCGGGGAACGTCTTGGGGAGCTTGATCTCCTTGCGCTCCGCGTACCGCTCACGGTTGCGCTCCTCGGTCCGCGTCTCGTACTCGCGGGACCGCGCCGGTGCCGTACGGCCCCCGCGTGCGGGGGCCTGCTTCGGGCCGCCCTTGGCGCCTCCGCGCGCGGCGGCACCGCGCCCACGCGCCGCGCCCTCACCGGATCGGGAGCCGGAGCCTGAACCGGACCCGCCGGACCCGGAGCCGGAACCGCCGGACCTGCCGCCACCGCCCCCGCGCCCCGCGCCCCCGGAGCCACCCGATCCACCCGACCCGCCGGAACCGCCCGCGGTGTAGCGGCGCTCCTCCGGACGGGGCCGGTCCGAGCGCTTCTGCTTGTCGTCGCGGTCGTTACCGGCTCCCCGGTGGTTCCCGCGCCCGCTGTTCCTGCCGCTACCACTGCTTCGCATCAAAGTTCCGTCTTGTCGTCTGCTGGTCCGAAGTGCTCGGCACTCCCGGGATCCGGTGCGTCCGGATCGAACGACGGCACGCCTTCCTGCGTCTCGGCCTCGATCGCCTCGGCCTCCGGGAGGAAGGGCGCCAGCTCAGGCAGCTCGTCCAGACCGCGCAGGCCCATCCGCTCCAGGAAGTAGTTCGTCGTCCTGTACAGGATCGCACCTGTTTCGGGTTCCGCGCCCGCCTCCTCGACCAGACCGCGCTGGAGGAGGGTGCGCATCACGCCGTCGCAGTTCACGCCGCGCACGGCGGAGACCCGTGAGCGGCTGACGGGCTGCCGGTACGCGACGACGGCGAGGGTTTCGAGGGCGGCCTGGGTGAGCCGGGCGTGCTGTCCGTCGAGGACGAAGCCTTCGACGGCGGGCGCGTACTCGGGCCGGGTGTAGTAGCGCCAGCCGCCGGCGACGAGGCGCAGTTCGAAGCCTCGGCGCTGGACGGTGTACTCGTCGGCGAGTGCGCGCAGGGCGTCGGCGATCTGCCGCCGGGGCCGCTGGAGGATCTTCGCGAGGTGTTCCTCGGTGGCCGGTTCGTCGACGACCATGAGGACGGCTTCCAGGGCGGGCTTCAGGTCGAGCCCGGCGACGTCACGCAGCCCGGCCGGACCGGTCGATTCCGGACCCACCGCAGGTGCGGCCTCCACCGCCGTGTCCTCGCTCACACGCTCTCCTCCGCCCTGTTCCCGGGCTTGTCGGGCTTGTCGGGGTTCTCGGGGGGCCGGTCGAACTCGTCGGTGACCCTCGGCTGCTCGTCGCCGTCCCCGCCGGTCCAGCGGACCAGGAGTTCACCGAGCGCGTCCTCCTGGTCGAGCGCGACGGCCTTCTCGCGGTACAGCTCCAGAAGCGCGAGGAAGCGGGCGACGACGGTGAGGGTGTCCCCCGCGTCCTCGACGAGCACCCGGAAGCTCACCTCGCCCCGTTCCCGCAGCAGCGCGACCACGATCCCGGCCTGTTCGCGGACGCTGACGAGGGGGGCGTGGATGTGGTCGACGTAGACCTGCGGCTTGGGCCGGGGCTGCATCGCCTTCACGGCGAGCCTGGCGAACCCCTCGGCGCCGATGCTGATGACGACCTCGGGCAGCAGCTCGGCGTGGTGCGGTTCGAGTCCGACGGTACGGGGGTAGCGGCGGGCTTCCTCGTCGAGGCGGGCGGTGAAGATGTCGGCGATCTGCTTGTACGCGCGGTACTGGAGCAGCCGTGCGAAGAGCAGGTCCCGGGCCTCCAGAAGCGCGAGGTCGGCCTCGTCCTCGACCTCGGCGGTGGGCAGCAGCCGGGCGGCCTTCAGATCGAGCAGGGTCGCGGCGACGACCAGGAACTCGGTGGTCTGGTCGAGGTCCCAGTCGGGCCCCATGCCGCGGATGTACGCCATGAACTCGTCGGTGACCTTCGACAGCGCGACCTCGGTGACGTCCATCTTGTGCTTGGAGATCAACTGAAGCAGCAGATCGAAGGGCCCCTCGAAGTTGGCGAGCCGCACCTTGAAAACACCGTCGTCGGTGGACTCGGGAGCCGCCGGCTCAGCCACCACCGGTTCAGGCACCACCGGCTCAGCTACCGCCGACTCAGCCACCACCGGTTCCGGCTCCATAAGCTCCGGTTCCGGCCCCCGCCCCAATACCCGTCGCCCCCGCCCAGGGCTACCGCCCACGAAGCCGCCGCACAAGAATGCTCGCGTCCCCCCGCGACTCCAGATCGGCGAGGACGACGGCGACGGCCTCCCGTACGATCCGCCCCCGGTCCACGGCGAGTCCGTGCTCCCCGCGCAGCACGAGCCGCGCGTGTTCGAGGTCCATCAATTCCTCGGCGGACACGTACACGGTGATTTTCTCGTCGTGCCGCTCACGTCCGCTGGGCCGCCGCCCGGAGCCGCGTCCACGGCGCCGCGACTGGCCCGAAGGGGCGTTGGCGGGCCGTCCGGACTGCGCGCCGGCGGGTGCGACCGTGGCGCCGTTCGCGGACCCGTCCTGGAGCTGGCGTCGCCCCGCGCGCGCGGGGGCCGTGTCGTCGTCGCCCCGGTCGGCGGCGCGGTCCGGCGTGTGGGTGCGCGACTCGGTGCCGGGTTCGGCGTCCGCCGTGGTGTGTTCGGCGCCGGCGCCGTCGTCGTGCGGTCCCCCGGTCCGCTGCGACGTGTCCTCCGCGGCGGCGTCGTCGCTGTCGCCCGCCGGTGCGGGCACCCGTGGTTCGCCGCCCTGCGGGCGCCGGGGGGTGGACGCCTGGAGCGCCATTCCCCCGGTCGTACGGAACAGTTCGTCGGCCCCCGGCAGACTCACTCGGCGTGACACCGGGCGAGCACCTCCCTGGCGAGCTGGCGATAGGCGGCGGCGCCGACGGAGTTGGACGCGTAGGTGGTGATGGGCTCGCCCGCGACGGTGGTCTCGGGGAAGCGGACGGTCCGGCCGATCACGGTGTGGTAGACGTGGTCGTCGAACGCCTCGACCACGCGCGCGAGGACCTCGCGGCTGTGCACCGTGCGCGAGTCGTACATCGTGGCGAGGATGCCGTCGAGTTCCAGTTCGGGGTTGAGCCGTTCCTGGACCTTCTCGATGGTCTCGGTGAGCAGGGCGACACCGCGCAGCGCGAAGAACTCGCACTCCAGGGGCACGATCACCTTGTGGGCGGCCGTGAGCGCGTTCACGGTGAGCAGGCCGAGCGAGGGCTGGCAGTCGATCACGATGTAGTCGTAGTCGGCCATCAGCGGCTTCAGGGCGCGCTGGAGCGTGGACTCGCGCGCGACCTCGCTGACGAGTTGCACCTCGGCGGCCGAGAGGTCGATGTTGCTCGGCAGCAGGTCCATGTTGGGCACGGCGGTCTTCAGGAGGACCTCGTCGGCGGCCATGCCCCGCTCCATGAGCAGGTTGTAGACCGTGAGGTCGAGTTCCATCGGGTTGACGCCGAGGCCGACCGAGAGCGCGCCCTGCGGGTCGAAGTCGACGAGCAGCACCCGGCGTCCGTACTCCGCGAGCGCGGCACCCAGGTTGATGGTCGACGTGGTCTTGCCGACGCCGCCCTTCTGGTTGCACATCGCGATGATCTTCGCGGGCCCGTGGTCGGTCAGGGGGCCCGGGATCGGGAAGTACGGGAGCGGGCGCCCGGTCGGGCCGATGCGCTCACGGCGCTGACGGGCCGCGTCGGGCGCGAGCGTGGCCGCGTACTCCGGATCGGGCTCGTACTCGGCGTCGGGGTCGTAGAAGTGCCCCTCGGGCAGGTCGTAGTCGGCGAAGTGGCTGTGATTGTCTCCACTTCGGTCGCCGGCCATGGCGTTCACGTGATGGCCATCCATGCTCTGGTGTGCTGTCTGAGTCCGCTCGGGACTCTGGTGGGCTGCGAAGGTGCGGACAGCGACGGAGCCGACAGCCTGGAGCCCTGTGGGGCCCTGGCCCCGCACAGGCGTTCCTGGTTGACCACCCCCGGGAGTAAATGTCGACTCATTCACAAGTCGTCTTACCTCCTTGGTGACCAGGAAACTTCTAGATAGGTCAGCGTGGCACCATGCCGACGGTTGGCGACTCTATGGCGTGTCACCGGTCCGCAGCAACACAATCCGCCGGACCCGGCCCGATGTGTCGGCAACGGAACACCCCTCTGTCAAGGGTGTACGACGGTCGGTCGCCACGTTTCGCGGGTGTGCGAATCGGTTAAAGGGTTACGTTCGAGGCGAGTTGAACAAGCCGAGAGCGAACACCGCGAGGGGGTTCGCACAGTGGCGCGATCCACATCGGAATGCCCGTACGGATACGGCCGGACCTTGTCCGCAAGGTCCGGCCGCAGGCGCGATGTTGACGTCGTGGGTTGACGGCTCAGCCGAGCAGTGAGTCGAGTTCCACGTGGTCAAGGCCGTGCGCCTCGGCGACCTCGCGGTAAACGACCTTGCCGTCATGGGTGTTGAGGCCCTTGGCGAGCGCGGGATCGCGGCGCAGCGCGTCGGCCCAGCCGCGGTTGGCCAGCTCGACGATGTAGGGCAGCGTCGCGTTGGTGAGCGCGTAGGTGGAGGTGTGGGGCACCGCGCCGGGCATGTTGGCGACGCAGTAGAAGACCGACTGGTGGACCGGGAAGGTCGGCTCGGCGTGCGTGGTGGCGCGCGAGTCCTCGAAGCAGCCGCCCTGATCGATCGCGATGTCGACAAGGACACTTCCCGGCTTCATCCGAGAGACCAGCTCGTTGGTGACGAGCTTGGGGGCCTTGGCGCCGGGGATGAGGACGGCGCCGATGACGAGGTCGGCCTCCAGGCACGCCTTCTCCAGCTCGAAGGAGTTGGAGACGACGGTCTGGATCTTCGTACCGAAGATCTTGTCGGCTTCCTTGAGCTTGTTGAGGTCGCGGTCGAGCAGGGTCACGTGGAAGCCCATGCCGATGGCGATCTGTGCGGCGTTCCAGCCGGAGACGCCGCCGCCGATGACGACCGCCCTGCCCGCCGCGACGCCCGGGACACCGCCGGGCAGCACGCCGCGTCCGCCGGCCGGGCGCATCAGGTGGTAGGCGCCGACCTGCGGGGCGAGCCGGCCCGCGACCTCGGACATCGGGGCGAGCAGCGGCAGCGCGCGGCCGGGCAGTTCGACGGTCTCGTACGCGATGGCGGTGGTGCCGGACTCGATGAGGGCGTCCGTGCACTCCTTGGAAGCGGCGAGGTGCAGGTAGGTGAAGAGCGTCTGGTCCTTGCGGAGGCGGTGGTACTCCTCGGCGATGGGCTCCTTGACCTTGAGGAGCAGGTCGGTGGTGGCCCAGACCTCGTCGGCGGTGGCGAGGATGCTCGCACCGGCCGAGACGTACTCCTCGTCCGTGATCGACGAGCCGGCGCCGGCGTTCTGCTCGATGAAGACCTGGTGGCCCTGGCGCACCAGCTCGTGCACGCCGGCGGGGGTGATGGCCACCCGGAACTCGTTGTTCTTGACCTCGCGGGGGATGCCGACCTTCATCGTCGATCACGGTCCTTGGCTCAGGGGCTTTTCGGGGCAACGCACTACGCACCCGGACGCACGGGGGCGCATCGGAGGCACCACGAAAGGACGCGGCGGAGCCATTCTAATGAAGGACTTCTAGCTGTCTAGCCTTTCAATACTTCAATCTTCTTCCGGTGCACTACGGATTTCGTAGGTGGATGACGGCGTTCCGGGGTCTTTCCCAGCCACCGGAGCCTCCGGGTCCGTTTCTTCCCCGGCCAGCTCGTCGCCGAGCATGCGTTCCGCGGCGGCCCGGTGCAGCCGGGCGGCGGCCGGGTCGCCGAGCCGGTCGAGGGTGTCCGCGAGCCGGACCTGGAGGGCGGCCTGGAGGCGTACGTCGTCGGCGCGGCGGGCCCAGTCGACGGCTTCGTGGCAGGTGCGCAGCGATTCGTCGGGGCGTCCCGCGTACTCCTGCACCCGGGCCAGTTCACTCAGCGCCCGCGCCACGGCGGGCACGTCGCCGGTCCTGCGGTGGCCGGCGATCGCGGAGCGCCAGCTGCGCAGTGCGTCGCCGTAGCGGCCCGCGTAGGTCTGGACTCCGGCGATGCGGCCGTGCAGCCGGGCCGCGTCCGCGATCTCGTCGCGGGCGAGCCGCTGGGCGAGTGCCCGCCCGAACCAGTCGGCGGCCCGCTGCCAGTCCCCCAGCTCCTGGTGGGCGCCGCCTACGGATTCCATCGCGCGGCCGGTGGCGTACGGGTCCTTCGCCGCGCGTCCGGCGTCCAGCGCGGCCCGGTAGCGGACGAGGGCTTCCCCGGTGCGGCCGGTCCTGGCGTCGAGGTCGGCGAGGTTCAGCAGCGCCGCAGCCTTCTCACGGGGCAGGTCACGGCGCTCGGCGACATCGAGGACGAGCTGGTGGATCCCGTACAGCTCGGGCGCCGCGGCCTCGGTCCCGCGGTGCGCGACCAGAGCCCGGACGAGGGCGGCCATCAGGCGGCGGGCGAGGGTGTCCAGCTGGCCGTCGGCGACGGCGGTGCGGGCGGCGGCGAGCAGCGCGGGCTGCTGGACGGTGAGCCACTCGGCGGCGGTACGCGGGTCGGGGAAGCGGAGCGCGCGGGGCAGTCCGGCGAGTTTGCGGCGGGCGGGCGAGCTGTCGGTCTCGGTGATGGCGCGGCAGGACTGGAGGAGCCGTACGGTCCGCTCCAGCATGCGGGCGCGGGCGAGCTGGATCTCGGCGGGGCGGTCCTGGGTCTCGGTGAGGCCGCGGAGCAGCGGCATGAGGCAGTCGGGCACCTCGTACCGGGGCAGCGGTGAGTCCGGGGGTTCCAGGGTCCGTACGAGTCCGAGGGCGGCGAAGTCGTCCAGGGTGGTGCGGGCCGCGGAGACCGAGCAGCCGGCGAGCGCGGACGCGGTGTGCGGGTCGGCGAGTCCGGCGGGGGCGAGGGAGAGCAGGCGCAGTATCCGGCCGGCGGGTGAGGGCAGCGACTGGTAGGTGTGCTGGAAGACGCGGGCGAGCGCGGGGCCTTCGTCGGGCAGGGCGCGCAGGCGTTTGCGCAGGTCGGCGACGGATTTCTCGGGGCGCGTGGCGAGCCAGCCGCCGGCGATGACGAGCGCGGCGGGCTGCGCGGCGCACTCCTCGACGAGCCCTTCGGCGGCGCGCGGGTCGCAGGTGATGCGGACGGAGCCGGTGAAGCGGCCGAGGAGTTCGACGGCGGACTTGGTGTCGAGGCCGCCGAGGGTGCAGGGGCGGACGTCGGGGATCCCGGTCAGGGGTCCTTCGGCGACGGCGACGACGAGGCAGTCCGGGGTCTCGGGCAGCAGCATGTCGACCTGTTCGGCGTCGGTGGCGCCGTCGAGGAGGAGCAGGGCGCCCCGGTCGGCGAGCGCGGCGCGCAGGTCCGCGGTGAGATCGTCGTCGGTGGCGCCGGGGGGTGCGGGCAGGTCGAGGGCGCCGAGGAGTTCGCGGGCGGCGCGGTCGGTGGGGACGGGGGTGCCGTCGGGTTCGGTGAGGCGGGTGCGCAGGATTCCGTCGGGGTAACGGTGCGCAACGCCGCGTACCAGCTCCTCGGCGAGGGCGGTGCGGCCGGATCCGGGGCGGCCCGCGATGAGCAGGACGCGCGCGCGGGGGGCCTTGCGGCCGGCGATGGTGTCGAGTCCGGCCCGCTCGATGTCCGCCCGGAGTTCCTTCAACTCTCGTGTGCGGCCGAGGAACTGACTGTCCGTAGGAGCGGCTCCCCCGGCGCCTGGCCGTCCGTCACCGGACAGCTGCGTGCCGTTGGTGTCCACCGCCTGATCCGTCACGGGCCACGCTCCCGTCCAACTGCGAGCCGGCGCCCGCCGGGACTCCGGTCGGGGCGTTTCCCGAGCCTAGTTCACGCTCTGCGACGAATCGGGCGGAGCGTGGCGGGCACGTCGCCCGATCGGATCAGCAGATCGTCCGACCAATGACGTGGTGCGTGACGGTGCCTCACAGCGCCGGGCGTCAGAGGCGGGTGTCAGTGGTCGAAGGGCCGGGCCGGCCAGGGCGCGTCGGCGGGGCGCAGCGCGTCGAGTCCGTCGCCGTCCCGGGCGGCAACGAGGGACAGTGCGCCGACGACGAGGCAGTTGTTGTGCAGCCGTCCGGCGAGCGCGCCCCGCACCAGGTCACCGAGGGGCACACGGGCGATCTCCATGTCGCCCTCCTCGTCCTCGACGGCGAACCGCTCGCCCTCCGCCTCGGACAGGTCCCGGGCGAGGAAGATCCGTACGGCTTCGTCGCAGCCGCCGGGCGTCGTGTACACGTCGGTCAGCACCCGCCAGTCCTCGGCCTTGACGTGCGCCTCTTCGTAGAGTTCGCGCTGCGCGGCGTGCAGCGGGTTCTCGCCGGGGATGTCGAGGAGCCCGGCGGGGATCTCCCAGAGCCGCTGCCGTACGGGGTGACGGTACTGGTGGATCACCAGGACGCGGTCCTGCTCGTCGAGTGCGAGGACGGCGACGGAGCCGGGGTGGACCTGGTAGTCGCGGCGGGCGACCGTGCCGTCGGGCATCACGACGTCGTCGGTGCGGACGGAGGTCTTGTTGCCGGTGAACGGGGTCGCGGTCGCCCGGATCTCCCACTCCTCGGGGGTGTCCCTGATCGTCATGTCGCCCTGCTCCTCCCGCGCACGCCAACAGAAACCGGGGCACGCACCCACAAAGGGCACGTACCCCGGTCACCGTATCGTCTGCCGGTCACCGGCGGATCATCCGGCCGTCCTGCGCTGCACGGCGGCCTTGACCAGGCCCGCGAACAGCGGGTGCGGGCGGGTGGGCCGGGAGCGCAGCTCGGGGTGCGCCTGCGTCGCGACCAGGTAGGGGTGGACGTCGCGCGGGTACTCGACGTACTCGACGAGCTTGCCGTCGGGCGAGGTGCCGGAGAACTGGAGTCCGGCCTTCTTCTCCAGTTCGGCGCGGTAGGCGTTGTTCACCTCGTACCGGTGGCGGTGGCGCTCCTCGACGTACTCCTTGCCGTCGTAGACCTCCCGCACGATCGACCCGTCGGCCAGCTTCGCCGGGTACATGCCCAGCCGCATGGTGCCGCCCATGTCGCCCTCGCCGGCGACGATGTCGAGCTGTTCGGCCATGGTGGAGATCACGGGGTGGCCGGTCGCGGCGTCGAACTCGGTGGAGTTGGCGTCGGGGATGTCCGCGAGGTTGCGGGCGGCCTCGATGACGATGCACTGGAGGCCGAGGCACAGGCCGAGCAGCGGGACACGGTTCTCGCGCGCGTACTGGATGGCACCGACCTTGCCGCTGACACCGCGGTCACCGAAGCCTCCGGGCACGCACACGGCGTCCACGTCGGACAGCTGCTGCGCGGCGCCGGCCGGGGTCCGGCAGTCGTCCGACGTGACCCACTTGATCTTCACGCGGGCCTTGTTGGCGAAGCCGCCCGCGCGCAGCGCCTCGGTGACGGAGAGATAGGCGTCGGGCAGGTCGATGTACTTGCCGACGAGCGCGACGGTGACCTCGTGGTCCGGGTTGTGGACGCGGTCGAGCAGGTCGTCCCAGATCGTCCAGTCCACATCACGGAACGGCAGGTCCAGCTTGCGGACGACATACGCGTCGAGGCCCTCGGTGTGCAGGACCTTCGGGATGTCGTAGATCGACTTGGCGTCGATCGCGGCAACCACCGCGGCCTCGTCGACGTCGCACATCAGCGAGATCTTCCGCTTGATCGCGATCGGCACCTCACGGTCGGCGCGCAGCACGATCGCGTCGGGCTGGATACCGATGTTGCGCAGCGCGGCCACCGAGTGCTGCGTCGGCTTGGTCTTCAGCTCGCCGGACGGGCCGATGTACGGCAGCAGCGAGATGTGCACCACGAACACGTTGTCCCGGCCGACCTCGTGGCGGACCTGGCGGACCGTCTCCAGGAACGGCAGCGACTCGATGTCGCCGACGGTGCCGCCGACCTCGGTGATGACGACGTCGACGTCGTCGGCGGCCATGCGGCGGATACGGTGCTTGATCTCGTTGGTGATGTGCGGGATCACCTGGACCGTGTCGCCGAGGTACTCGCCGCGCCGCTCCTTGGCGATGACCTGCGAGTACACCTGGCCGGTCGTGACGTTGGCGGAGCCGTCGAGGTCGACGTCGAGGAACCGCTCGTAGTGCCCGATGTCCAGGTCGGTCTCGGCGCCGTCGTTGGTGACGAACACCTCACCGTGCTGGAACGGGTTCATCGTGCCCGGGTCGACGTTCAGATACGGGTCGAGCTTCTGCATGGTGACCCGCAGACCCCGCGCCTTGAGAAGCGCACCCAGGCTGGAGGCCGTCAGGCCCTTGCCGAGGGAAGAGGCGACACCTCCGGTGACGAAGATGTGCTTGGTCGTCGAGGATGTCGCGGATCGGTTCGGCATGGCCAAGACGGGGCTCCCGTGGTCGCGGTCTGAGGTGCGAGGTTGGCGCCGGAACCGGATAATCCGGCGGCGCCTTCGCTGCGGTTCGGGGGTCCCGGCTCTGTCGGCTGCGACGCCTGGGAGCCCACCGGTCCACGGGCTACCAGGGTATCAGCGCCACAGCGAGACCGCTTCCGGCCACGCTCCGTCCACGGGCCGCCACAGAAGGCACACGGGAGCGATACACGCTGTTCACGCAGCTCACCCGGTGCTCACCCGTTCGGCGCAGGCAGGTTGCCGGGAGGGGCGCACGGATCACCTGAACGCGTCGTATCCTGCTCGGACACTTGCTGCCGAGCCAGGCCGGCAAACGGCACCACTCCCGCCCGTCCGCCCGGTGACACGAGCCCGTCGGCACGTTTTGATTTGGATCCCCTGACCGCACATCGGACCCCCTCAGCAGGGGCGACGTGGCGGCCGTTCGACTGGAGATGCTCGTGGCCGGGCGCATCGAGGACTACGCACTCATCGGAGACATGCAGACCGCTGCCCTGGTCTGCCGGGACGGCACGGTCGACTGGCTGTGCCTTCCCCGCTTCGACTCCCACGCCATCTTCGCGGGCCTCCTGGGCACCGAGGAACACGGTTTCTGGCGGATCGGGCCGGCGCATCCCGCGGGCTCGCAGCCGCCCGCCGCGAACCGGCGCACCTACCGCGGTGACTCACTCATCCTCGAATCCGAGTGGGACACCCCCCGCGGCACCGTCCGTGTGACCGATTTCATGCCCCCGCGTGACGGGGCGCCGCAGGTCATCCGCATCGTGGAGGGCGTCAGCGGCCGGGTGCCGATGCGCTCGGCCCTGCGGATGCGGTTCTCCTACGGCCGGATCGTGCCGTGGGTGCACAAGGTCGACGGCCGTACGGTCGCCGTCGCGGGACCCGACTCGGTGTGGCTGGACACCGACGTCGACACCTACGGCAAGGACCTGACGACGTACTCCGACTTCACCGTCGCGCCCGGCGACCGCATCGCGTTCACGATCTCCTGGCAGCCCTCGCACAAGGACCAGCCGGCACTCCCCGAGCCGGAGCAGTCCCTGGAGGCGACGCAGGACTTCTGGCGCGAATGGGTCGAGCACTGTACGTACCACGGCCCCTACCGGGAGGCCGTCGTCCGCTCCCTGATCACGCTGAAGGCGCTGACGTACGCGCCGACCGGCGGCATCGTCGCGGCGCCGACGACGTCCCTGCCGGAGGAGATCGGCGGCGTCCGCAACTGGGACTACCGCTTCACCTGGCTGCGGGACGCCGCGATCACCCTGTCGTCGCTGCTGCGCACCGGCTACCGCGAGGAGGCCCGCGCCTGGCGCGAGTGGCTGCTGCGCGCCGTCGCGGGCGACCCCGAGAACCTGCAGATCATGTACGGCATCGCGGGCGAACGGGAACTCGGCGAGAGCGAGCTGGACTGGCTGCCGGGCTACGAGAACTCGACGCCCGTACGCGTCGGCAACGGCGCCGCCCACCAGCTCCAGCTCGACGTCTACGGCGAGGTCACCGAGGCCCTGCACCTCGCCCATATGACGGGCCTGGCCCGCAACGACTACGCGTCGCTGCTCCAGCTCCGGCTGATCCAGTACCTGGAGGACCACTGGGACCAGCCCGACGAGGGCATCTGGGAGGTCCGCGGCCCGCGCCGCCACTTCGTGCACTCCAAGGTGATGGCCTGGGTCGCCGTGGACCGCACCATCAAGCTCATCGAGTCCGGTGACGCGGACGGCCCGCTGGAGAAGTGGCGCGAGATGCGCGACGACATCCACCGCGACGTGTGCGAGAAGGGCTACGACAAGGAACGCAACACGTTCACGCAGTCCTACGGCTCCAAGGAGCTGGACGCGTCGCTTTTGCTGATCCCGCAGATGGGTTTCCTGCCGCCCGACGACAAACGCGTCATCGGCACCATCGAGGCGATCCAGCGGGAGCTGTCGACGTCGGACGGTTTCATCCTGCGCTATCCGACGGCAGGCGAGCACGCGGGCGTGGACGGCCTGGAGGGCGACGAGGGCGCGTTCCTCGCCTGCTCGTTCTGGCTCGCCGACGACCTCGCGATGATCGGCCGCGTCGACGAGGCCCGCAAACTGTTCGAGAAGCTGCTGAGCCTGCGCAACGACCTCGGGCTGCTCGCCGAGGAGTGGGACCCGCGCCTCCAGCGCCAGGTCGGCAACTTCCCGCAGGCCTTCAGCCACGTCCCCCTGATCGACACCGCGCTGCGGCTGACGGCGTCGGGGGCGTACGGGGGGTAGGACCTGCCCCGTCCCCCACCGCTGAATCCGTGGACCACTTCACACCATTACCGGAGAATCCGTGACCGTGAGCAAGAACATCAACAACCCCGTGGGCATGGGCGGCGGCCAGCGCAAGAAGCTGTCCCGCGCCGAACGGCAGAACCACGGCCCGCACCGCAACCTCGACCGCCAGGGTGCGGCCGACCGGAAGGCGGAGCTGGTGCGCAAGATGCGCGAGAAAGCAGGCGCGGCTGAGGACGCCGGGCAGACGGGCGACGGCACCGCGCAGAGCTGACGCACCGCCGCCGCAGGGCTGACGCGGCGGGTGTGACCTGCGGTGACACGGGCCGGCGCCCGGAAAGGTAGCGTCCCCACCATGGACACTCAGGGCGGAATCACCGTACAGCGGGCGCTGGAGCTGCCGGGGCTGCGCGGCGGCCTCCCGGAGGTCGTCGCGGGCGCGGACCGGCTTCAGCGCACGGTGCGGTGGGTGCACGCGGGCGAGGTACCGAACATCGCGTCGCTCCTCAAGGGCGGCGAGCTGCTGCTCACCACGGGCCTCGGCCTCGGTACCCGCCCCGCCGACCAGCGCGCCTTCGTCCGCAAGCTCGCCGAGCGCGGGATCGCCGCCCTCGTCGTCGAACTCGGCCCGCGCTTCACCCGGCTGCCCGCCGCGCTCGTCGAGACCGCGCGGGCGGCCGGGCTGCCGCTGGTGCAACTGCACCGCGAAGTGGCGTTCGTCACCGTCACCGAGGAGATCCACACCGAGATCGTCAACGGCCACTACGCGCTGTTGCAGCGCGCCGAGGAGGTCCACCGGCGCTGCACCCAGGCGCTGCTCGGCGGCGGCGGGGTACCGCAGGTCCTCGCCGTCCTCGCGGAGTTCAGCGGCAACCCGGTGTTCCTGGAGACCCCGGACGGCCAGCTCCTGTACGCGGCGGGCGCGGGCACCGAGGGCGCCGACCCCTTGCAGATCTGGGAGGGGCTGCGCGGCGGGCGCCCCGCGCGCGAGGAGGGCCCTCCCGCGGGCACCCTCCTGGTCGACGTACCCGGCGGCGGCCCCGGCACCGGTTCGGTACGCGCGCGTATGGTGCTCCTCCCGGTCGCCGCCCCGCTGGCGCCGGTGCACCGGATCGCGGCGGAACGGGCGGCGAGCAGTCTCGCCGTGGTGCTCATGCAGGCCCGCCAGGAGGAGGAGTTGGCGGCGCGGGGCCGCGGCGACTTCCTCACCGACCTCGCCGAGGGCCGCATCGCCGCCGACGACGCGCCCGCGCAGGCGCGCGTACTCGGCTTCAAACCGGGCGCCACACCGCTGCTGCCCGTCGTCATGCGGCTGCCGGAGGGCAGCGGCCTGTCGGCGGGCGGCGGCTGGGCCGTCCTCGCCCGCGCCGTCGCCGAGGAACTCGCCTCGGTGGGCGTACCCGTCCTCCTGGGCGTACGGCCCGTGGAGGGCCGCGTACCGCTCCTCCTCGGCCTCCGCTCGGAGACCGAACGCACAGCGGTCGCCGACCGGGTCGCGGCGGCCCTGCGGGCCGGTGTGGAACGCGCCGGCATGCAGCGCCCCGGCGCCCAGCCCCCCATCGTCGTCGTCGGCGTCCCCGGCGGCTGGGCGGCGGCCTCCGCCGGACTGCGGCACGCGGCGGAGACGGCGACAGCGGCCCAGGGCCTGACGGACCGCCCCTGGTACGACGCGCGGCGCCTCGACATCGACCTGCTGCTGTGGCGGCTACGGGACCATCCGGACCTGGCGGCCTTCGTGGACCGCGCGATCGGCCCCCTGCGGGACCACGACCGGCGCTCGAAGCCGCCGCTGCTGCCGACGCTGCGGACCTACCTGGCACACGCGGGCCGCAAGGCGGAAACGGCCCGCGAACTCCACCTGAACCGACAAACCCTCTACAACCGCCTAGCCAGAATCGGCGACCTCCTGGGCACCGACCTGGACGACCCCCAGACGGTCCTGGCCCTGAGCCTGGCCCTGAGAGCCCAACGCCACACGTCTGAACCGTCCTGAGCCAACTGGCAGGCCGTCCCCAGCCACTGGCGCATCCGTTGGCAACAGTCCCCGCCCGACCTGCCGTGGGCAGCCGTTCCCCACGACGAACCCCCACCCCACACATCGCCCCGCCCCCGCTACAGAGCCACCCCACCCCCGCTGCGGACAGGCGTTCCGCACGCCGAATCCCCACCCACTCCACGCACCGGCCCCCGCCCCGCTCCCGCTATGGAGCCACCCGCTCCCGCTGTGGGCAGGCGTTCCGCACGGCGGAACGGGTGGGCACAGCCCCACACACCGGCGCCCCGGACAGAGAACCCAGCCCAAGGCACGGGGGCAGGAGGCCCGACCGGCGAGGTCGATCCTCAGGTCTGCGTCAACTCGTCGTACACGCTCAGCACCTGCGCCACCGTCTCATCCTCACTGGGCCACGACGCCGCCTGCGCAAGGCCCCGCTCACGCAGCCACTCCCTCCGCCCCGGCACCACCAACACCCGCTCCACCGCCTCGGCCAACGCCTCCGCGTCCCCGTACGGCACCAACTCGGCCGCGTCGCCCACCACCTCGGGCGTACCCCCCACCGCACAAGCGACGAGCGGCACCCCCGCACGCAACGCCTCCTGCGCGAGCACCGACCGCGACTCCCACCGGCTCGCCACGACGGCGACATCGGCGACGGCAAGCAGCTCGGACACATCGTCCCGCCGCCCCACGAGCCGCACCGGCAGCTCCTCGTCCTCGATACGCCGCTGGAGCAGGCCCCGTAACGGCCCCTCTCCCGCGATGACGAGCAGCGGCGCGGGGTCGAGCCCCCGCCACGCGCGCGCGGCGTCCAGAAGCGTCTCGTAGCCCCGGTGCTCGTCCAGCGATCCGACGGCCATCAGCAGGGGCCGGCCGATGGCACCGAGGTCGGCACGGGCCTTGTGGTGCAGCCGATCGGGACCGCCGCCTTCGGGCTCGGCGACGGGCACCCGCGACGCGGGCAGCGCGACGGCGGCGAGCCGTGCGTCACGCGCGCCCTGGCTGCGGGCCCGGTCGACCAGGTCGGACGAGGTACCGAGCACCACGGTCGCGGTCCGTGCCACACGGCGTTCGAGCAGCCGCACCACCCGCGCGCGTGCGCCGTCGACCGGCATGCGCGTGTGCCAGGTCACGACCAGCGGGACGCGTCGCCCACTGAGCGCGAGAACGGCGCGGACGGCCGCGTTCAGCCCGTGCGCGTGCACCACGTCCGCGTCGGCGCAGATCGCGCGGAGCGCCGCGACGGTGGTGGGGTCGCTGCGCCGCGCCACGGGCACGTGCCGGGCCCCGACGTCACCGAATCCGTACGCGCGTCCCACGTCGGAGGGGGCGCACACGGTGACGCGTACACCCCGGGCGACGAGCCCGGCGGCCAGCGACCTCACATGCGCGCTGCTGCCCGCGCTGCCACCGCCGAGCACTTGCACGGTACGCAACGGCGTCTGGCCGTGCGGCACATGGCTGCTCACGGGGACGGAACTCCTGTTTCGGCGGGGGACGGTCGCGAAGGAACGTACAGCAAGTCGTACCGGAAGACCGGAAGAAGTGTCGCGCCAAGGATGCCATTCCGTACGGGCGTTCCGGCACCGCGCACGGCCCGGACGCGGCAAGGCACGGGGGACATGCCACGGTCGATCACCCACTTGAGTGAGAGAACACACCGATCACTGCCCGCGAAAACCCGCCCCCGATCCCCCGTACGTCCACTGCCTCCTACGCCTCAGGTACGACACACCTCAGGTACGACACACTCCGGCACCGAGGTTCAGTGGTCGGCCCGTGCCGTGGCGAGAAGTTCCTCCGCGTGCGCGCGCGCCGTCTGCGAGTCCTCCTGGCCCGCGAGCATCCGGGACAGCTCACGGATGCGGTCCTCGCCCTCCAGGACCTTCACACCCGACCTGGTCACCGAACCGTCGTTGGTCTTCTCGACGAGCAGTTGCCGGTCGGCGAACGCCGCGACCTGCGGAAGGTGGGTGACGACGACGACCTGCGCGGACCTGGCGAGCCTGGCGAGACGGCGCCCGATCTCGACGGCCGCCTTGCCGCCGACCCCCGCGTCGACCTCGTCGAACAGGTACGTCGGCACGGGGTCGGTGCCCGCGAAGACGACCTCCACGGCGAGCATCACCCGCGACAGCTCACCGCCGGACGCGCCCTTGGCGATGGGCCGCGGCGGCGCCCCCGGGTGGGGCGCGAGCAGCAGCTCGACCTCGTCGACACCTGTCGGCCCGTACGCGACGGTCCGCCCACCGGCCTCGACGCCGTCGGGGTCGTCGTTCTGGCGGATGTCGATCGTCACGCGCGCGTGGGGCATCGCGAGGGAGGCCAGCTCCTCGGTGACGGCGGCGGCGAACCGTGAGGCGGCCTCCACGCGCGCGTCGGTGAGCGCCTGCGCGAGCCCGGAGAGTTCCCCGCGCAACGCGTCACGCTCGGCGGTGAGTTCGCCGATGCGCTCGTCGTCGCCGTCGAGTTCGAGGAGCCGCACGGAGCCCTGCTCGGCCCAGGCGAGCACCGACGCGCTGTCCTGCGCGTCACCGCCGTACTTGCGGGTCAGCTGGGTCAGCGCGGCGCGCCGCTCCTCGATGGCGGCCAGCCGCAGCGGATCGGCGTCCAGGTCGTCGGCGTAACCGGCCAGCTCGCCCGCCACATCACCCAGCAGGATCCCGACCTCACCGATCCGCTCGGCGAGCGCGGCCAGCGCCGTGTCGTGCGAACGGACCGCCTCCAGCGCGCGATGCGCGCCCGCGACGAGCGTCGCCGCGTCGATGCCCTCGGGGTCCTCCGGGTTCCCGGCGAGCGCCGCGTGGGCGACCGTGGCGGCGGACGCCAGGGCTTCGGCGTGTCCGAGGCGTTCGGCCTCGGCGGCGAGTTCCACGTCCTCGCCCGCGCGCGGCTCGACGGCGGCGATCTCGTCCAGACCGAACCGCAGCAGATCCGCTTCCTGCGCACGCTCCCGCGCGCGCGTGGTGATCTCGTCGAGTTCGTTCGTCAGCTTGCGCAGCCTGCGGTAGGCGGCGGCGTACTTCGCGAGCGGCACGGACACCGCGTCCCCCGCGTACCGGTCGAGCGCCTGGCGCTGCCGGGTGAGCTTGAGCAGCCCCTGCTGGTCGGTCTGGCCGTGCACCGCGATCAGGTCCTCGGCGAGTTCCGCGAGCAGCCCGACGGGCACCGAACGCCCCCCGAGGTGCGCACGGGAGCGCCCTTCGGCGGAAACGGTACGGCTGATCAGCAGCGCACCGTCGTCCAGCTCGGCGCCCGCCTCCTCCGCCCGGACCACCGCGGAGGCGCCCGGGGGCACACTGATCCGCCCCTCCACGACCGCCGCCCTGGCGCCGATCCGTACCAGGGCCGGGTCCGCGCGCCCGCCGAGCAGCAGGCCGAGGCTGGTGACCACCATCGTCTTGCCCGCACCGGTCTCACCGGTCACGGCGGTGAAGCCTGGCGACAGCTCCACGACCGCGTCGTCGATGACTCCGAGCGACCGTATCCGCATCTCCTCCAACACGGACATGACCTTACGAGGTCACGGCCCCGGTGTGCGACGGCCCCTGCCCCACTTCCACGAAGACGCAGGTGACGGACGCCACCCCGGACCCGCTGTCACCCGCTGGGGTGGGCCCGGGGACGAGGGGATGCAAGGAGCCGACCGCGACCTCCGCTGTGGTCGTCACTGAGGTTTTCCACAATCCAACATTGCGGCCCACCTCATGGTCCCACCCCACCCCGACCCCCCACCGTGGACACATGACCACGAACCCCACGAACCCCACACCCCACCCGACACCCCCTGCCCCCGCTCCCTCAGTGCTGCGGCGCCCCCCGCCACCCGGACACCGGCAGCGCGAACTTGGCGACGAGCCGATCCGTGAACGACGCATGGTGCAGCCGCGCCAGCCGCACCGGCACCGCACCTCTGCGGACCTCCACCCGCGCCCCGGCGGGCAGCTCCACCGTCCGCCGGCCGTCGCACCACAGCACCCCGTGCGGCGTGTGCGGCTGCACCTCCACGGCGAGCACGGAGTCCGGCGACGTGACCAACGGCTTGGCGAACAGGGCGTGCGCACTGATCGGCACCATCAGCAGCGCCTCGACCTCGGGCCACACGACGGGTCCCCCGGACGAGAAGGCATACGCGGTGGAGCCGGTGGGCGTCGCGCACACGATGCCGTCACAGCCGAAGCCCGTCACCGGCCGGCCGTCGACCTCCAGGACCACTTCGAGCATCCGCTCGGGTGACACCTTCTGCACGGCGGCCTCGTTGAGGGCCCAGTCGGTGTGCACGACATCGCCGTTGCGGTGCACGACGACATCGACGGTCATCCGCTCCTCGACCTCGTACGAGCGGGTCACGACCCGGTCGACGACCTTGTCGAGGTCGTCCCGCTCGGCCTCCGCGAGGAAGCCGACCCGGCCGAGGTTGACACCGAGCATCGGCACCCCGGATGCGCGGGCGAACTCGGCGCCGCGCAACAGCGTCCCGTCACCGCCGAGCACGATGAGCAGTTCGCATCCGTCGAGGGATTCGGGGGTCGCCTCCTGGACCAGTTCGACGGACGGCGGCAGAGGCAGATCGGTCGCCTCCGCCTCCAGAACCCGTACCCCGAGACCACAGCGGAGGAGCCCTTGAACGACGAGTTCGGCACTGCGGATGGCCGCCGGCCGTCCGGTGTGCGCAAGGAGGAAAACGGTACGAGCTTGGGTCTGTGTCAACGCGGCCCCTCCGCCACTGCACGGTCAACATCCGCGGGATCGAGGTCCGGTGCCCCGGCCCGCAGCCACAGAAAGTACTCGACATTTCCGGACGGTCCGGGCAGCGGACTGGCGGTGACGCCCTCCACTCCCAGCCCCAGACCGGCGGCCTGCCGGGCGACACCGCGCACGGCCTCGGCCCGCAGTTCGGGGCTGCGGACGACACCACCGCTGCCCAGACGTTCCTTACCCACCTCGAACTGCGGCTTGACCATCATCACCAGATCCGCGTCCGGCGCGGCACAGCGGACAAGAGCGGGCAGCACCAGCCCCAGCGGAATGAAGGAGAGATCCCCGACGACCAGATCCACCGGCACTCCGTCGATCGCCTCCAACGTCAACTCGCGTACGTTCGTACGGTCCTTGACGGTGACGCGTTCATCGCTCTGGAGAGACCAGGCGAGTTGCCCGTACCCGACGTCGACGGCGACGACCCGGCTCGCGCCGGCCCGCAGCAGCACATCGGTGAAGCCCCCCGTGGAGGCACCCGCGTCCAGGGCACGCCGCCCTTCGACCCGCAGCCCCCGCGGTACGAAGACAGCGAGGGCACCGGCGAGCTTGTGCCCGCCGCGGGAGACGTAGTCGGGGTCGTTGTCGTCGGGCGTGACGACGATGGCGGCGCTGGTCTCGACCTGGGTCGCGGACTTGCTCGCGGTGCTCCCGCCGACGGTCACCCGTCCGGCGGCGATCAGCTGACCGGCCTGCTCACGGGAGCGGGCGAGCTTCCTGCGGACGAGTTCGGCGTCGAGGCGGCGGCGTGCCACTCCTGCCACGTTGGGTTCAGCTCCTGTGGTCGTACGAAGATGACGGCGCCCGCTGAGGCACGGGCGCGGAAGGGCCGGGCCGGGAATCCAGCGCGGTGAGCGTGTCCCGCAGCCCTCGGTGCACATCCTCGTACACCTCGATGTGCCCGTCCGTGGCGAGATGATCGGCATCAGCAAGCCGCCCGAGCTGCACATCGACGTCGGCACTGCCGGTGGGGACACGTTCGATCTGAAGCGGGGAGGGGGCGGAGGGGGAGGGGGGAGGGGGCGGGGGCGGGGGCGGGGCCTCCCCCCTGCTCTGTGTCTCGTCGCCGGCCGAAAGCCCGCCGGCCTCGGCGAAGCCGGAAGCGGCCCGTACGGCGTCGGGCGGACCGCTGGGCTCCGGTGTGTGGGGTTCCGGGGCCCACGGGGAGTCGCTGCTCATGCCCCGACGCTACCCCGAAGCACTGGGGTACCGTCGGTCGCGATGGCGACCTTGGATGAGTGCCGCGCCGCACTCGACAAACTCTCGGACAGTCTGGCCACCGCTGAAGGCGACGTACGCAGCGCGGCGGCGCTGGACCGTTCGTTGAGCTGCCGTATCACCGACCTGGACGTGACGATCCTCGGCCGTCTCAAGGATGGCCGGATCAGGGTGCTCGACACCGTGCAGGGGCCGCCGCCGGAGAGGGCGGAAATCCGGTTGGCGATGACCGGTGACGACTTGGTCTCTCTGGTCGACGGGGACCTGAACTTCGCGAAGGCGTGGGGTTCGGGCCGGGTCCGCCTGGAGGCGAGCCTTCGCGATTTGTTCCGCCTCAGAACCCTCCTCTGACCTCCCTCTCCGTACCACCCTCGGTACGCGCGCCCCCCGCACGCCCCTTGTGCGCCCCGCACAACCTCGCGCATTTCGAACCCCTCCCCCCCCGACGCGGACGCGGACGCCAACACGGCAAGCGCCGGCACCCGCACGCGGCAGGCGCCCGCCCCCGCAAGCCCCCGCAGACCCCCCACGGACACCCCCCTACACACCCCCCTGCACCCCCTACAACCCCAACCGCCCCACAGCCTTCCCCCCATCCAACAGGCACCCCCGCCCCCCACCAGCCGTCCAAGCCGCCCCACACAACGCCCGCAACCCATCAAGCGCCTCCCCGCCCCCCTCAAGCTCCAGCCCCTCCTCCCCAGCGGTCGCCGTCCACCCGCCACACCGGAACCCCCCACCCTCCGCCACCACATCAGGCTGCCCGGTCAACAACCCCCGCAGATCCGCGTCAACATAGGTCGGCCGATGCTCAGGCGCCGCGCCAAGCAACCGCAAGGCATCGGTGACCCCGGTCAGAACGAGCAGCGAATCGACACCCCCGTTGAAAGCACCCTCGATATCAGTGTCCAACCGATCCCCCACGACAATCGGCCGAACCGCACCGGTCCGCAGAATCGTCTCCCGATGCATCGGAGGCAGCGGCTTCCCCGCGACCTGCGGCTCGGCACCAGTGGCGATCCGTACGACCTCGACGGCAGCCCCGTTCCCGGGCGCGATCCCCCGGCCGCTGGGAATCGTCAGATCGGTGTTGGACGCGAACCAGGGCACCCCGCGCGCGATGGCGTAACCCGCCTCCGCGAACCGTCCCCACGGCAGCTCCAACCCCCCGTACCCCTGCGCGACCGCCGCCGGATCGTCGTCGGCCGACTCGACGGGTGTCAGCCCGCGCTCCCGCAGAGCGACCCGTAGCCCTTCCCCGCCGATGACCAACACGCGTGCGCCCGCAGGCACTTGCTCGCTGATGAGCCGAGCCACGGCCTGCGCCGACGTGATGACGTCCGAAGCACCCGTCGGTATACCCAGCTCGGTGAGGTGCGCGGCCACGACGTCCGGAGTCCGGAACGCGTTGTTGGTGACGTAGGCGAGTCGCATGCCCTGCGCGTGTGCCGTGCCGAGTGAGTCGACGGCGTGCGCGATGGCGTTCCCTCCCGCGTACACCACACCGTCCAGGTCGAGCAGTGCCGTGTCGTACGCCGTGCTCAGCGCACGCTCGCTGCCCTCGGGCCGTGTCCTGACGGTCTGGGTCATTACGCTGTGCTCCTTGCTGGTCGACACTCGCTCGTCGGCACTCGTCGGCACCCGTCGGCGCTAGTCGGCGTTCCTCGCCACTCCCGATCATCCCGCACGGCACTGACACACATACGATGCCTCAATGGATGACGCAGGTACCGCGGACAATCGTGCACACGAACCCGCAGGCCAGGGCCTGGATCTGGCCCCGTTCCAAGGCGTGCGGTATGTCCCCGAGCGGGTCGGCAGCCTCTCCGCGGTGACGTCACCGCCGTACGACGTGGTGGTACGGCCGGACGGTCTGCTGCATCTGGAGTCGGCGGATCCGTACAACATCGTCCGTCTGATCCTTCCGCAGGCCACCTCGCCGACCGCCCGCACCGAGCTGGCGGCGGACACGCTGGGCAGGTGGCTGTCGGAAGGAATCCTCGCGCCGGACGCCGAGCCGGGCCTGTACGTGTACGAGCAGAGCCAGGGAGACATGCTTCAGCGCGGCGTCATCGGTGCCCTGCGCCTCTCGGAGGCCGAGGAGGGGGTGGTCCTGCCGCATGAGGACGTCATGCCGCCCGTGGTCGCCGACCGCGCGGCCCTGATGCGGGCGACGGCAGCCAATCTGGAGCCACTGCTGCTGACGTACCGCAGCGAGAACGAGGCCGCGGGTACGGCGAAGCCAACAGCCGCCGCAGTCATCGAGCGCACCGTGCTCCGTACGCCACTGCTGGCGACGACCACGGAGGACGGCTTCCATCACCGCCTGTGGGCCGTGACGGACCCGGCGGAGGTCACCGAGATCCGGACGGACCTCGCCCGCCACCAGGCGCTCATCGCGGACGGCCACCACCGCTGGGCGACCTACCTGCGGCTGCGCACGGAACACCGTTCACCGAGCCCGTGGGACTACGGTCTGGTCCTCCTGGTCGACACGGCCCGCTACCCGCTCCGCGTCCGCGCGATCCACCGTCTCCTGCACCGGCTGCCCGTCCCCAAGGCGCTGATGGCGCTCGACGGCCTGTTCCGCGTCCGTACGGTGGAAGGCCCTCTTACGCGCGCGTTGGAGCGTCTTGGAGAGGCAGCCGCCGAAGGGAACGCGTTCGTTCTGGCGGGCGACGGCGGGTTCCACCTGGTCGACCGTCCGGCGCCCGACCTGCTGGCGGGTACCGTCCCGCAGGACCGCCCGCGCGCGTGGCGCACGCTGGACGCGACTGTGCTGCACAGCACGCTGCTCGACCATGTCTGGCACATTCCTGATACGCCGGACCAGATCGCCTACATCCACGACACCGCGGCCACCGTCGCGAAGGCGGAACGCGACGGTGGCACGGCCGTGCTGCTGCACCCGGTGCGCGAGGAGGTCGTACGGGACCTGGCTCGTCAGGGGGTGACGATGCCGCGCAAGTCCACGTCGTTCGGCCCGAAGCCGGCGACGGGTCTGGTCCTGCGCAGCCTCGCCGGATGACGGTCAGACGCCGCGACGCTCCCCGCCGTCCTCGTCGTCATCATCCTCATCGTGATCGCCTTTGTCACCGTCGTCATCTGAAACGTCGTCGTCGTGGGCGCCCACGGGGCCGTCCTCGTCCTCGCCCAGCGCATCGACGAACTCGACACCGTCCATCTCGGCGAGCCGGTCGGAGGCGTCCGTGCTGCCGTCCTTGTCGGACTCGACAGCCTTGGCGAACCACTCACGTGCCTCGTCCTCACGCCCCGCCTCCAACAGTGCGTCGGCGTAGGCGTACCGCAGGCGCGCGGTCCACGGCTGGATCGAGTTCGACGCCAGCTCGGGGCTCTGGAGCGTGACGATGGCGGCTTCGAGTTGCCCCAGGTCACGCCGGGCCCCGGCCGTCACGAGCCGCATCTCGACCTGTCCGGCCTTGTCGAGCTTCTGCACCTCGGGCGCGCCGGCCATGTCGAGTGCCTTCTCGGGTCGCCCGAGCCCTCGCTCGCAGTCCGCCATCAGGGGCCACAACTCGACACCGCCGGTCATGCGCCGTGCGGCCCGGAACTCGGCGAGCGCTTCGCTGTACTTCTGGGTCGCGTACGCGGCGAAGCCGGTGGCTTCCCGTACGGCCGCGACGCGCGAGGCGAGCCGCAGGGCGACCTTGGCGTATCCGTACGCGCCTTCGGGGTCCTCGTCGATGAGCCGCGCCACCATCACCAGGTTCTTGGCGACGTCCTCGGCGAGCGTCTTGGGCAGGCTCTGCAGCTCCTGCCGTACGTCACGGTCGATCTCCTCGCCCGTCACGTCCTCCGGGATCGGCAGCCGCTTGATGGGCTCACGGTCACGCTCCCGCTCATCGCGGAACCGCCCGCCACCGCGTCGCTCGTCACCACCGTGCCGGTCGTCCCGGCCCCGGAACCCACCGGGCCGCCCACGGCTGTCATCACGCCGAGGCCCACGATCGTCCCGCCCGCGATAGCCACCGCCACCGCCGCGACTGTCATCCCGCCGGAACCCACCCCGATCGCCGTCACGCCGATCGTCGGTACGCCGATACGTGGGCCGGTCACCGTCACGCCGGAACCCCGGACGATCCCCACCACCCCCACGGCTGTCGTCCCGCCGGAACCCACCACGATCACCATCGCGCCGATCATCCCGACGATCGTTGTCCCGCCGGAACCCACCACGGTCACCGTCACGCCGGTCATCCCGACGGTCATCACGCCGGAACGGAGGCCGATCACCATCACGCCGGTCATCGGTACGGCGGTCATCCCGCCGGTCATCCCGCCGGTACGTGGGCCGGTCACCGTCACGCCGGAACCCCGGACGATCCCCACCACCGCCACGACTGTCGTCCCGCCGGAACCCACCACGATCACCATCGCGCCGGTCATCCCGACGATCGTTGTCCCGCCGGAACCCACCGCGATCGCCGTCACGCCGGTCATCCCGACGGTCATCGCGCCGGAACGGAGGCCGATCACCGTCACGCCGGAACCCGGGACGGTCACCCCCACGCCGATCGTCAGTACGGCGGTCATCGGAGCGGCGATCATCGGTACGCCGGTCATCGCGACGGTCGTCACGTCGATAGGTCGGCCGGTCGCCGTCCCTGCGGAAGCCACGGTCACGATCGTCCCGGCGGTCGTCCCGCCGAGGTCCACTCGACCGGTCATCGCGGCGCGGCCCGCTCGGCCGATCATCACGTCGGAACGGCGGGCGCCCACCACGGTCCCCACTGTCACGGCGGTCACCAGAGGGCCGGCTGCCGCGATCCCGGTCACCGTCACGCCCACGACCGCGATCGTCCCGACCACGATCATCACGCCCGCGATCGTCCCGACCACGGTTGTCACGGCCACGGTCATCGCGGCCTCGATCGTCTGAACGGCCGTACCCACCACGGTCGTTGTCGCGACGCGGTCCCCCTCGGTATCCCCCGCGGTCACCGCTGTCCCGCCGGCGCTGCTCGCGCTCGGGTCGGTCGTCGGGAGAGTTGGTGGACATGGGTGACTCCTGTCTTAGGTACCGCAGTCATTCTTACGCAGCCGGGTACCCGGCGCGCCTTGGCAAAACAAAAAAGGACCTCTGGCCCCAGCATGAACGCTGGGACCAGAGGTCCTCAAAAATTGTTCGGCGGCGTCCTACTCTCCCACAGGGTCCCCCCTGCAGTACCATCGGCGCTGAAAGGCTTAGCTTCCGGGTTCGGAATGTAACCGGGCGTTTCCCTTACGCTATGACCACCGAAACCCTATCAGTCGCCCCGTTTTTCAACGGGGTTTGAACAGGGCAGCGAACAAGCACACTCTTCAATTAAGTAGTGAAACTGTTCAGCCAGCACAACTGTTCGTTGTCTGAGAACAAACACAGTGGACGCGAGCAACTGAGGACAAGCCCTCGGCCTATTAGTACCAGTCACCTCCACCCCTTACAGGGCTTCCAGATCTGGCCTATCAAC